>NZ_JBYSYH010000001.1:218988-919804 GCF_058783025.1 Caulobacter sp. FW305-C-30-S16 | reverse complement strand
ACGCAGGCGTCCGCAATGGCTCGATCTCGAACCAGGAAGCGACCCGCCTCCGCGCCGAGTTCCAGACCATCGCCCGGCTCGAAGCCGACTACCGTCAGGGCGGTCTGACCAACGCCGAACGCGCCGATCTCGATCGTCGTTTCGACGCCCTCAGCGCCCGTATCCAGGCCGACGGTCGGGACGACGACGGCGGCTGGACCAGCATCGACCAACGTCAGGCGGCTCTCGACGACCGTATCGAGGCCGGCGTTCGCAACGGCTCGATCACCAGCGTGGAAGCTCGCCGCCTTCGCGGCGACTTCGACGCCATCGCCCGGCTTGAGGCCACCTATCGCCAGGGTGGTCTGTCCATCGTCGAGCGGGCTGATCTGGATCGCCGCTTCAACGCGTTGAGCGCGCGCATCAACGCTGTCCGCCGGGACCGCTGACCGGACGCGGGCCGTCCACAGGTTACCCGGGACGGCCCGCGCCCTTCACCAGCCCCTGATCGTCACCCGGTTGTCGAGCTGGGATCGCAGACTGAGCAGGCCCTCCCGCGTGATGCGGTAGGGTCCGCCGTCCTTGCTGGCGATCAGACGGCGCTTCTTCAGGGTCTTGAAGACCCCGAGGTTGCAGTCGCTGAGCAGCCAGCCGTCCCGGTTATGGCATTGCGCGGCGAGGATGCCGCCGCGGTCGTCGCGCACGAGTGTGATCGCGCCGCCCTGGGCGAGCGCGTGCAGCGTGCGCTGCTGCGGTTTGGAGATGTTCACTGGAGTGTCCGTGTCGAGGCATGAGACGTCGCGCCCCCACGCAAGGCGGGAGCGGGCGGATCAGCGGGCGCTCGACGGACTTAGGTGGCCGTCAGGCCCGCGCCTCGGTGGCAAGGGGTAGCATGGTCGCCTCGATTGAACGGCCACAGCCTAACCAACAGTTCTGGAAATCACAAACCCCGTCATGGCCAGGACGGGCCGGGCCATGACGGTTGATTATTTCGGTGAGACCAAGCTTGACCCTCACGCCCCGTGAGACCTCATACCCCGGTCCATCGGCGAGGACGGGATGAGCGGATACACGGTCAGGCAGGTGTCGAAGATGTCGGGCGTCAGCGTCCGCACCCTGCATCACTATGACCAGATCGGTCTGCTCAAGCCTGCCAGCGTCGGAGAGAACGGCTACCGCTACTACGGTCGTGAGGAACTGCTGCGCCTGCAGCAGATCCTCTTCCATCGCGAGCTCGAGTTTCCGCTGGAGGCCATCCGCGCGGTGCTTGCGGCGCCGGACTTCGACCGGACGGCGGCCCTGCGCCGCCATCGGGCGACACTGGACGCACAGGCCCGGCGCTACCGCCGTCTTCTCCGCACGCTGGATGACACCCTCGCCGCCCTCGAAGGAGAGACGGACATGAAGGACAAGGACCTCTACCAGGGCTTCGCGCCCGAAAAACAGGCCGGGTACGAGGCCTGGGTCATCGACCGCCACGGCGACGGTGCCCGCGCCGAGATCGAGCACGGCAAGGCGGTGATGAAGGACTGGAAGGCCGGCGACTTCGCCGACATGAAGGCCGAGGGCGAGGCCATCGAAGCCGCGCTCTCCGACGCCCTGCGGGACGGGCTGCCGCCAGACAGCGCGGCCGTAACGGCCATCATGCGCCGCCACCACACCTGGATCAGCCGCACCTGGAAGACGCCTCCGACCCGCGAGGCCTTTATCGGCCTGGCGGCGATGTACGGCGACCACCCGGACTTCCGGTCGCACTATGAGGACCGGGCGAAGGGTCTGCTGGAGTATGTCCAGGCGGCCATGGGCGCGTTCGCCGAAGCGGAGCTTTGAGACGCGGGGACATGTACCTTCAGGTACGTGTCCCCAATCGATCGTCCTGAGTCTGGATTAGGGGACACGTACCTGCGGTACATGTCCCCGCCTAACGCCGCCCGAACAGTCGCTCGATGTCGGCGAGCTTCAATTCGACGTACGTCGGCCGGCCGTGGTTGCACTGGCCGCTGTGGGGCGTGGCTTCCATCTCGCGCAGCAGGGCGTTCATCTCGGCGGCGGTCAGGCGGCGGCCGGCGCGCACCGAACCATGACAGGCCATGGTCGAACAGACCTCCTCCAGCCGCTCCTTGAGCGCCAGGGCCTGACCGTTCTCGGCCAGATCATCGGCGATGTCGCGGACCAGCCCGGCGGCGTCGGTATCGCCCAGCAGGGCCGGCGTTTCGCGCACCAGCACCGCGCCCGGCCCGAACGCCTCCAGCACCAGGCCCAGCGCCGCCAGTTCGTCGGCCTTGGCCATCACGCGGTCGGCCTCGGCGGGATCGAGATCGACCACTTCCGGCAAGAGCAGGGTCTGGCGCACCACGCCGCCGGACTCCATCTCCGTCTTCATCCGCTCGTAGACGAGCCGTTCGTGCGCGGCGTGCTGGTCGACGATGACGATGCCGTCGCGGGTCTGGGACACGACATAGGTCTCGTGCACCTGGGCCCGCGCGGCGCCGAGCGGGTAGTCGACGGGATCGATGACCGGGGCGGCCTCGCCCCAGGTCTGTTCCGGCGGCGCCCAGTCAGCCATCGGCTCGACGCGGGCGGTGGCTTCCGCCATGCCGGGCAGGCTGGGCGCCGGGGCGCGGGGCGTCCAGCCGCCCTGTTGCCAGGCGGAGAACCCGGCAGGTGACGGACCGGGCTGGTAGCCGCCCCCCGGGAACGACTGCGCCCGGAACCCGGCCAGGGCGGCTGACGCGACCGTGGTCGAGGCCCGGTGCCCGGCGCCCGCCAGCGCGTGACGCAAGGCGCCGATGATCAACCCGCGGACCAGCGACGGATCGCGGAACCGCACCTCGGCCTTGGCCGGATGGACGTTCACGTCGACGAGCGTCGGGTCGAGCTCGATATAGAGCGCCGCCGTCGGATGGCGGTCGCGCGCGAGGTAATCGGAGTAGGCGCCGCGCAGGGCGCCCTGCAGCAGCCGATCGCGCACGGGACGGCCGTTGACGAACAGATACTGGTGGGCGGCGTTGCCCCGGCTGTAGGTCGGCAGGCCGGCGAACCCGGTCAGGCGGATGCCTTCCCGTTCGGAGTCGATGGCCAGGGCGTTGTCCTGGAACTCGTTGCCCAGCACGGCGGACAGGCGCGCGAGGCGGCCGTCCGGTCCCGGATGTTCGGCGGTCAGGCGCAGCGCGCGGCGGCCGTCGAGGTCCAGGGTGAAGGCGACCGCCTCATGCGCCATGGCCTGGCGCTTGAGTTCCTCGGCGATGGCCATCTGTTCGGCGCGCGCCGACTTCATGAACTTGAGCCGGGCGGGCGTGGCGTAGAACAGGTCGCGCACCTCGACCCGCGCGCCGTGGTCGCCGGCGAAGGCGGCCGGTCCGACATCGCCTGTCGCGCCGCCCTCGACGAGGATGGCATGGGCGTCCGACGCGCCCCTCGCGCGGCTGGAGATGCTGAGGCGCGCCACCGAGCCGATCGACGGCAGGGCCTCGCCCCGGAAGCCGAGCGTGGAAATATGCAGCAGGTCCCAGGTCCCGTCGGCGTCGGGCGAGAGCTTCGAGGTCGCGTGCCGCTCGACGGCCAGCGACAGCTCCTCGGGCGAGAGACCCGAGCCGTCGTCGGCGACGAGGATGCGGGTCAGGCCGCCGCCGTCGGCCTCGACCTCGACGCGACCGGCGCCGGCGTCCAGGGCGTTCTCGACCAGTTCCTTGACCGCGCTCGCAGGCCGTTCGACCACCTCGCCGGCGGCGATGCGGTTGACGGTTTCCGGCGGGAGGCGGCGGATGGGCATGGGGGGAGTGTAGGACGATTCAGAGCGAAGTCCTTCTCCCCTTGCGGGAGAAGGTGGCCTCCGAAGGAGGTCGGATGAGGGGTCGCAGGCTCTGTGAGCGGGCCAAAAAGCAAAAAGCCTGACGGACGGGGGAAACCCTCATCCGTCAGGCTTCGCCTGACACCTTCTCCCGCGAGGGGAGAAGGGAATTTCTACAGACCCGGCAGCTTCACCCAGCTGGCCTTTTCGCGGGAGATGATCACCGTCCGGCCGCCCGTGATCGCCTTCAGGCGGGCTTCCTCGGCGGCGGCGTCGACCAGCACCGGCGGCGCGGCGCCGTCGGACGAGGCGACGGCGGTCGTCGCCGGCGCGTCCTTGCGCCAGAACATGACGCGGTCGGCGAAGGTTTTTTCCTTGTGCGCCAGGTCGCCGAACTCATCGTCGACAACGTAGCGGATCAGCGGATCAGCCTTGTCGGCGCCGGCGCGCGCGACCAGCAGGCGCTCGCCGTCAGTGCGCTGGGCGCCGGCGGCCTGACCGGCGAGCGCCGTACGGGCGGCGCTTTCCGGCTGCAGTTCCTGCGGACGGGGCTCGCCCGGCGACGGCGGACGCAGCGCATAGTCAGGCGGAACAACCAGCGGGGCCTTGGTCACAACGCGGAATTCGTCAGGCGTGACCTTGGACAGGCCGAGCGCTTTCGACGTCGAGTTGCAGCCGGCGAGGCCGGTGGCGGCGATCAGCGCAACAGCGCACGCGACGCGGGTAGAGATCATAGAGCCTTGCTCCTCGGGGCCTTGAGTCGGGCGCGTTCAATCGCCCCGGCCGCTAACAGGCGCTCTCGATACGCCAAAAGTGAGGCGAACGGCAACTGCGTTAAGCCTTCACGTCCCGCCGCGCGCTGTCGAGCAGCAGCAGGATCACGCCGATGGTGATGGCGCTGTCGGCGACGTTGAACACCCAGGGGAAATAGAGCGCCTTCAGGTCGATGAAATCGGCCACCGCGCCGAACCGGACCCGGTCGACCAGATTGCCGATCGCGCCGCCCATGACCAGACCGATCGCCGCGCCGAGCAAGGGCCGCTCGACCCGGCGGGCCCAGACCGCCAGGAAGCCCGCGACGCCCAGCGAGAAGGCCGCCAGCGCCCAGCGGACCCATTCGGCCTCGCCCCGGAACAGGCCGAAGCTGACGCCCTGGTTCCAGACCATGGTCAGGTGCACCGGACCCCAGATCTGCACACTGCCAAGCACCGGCAGCTGGAAGGCGTAGAGGATCCACTGCTTCGAGAGCTGGTCGGCGAGAATCACCGCCAGGCAGATGGCGTAGGCCGTCGGCCCCTGCAGACGGTCCGGCCGGGACGTGTCGGGCGCGCCGTCGGGCGGCGTCCCGTCGTGGGAGACGAGCTCGGCGACGGGCGATTCGGTGGCTTCAGAACTCACGCGGGCGTTCCCCAGGGTCCGGACTCGAATATCAGCCCGCGTGGGACTTGTCCCACACCGCGACGGCGTCCTCGCAGCGCAGGCAAAGCTGGGTGGCGGGCTTCACTTCCGGAAGGACCTTCCAGCAGCGGGAGCACTTGTGGCCCTCCGCCTTGTCCGGATCGACCGCGACCGCCTTCATCTCGGCGATGCGGAAGCTGGCAGCCGCGCCGGCGCCGCCGTCCAGGGTTCCGCCGCTGGTGCGGAAGATCTCCGCCGGATCGAGGCCGCCGAACGCCGCCAGGAGCTCGTCGTCCGCCACATGGACGGCCGGCGCCGCCTCCAGCGACGAGCCGATCCGCTTCTCGCGGCGCTCGATTTCCAGCGCGCCCGTGACCACGCCGGTGACCTGCGCGACCTTGGCCCACCGCGCCGCCTCGGCGTCATTGCGCCAGTCGGCCGGCGTTTCGGGGAACACCCGCAGGCTGTTGGAGCCGGCGTCCGGATAGCGCGCCGTCCAGGCCTCCTCGGTGGTGAAGCTGATCAGCGGCGAGAGCCAGATCGTCAGCCGCTCGAACACCGCGTCCATCACCGTGCGGCAGGCGCGGCGGCGCAGGCTGTCGGGCCGGTCGCAGTAGAGGGCGTCCTTGCGGATATCGAAGAAGAAGGTCGACAGGTCGCCCTGGCAGAACTCCAGCAGCGGCCGCACCACGTCGTTGAAGCGGTACTCCTGGTAGGCCTTCCGCACCTCGCCATCGAGCTGCCACAGCCGGTGGAGCATGAACTGCTCCAGCGGCGGCATGTCCGCGACGGCCACCCGCTCGGCGTCCCCAAACCCGTTCAGGGCGCCCAGCAGATAGCGCAGGGTGTTGCGCAGTTTGCGATAGGCGTCGGTCGTGGTGGCCAGGATCGTCTTGCCGATCCGCTGGTCCTCCCGGTAGTCGACCATCGCGACCCAGAGGCGCAGGATCTCGGCCCCGCTCTCCCGGAAGATCACCTCCGGGTCGATGACGTTGCCCTTGGACTTGCTCATCTTCTCGCCGTTCTCGTCCATGGTGAAGCCATGGGTCAGGACGGTGTCGTAGGGCGCGCGGCCGCGGGTGCCGCTGCTCTCGAGCAGCGAGGACTGGAACCAGCCGCGGTGCTGGTCGGAGCCTTCGAGGTAGAGATCGGCCGGCCAGTGCGTATTGGCCCGGCCCTCGAGGGCGAAGGCGTGCGTCGAGCCGCTGTCGAACCAGACGTCGAGGATGTCCTCGACCTTCTCGTAACGGGCGGCATCGTGGTCGCCGAGGAAGTCGCTGGCCGGGCGCTTGAACCAGGCGTCGGCGCCCTCGGCCTCGATGGCCGCGATGATCCGGGCGTTGACCGCCGGGTCGCAGAGCGGCTCGGCGGTGTCCTTGTCGACGAACATGGCCAGCGGCGCGCCCCAGGCGCGCTGACGGCTGATCAGCCAGTCCGGACGGCTCTCGACCATCGAGCGGATGCGGTTGCGGCCGCCCTCCGGCACGAAGGTCGTCGCATCGATGGCCGACAGGGCCGCCTCGCGCAGGGTCGGGCCGCCGGCGATCGGCGCATCCATGCGGATGAACCACTGCGGCGTATTGCGGAAGATCACCGGCGCCTTGGAGCGCCAGCTCATCGGGTAGCTGTGCTCCAGCCGGCCACGGGCCAGCAGATTGCCGGCCTCGATCAGCTTCTCCATCACCGCGCCGTTGGCGGGACCGAACTTGCCGACCTTCTTGCCCTCGGTCTCCAGCACCTTGAGGCCGGCGAACAGCGGAACGTCGTCGTAGTAGGCGCCGTCGGGACCGACCGTCTCGGGGATGGCCGTCTCGATGCCGGCGGCGTCGAGCTGCGCCTTGCTCTTGAGCCAGATCAGGTAGTCGTCGGCGCCGTGGCCGGGGGCGGTGTGCACAAAGCCCGTGCCGGCGTCGTCGGTGACGTGGTCGCCGGCCAGCATGGGCACGTGGAAGCCGTAGCCGGCGTCGAGTTTGGCCAGCGGGTGGGACAGGGTGTAGCTGGCGCAGTCCGCCGTCTCGACCCGCGTCCATTTCGCCACCCTGGCGGCCTTGAAGACGTCTTCAGCCAGCTTGTCGGCGAGGATCAGCCGGTCGCCCGGCGCGGCCCACGGGGCGAACTCAAGCCCTTCCTCAAGCGACTCGACGCGATAGACGCCGTAGGCGATGCGCGGGCTGTAGCTGACCGCCCGGTTGGCCGGGATAGTCCAGGGGGTGGTGGTCCAGATCACGACGCTCGCGTCGCCGCCGACGACCGGGAACTTGACCCAGACGGTCGGGCTGACGTGGTCGTGGTACTCGACCTCGGCGTCCGCCAGGGCGGTCTGTTCCACCGGGCTCCACATCACCGGCTTGGAGCCGCGATAGAGCTGGCCGCTCATCATAAACTTGTGGAACTCGGAGACGATCACCGCCTCCGAACCGAAGTCCATCGTGGCGTAGCGGTTCTCCCAGTCACCCAGGATGCCCAGGCGCTTGAAGCCGCCCATCTGCACGCCGATCCAGTGTTCGGCGTAGGTGCGGCAGCGCTCGCGGAACTCGGTCGGCGACACGTCGCCCTTGCGGCGGCCGGCGGCGCGCAGCTCCTCCTCGACCTTCCACTCGATCGGCAGGCCGTGGCAGTCCCAGCCCGGCAGGTAGTCGACGTCGTTGCCCAGGGCGAAGCGCGAGCGGACAGTGAAGTCCTTCAGCGTCTTCTGCAGCACATGGCCGATGTGGATCGCCCCGTTGGCGTAGGGCGGGCCGTCGTGCAGCACGAACAGCGGCGCGCCGGCGTCCTGCCGGGCCTTGCGGACGGTATGGTAGAGGTCCTGGTCCTTCCAGGCCTCGAGGATCTTCGGCTCCAGCGTCGGCAGGCCCGCCCGCATCGGGAAGGCCGTGTCCGGCAGGAAGACGGTTTCGCGGTAGTCGCGCCCGGTGGCGGCGTCGTCGGTCATGGATTGTACTCGGAGATTGCGGAAGGATCGGGTTTCGCTACCCGGCGCACGTCGCCTCGTCCGGCGACGCTACGCCGGGCGGATAATTCGCGAAGTCTTCCGAACCGAAGTCATGGCGGGGCTGTAGCAGACCCGCCCCCCCGCTGTCATCCCGGCCTTCGCGCAGCGGAGAGCCG
Source organism: Caulobacter sp. FW305-C-30-S16 (assembly GCF_058783025.1). NCBI lineage: Bacteria > Pseudomonadati > Pseudomonadota > Alphaproteobacteria > Caulobacterales > Caulobacteraceae > Caulobacter > Caulobacter sp. FW305-C-30-S16. The sequence continues at coordinate 911,529 of NZ_JBYSYH010000001.1, read as the reverse complement.
GCAATTTGCGATCAGGACCGCTTGCGCGCCTTCGGCGTGACCGTGACCTTCATCCGCACGCCGGCACGGACGATGTCCATCAGCAGGGGCTTGTCGATGCTCTGGGGTCCCAGCGCCCGCAGCAGATCGTCCAGGCCGGTGATCGGCTTGCCACCCGCGGCGACGATCAGGTCGCTGGCCGCGATGCCGGCCTTTTCCGCCGGACCGCCGGCGTCCACCGAGGCCACCCAGACAGCGTAGGGCTGGTCGACGCCGGCCGATTTGGCGATGGCCGGCGGGATCGGGGTCTGCTGGGCGACGACGCCGATGGTGCCGCGCCGCACGTGGCCGTGTTTGGCGATCTCGGCCATCACGAACGAGGCGGTGTTCGAGGCGACCGCGAAACAGAGGCCCTGGGCGCCCATGATCACGGCGGTGTTGATGCCGATCACCTCGCCGTTGGAGCTGACCAGCGGCCCGCCGGAGTTGCCGGGATTGAGCGCCGCGTCGGTCTGGATCAGGTCCTCGATCAGCCGGCCCTTTTCCGCGCGCAGCGAGCGGCCTAGGGCGGAGACCACGCCCGTGGTCACGGTGGCCTCGAAGCCCAGCGGCGCGCCGATGGCGATGACCAGCTGGCCGCGCCGCAGCTTCTTGGAGTCGCCCAGCCGGGCGAACGGCGCCTTGACCGGCTGTTCGACCTTCAGCACCGCGATGTCGGTGTCCGGATCATCGCCGATCGGACGGGCCGTCAGCACCCGGCCCTCGGCGGTGATCACCGCCAGGCGCGAGAACCCGCCGACCACATGACTGTTGGTGACGATCAGGCCGTCCGCGGAAACGAAAAAGCCCGAGCCCTCGCCGGCGAAACTGCCGTCCGTGGTGATCGGCGAGACGCGCACGACGGCCGGGCCGACCATCTCGACGGCCCGCACCACGGCGTCGGAATAGGCATCCAGCAGGTCGGATTCGCTGCGCACGATCCGCGGCTCGACGCGGGTGTCGAGGACGAAGGAGGCGTCAGGCGGAAAGGCGAACGATTCCGGCGCCTGACGCTTCGGCGCCGGCCGGCGCGCGGCCGCGAACAACTGGTACTTCCGTGCCTTGAGCATTCGGCCCCCGCCTGATGGTTAACAGGGAACACGAGGGCGAGCGCGGCGCCAAGGGGGTCTCGCCCCCTGAGCGAGTTTGCGTGGTTCGAGACGCTCGGCTGATGCCTCGCTCCTCACCATGACGGGCATCGGTGTTCGTCATCCTGAGGAGCGATCCCTCAGGATCGCGTCTCGAAGGACGCAAGCCACCTACGCCCCCAGAATCCCCCGCGCCGCCGCTTCATCCCGGCGGATCTGAACCACCATCTCGTCGATCGAGCCGAATTTCTCTTCCGGACGCAGGAAAGCGATCAGCTGCGTCTCGATGACCTGGCCGTAGAGGTCCTCGTCGAAGTCGAACAGCCAGACCTCCAGCCGGGTCTCGACCTCGCCCGTGGTGGGGTTGTTGCCGATGTTGGCGACGCCCGGAACCACGCGGCCGTCCGGCAGGCGCGTGCGGGTGGCGTAGACCCCGAGGCGCGGCACGACATAGTCGACCATGAACACATTGGCGGTCGGAAAGCCGAGCGTTCTGCCAAGCTGCTTCCCGCGCCTGACGACGCCTTCGATGGCGAACGGCCGACCCAGAATGGCGGTCGCCTCTTCGGGGCGCCCTTCCCGCAGGGCCTCGCGGACGGCCGTGGAGCTGAACTTCTCGGCCCCCTCCCCGACCGCCTCGGCGACCGAGACGGTGAAGCCGAGTTCGGCGCCGTATGCGGCCATGGCCTCCGGGCTGCCGGTGCGGCCCTTGCCGAAGGAGATGTCGAATCCGACCGCGACATGGCGCACCCCGAGCCCCTCGTGCAGCACATGCTCGACGAAGCCGCGGTCGCTGAAATTGGCCATCTCGAAGTCGAAGTTCAGCACATAGAGCCGGTCCACGCCCATCTCTTCGAGGGCCCGGGCCTGCTGCTCGACCGTCATCAGGCGGAACGCGGGCTCGTCGGGCTGGAACAGTCGCCGGGGGTGCGGATCGAAGGTGATCACCGCCAGCGGCGCGCCGATGGCCTTGGCCGCCGTCGCGGCGCCGGCGATCACCTGCTGGTGGCCGCGGTGCACGCCGTCGAAATTGCCGAGCGCCACGGACGCGCCGCGATCGCCGGGCGCCAGGGTCTTCCAGCCGTTGATGATCCGCAGGGTCATCAGGCGGGCCGGCGGGGAACCATGATGGTCGCTTCACCGTCGAGCACGGTCTTGCCGCCGACGGTGCAGACCGTGGCCAGCACCGCGCGAGCCTTCTCGGCGTCCAGCGCGGTGATGGTGGCGGTGACCGTCACCTCGTCGCCGATCTTCACCGGGCGGCGGAAGCTGAGCGTCTGACCCAGATAGATCGCGCCCGGTCCCGGCAGCTTGCCGGCGATCAGGGCCGAGATGTAGGCGGCCGACAGCATGCCATGGGCGATGCGCGTCTTGAACTGCGTGGTCGCGGCGAACGCCTCGTCCAGGTGCACGGGATTATGGTCGCCGCTGACGTCGGCGAAGGCCTGGATCGCCTTCTCGTCCACGGTGCGGGTCAGATCGGCCGACTGGCCGACGGACAGGTCCTCGAAATAAAGGGCCGACATCTCGCGCTTCCTCTCGTTCTTGTTGTCTACCAGACCAGGTCGGCCATGGCGTAGCGGGCCTTGACCCCCTCGGCGGCGAGCAGGGCGTCGACGGCGGGCCCCGACAGCCGGCCGTCGGCGCCCATGGCCGCTTCGCCGTGAATGCCCCGGGCGACGAACAGGCAGTCAAGCCCGCGATCCTCGGCGCCCAGAACGTCAGTGTGCACGCCATCGCCGATGCACAGCACCCGGCGGGGGTCGACCGGCCGGTCCAGCAGCCGCGCGGCTTCCGCGAGGGCCAGATCATAGATCGGGGCGTAGGGCTTGCCGGCCATCAGCACCTGGCCGCCGAGCTCCTTGTAGACGTCGGCCAGCGCCCCGCCGCAGTAGATCAGCCGGTCGCCGCGCTGCACCACCCGGTCGGGGTTGGCGCAGACCATCGGCAGGCCGCGCGCGGCCGGGCCGGTGAGGCGTTCGCGGTAGTCCTCCGGCCCCTCGACCTCGTCGTCGTCAGGTCCGGTGACCGAGATAAAGGCCGCTTCGTCCGCTTCACTGAAGACCAGGCCCAGACCGTCGTAGAGGCCGCCGACCCGCTCCGGACCGATGGTCCAGACAGGACCGGGCGCGCGTTCCGCCAGCAGCGTGCGCGTCGCGTCGCCGGAGGTGACGAAGGCGCTCCAGGCCTCGCGCGGCACGCCAAGGCTGTCGAGCTGGGCCACGACCTCCCAGGCCGGACGGGGGGAGTTGGAGATCAGCACCACCGGCCCACGCTCCGCCCGATAGCGTGCGAGCGCCGCGCAGGCCTCCGGGAAGCTCTGCTCGCCGTTGTGGATCACGCCCCAGACATCGCTGAGCAGGACGTCGTAGTCGTTGGCGAGAGCGGCGAGGCCGGCGGGCAGAGCGGTCATGGGGTTCGGCTAACGGTCTGGCGACGGCGGGTCAATGTCGTGTCCTTCGAGACGCTCGCTTGAGGCTCGCTCCTCAGGATGACGAAGAGGGGTGCGCTGGGAGAGTGTTCGTCATGGTGAGGAGCGATCCCTCAGGATCGCGTCTCGAACCACGCACCATCTCACATCAGGGAGCGGTCGGCGTCTCCCCCGTCCACCGCTTCATCCAGGCCTCGACCGACGCGTACCACTGCACCGAGTTCTGCGGCTTGAGCACCCAGTGGTTCTCGTCCGGGAAATAGAGGAACTCGGTCGGCACGCCGAGGCGCTGGTTGGCGGTGTAGCTGCCGATGCCCTGGTCGAGCGGGACGCGGTAGTCGCGGGCGCCGTGGATCACCAGCATCGGGGTCTTCCAGTTCTTCACATGGACCGCCGGATTGAACCGGTCGACCGCTTCCAGGTCGGTCCAGGGCACGCCGTACTGCTGTTCGGAGAAGTTGGGGATGTCGGTGGCGTAGGCCATGCTGCGCGTGTCGAACAGGCCCGCGTGATTGACCAGGCACTTCCACGGCGACTGCCACTGGCTGGCGATCCAGGCGACCATGTAGCCGCCATAGGAGCCGCCCAGCGCGCAGGCGCGGCCGCTGTCGAGCCAGCTGTATTTGCCCAGAGCGGCGGTCCAGCCCTTCTGCAGGTCTTCCAGCGGCCGGTCGCCCCAGTGACCGACGATCGACTGGGCGAAGGCCGTGCCGTAGCCGGTCGAGCCGTGAAAATCGATCATCACCACCGCGTAGCCCATGCCGGCCCAGACCTGCGGGTTCCAGCGGTAGGACCAGGCGTTGCCGAAGCTGCCGTGCGGCCCGCCGTGGATCAGGAAGGCGACGGGATAGGTCTTGCCCGCCTGCCAGCCGGCCGGCTTGACGACGTAGCCGTGGACCGTCTCGCCGTTCCAGCCGGCGAAGCTGAACTGCTCGGCCTCCGACATCGGCGTCTCGGCCATCGGCGTGGCGGCGATGCTGGTCAGCTGCCGCGGCGCGGCGGCGCCGGCGATGTCATAGATCTGGCCGGGCGAGGTGAGGGATTCACGCTGATAGACGATCACGCCGGGCGCCTGGTCGAAGGCCGCGACCGTGCCGTCGCCCACGATCGTGGTCGCCTTGCCGTCGGCGACGGCGACCGAAAACAGCTTCACCTGGCCCATCGACTGGCTGGTCAGCAGCAACGCCTTGCCGTCCAGCGACCAGGCCAGGGTGTTGGCGCTGACGTCGAGATCAGGGGCGACCTCTCGCGTGGCGCCGGTCTTCAGGTCGCGGATCATCAACGCGGAGCGCTGGGCGATCATCACCGGGCCGCTTTCCGCGACATAGGCGAGCGACTTGCCGTCAGGCGACAGGACGGGGCGGCTGTCGGTGGTGGTGGTCGTTGCGATCAGCCGCGTCGGCTTCGCCGAACCATCGGCCGGGACGACATAGAGGCTGGAGGTCGGGCCGGTGCCGGGCGAGACGCCGGCCGGCAGGGCGGCGAACCAGATGGACTTGCCATCGCGGCTGAGGGTCAGCTGTTCGCCGTCAATATCGGCCTTGAGGCCGCCGGTCAGCGGCGTGGCCTCCATCGGCGCGCCGATCCCGTCCAGCCGGATGCTGAACAGGCCGGTGAAGAGATCGTCCTCATACTTGTCGAAATTGCGCGGCAGCGCGCCGCCGACGAAGGACTTGCCGCTCGCCTTGAGCTTCTCGCCGGCCTCGGCGCGGGCCTTGCTGCAGGCGAGATCAGCGCAGTCGGGATAGACGTCCAGCCCGACCACCAGAACCCGGCCGTCGGCCGAGACGCGGAAGAAGCCGACATCGAGCGGCAGGCTGGTGATCTGGACGCGGGAGGAGCCGTCGGCGGCCATGCGCCAGACCTGACGGGAGCCCGACTTCGACGACAGCACGTACAGCCATTTGCCATCCGCCGACCAGCTCGGCGCGGGCGGGGCCTTCTCGTCCTTCAGCAGCGCGACCGGGGCGGCGCCGGCGGTCTTGCGATCCAGCAGCCAGAGCGCCTGGACGCCCTTGTTGCCGTCCCAGTCGGTGCTGCGGACGGCATAGGCCAGCCAACGGCCGTCGGGTGAGATGTTGGGGTCGCCGACGCGATCCTGTGTGGCGAGATCCTTCGCCGTGAACGGCCGCGCTTCAGCCGCCGTCGAGAACATGAGCGCGAGCGCAAGGCCCGCCGCCGCAAACAGTCGCATTCGGAAATCCCCTCAACCGTCCGGCCACGCTATGGGCGTCGGCGGCGAGGAGCAAGACCAGTGGTCCTACCAGCCGGACGCGCGACGCAGGGTGGTGCGCATGAAGTCGGCGGGGGGATCGGCCTCGGCCAGCACCGCGTCGCGGATCGCCCGGGGCTCGCCGAACAGGTGGCCCTGGCCGAAGGCCATGTCGAGCTCGAGGATGTCGACGACCTGCCGCTCGCTTTCGACCTTCTCGATGATCACCTCGATGCCATAGCGGCGCGTCAGGCGGGCGAAGTCGGAGGCGTGCAGGTCCGGCAGCGAGCGGATGACCAGGCGGCCTTCCGACTCTTCCAGCTGGTCGAGCAGCAGCTGGGCGCCGACCTTGATGAACTTGACGTCCGCGCGCGCCAGATCCTGGAAGTCGAGGTCCAGGTCCATGACCTTGTCGAGGCTGAAGCGGAAGCCGAGATCGGCCAGCCGCGCCATATGGCGGGCCTCGACCGCGCCACGCCGCTCGAACGCCGCCTGGCCAAGTTCGAAGATCAGGGCGCCGGCCATGTCCTTGTTGGCCGACAGGAAGTCGAGGAACTGCGGGAAGAAGGTCTCGTCCGACAGGCTGGCCAGCGAGATGTTGCAGAAGATGCCGATCTTGCGGTCCTGCTTGGCCAGCCGGCGCACGATCTGCACGCAGCGGAACAGCAGCAGGTTGTCGATCGCCGCGACCAGCCCCTCCGGTTCGGCCACCGACAGGTACTCCGCCGGCATCATCACCCGGCCCGTATCGTCGCGCAGGCGGGAGAAGCTCTCGTAGAAGACCGTGCGGCGCTGCGGCAGCGAGACCACCGGCTGCAGGTAGAGGTCGACGCGGTTGCCGGCCAAGGCGTCCTTGACGGTGTCCAGCAGGGCGACCGACTGCGGGCCACGGCCGAGCGCGCCCGGCGGCGCGGCGGCGACGCGGCTGGAGAGCTGCGCCTCCATCTGCTCGGCCATCCGTTGGACCGCGTCCTCGAGCGAATGGACCTCGCTGGTCAGTTCCTCGGAGCGGCGCAGGGCGTCCGTGGTCACGGTGTCGACCACCTCGTTGAGCCGACTGTCGATCTTCTCGATCTGCCGGGCGAGGATCAGGTGCGCCTCGCGGATGTTGCCGAGGTCGTCCTTCATCCGCGCCGTCTGGATCGCCGCGTCGATCAGCGAGTGGAAGGCGAACGCCAGCGCGAGGCCGCCGACCAGAGCCGCGACGCCCGCACCCCATCCGCCACCGTTGCGCCAGATGCCCAGCGCAACGATCAGGGAGAGACAGAGGTAGGCGCCGCAGAGCAGCGCAAGGGTCAGCCTTCGCATGGTCCCGCCTGCACGAATCGTTTGAGAGTATCCCGCGCTGCGCATCATGGTGTCCAAGGTATTAACGCCGCACTGCCGTCCATGGCCGATTCTGTGGCATCGACAGGGCTATTGCCGAATGATAATCATTCGCAATCACCTTCGGGACCACCATGTCTTACGCTGCCGTTCCTGACGCCCCCGCCATACCAGCCCACACGGGCCTGCTGAGCGTCGCCCGGGTTGGCGCGCGCGGCGTGATCGAGCGGGTTTCGGCGTTTGACGGCGCCCTGCCCGCCGCCGAACTGGAACGTCGCCTGCTGGAACTCGGCTTCGTCGAGGGCGCGCGGATCGAGGTGCTGGAGGAAGGCCTGTTTGGCCGCGACCCGATCGCCGTACGGCTGGACGACACGCGGGTGGCCATTCGCCGCCGCGAGGCCGCCGCCATTGAAATCCGCTTCGATTCACAGGCCGCCGCTTGACCGACACGACGCTCGCCCCGAAGCGCCTGGCGCTGGTGGGCAATCCCAACACCGGCAAGACCGCCCTGTTCAACGCCCTGACCGGCAGCCGCCAGAAGGTCGCCAACTACGCCGGCGTGACCGTCGAGCGGAAGGAGGGCGTGCTGACCAGCCCCTCCGGCCGGGTGATCCATGTGCTCGACCTGCCGGGCACCTATTCCCTGCGCGCCCGCAGCCCTGATGAGGCCGTGACCCGCGACGCGGTGCTCGGCCGGCTGGCGGGCGAGACGCCGCCGGACGTGATCGTCTGCGTCGCCGACGCGACCAACCTGCGGCTGGTGCTGCGGCTGGCGCTGGAACTGAAGCAGGTGGGTCGCCCGTTCGTGCTGGCGCTCAACATGTTCGACATCGCCCAGCGCCAGGGCCTGCGGATCGATCTGGAGGGCCTGTCCCGCGCGATTGGGGCGCCGATCATCACCACGGTCGCCACCCGCAAGCGCGGTATCGAGGACCTGGTCATCCAGGCCGAAGCCCTCGCCGACTCCATGCCCGCCGGCGAGAATGTCTGGCATGAGCCGTCGGCCGCCGAGATCCGTTCCGCGCATGGCGAGGCGCAACGCATCCTGAAGGCCCATGTCCGGCCCGCCGAGCGCCCGGACACCTGGACCAGCCGGATCGACGGCGTGCTGCTTCATCCCGTCGGCGGCCTGCTGATCCTGTCGACGGTGATGTTCGTGATGTTCCAGGCGGTATTCGCCTGGGCGACGCCGGTGGCGGATCTGATCGAGGCGGCGTTTGTCGGGCTCGGCGGCCTTGTCGTCGGAGTCACGCCGGACGGGATGCTGCGCAGCCTGCTGGTGGACGGCCTGATCGCCGGCGTCGGCAGCGTGCTGGTGTTCCTGCCGCAAATCCTGACCGTGTTCTTCTTCATTCTGCTGCTGGAAGACAGTGGCTACATGGCCCGGGCCGCCTTCCTGATGGACCGGATCATGGGCGCCGCCGGCCTGCATGGCCGGGCCTTCATTCCGCTGCTGTCGAGCCATGCCTGCGCGATCCCGGGCGTCATGGCGGCGCGGGTGATCGACCAGAAGCACGACCGCCTGACGACCATCCTCATCGCGCCGCTGATGACCTGTTCGGCGCGGATCCCGGTCTACACCCTGATCATCGGCGCCCTGATCCCCCGGACCACCGTCTGGGGCTTCCTGAACCTGCAGGGGCTGGTGATGTTCGGCCTCTACGCCGCCGGCATCCTGTCGGGTCTGCTGGTGGCCTTCGTGATCCGGACCCTGTTCTGGAGATCCGCGTCAGAGCCCTTCATGATGGAGCTGCCGACCTATCGCTGGCCGGATCCGGAGAACGTGCTGCGCAATCTGTGGCAGCGGGGGATGATCTTCATCAACCGCGCCGGCCGCATCATCCTGCCGCTGATGGTGCTGGTCTGGGTGCTGTCGACCTTCCCCTACCCGCCCGAAGGCGCGACCGGGCCGGCCATCGACTACAGCTTCGCCGGCATGATCGGCCACTTCATCCAGCCGCTGCTCGCGCCGATCGGCTTCAACTGGCAGATGTCGATCGCCCTGGTCCCGGGCATGGCCGCCCGCGAGGTCGCCGTGGCCGCGCTGGGCACCGTCTATGCGGTCGGGGATGTCGAGGGCGCGGGCCAGGTCGCGCTGGCGTCGATCCTCCAGACCCAGTGGTCGCTGGCGACCGGCCTGTCGTTCCTCGCCTGGTATGTCTTCGCGCCGCAGTGCGTGGCGACCCTCGGCGTGGTCAAGCGCGAGACCAACGGCTGGCTCTGGCCGACGGTGATGTTCAGCTACATGTTCGCCCTGGCCTACCTGGCCTCGCTGGCGACCTACAGGGGCGCGGTGGCGCTCGGCTGGGGCTGAGCCCTAGCGGGTCGGAACCGGCACGTCGCCGCGGTAGTCGTAGAAGCCGCGGCCGACCTTCTTGCCCAGCCAGCCGGCCTCGACGTACTTCACCAGCAGCGGGCACGGGCGGTACTTGCTGTCCGCCAGACCCTCGTGCAGCACGTTCATGATCGACAGGACGGTGTCGAGGCCGATGAAGTCGCCCAGCTCGAGCGGGCCCATCGGGTGGTTGGCGCCCAGCTTCATCGCCGTGTCGATCGACTCGACCGTGCCGACGCCCTCGTACAGCGTGTAGATCGCCTCGTTGATCATCGGCACCAGCACGCGGTTGACGATGAAGGCCGGGAAGTCCTCGGCGTTGGTCGTGGTCTTGCCCAGCGACTGGGCGAAGGTCACCGCCGTCTCGTAGGTGGCGATATCGGTGGCGATGCCGCGGATAACCTCGACCAGCTTCATCAGCGGCACGGGGTTCATGAAGTGCAGGCCGATGAACCGCTCGGGCCGGTCCGTCGTCGAGGCCAGCCGCGTGATCGAGATCGACGAGGTGTTGGACGCCAGCAGGGTGTTGGGGCCCAGGTGCGGCAGCAGCGAACGGAAGATGGCCTTCTTGGTGTCTTCGTTCTCGGTCGCCGCCTCGATGGCGATGTCCGAGCCGGCGACCACCTCGATCGACGCCGGCTTGATGCGGGCCAGGGCGGCCTTCATCGCCGCATCGTCGATCAGGCCACGGCCGACCTGGCGCGCCATGTTGTATTCGATCTGCTTGAGGCCGGAGTCGATCCGGTCGCTGTCCACGTCGTTCAGGAATACGTCGTAGCCGGCGAGCGCGCAGACGTGCGCGATGCCCGATCCCATCTGACCGGCGCCGATGACGCCGACCGACTTGATATCCGCCATGAAGTCTCGCCCTTGACGACGACGCGGTGTTTTCCGGGAGGCCCGCGCCGAACTCTGTGGCGGCTTTCTAGCACGAGAGTCCCGATTGCCGCCAAGGTCTTTGCTGCGATGCAGCGGAGGCGTGTTGCGGACAAGGAAAAAGGCCCGGAGCGGGCGCTCCGGGCCTTTCCATCTGCCGGGGACATGTCCCCGAGATTATTAGCCCAGTGCGGCCATCAGTTCCGGCACGGCGGTCTTGTAGTCGGCGACCAGGCCGTAGTCGGCGACCTGGAAGATCGGCGCGTCGGCGTCCTTGTTGATCGCGACGATCACCTTGGAGTCCTTCATGCCGGCCAGGTGCTGGATGGCGCCCGAGATGCCGATGGCGATGTACAGCGCCGGGGCGACGACCTTGCCGGTCTGGCCGACCTGGTAGTCGTTCGGGGCGTAGCCGGCGTCGACGGCGGCGCGCGAGGCGCCCACAGCGGCGCCGAGCTTGTCGGCCAGCGGCTCGATGACCCGCTGGAACTCTTCGGCCGAGCCCATGGCGCGACCGCCGGAGACGACGATCTTGGCGGCGGTCAGTTCCGGACGGTCCGACTTGACCATCTCTTCCGAGACGAACTTCGTGCCCGTCGCCGAAGCGGCGGCAGTCTTTTCGACGGAGGCCGAGCCGCCTTCTTCAGCGGCCTTGAAGGCCGTCGGGCGAACCGTCAGGACCTTCTTGGCGTCGCCCGTCTGGACGGTCTCCAGCGCGTTGCCGGCGTAGATCGGGCGGACGAAGGTGTCGGCCGAAACCACTTCGATCACATCGGAGATCGGCGAGGCGTCGAGGCTGGCGGCCACGCGCGGGGCGAAGTTCTTCCCCGCCGAGGTGGCCGGCACGAGCAGGGCGTCATAGCCGCCCATCAGGCCGACGATGGTGGCGCTGATGGCCTCGGCCACGCCGTGACCCACGTCCGCGCCCTCGGCCAGGATGACCTTGCGCACGCCGGCGATCTTGCCGGCGGCGGCGGCCACGGCGTCAGCGCCCTGGCCCAGGACCAGAACGTCGACGTCGCCCGACATCTGCAGGGCGGCGGTGACGGTCTTGTGGGTGGTATCGCGCAGGTGCGCGTTGTCGCTGTCGGCGACGACGAGAACGGCCATCAGAGGACCCCCGCTTCAGTCTTCAGTTTGCTCACCAGATCGGCGGCGGTCTCGACCTTGATGCCCGCCGAGCGCTTGGCGGGCTCGGTCACCTTCAGCACCTTCAGGCGCGGGGCGACGTCGACGCCGTAGTCGCCGGTCGCCTTGACCGCGATTTCCTTCTTCTTCGCCTTCATGATGTTCGGCAGCGAAGCGTAGCGCGGCTCGTTGAGGCGCAGGTCGGCGGTGATCACCGCCGGCAGGGCGACTTCGAGCACCTGCAGGCCGCCGTCGACCTCACGGGTCACGGTGGCCTTGCCGCCGGCGATCTCGACCTTGGAGGCGAAGCTGGCCTGGGGCCAGCCGAGCAGCTGCGAGAGCATCTGGCCGACGGCGTTGTTGTCGCCGTCGATGGCCTGCTTGCCCATCAGCACCACGTCGGCGCCCTCTTCCTTCGCCACGGCGGCGAGGAGTTTGGCGACCGCCAGCGGTTCAACATCGACGTCCGACTGGATCAGGATGCCGCGGTCGGCGCCCATGGCCAGGGCCGTGCGGATGGTTTCCTGCGCCTGGGTCGGGCCGACGGAGACGGCGATGACCTCGGTGGCGACGCCCTTTTCCTTGAGACGGACGGCCTCTTCGACCGCGATCTCGCAGAAGGGATTCATGGACATCTTGACGTTGGCCAGGTCCACGCCCGACTGGTCGGGCTTCACCCGAGCCTTCACGTTGTAATCGATAACCCGTTTGACCGGGACCAGCACCTTCATGGGTTTGTCCGCCCGTGTTTGTTGCGTTGCGAAAAATTTTGCGCGGGGAAGGCTGATAACGACTCCGCCGCGCAATGCAAGTTTACGTAGGGGTCAATCCGACGCCGTCAAATTGCCGATCCGGGGTGATTCCTGTAGACCGCGCGCCATGAACCTGACGATCACCCGCCTCAAGCTGTTCTTCCTGGTCCTCTTCGCCCTCGGCACGATGGGGATCTGGGCCTACCAGATCTTCTATGTCTGGCCGGCGCAGAAGTGCGACGACCGCGGCGCCTGGTGGGATCGCAAGGGCCGGGTCTGCGCCACCCCGCTCTATATCCCAAGCCTGACAGGCCGTCCGGCCGGCATGAGCCGCAAGGAATGGTCCGAGAAGCAGGCCGCCCGCCAGATCCAGCGCGACCGCGAAGGCTACCCGACCGGTGAGGCTGCGCCCGCGCCGGTGGTCAAGGCCGCCGCCCCGGCGGCGAAGGCCGCGCCCGTTGCCATGACCGCAGCTCCGGCCGCCACGACGCCCGAAAAGAAATAGTCGCCGCGCCCTGGCGTCAGCGATTCGCGCCCGGTACCCACAGCACGTCGCCGGCGCCCTTGTCGTTGGCCCAGCGGCCGGCGACGAACAGCAAGTCGGACAGGCGGTTCAGGTATTTGACCGCCGCCGCGCTGACCGGCTCGTCCGGGGCGGCGGCGAGCGCCACGCAGCCTCGCTCGGCGCGGCGACAGACCGTCCGCGCCTGATGCAGCGCCGCCGCGGCCGGAGTCCCGCCCGGCAGCACGAACGATGTGAGGTCGGACAGCTCGCTGTTGAGCCGATCAATCTCGGTCTCGAGCCGGTCCACCTGGGACTGCAGGATCCGCAACGGTTCCCATTCAACGGGTTTGCCCCGGTCCGGCGTCGCCAGATCGGCGCCGAGATCGAACAGGTCGTTCTGGATGCGCGCGAGGATCGGATCGAGGATCGCATCGGCCGTCGTGTGCAGCCGGACCAGACCGACACAGGCGTTCGTCTCGTCGACGCCGCCGTAGGCGTCCACCCGCAGGCTGTCCTTTGGCACCGGCTCACCGGTGGCGAGGCGGGTCGTGCCGTCGTCGCCGGTGCGCGTGTAGATGCGGTTGAGCGTGACCACCGCCGTCAGCCCGCGTGGCTCGTCCGCCACCACAGCGCCGCGACCAGCACCAGAATGGCGATGAACTGCAGCAACACGCGCAGTCGCATCAGCTTGTTGGAATAGGACCGGCCGAAATCGCCGCCGCGATAGAGGGCGTAGAGGCCGGCCAGCAGCGCCAGCAGCACTGCAGCCAGTGAAACGGGGATCAGAACGTCGAACAGCGTGCTCATGCCGCACAATCTAGCGCGGCGGACCTGACCCGGCCACCGCCCCGGCGACAATCGGTCGCATCCAAAGTTCGCCGAGCGCGTTCATTGAGATCTTATGTCGCATTACGGCGATCAGGGAACAGGGTTACCGACCCTTTAATGCGGAATCGAACAGATTCCGGCCTTGAAAATAGTGTTTGACCTATACCGACGTTCGCTGTAGGTCGCGCATCCTTTTGCTCGATGAGCACGTTCAACGAACGCGATCAACTCCTCACCGTGGGTCGCGCTGATGATTTCAACCAACGGGGAGGACGAGACGGAGATGCCATGGGCCTGCCCCAAGCCGCCGCCGCCGTCCAGGCCGCGGAACGAGATGAAACCATTGCCGAGGTTCGGCAGTTGATCGGGGACCTGCGCGACGCCGCGCAGGACGGCCGCGATCTGGCGCGCCGGTACGCAGACGTCCTGCAAAAGGTCGTCGACGAATACTGCGACGAATTCGAGAAGCGCGCGGAAGCCGCGCTGGCCCGTTTGGAGGCGGTCCGATGAACCATATTCCTATGCGTATGAATGCGCCGTCCTTGCGGCCGCAGAAACTGACCCGTCGCGCCCTGGCCAAGCAGCAGACCCGCGAAAAGGTCCTGCAGGCGGCCCGCGAGATGTTCATCGAGCGTGGCTACGAAGGCGCCACGATCCGCGACATCGCCCGCGCCGCCGGCATGTCCACCGGCGCGGTGTTCGCCAGCTTCACCGACAAGCCCGAACTGTTCGAAGCCATCCTGAGCGAGGATTTCGCCGCGCTGCTCGATCCGATGCAGGACGCGGCCTCGACCGCGCCGTCGGCCCGCGAGGCTCTGGTCGCGATGTTCGGCGCGGCCTACCGGATGCACTTCGCCCAGCTGCCGCTGATCCAGGCGGCCCTGGCGGCCTCCTGGACGCGTACGCCCGAGGCTGAACGCCTGCGGCGCGACACCATGCGCCCGATCCGCGCCCTGGTCGCCGAAGTGCTGGAGCGCGGCGTGGATCGCGGCGAACTGACACAACGGTTCGATTTGCGTCTGGTATCCGACGTTCTTTGGGATCTGTTTCTGGCAGGCTACCGGCCGGCGGCCTTCGACGGCCTGTCGGTAGAGGTCCAGACGGATCGCCTGGCCGAACGGATTGATTTGGTTCTGGCGGGCCTGAAGGCCTAGTCAGGGATTCTTCGCGGCGTTCCGATCACGGAACGTGGCTTCCCGGGGGGGAACGGTTGGCAAGCGTTCGCGCAACGCAGAAGCAGGGCACGCGCCGCAAGGTCCTTGAGGCGGCGCGCGACCTGTTCAACGAGATCGGCTACGATGAAACCACGATCCGCGCCATCGCGGAGCGGGCCGGGGTTTCCGTCGGCAGCGTCTTCACGACCTTCGCCTCCAAGTCCGACGTCCTCAGCCAGGTCATGGATGACCGGGTCGAGTCGCTCTTCGCGGAACTGGACCGGGTGGCCCGCCACCTGAGGGGATCGATCATTGATCGCGTCAGCTCGGTCTTCGCCATCCACTACGATTTCGAATGCCGGCGGGTGAAGCTGTTCCTCGCCCACGTCGCGGCGTCGTTCAGCCCGACGCTCGAAGCGTCGACCATCCCCTACGGTCGGAACTCCCGCTTCAAGGGCATGCTGCTGGACATGCTGGCGGAAGCGGCCGAGCGCGGTGAAGTGCGATCCGACGCTGATCTTGACCTGGTGCTCGACACCCTGATGGCGGCCTACGCCTGGAACTACCGCCTGGCGGCCCAGCGCCGCGCGGACGCAGCGACCATGACCGCGATCATGGAGCGGCAGGTCGCCCTGATCATCAACGGCCTGCGGCCCTGACGCACGGGGACATGTACCGAAGGTACGTGTCCCCAAAACCCGCGGCCGTTCGATTGGGGGACACGTACCGAAGGCGGTACATGTCCCCGACTAGTTGGCGTCTTCCAGCAGGCGGCGGGCGATGACCTGGGCCTGGATCTCGCCGGCGCCCTCGAAGATGTTCAGGATCCGGGCGTCCGCCAGCACGCGGCTGATCTCGTACTCCATGGCGAAGCCGTTGCCGCCGTGGATCTGAAGCGCGTTGTCGGCCGCCGCCCAGGCGACGCGGGCGGCGATCAGCTTGGCCATGCCGGCTTCCAGATCGCAGCGCTTGCCCTCGTCCTTCTGACGCGCCGCGAAATAGGTCAGCTGGCGCACGGCCATGATCTCGGCCGCCATGATCGCCAGCTTGTTGGACACCCGCGGGAACCCGAAGATCGGGCCGCCGAACTGCTTGCGATCCAGCGCATAGTTCAGGCCGAGCTCCAGCGCGCGCTGCGCGACGCCGACCGCGCGCGCTGCCGTCTGGATGCGGGCGCTCTCGAAGGTCGCCATCAGCTGCTTGAAGCCTTGCCCCTCGATGCCGCCGAGCAGGTTCGCGGCCGGGACGTTGAAACCGTCGAAGCCGATCTCGTATTCCTTCATCCCGCGATAGCCGATCACGCCGATCTCGCCGCCGCTCATGCCTTCGGTCGGGAACGGACTGGCGTCCTCGCCGCGCAGCTTGGGCGCCAGCAGCATCGACAGACCGCGGTAGTCGGTCGTGTTCGGATCGGTGCGGACCAGCAGGGTCATCACATCGGCCCGGGCCGCGTGGGTGATCCAGGTCTTGTTTCCGGTGACGACGTACTGGTCGCCGTCACGGACCGCCCGGGTGCGCAGGCTCCCCAGGTCCGAGCCGGTGTTCGGCTCGGTGAACACGGCGGTCGGCAGGATCTCGGCGGTGGCGATCTTCGGCAGCCACTCGGCCTTCTGGTCGGGCGTGCCGCCGGTCAGGATCAGCTCGGCGGCGATCTCCGACCGCGTGGCCAGCGAGCCGACGCCGATCCAGGCGCGGCTGAGCTCTTCCGACACCACGCACATCGCGGTCTTGCCCAGACCCGCGCCGTCGTACTCCTCGGGGATCGTCAGGCCGAAGACGCCCAGGTCGCCCAGCTCCTTGACCAGGCTCATCGGGATCAGTTCGTCGCGCAGATGCCAGCCGTGCGCGAAGGGAACGACCTTTTCCTCAGCGAAGCTGTGGAACTGGTCGCGGATCATCTCGAAGGTCTCGTCCAGACCGGTCTTCTCGACCGTGGCCTTGCCGCGCGCGGCGGCCACCAGATCGGCCAGCCGGGTCTTCACGGCCTGACCGCCGCCCTGGGTCATCAGCTGGACCAGCGCCGGGTCGAACAGCCGGTTCATGACATCGCGGCTGGCGGTCAGGTCGGCGGGGCGAACCGTCTCGCCCTGGTTCATCGGGATGCCGCCGACCAGCTGGGTGCAGTATTCGGCGAACAGCAGCTGGGCCAGCAGGGCCTCGGTCTCGCCGAACGCGCCTTCAGCCTCGAGCCGCGCGGCCCAGCCGGCGACCTGGTTCAACAGTTCGGCGTAGCTGGCGTACCAGCCGAAGCCGTGGACGGCGTGTTGCTCGACGTCCGCAAGCATGCGATCGATCTTGCCGCCGGTCGAGACTTTCGCCTTCACCCCGACCTTCGCGTCCGCCACGAAGGCGCCGGCGGCGTCAGCGGCCTGCTGCAGCAGGGCGGTCAGCCCGGGCAGGACCAGGGCCTCGGGCGAGGTCTCGACAGCAGCGGCGCTCATGGGTTCGTTCTCCCCGAAATTTGTTGCGGCGCACTATATGCATTTCGCACCCGCAAACAATCGGCCCGGCCAAAGGTAGAATTTGCCAGCCGGAAGGCGAGGCCTATGTTGCCGGTCGAACCATTTTTCCGGGGAAGCGCCGTGCTCACTGTCCACCATCTCAACGAATCGCGCTCGCAGCGCATCCTCTGGCTGCTGGAGGAACTGGGCGCGCCGTACGAGATCAGGATCTACGCCCGCGACGCGACGACCCGGCTGGCGCCGCCGGAGCTCAAGGCGGTGCACCCGCTGGGCAAGTCGCCGGTGATCACCGACGGCGATCTGACGGTCATCGAGTCGGGCGCGATCATCGACTACATCATCCGCAAGCACGGCGGCGGCCGCATGGCCCCGGCGGCCGGCACGGCCGACCACGAAGCCTACCTGCAATGGCTGCACTACGGCGAGGGCAGCGCGATGCTGCCGCTTATGCTGAGCATGTACGTCATGCGCCTGGGCGAGGCCGGCGCGCCGCTGCACCCACGCATCGAGAGCGAGATCGCCAATCACATGTCCTACGTCG
Organism: Caulobacter sp. FW305-C-30-S16; assembly: GCF_058783025.1. Lineage (NCBI taxonomy): Bacteria > Pseudomonadati > Pseudomonadota > Alphaproteobacteria > Caulobacterales > Caulobacteraceae > Caulobacter > Caulobacter sp. FW305-C-30-S16. The sequence goes on along the minus strand of NZ_JBYSYH010000001.1, from coordinate 893,873 downwards.
AGGCCGCACTCGAAGGCCGCGACTGGCTGATCGGCGACGGCCCCACCGGCGCGGACGCGCAGATGAGCTTCGTGCCGGAAGTGCTGAAAGCGTTCGGCAAGCTGGGCGACTATCCGAACATGTCCGCCTGGATCGAGCGCATCCACGCCCGACCCGCCTGGCAGGCCGGCCTTGAAAAGGGCGGCCCCTACCTGATGGGTCGGTAGTCGCCGGGGACATGTACCGAAGGTACGTGTCCCCTAAACCCGTAGCCGCTCGATTGGGGGACACGTACCTGCGGTACATGTCCCCTTCTACCCGAACCCCTCGTCCAGGTACCCGTCGAGGAAATCGAACACGGTCGCCTTCAGAAGCCCGTGCGGAATCGCGTTGAAGTGGTCGCAGCCCATCAGGCTGACCGCCTTGGCGCCGGCAATCAGTTCGGACAGGCCGTGGGGATCGCCGGCGAGTTCGTCCCGCGCGCCGGCCACCACCAGCGTCGGGGCGCCGATGGTCGCCACCTCGTCACGCGTCACCGGCGCGCCGCGCCCGCGGGTGAAGGCGGCCAGCGCGAGCCTGTCCTCGCCCTGTTCGTCGGCGAACTGGCGAAAGCTCCGGAGCATGGGCTCGGTGATGCTGTCGGGACTGTCGGCCTCCATCGCCAGCGCCATCGGATCGCCCGACGGCGGGGGATCAAAGAATGCGCCGCCGACGCCGCCGAGGATCAGGTAGCCGACCCGCTCGCGCTCGTTGATCGCCAGCGACAGCGCCAGCCGGGCACCCATCGAATAGCCGAACACATTGGCCCATTCGACGCCGAGATGATCGAGCAGGCCGGTGATGTCGCCCAGAAGAACGTCGCGCCCGTAGGCCGCCGGATCGTGCGGCTTGCCGCTCTCGCCATGTCCGCGCAGGTCGAGCGCGACCAGCCGCTGGCCCCGCTGGGCGATCGAGGCGTACCAGCCCGTTCGCTTCCAAGCCTCCTGCCGATTGGATGAAAAGCCGTGGATCAGCAACATCGGCGCGCCGTCGCCACCGGTGTCGTCGTAGGCAATCTGGACGCCGTCAGAGGCGATAAAACTGGGCATCCGGGGTAGTCCCCTCCCCGCGCGACTCTCCAGGGACCCGCAGGTTACAGCGTGGCGTCTGGCGGGCGGGGGTCAAGCGAATTTCCCTTCTCCCCTTGCGGGAGAAGGTGGCCTGCGGAGCAGGTCGGATGAGGGGTCACGCCGACGATCAAAATTGAAGAGGGGCCGAAACGGCGTCAGCCGCTCGACCCCTCATCCGTCAGGCGTCGCCTGACACCTTCTCCCGCAAGGGGAGAAGGAACAGATTATCGCAAATCCGGCGGCGTGGCTTCCTCGGTCAGGATGCGGATCGCCTCCTCGACCGAGACCACCGTCTGGTCCTGCGAGCCGAGCCGGCGGATGGCGACCGTGCCCTCCTCGGCTTCCTTGCGACCGACGACGGCGATCGCCGGCACCTTGGCCACGCTGTGCTCGCGGATCTTGTAGCCGACCTTCTCGTTGCGCAGATCGGTCTCGACCCGCAGGCCCGCCGCACGGAACTTCGCGGCCACCTCGGACGCGTAGTCGTCCGCTTCAGACACGATGGTCGTGACGACGGCCTGGACCGGCGACAGCCACATCGGGAAGCGGCCCGCGTAGTTCTCGATCATGATGCCGATGAACCGCTCGAACGAGCCGAGGATCGCCCGGTGCAGCATCACCGGCCGCTGCTTGGAGCCGTCCTCGGCGATGTACTCGGCGCCGAGCCGTTCGGGCAGCACATAGTCGAGCTGCAGCGTGCCGCAGGTCCACTCCCGGCCGATGGCGTCCTGGACGATGAAGTCGAGCTTGGGCGCATAGAAGGCGCCGTCCCCCTCGGCGATCACGGGCGTGACGCCGGCGAGGCGCGCGGCTTCCGCCAGCATGCCCTCGGCCCGGTCCCAGAACTCGTCCGACCCGGCGCGGTTCTCCGGACGCGTGGCGAGCGCGATATACTTCGTCTCCATGCCGAGGTCGGCGTGGATCATCTTGGTCAGGCGGATGAACCGTTCCGTCTCGTCGACGATCTGGTCCTCGCGGCAGAAGATGTGGGCGTCATCCTGGGTAAAGGCGCGCACCCGCATCAGGCCGTGCAGGGCGCCGGACGGCTCGTAGCGGTGACAGGCGCCGAACTCGGCCATGCGCATCGGCAGCTCCTTGTAGGAGCGCTGGCCGACATTCCAGATCTGCACGTGGCCGGGACAGTTCATCGGCTTGAGCGAGAGCGTTTCGCCCTCGACCGTTTCGCAGACGAACATGTTGGGCCGGTACTTCTCCCAGTGGCCGGAGTTCTCCCAGAACGTCCGCTCCAGCACCTGGGGCGTCTTGACCTCGATGTATCCGGCCGTGTCGAGCCGGCGGCGCATATAGGCCTCCAGCACCCGCCAGAGCACCCAGCCCTTGGGATGCCAGAAGACCATGCCCCGGCCCTCTTCCTGCATGTGGAAGAGGTCCATCGCCCGGCCCAGCTTGCGGTGGTCGCGCTTCTCGGCCTCCTCGACACGCAGGAGGTAGGCGGCGAGGTCCTCCGGCGTGGCCCAGGCCGTGCCGTAGATCCGCTGCAGTTGCGCGTTGGCCTGGTCACCGCGCCAGTAGGCGCCGGCCAGCTTCGTCAGCTTGAACGCCTTGCCGACATGCTTCGTCGACGGCAGGTGCGGCCCGCGGCAGAGATCGGCCCACTTGCCCTGGCGATAGAGCGTCACGTCCTGGTCGGCCGGGATGCCCTCGATGATCTCGGCCTTGTACTGCTCGCCGATGGCCTTGAAGTGGGCGATGGCCTTGTCGCGCTCCCACACCTCGCGGACGATCTTCTCGTCGCGGTCGACGATCTCGGCCATGCGCTTTTCGATGGCCGCGAAGTCGTCCGTGCTGAACGGCTCGTCGCGGGCGAAGTCGTAGTAGAAGCCGTCCTCGACGTTCGGGCCGATGGTCACCTGCGTGCCGGGGAACAGCTCCTGCACCGCTTCGGCCAGCACGTGGGCCGTGTCGTGGCGGATGGTGTCGAGGGCGTCGGGGTCATTGCGGTCGACGAACTCGACCTTGCCGCCGCCGGGCAGCGGGCGGTCGAAGTCGAGCAGCTGGCCGTCGAGACGGACCAGCAGCGTGCGTTTGGCCAGCGAGGGTGAGATGGCCGTGGCCACGTCGCGGCCGCTGGAGCCTTGCGGGTACTGACGGACGGAGCCGTCGGGGAAAATCAGATCGATCATAGCGGTTCACACTTTCGCGGCGGCACCGGATCGAATCCGGAGCGGCCCCAGGGATGGCAGCTGCACAGACGTTTCGTGGCGAGCCAGCCGCCGCGAACCGGTCCGTGCGTGATCAGGGCCTCGCGCGCGTAGTCCGAACAGGTCGGAAGAAAGCGGCACTGGCGTCCGATCCACGGGGACAGCGTGAGCTTGTAGGCGCGGTGCGCCAGCGTAACGCTGCGTTCGTAGAGGGTCATGCCGACACGAGGGTGGGTGAACGAGTCCCGGCGCTTATCGACGCGCCAGCGCGCGCGATCAAGCCGCGTCGGCGCCGCTAGTTCGTGTGGAAGCCTGACGGACAGCCGCGACGGCGGCCTCGAACGCCAGAAGCGTCGAAGCGTGTCTCGCGGGATAGTCCTTCACGGGCGCCAGCACGGCCAGATCCTCAAACCGTCCGGTCGGCGCGGGGCCGCCGGACTTCAACATCGTCGCAAGCTGATCGCGCGCGGTTGAGATTTCGTCAAGTCCGGCGCCGATGACATTGGCGCCGAGCACCGCCGCGGACGCCTGTCCCAGCGCGCAGGCCTGGACGTCCTGGGCGAAGGCGGAGACCCTGCCCGACGCGTCCAGCTCGACGTCGACGACGATCCGGCTGCCGCACAGCTTGGCGACCTTCTCCGATGACCCCTGCGGCGCGGCCAACCGCCCCGCGAGCGGCATGTTGGCCGCCAGGGTGAGGATTTTCGCGCTGTAGAGGTCGTCGATCATGAGAGGGGATATAGCAACTGCAGCGAGGACACGGGGGCTATTTCCGCGCCGCCCACAGCGCTTCGGACCGCTGCTTGAGCACTTCGTTCATGGCTTCAAACCCGTCGATGACCGGGCGACGCAGGCGTTTCGCCACGCTCGCGCCGAGCAGGCCGTCGAAGATTTCGCCGTTGTTGAAGATGACGTTTTCCTCGCCCATCTTCTCGATCTCGAGGAAGCGTACGGTCCGCACCCAGCCCCGCAGGGCGTCCAGCCGCCAGTGGATGTGGTCATACGGCGCCCAGTCGAGGATCACCGGATTGATCGTGCGCGGCTTCTCGCCGGGCAGCGCCAGCTCGACCGTCCAGCGGTTGCCGATCCGGATCTCGCCCTGCGCTTGGGGATAGATCGGGTTCCAGTCCGCCCAGCCGGGAATGTCCGACAGGATCTCCCAGACGATTTCGTCGGGGGCCTGGATGCCGATGCGTCTCTCTAGCTTTACCGCCATACCCTAAATCCGCTCATCCCGGCGCCCGGAGGGCGGCGCGAAGCGCCAACGCCGGGACCCAGGTGTATTGAGTTTGATTGCGCTCACACCCAGGCCGTTGCCGGGATGAGCGGTATTTGGAGGGCCTAGGCCCCCTCTTTCAACCGCCAGGTCGCACCCTGCGGGGAATCCATCACGATCACCCCCAGCGCGTCGATCTCGCCGCGGATGCGGTCGGCCTCGGCCCAGTTCTTGTCGGCACGGGCGTCGACGCGCGCTTCCAGCAGAGCCTCGACCTTTTGCCGCAGTTCGTCGTCGGCGCCGCCGGCGAACCAGACGTCCGGATCGGCCTTGAGGAAGCCCAGCAGGTTCGCGGCCGCCAGCAGGTCGGCCTTGGCGGCCGCCTTGCCGTCGCCGTGAGCGGTTTCCAGCGTCTTGGCCAGGCCGAACAGCTCGGCGTAGGCCTTCGGCGTGTTCAGGTCGTCCGACAGGGCTTCGATGAAGGCCGCCGGCGGATCGCGCACCTCGACGTCGAGGCCCTTGACCCGCTGCAGGGCGCCGTAGAGCCGGTCGAGCGCCTTGCGGCTCTGCTCGATCAGCTCGGCGGTCCAGTCCAGCGGCTGGCGATAGTGGGCCGCCAGCAGCGCCCAGCGCAGCACCTCGCCCGGCACGGTCTTGAGCAGATCGTGCGGGATGATGACGTTGCCGAGGCTCTTGCTCATCTTCTCGCCGGCCATGTCGAGGAAGCCGTTGTGCATCCAGTAGCGGGCGTACTCGCCGCCGCCATGGGCGCAGACGCCCTGGGCGAGCTCGTTCTCATGGTGCGGGAACTGCAGGTCGATGCCGCCGCCGTGGATGTCGATCGGCAGGCCGAGCACGGCCTCGATCATCGCCGAGCATTCGATATGCCAGCCGGGCCGGCCCGCGCCCCAGGGGCTCGGCCATTCCGGCTCGCCGGGCTTGGACGGTTTCCACAGCACGAAGTCGGCCGGGTGGCGCTTGTAGGGGGCGGGATCGACGCGGGCGACCTGGACCATGTCGTCCATCGGCCGGCCCGACAGCTTGCCGTAGTCGGCGAAGCTCTGGGTGTCGAACAGCACGTGCCCCTCGGCGGCGTAGGCCGAGCCGCGTTCGATCAGCGCGCCGATCTGGGCCAGCATCGCCTCGATGTTCTCGGTCGCGCGCGGCTGCAGCGTCGGGGTCAGGGCGCCCAGCGCCCCCATGTCCGCCTCGTAGGCCGCCAGATAGCGGTCGGTGATGACGCGGATATCGACCCCCTCGTCGGCGGCCTTCCTGTTGATCTTGTCGTCCACGTCCGTGACGTTCCGGGCGTAGACGACATGATGCTCGCCGTAGAGCTCGCGCAGCAGGCGGAACAGCACGTCGAACACCACCACCGGCCGGGCATTGCCGATATGGGCGTAGCCGTAGACCGTCGGCCCGCAGACATACATCGTCACCCGGTCCGGATCGGCGGGAACGAAGGGCCGCTTCTCGCGGGCCATGGTGTCATAGAGCTTCAGGGTCATGTCCGTCTGACGTTGGGTAAGAGCTTGCCGGGTCGGCTATCGGCCCCATATAGCTTTCAGGCGCGGGCGAGGCCACGGTCCGTCGCGCTGTGGATGGGGTGGCACGCGTCATTCCGGAGCGACAGGCGCTCCGGCGCAACTCAGCCCCGGGAAGACCCTCTCGAACATGGACGCCATGAGCCGCGAGCGAACCCTGATCGGCGGCGCCGGTCTTGATCTTGAACCCGCCAAGCGCCCGACGCGCGAAGAGGCGATGGAGGCTGTCCGGACCCTGATCGCCTGGTCCGGCGACGATCCCCGCCGCGAGGGCGTGATCGACACGCCCAAGCGCGTGGTCGACGCCTATGGCGAGTGGTTCGAAGGCTACGCCGCCGACCCGGCCAAGGAACTGAGCCGCACCTTCGAGGACGTGCAGGGCTACGACGACATCGTCATGCTGCGCGAGATCGAGGTGGAGAGCCACTGCGAGCACCACATGGCGCCGTTCCTCGGCAAGGCCTACGTCGCCTACATGCCGACCAACCGCGTCGTCGGCATCAGCAAGATCGCGCGGGTGGTCGAGATCTTCGCCCGCCGCCTGCAGACGCAGGAAACCATGACCCAGCAGATCACCGACGCGATCTGCGACAGCCTCAAGCCCGCCGGCGTGGCGGTGCTGATCGACGCGGCGCACCAGTGCATGACCACGCGCGGCGTGCACCACCGCCACGTGACCACGATCACCACCCAGTTCCGCGGCGTGTTCAAGACCGACGCGACCCTGCGCCAGCGGTTCCTGGACTTCGTGAACCGGGGCTAGTCTGACGGGGACATGTACCGAAGGTACGTGTCCCCTAATCGGACTTCCGCAGGTTTGGGGGACACGTACCTTCGGTACATGTCCCCTTCGGCCTGTGCACGAGCGACACCAGCACGAAGCTCAGGAGCATCAGCAGGTACCAGCTGCCGAGCTTGGCGACGCTGACCGGCGTCCAGCCGTCCGCCTGAGACGGATAGACCCAGGCATTGGCCCGGGTCGCGAGATTCTCGGCGATCCAGATGAACCCCGCCACCAGCAGGAACCCGAACAGCATCGGCATCCGCCGCGCCACGCGGTCGGGCGTGAAGCTGAACCCCGACCGGCCGAAGATCGCCGCCGAGACCACGAACAGCGGCCAGCGCAGGTCCTGGATGTAGTGGTGGCTGAAGAAGTTCAGATAGGCCGCCACCGCCACCGCCCAGGTCGTCCAGACCGGCGGATAGTCCTCGAACCGCACATCGAACAGTCGCCAGGCCCGGGCTATGTAGCTGCCGACACAGGCGTACATGAAGCCCGAGAACAGCGGCACGCCGCCGATCCGCATCAGGCCGGGTTCGGGATAGGTCCATGAGCCGTGCGCGGTCTTGAACACCTCCATGATCGTGCCGACGACATGGAAGATCAGGATCACCAGCGCCTCTTCCGGCCGTTCCAGCCGCAGCGCGAGCAGGCTGAACTGGATGGTAAGGGCCGCGACGACGAGGAAATCGTAGCGGTGCAGCGCCGCGTCGGCCGGCCACCACAGCCGCGTGCCGATCAACAGCGCCAGCATCAGCCCGCCGAACAGGCAGGCCCAGGCCTGCTTCAGCCCGAACAGCAGGAACTCGAACGCCCACCCCCGCCAGCGCGACCGCGCCGCCCAGGGACGCACGCGCCCGTCCATCGCCGCCACCAGCCCCTTGATCCGGTCGTTGAGGTTCATGCGCGGATGTCCCCGGTTGGCGCCGCTGACGACCTCGGGCCATATGCGCCCATGACCGAGCCCCTCTTCCCGACCGCCCCGGACACCGCCGCCCTCGAGCGCGGCGCGGTGCTGGCCCCGCGCTTCGACGCCGCCGGCCTGGTCGCCGCCGTGGCCCAGCATGCCGACACCGGCGAGGTGCTGATGCTGGCCTGGATGAATGCGGAAGCCCTCAAACTGACCCTCGAGACCGGACAGGCGCACTACTTCAGCCGCTCACGGAACGCCCTCTGGAAGAAGGGCGAGACCAGCGGCCAGCTGCAGGACGTCGTCGAACTGCGCGTCGACTGCGATCAGGACGCGGTGCTCATAAAGGTTCGTCCACGCGGAGACGGCGGCGCCTGCCACGTGGGCTTCCGGTCGTGTTTCTATCGTGTGGCCGTGCAGGACGGGGCGCTGGAAGAGCGGGGATAGGGCTCCCTCACCCATCTCCACCCGTCATCGTCGGGCTTGGGTGTGTCGGGATGGGCGGTCGGCTCAGCCCGCCACCAACCCGCTCACCCCGCCGCCGGCGACCGGCGTGACGCTGTAGGTCCGCATCACCGTCGCCGTGTAGTCCGTCGACAGGATGGTCGACACCGCGATGAACTCGGCCTTCGCCGCCTCCCGCGTCAGGGTCAGCAGGACGTAGCCCTTTGCGCTGTGGTCGTTGAACACCACCTCCGGGTTCTTGTCCTCGAAGCCCTGGTTCAGCGGCACGCCCTGGATCACATCGCCCGCCCCCGGGCTGGTCACGCCGGTCGTGCCGAACTCGGCGGCGATCCGCGCGCCGCCGGCGTCATGCAGTTCGTTGGCCCAGAAGGCGTGGCTGTCGCCGGCCAGCACCAGCGGATGGGCGCCGGTCGCCTTGAACGCCCCCAGGACCCGCTCGCGGTCGATCGGATAGCCGTCCCAAGCGTCGAGATTGTAGGGCAGGCCGAACGATCCCAGGGCCGAGAGCTGCGTGACGGGAACCCGGTACTCTTCGGGCAGACCCGCGACGATCTCGCCCCACTTCGCTTCACCCAGCGACGTCCGGAAATCAGGCGCCGAGACGCGGCCCATGACGATCTGGTTGCCGATGATCTGCCAGGTCCGCCCGGCCGCCACTGACCCGGCCAGTTCGGTCGCCAGCCAGGACAGCTGTTCGGGGCCCAGCAGACGCCGCGACGGATCGAGCCATTTGGCCTTGAAGGCCGCCGCATCCGGCTTGCCGTCGACGATCGGCAGATCCTTGCTGTAGTCGAGCGGCTCGGTCCGCGCCGTCAGCCGGGTTTCGACCATGAACAGCGAGGCGAGATCGCCGAACTGGAACGCGCGGTTGGCCATATCCGCGGTGCGGCCGGCCGCCGGCTCGCGGATCGGCATCCACTCGTAATAGGCCTTCAGCGCCACGGACTTGCGCGCGGCCCAGTCGCCGTCGCCCTTATCAGGGTTGTGGTTCTCGGCCCCGCCCTTCCAGCTGTCGTTGGCGGTCTCGTGGTCGTCCCAGACCACGATCCACGGGGCCCGGGCGTGGGCGGCCTGCAGCTGCGGATCGGTCTTGTACTGGGCGTGACGGCGACGGTAGTCGGCCAGCGAGAGGATCTCGTGCGGCGGATCATGGGGCCGGGTCGCGGAAACGGTGGTGTCGTCGCCGTAGGAGCCCGGACCGCCGTACTCGTAGATGTAGTCGCCCAGGTGGATGACCGCGTCGAGCCGCTCCTGCCTGGCGATATCGCCATAGGCGTTGAAGTAGCCGCGCGGGTAGAGGGAGCAGGAGGCGACGGCGAGGACCAGGTCCGTAGTCGGACCGGACGGCAGGGTGCGGGTTCGGCCGACGGGCGAAAGCGTCGCATCGATCTGGAACCGGTAGAAATACTCTGTGCCGGCCTTGAGGCCGGTCACATCGGCCTTGATCGTCCAGTCGCGGTCGGCCCTCGCTTCAACGGGGATGGTCTTTATGACCGAGGTGAAGGCGGCATCCGAGGCGATCAATAGCTGGCCGGCGAGAACCGACAGTCCAGGCTCCATTGGCGTGACCCGCGTCCACAGGACCACCCGGTCCTGCAGGGGATCGCCGCTTGCGACTCCGTGCTGGTAGGCGACGTCAACATAGCTGGCCGCCGCCGGCGTCGCCGCCGCGGCCCCCGCACCAGCGCCCAAAAGCGCCAGCAGGCCGCGTCTGTTCATCGCCATCGCCGATTCCCCCCTCTTTTTTCGTTGTGCCGGGACTTCACAACGGCGGGATGACGCCTGTCCAGCGGGCGGGAAAAAGAAACCCCGGCCGGTGAGGCTCACCGGCCGGGGCGGAGGGAGGCGGGTCGCCCTCGGGGGAAGGCGGCCCGCCATCGTCACGTCGAACCTTTGTCGGGGGGCGTCGGCGTGACAAATCCAGGGGGATCAGCGCGCTACGGCGCGGCGGGGCCCTGCACGGCGGCGACCTGAACCGAAGCGACCGTCCGGGTCGGGGCGGTCGCAAGCAGCACGACGGCGCCGGCGGCGGCGATCAGCGCAATGGCGAGAGGGGCGAGTTTCATCTGGCGTTTCCCGAGGGTCGGGCTCCTCTGTCGGGAGCCTCGTTTCCTGTGCTTCGGGTATAGGCGCCGCTCGCCGATGCAGGCAGGCGTAACGACGGTCTTCGAATTGCGTCGGCTTGCGCGACGGCATGCACAGCCTTGCACCGTTCATGCATCGGGAGTTGCATTTTGATGCAGGCGTGGAATCTTGGGGGCCATGGCGCGACTGACGAATTTTCCGGCCAAGCTCGATCTGGTGATGAAGGCGCTGTCCTTCAGCCGGGGACGGCTGGCGGCTGACCTGGGCGTCGACAAGTCGGTGGTGGCGCGCTGGGCGACCGGCGCGGTCAGCCCGTCCGACCATAACCTGGCTGCCCTGACGACCCTGATAACCAGCCGAAAGCCCGGCTTCTCGATGCTCGACTGGGATCGACCGGTCGAGGCCCTGATGGCCCTGTTCGGCGGCGAGTCGCTCGGCGGCGGGGTCGTGGAGCCGCGCGGCCTGGACCTTCTCGATCCGCTGCTGGAACAGGCCCGGATGACCACGGCGCGCCGCGGCGCGGCCTATGAGGGCTTCTGGCAGTCGACCCGGCCGTCGGTGATGATGGAGGGCCGGTTCTTCCACGACCACGGCATGATCCGCCGCGAGGCCGACGGCCTGCTGCGGTTCCAGATGGGCGGCTCGGGCCTGCTGTTCCAGGGCTGGATGCTGCCGGCCGAGGGCCAGCTGTTCGTCATCCTCTACGACACGGTCGGCCTGACCCCGATCTTCCTGACCTTCAACGGCGTGCCGCTGCAGAAGGCCTCGCTGCTGGACGGAATCGTCATGGCCGCCGCCCTCAACGCCGCCCGCACGCCGTCGGCCTATCCGATCATCCTCGAGCGCATCGGCGACCTGACCGGCGACCGCGAGGCGGACGACCGGCGCTGCGAGGAGCTGCTGGCCATGGACCCGCTGGCCCCCGAGGGCTCGGTGCCGCCGGAGATCCACAACCACCTGATCCGCGATGTCGGGCCAGCGGCGGCCAGGGCCGGCGGCGATCTGTTCCTGCTGGCGCCGGTGACCACGACCCTGTCCCGCGGCGCCAGCGCCGGCGGGCACCTGACGGGCTGAAGCCTGCGCCTGTTCGTCACGGCCCGACTTGTCCGGACCATGTCGAAGAGAGGGAGAATTCGCGCTCCGATGGTGCGGAACCGGTCCGTCCGCGTTAGGAGTCTTCAACCCCGATCCAACGGAGCTCCGCATGTCGAGTGAAGGCCTTCACGTTCCCCGCGAGAAGCTGGGCAAGAAGACCCTGCTGCAGCACTACGCCATCACCTCGCTGATCGAGGAGCTGGAGGCTGTGGACTGGTATCGCCAGCGCGCGGACGACTGTGAGGACGAGGAGCTGAAGAAGATCCTCCTGCACAACGCCGCCGAGGAGCTGGAACACGCGGCCATGGCGCTGGAGTGGCTGCGCCGCAGCGACCCCGAGGTCGACAAGAACCTGCGCGAGTATCTCTTCAAGGAAGGCTCGATCACGGGCCACGAAGAGAAGGCGACCGGCAAGGCGTGACCCCGGTCGACGGCCTGCCCGATGATGAGGAAGCCCTTGAGCCGGACCAGCCCGGCGAGCGGGTGATCGAGATCACGCCTGAGGGCGCCGGCGCCAGGCTGGACAAGAGTCTGGCCGACCGGCTGCCGGAACTGTCGCGCGGGCGGGTTCAGGCCCTGATGGCGGCAGGCATGATAAGCCGCGACGGAACGGTGCTGACCGACGCTTCGGCGAAGGCGGCGGCGGGCCTCTACCGGCTGTTGATCCCGCCGCCGGAGTCGACAGAGGTGGTCGGCGAGGCCATCCCGCTGAGCGTGCTGTTCGAGGACGAGTATCTGATCGTCGTCGACAAGCCGGCCGGCATGGCCGCCCATCCCGGACCCGGGACGCCGGGCGGCACCCTGGTCAACGCGCTGATCCATCACTGCGGCACGAGCCTGTCGGGCATCGGCGGGGTCGCGCGCCCCGGCATCGTCCACAGGCTGGACAAGGACACCAGCGGGGTGATGGTCGCGGCCAAGACCGACGCGGCGCACCAGGGGCTCTCTGCGCTCTTCGCGACGCACGACATCGACCGGCTCTACATCGCGCTGACGCGCGGCGCGCCGAGCCCGTCGAAGGGCACGATCACGACGCAGATCGGTCGCAGCCAGCACGACCGCAAGAAGATGGCGATCCTCAAGACCGGCGGCCGCGAGGCGACGACCCACTACCGCGTGGAGCAGGCCTACGGACCGCAGGCGAAACCGGTGGCCGCGCGCGTCTCCTGCCGCCTGGAGACGGGGCGCACGCACCAGATCCGCGTCCACATGGCCAGCAAGGGCGCACCCTGTCTCGGCGATCCGACCTATGGCTCCGGACCGCCCGCCCCCGTCGTCCGCGACGCCATGGCCGCCGCCGGCCTCGAGCGCCAGGCGCTGCATGCGGCGGTGCTGGGGTTCGTGCATCCGGTCACGGGCGAGCTGCTGCGGTTCGAGACGCCCTTGCCGGAGGATATGCGGCGGCTGGAAGAGCGACTGGCGCGGATTCCTTCTCCCTGAGGGAGAGGGAATTTGAATCTGCACCGACCCTGCGAAACTCCCGCGACATATATTGTCGGGACGAGGCGAGACTTTCGAGGACTCGCCGCCCTCCCTTCTCCCCTTGCGGGAGAAGGTGGCCCGCGGAGCGGGTCGGATGAGGGGTCGATGGTCCGAGCCGCTTCGAAACGACGGGTCGCCCGCTCAGTAGTCTGGCGGCCCCCCTCATCCGTCGGCTACGCCGACACCTTCTCCCGCGAGGGGAGAAGGGTTCTGATCCTGATCTCGCTTTTGCTCGCTGCTTGCGTCCCGCCGCCGCCGGCGAAGCCGAAATCGCTGGTAACGCCAGCCGCCGTCTCGCCGGGCCTCGTCCCGTTGCCCTGCGCCGAAACCGGACCGCTGAGGCCGCATACGCGGGGCTACTGCCTGGCCCGGCGCCACTATGTCCGCGCGGGGCCGCGCGCGGCGCTGCTCGCGGCGGCGACCGCGCTGCAGGCGCGCTACCCGGGAACGGTCATCCGCTACATGGAGGGGTCCTGGCCCGCCGGGACGCGGCCGATGCCGCCGCATCTGTCGCATGGAGACGGGCGTCAGCTGGATCTGGCGCTGTTCTATGTCGACCGCAGGGGCCGGCCGCTGGAGCGCGCGCCGACCCGTTCGGGCTATGGCGCCTACGAACCGCCGCTGAAATCAGGCGACAGGCGTTGCACGGGCGCCACGAAACGCGCCCGAAAAATCGACGCGCCAGACCCGCGCGCGGATCGTCCCTGGCGACTCGATGAGGAGCGGTCAGCGGCCCTGATCCGGCTTCTCGTCGCCGACTCGCGGGTCCGGCGGGTGTTCGTCGAGCCGCACCTCAAGACCCGGCTGGGTCTTGGAACGCTGTCAAAAGTGCGCTTCGCCGGATGCCAGGCGGCGCGCCATGACGACCACCTGCATGTCGATTTCCACTGAAGCCGGAGCCTGACATTGATCAAATCCCCTGACCGGATTTGGCGGTAACCTGCCGTTGCTTCAACAGGAGGGTTCGTCATGACCACCGTAAGCATTCCCAGAACAGGCTTGGCTTTGGGCGTCCTGACAGGCGGGCTTCACGCCGCTTGGGCCGGGCTGGTGGCCGCAGGCTGGGGGCAGCCCTTCCTGGATTTCATTTTCCGGCTGCACTTCATCGATCCGCCCTACCACGTCGCCGCCTTTGATCTGGTCACGGCGGCGACCCTGGTCGGCGTGACCTTTGCGCTGGGCCTTCTCGGCGGCGTGACGCTGGCGATCGTCTGGAACAGCATCGGCGCGCGCGCGAACCCCCGCGCCGGGTAGATTTTTTCTGACAACCCACTGACACAATCTCGATATCCGAGCGCCACAGTCAGGGATTACAAATTCCTCACTGGCCTTCAAACGGCCGGAACGGCTTCCTATCTCGGAAGTTAGGGGGGCGCGGGACCACGCATTGTCGGCCACGCACCCGAGTTTGAAAGGGGATGTACCTATGGCCGCAACGTCTCTCGCCGTGATGACGCCCGATGGCGGTCTGTCACGCTACCTGACCGAAATCCGCAAGTTCCCCATGCTGGCCAAGGACGAGGAGTTCATGCTGGGCAAGGCCTGGAAGGAACACCAGGACCCTGAAGCCGCGCACCGCCTCGTCACCAGCCACCTGCGCCTGGTGGCCAAGATCGCCATGGGCTATCGCGGCTACGGCCTGCCGATCGGCGAAGTGATCTCCGAAGGCAACGTCGGCCTCATGCAGGCGGTCAAGAAGTTCGAGCCCGAGAAGGGCTTCCGGCTGGCGACCTACGCCATGTGGTGGATCCGCGCCTCGATCCAGGAATACATCCTGCGCAGCTGGTCGCTCGTGAAGATGGGCACCACCGCAGCGCAGAAGAAGCTGTTCTTCAACCTGCGCAAGGCCAAGGCCGAGATCAGCGCCTTCGAGGAAGGCGATCTGCATCCCGAGCATGTGAAGACAATCGCGACCAAGCTGGGCGTGCTGGACGAGGAGGTCATCTCGATGAACCGCCGTTTGTCCGGCGGCGACGCCTCGCTGAACGCGCCGATGCGCGCCGACGGCGAAAGCGAGTGGCAGGACTGGCTGGCCGACGACAACGCCGTCAGCCAGGAGACCCAGGTCGCCGAGGCCGAGGAAACCAGCCTGCGGATGGACCTGCTGCAGGAAGCCATGGCCGAGCTGTCGGACCGCGAGCGTCACATCCTGACCGAGCGCCGGCTGAAGGACGATCCCACCACCCTCGAGGAACTCGCCTCCGAGTACGGCGTCAGCCGCGAGCGGGTGCGTCAGATCGAGGTGCGGGCGTTCGAGAAGCTGCAGAAGACCATGCGCGCCGCCGCCCTTGAGCGGCAGATGGTCGAGGCCTGATCAGGCCGCGCGGGCGGCCTCGGCCGCTTCGGGCGGCATGAACACCAGAAGGCTGCCGATGGCGCCGTCCAGCGCCCGGCGATCCGTCGCGGTCTCGTCGGTGAGTTGCCGGCTGAGCGCCGCGGCGGCTTCCATCATGGTCGGATTGCTCACCGACACGGCCACCTTCTGGATGTCCGCGGCCTGGGCGAGCAGAGCGCGACGGGCCTGGGGCCAGTCACTGTCCAGGGCGCCGGCTGCGGCGCGAACGATCTTGAGGGCCTGGATCAGGCGCGCCTCGTCCGGCGTCTTGCGGGCGTCCGACTTGCGCTTGCGCGGGCCCGCATAATCGCCGGAGTTGAACCGGCGGCGGTCGGGCCCGACGTACTGCACGGCCTCGACCCAGTCGCGCGGCTTCAACGCCACCGCTTCCAGCCGCCGCAGCAGGTCCTTGATGGTGAAGGGCTTGCGCAGGAACTCATGCACGCCCGCGTCGCGCGCGCCGAGGATCGCCTGGGCCGTCGCCTCGCCGGTGACCATGATGATCGGCGCCTTGCGGCAGCTGAAGTCGCTGCGGCGGATCGCGCGGGCCAGCCGGGCGCCGTCCAGCGACGGGCCGGAGTGCTCCATGAAGATGATCTGCGGGTCGACCACGGCGGCCATCTGCAGCGCCTTCTGGTCCGTCGCCGCACTGACGATCTGGGTCGCGGCGATGGACCTGAGCAAATCCGCCAGCAACTTCACCGCTGCCGGCTGCGGCTCAACGATAAGAACCCGCTGAAGGTGCGGGGCCAGCCGTTGATGCAACTTGTCTTCGGCAGTGAACAAGGCTGGCTCCGGAGTCCCTGAATGGATCACCATTTGTCCGGGAAACCGGTAAAGAACGGCTTGACGAAAATCAGATCGCCAGTTGCTCCCCGAGGCCGGCCTCAAAATCCTGGAAGATGTCGATCGCCTCGTCGACCATCACCATCGCCAGGCGACTTGTCGGAAACCGGTAGCGCCAGAAACTGGCGATGTGCGAGACCTGACCGACCTTCTCGCCAAGGGACAGAAACTGTTGTGGCGCGTCGAGGAGGAAGCGCCGGAAGGCGGCGGGGTCGCCTCTCTGGGTCAGGCCTTCGAAGGCGCGGTCATAGGCCCTCAGCGCCCGGTCGATCTCGCTTCTCTGGGCCAGGATCGCGCGCTTGATCCGCTCTCGCGCCCCATCGAGATATTGCCCGGTCTCCAGGTCCCGGGGCCCGGAAATGGTCAGCGTGCCGATCTCCCTGGCCACCGCCGCAAGTTGCGGCTGCAGCACGGTCAGCATCCATTTGTAGTAGAGGAAGCCCTTCCAGCTGAAGACGCCCTCGCTGAACTCCTGCCCCTCCAGCATGAAGGTCGCGCGGAGGGGCTCCAGGCGTTCGTCGATATCGGTCGACAGCAACGCCTCCACCAGCCGCGCCGTGAAGGTCCCCTTGCCCGTCCGGGCGTAGGCGAGGCTGACCAGCCCTTCGACCTGCATGGCGACGTATCCGTGCATGGCTTCAAGGTCGGCCGTCGAGATGGCGAAATAGCAGGGCGCCACGTGATGGTTATGCCGCCGCAGATGCTCCCGCAGCAGAAACGGGTCGAGCGAGGGCAGGCTGTCCAGCAGCCGCAGAACGGTCACGTCATGATCCAGCGCGCGGCTGTCGGCGCACGCCTCGCGCAACAGATCCATCCAGCCGCGCTGACCGACAAAGAACGACTGACCGCCGAGCGCCAGATCGCTGCGCTCGAACGGAATTATGATCTTGGTCGCCGAGGTCCGGTAGTCGTCGAAGACGTAGGTCTCATCGGGGCGCAGCCGATGCTTCAGAATCATCGAGGCGTTGAGCACGCGGTTGCGGAACAGCGGGCGTTCGGCCCAGTCGGGGCGGCCGACATTCTGGGAAGCGATCGCAAGCAGGTTCAGCACGCGACTGGTCGAAGCCGTCCGCTCAAGCGATCGCAGACTGCGCGCTGTGCGGTCTGTCGTCGCCGCCAGTTTTGCCCTGCGTCTCGCCCGCACCCGATTCCCCTTTGCCTGAACAGGCTAGAGATCAGGGCTGAGCATTCGATTACCGGACAGAGTTAACGGTTTACCCCTCGAACGGATCGCGCATCAGGATCGTGTCGTCGCGCTCGGGACTGGTCGAGAGCAGGGCGACGGGCGCGCCGATCAGCTCCTCGATCCGGCGCACGTATTTGATCGCGCTGGCGTTGAGATCCTTGAACGAGCGGGCGCCGGCGGTGCTTTCACTCCAGCCGTCCATCTCCTCGTAGATCGGCACGGCGGCGGCCTGGTCGCGCATCCCGGCGGGCAGGTAGTCGTAGGTCTTGCCGTTGATGTCGTAGCCGACACAGATTTTCAGGGTCTTCAGCCCGTCCAGCACGTCCAGCTTGGTCAGGGCGATGCCGGCGATGCCGTTGATCGCCACCGACTGGCGCACCAGCACCGCGTCGAACCAGCCGCACCGGCGTCCCCGGCCGGTATTGGTGCCGACTTCGCGGCCCACGGTCGCCAGATGCTTCCCAACCTCGTCATTCAGTTCCGCGGCGAACGGGCCCTCACCGACGCGCGTGGTGTAGGCCTTGACGATGCCCAGAACGTAGCCGGATCCGCGCGGGCCCATGCCCGAACCGGCGGCGGCCTGGCCGGCGACCGTGTTGGACGAGGTGACGAACGGGTAGGTGCCGTGGTCGACGTCCAGCAAGGCGCCCTGGGCGCCCTCGAACAGGATGCGACGGCCGGCCTTGTGGGCCTGGTCCAGCAGACGCCAGGCCGGCTGGGCGTAGGGCAGGATCTTCGGCGCCAGCTCAAGCAGGTCGGCGAGCAGGGCCTTGCCATCCGCTTCCGGCAGAGCCAGGCCGCGGCGCAGCGCGCCGTGGTGCGACAGCAGCCGGTCGATCTTGGCTTCCAGCGCCTCGGGATCAGCGAGGTCGGCGACCCGGATCGCCCGGCGACCGACCTTGTCTTCATAGGCCGGGCCGATACCGCGGCCGGTCGTGCCGATCTTCTGCGTGGAGGCGGCCTCACGGGCCTGATCCAGATCCTTGTGCAGCGGCAGGATCAGGCAGGCGTTGTCGGCCAGGACCAGCACGTCCGGCCCGATCACCACGCCCTGTTCGGCGATCTTCTCGATCTCGCCCAGCAGGTGCCAGGGATCGACGACCACGCCGTTGCCGATCACCGACAGCTTGCCCTGGACGACGCCCGATGGCAGCAGCGCCAGCTTGTAGACCTTGCCGTCGACGACAAGCGTATGGCCGGCGTTGTGGCCGCCCTGGAACCGCACCACCACGTCGGCGCGGTTGCTCAGCCAGTCGACGATCTTGCCCTTGCCCTCGTCGCCCCACTGGGCGCCGACAACGGTCACATTGGCCATGGATACGATCCTCCCGCCTGCCGGGACGATCCAGCGCGCCCTTCGACAGGCTCCTCGGCGCGTGGACTTGGGATCAATTGTGGGCCGCGCGAAGCGACCGCGGCGGCGTATAGCGAGCGGGGCGGAGCCCGTCCACCCCACAACGCGTGTGGACTAGGACCCGCCGCGCGTGACCGCGCTCCACGACCGGCCCTCGCCCGTCGGGGCCTTGGCGGTGGCGGCCTTGAGCCAGGCGATGTTGTTGGCCGCCTGGTCGGGCGGAAGATCCTGACGGACCAGCTGTTCGGCTTCCGCGAGACGCCCCTGCAAGCCGACCACCAGCGCCAGATTCTGGCGCACCCGTGCGTCAGCGCGCGGAAGGGCAGCTGCCTGGCGCAGCAGCTGCTCCGCCTGGGCCAGATCGCCGTGACCGGCATGGTACATGGCCAGATTGGCCAGCACCGCGGGCTCGTTCGGAGCGAGGGTCAGGGCCAGCCGATGAGCGGCCAGCGCCTCGCCATCACGGTCCGCCTGTTCATAGGCGACCGCCAGCAGGGCGACCGGTCGCCAATCCCGCGGCGCGAGGGTCTGGGCGCGGCGCGCCGGTTCAATGGCGTAGAAGCCCTGGCCGCGGCCGATCTGGGCGCGGGCGGATTCGAGCAAGGCTTCGAGGTTGTCGGGCTGGATCACCAGCACCTGGCCGGCGGCGTCATAGGCCTCCGGGAAGCGGCCGAGCTGGCGCAGCGAGACGGCGAGACCGAGACCGGCCTCGACATCGCGGGGGTCGATCTCGAGCTCGCGGGCCCAGAAGGCCGCCCGGGCCAGCGGGTCGATGCGCCTGGCCTCGGCGCGTTGCGTGGCGCCGGCCTTGGCCCGCAGCACCGGGCCGCCTGTCGCCGTGGCGGACGGCGCCGTGGGCGCCGGCGCAGGGGCGGCGGCCAGGGCGGGTGTGGCGGCGAGGGTCAGAATGGTTGCGGCGAGGGCCGGCATGCGACACATGGGAGGCGAGCCTTTGACGAGGTCTGACCCGCAGCCTCGCCCGTTCGGCTCAAGGAATCGTTAAGCATAATCCGGCGCCCATGACCGAAGCCCTGCTCTCCGCCCCTGACGGGCCGACCATCCCCGTTTCGATCCTCGCCGAAGGCGACCTCGCCGGCCTGTCGTCCTTTGAGCAGGGCCTGGCCGCAACGGCAGAGTTCAAGGGCAAGTCCGGCCAGCTGCTGGCCGTGCCCGGCGACGACGGCAAGACCGTGCGGGTGCTCTTCGGCCTCGGCGATCCGGCCAGGGCGGAAGCCATGTTGTTCCGCGGCCTGTCATCCCGGCTGTCGGCGGGCGACTACCATCTGGAGGACCTGCCCGACGGCCTGGACCCCACCCTGGTCGCCACCGCGTTCGCGCTCGGCGGCTACCGGTTCGACCGCTACCGCAAGAAGCGCGACGCCCAGGCAAGACTGGTGGCTCCGACCGGCGCGAACCTCGCCGAGGCGCGCGAGACCGCCCACGCCTGCGCCCTGGCGAAGGACATGGTCAACACCCCGGCCAATGACATGGGGCCGCGACAGATCGAGACCATCACGCGCGAGATCGCCGAGCGGCATGGCGCCGCCATCTCGGTCATCACGGGCGACGACCTGCTGGCGCAGAACTATCCGGCCGTGCACGCCGTCGGACGCGCCGCCGATCCGGCACGCGCGCCCCGGATGATCGAGCTGGGCTGGGGCCGGACGGGCGACCCGCTGGTGGCCCTGGTCGGCAAGGGCGTGGTGTTCGACACCGGCGGCCTCGACATCAAACCGTCCGCGGGCATGCGCAACATGAAGAAGGACATGGGCGGCGCCGCCCATGTCCTGGCCCTGGCGCGGATGATCATGGCCGCCGGCCTGCCGGTGCGACTGGCCGTTCTGGTCCCGGTGGTCGAGAACGCCATCAGCGGCGACGCCATGCGGCCCGGCGATGTGCTGGACACCCGCAAGGGCCTGACTGTCGAGGTCGGCAACACCGACGCCGAGGGCCGGCTGATCCTGTCGGACGCCCTGACCCGGGCGGCGGAGCTGGAGCCGGCGCTGACCATCGACATGGCCACCCTGACCGGCGCCGCGCGGATCGCGCTCGGACCGCAGGTCATTCCGTTCTTCACCGACGACGAGGCGCTCGCCACCGAGATCGCCACGGCGTCGCGCGCCGTCAGCGATCCGCTTTGGCGGCTGCCGCTCTGGGCCGGCTACGACGAAGCGCTGGATGGCGACGTCGCCGACCTCAAGAACGACCCGGACGGCTGGGCCCAGGCGGGCTCGGTGACCGCCGGACTGTTCCTCAAGCGCTTCGCGCCCTCCGGACCGTGGGTCCACTTCGACATCTTCGCCTGGAACCCGAAGGGCCGGGCGGGCTATCCCGTCGGCGCCGAGGCCCAGGCGATCCGGGCGCTGTACGCCATGCTCAAAACCCGGTTCGGCAAGGCCGCCGGCTGACCCCGGGATGGTCCCGGCCGGCGGACGGGTCAGGATAACGTCACGCGGAGCTTTAAAACCACGCCTCGCAACGATACTTGAAGCGACAGTCAGCCCACGGATTCGAGGACACCCCATGCGCACCTTCTTCTGCCTTGTCGCCGGCGTCGGCGTCCTGATGACCGCGGGCTGTGACAGCAAGCCGGCGCCGTCTTCCAGTGGAACCCGCGCCGGCCCCTGGGCCGCGGGTTCGTCCACGGTCTTCCCCTTCGCCACCCGGGTCGCCGAGAACGTGGCCCGGACGACCGGCGGCCCCACGGCCAAGGTCGAGTCCCTCGGCACCGGCGGCGGTTTCAAGCTGTTCTGCGGCGGCACGGGGTCGAGCTATCCCGACATCGCGAACGCCTCCCGCGCGATGAAGGCTTCCGAGTTCGAGCAGTGCGCCGCCAACGGCGTCACCGACCTGATCGAGATCCGCATCGGCTACGACGGTGTGGTCATCGCCACCGGCCGTCAGAACGCGCCGTTCAACCTGTCGCTGGCCGACATCCACCGCGCGCTCGCCGCGGACCTGCCGGCGGCCGGCGGCTTTGCGCCGAACGGAGCCAGGACCTGGGCGGATGTCGCGGCCGGTCTTCCGGCGAAGCGCATCCAGGTATACGGGCCGCCGCCGACCTCCGGCACGCGGGACGCCTTCCTGGAACTGGCCATGGAGGCGGGCGCCGCGAAGGATCCCGTGCTCAAGGCGCTGAAGGGAAGCGACGAGAAGGCCTTCAAGACCCGCAGCAGCCTCCTGCGCGCAGACGGCGCCTGGGTGGACTCGGGCGAGAACGACAACGCGATCATCGGCACCCTGACCAAAACCCCCGGGGCGTTGGGCGTCTTTGGGTACTCCTTCCTCGATGAGAACCGCGACCAGGTCGCGCCCATCACGGTCGGCGGCGTCGCCCCGACCCTGGCGACCATCAGCGACGGATCCTATCCGCTGTCTCGGTCGCTGTTCATCTACGTCAAGAAGTCCAACCTCGACGTGATTCCGGGCCTGCAGGCGTATGTCAACGCGTTCGTGTCAGACGCCGCCAGCGGCCCTGGAGGTTATCTCGTCGATCGCGGGCTCATCCCGCTGAGCCCCGAAGCCCGGACGGCCGAACGGGCGAAGGTCACCGCCCGCACGACCATGGCGGCGCCGACCCACTAGGGTTCAGAGCCTCGAAGGCTGTTTGTCCGGGGCCGTCCGGTTGAGAGGGCGAAGCGTCGCCGCCCGACCTCTCGATCCGCGTCCGGATGAACAGCTGTCATGGCTGTCATGTCCGACCAGGCTTCAGACCGATGCGGGTTCTCACCGAGTCGACCAGCGTCGCCCGCTTGCCGAAGACAATCCGATTGACGCTGAGGGCGAAGGCGACACAGGCGCCCAGCGTCACGACCATCAGGTGGATGTAGTGGGTCGGCGTCCAGACGAAGGTGAACCCGGCATAGAGCAGGGTTCCGAATACGACCGCACCCATGACCGCGCGGGCGTCCACGTTGCGGAACATCAGGCCGACGATGAAGGCTGACAGGATCGGCATCGACAGCAGGCCGTTGAGCTGCTGGACCAGGTTTATGATCGACGCCGCGCCCATGTAGACGGGCACCAGCAGGACCGAGAGCACCATGAAGGTCAGCGAGATGATGGTGTTCAGCCGACCGACGTTCGGCTTCTCGGCGACGAACTTCTCGTGCAGGTCGCAGACGTACAGCGTGACGGACGAATTCAGCACCGAGGTGTAGCTGGTGAGCAGCGCCGCGGCCATGAAGGCGGCGAAGGCGCCCGACAGCCAGCCCGGCATCACCATCGCGACGACCCGGCCGTAGGTCGCGTCGCCGGCGTCTCCGAAGAGCTTGTAGGCGGCGACGCCGGGGACGACGACGATCGCGGGGACGATCAGCAGGCGGATCACCGCGGCGGCCAGGACGCCCTTCTGCCCTTCCCGAAGGCTGGGCGCGGCCATCGCCCGCTGGGTGATCGTCTGGTTGGTGCTCCAGTAGAACATCTGGATGAAGATCATCCCCGTCAGCAGGGTCTGCCAGGGGATCGGCGAGTCCTTGCCGCCGATCATGCTCAGGCGGTCGGCGGGGATGCCGCTGAAATCGAAGTCGATCGCCGCCATCGCCAGAACCATCACCAGAAGAGCCATGCCGAGCACGCCGATCCCTGAAATGGTGTCGTAGACCGCGACGGCGCGCAGACCTCCGCCGATCGCGTAGGCTCCGCCCAGGATCGCCATCGCGGCGGCGATGACGATCAGCGGAATCTCGACCCCGAACATCGTCTTGAGGAACAGCGAGCCCGTGTAGAGCATGATCGGCAGATAGATGAACACGTTGCCGAGCAGGAACAGCACCGACACAACGGCCCGCAGGTGTTTCGAGCCGTACTTGCGCTCCAGCAGTTCGGTCGTGGTGGTGCAGTTGTTGCGATAATAGATCGGCAGGAAGATCCAGCAGAGCATCAGGAGGCCGACGATGGCCGAGAGCTCCCACCAGGCGAGCAGCAGCATCTGGTTGCCGTTCATCCCGACCAGCTGGTCGGTCGAGAGATTGGTCAGGGTGATCGAGCCGGCGATGAACGGCCAGGTAAGGTTGCCGCCGGCGAGGAAGTACTCACGGTTCGAGTCGCTGGAGCGACCGCCCATTCGCGCAACCTGCCAGCCCGTGAGGATGGCCATGAGCGCGGTCAGGCCGCCGAAGACGGCCCACTGAATCAGATCGGTCTGCAAGGCTTCCCCCCGGGTCCGCAGAGTCGCGGTCTGCGAAGTTCGCCGTGCTTGGCCGCCCGACGTCAACTGCAAGCCCGGCGAAGGTGAACGACCCGCTCGCCAAAGGCTCCGCGCATGCTAGCTTCCTGCGGACAAGGGATGGGCGGTCCGATGCAGGCGGCCCTCTGGAGGAGGATGCATGAAGGGCCCGGCTATCTTTCTGGCGCAGTTCGCCGGCGACGAGTCGCCGTTCAACAGCCTGGAGTCCATCGCCCGCTGGGCCGGCGAGCTCGGCTACAAGGGAGTCCAGATCCCGACCTGGGACCGACGGCTGTTCGACCTGAAGCTGGCCGCCGAAAGCGACGCCTACTGCGACGAGGTGAAGGGCGTTCTGGCGGCCGCCGGGCTTGAGGTGTCGGAACTGTCGACCCACACCCAGGGGCAGATGGTCGCGGTCCATCCGGCCTATGACGAGATGTTCGACGGCTCGGCGCCGGCGCGGGTGCGGGGCAACCCCAAGGCCCGCCAGGAATGGGCTGTAGAGCAGGTCCTGCTGGGGGCGAAGGCCTCGAAGCGGATGGGCCTTCCGGCCCACGTCACCTTTTCAGGTTCGCTGGCCTGGCCCTATCTCTATCCTTATCCGCAGCGGCCGGCCGGGCTGATCGAGGAAGCGTTCGACGAGCTGGCCCGCCGCTGGCGGCCGATTCTCGATGCGTTCGACGAGGCCGGGGTCGACCTCTGCTACGAGATCCACCCGAGCGAAGACCTGTTCGACGGCACGACCGTGGAGATGTTCTGGGACCGCGTGGATCATCATCCGCGCGCCTGCCTGCTGTACGATCCCAGCCACTTCCTGCTGCAGCAGTTGGACTACCTGGAATACATCGACCTCTATCACGAGCGGATCCGGATGTTTCACGTCAAGGACGCCGAGTTCCGGCCGACCGGGCGGCAGGGCGTCTACAGCGGCTATGCGCCGTGGAAGGAACGCGCCGGCCGGTTCCGCTCGCTCGGCGACGGCCAGATCGACTTCAAGGCCATCTTCTCCAAGTTCGCCCAGTACGGCTACCAGGGCTGGGCGGTGCTGGAATGGGAGTGTGCGCTCAAGGACCCCGTTCAGGGCGCCCGGGAAGGCGCGACCTTCATCCGCGACCATATCATCCAGGTGACCGGCAAGAGCTTCGACGACTTCCTGGCCACGGACGTCGACGCGGCGGCCAATCGGCGACTGCTGGGCCTCGACCGCTGAGATGCGTCTTTCGCTGGGGATGATCGGGGGCGGCGAAGGCGCTTTCATCGGCGGCGTGCACCGTATGGCCGCGCGGCTTGATGACCGCTGGACCCTGGTCGCGGGCGCGTTCAGCGGCGACGCCGGACGCTCGCGCGCATTTGGCCAGGAGCTCGGTCTCAGCGACGAGCGCTGCTACGGCGACTGGCGGGCGATGGCGCAGGCGGAGGCGACGCGGCCCGACCGGATCGACGCCGTGGCCATCGTCACGCCCAATCACCTGCATCACGGCCCGGCGAAGGCGTTCCTCGAGGCCGGCATCGCGGTGATCTGCGACAAGCCCCTGACCACCGGTCTGGCGGACGCCCTGGACCTGGCCGACACCGTGGCGCGAACGGGCGCGCCGTTCGTGTTGACCCACAACTACAGCGGCTATGCGATGGTCCGGCAGATGCGGGCCATGGTGGCGGCCGGAACGCTCGGCGCGATCCGGGTGGTCCAGGCCGAGTACGCCCAGGACTGGCTGGCCACGGCGCTGCCCGGCAACAAGCAGGCGGACTGGCGGGGCGATCCGGCGCAGGCGGGGCCCGGCGGGGCGCTGGGCGACATCGCCACCCATGCCTACCACCTGGCGACCTATGTCGTCGGCGCGGCAGCCGATCAGGTCAGCGCCGAGACCTCGCGGTTTGTCGCCGGCCGGCGGCTCGATGACGACGTCCAGCTGCGACTGCGCTGGGCCGGCGGCGCGCGGGGACAGCTCTGGGCCAGCCAGGTCGCGGTTGGAGCCGCGAACGGGTTGCGGCTTCGGATTTACGGCGAGACCGGCGGGCTGGAGTGGTCGCAGGAGGATCCGGATTTCCTCCGTTACACGGCGCTCGGCCAGCCGCCGCAGATTCTGCGGCGCGGCGGGCCCGGCCTGTCAGCGGCCGCGCAGGCGGCGACGCGCATCCCGGCGGGCCATCCCGAAGGCTATCTGGAAGGTTTCGCGCAGATCTACGCCGACGCTGCGGATCTGGTGGCCGCGCACAAGGCAGGCCGGCCGGCGCCTGCGACCCACCTGCCCGGCGTCACCGCCGGCGTCGAAGGTGTCCGGTTCATCGAGGCGTCCGTGCGCAGCGCCGCCGCCGACGGCCGCTGGACCGCCCTTGGAGACAGCGCATGATCCGGCAGAGTTTCGCCTGGTGGTCGTTCACCGCCGGTCGGGAGGTCGACCCCAAGACCTTGCTGCGCGAGGCCGCCGCGGCCGGAGCCCAGGGCGTGGAGATGCTGCCCGAGCCGCTCTGGCCGGTAGCGAAAGACGCCGGGCTGTCGATCGTCACCCTGACCGGCCATACGCTTGAGCGCGGCTTCAACGACCGCTCCCTGCACGCCGATCTGACCGACGAGGTTCGCCGCAACATCGACACAGCCGCCGCCGGCGGTTGCGAGGCGGTTATCGTCTTCTCCGGCAACCGCATCGGCGACGGCGCCGACGGGCCGGCCATCGACGCCTGTATCGAGGGTCTCGCGCCCGTGGTGGCCCATGCCGAGGCGGCGGGGGTGCGACTGCTGATGGAACTGCTCAACAGCAAGGTCGACCATCCCGGCCACCAGTGCGACCGGACGGACTTCGGCGCGGCGGTGGTCCGCGGCGTCGGCTCGCCGGCCCTGCGGCTGCTCTACGACGGCTACCACATGCAGCTGATGGAGGGCGATCTGATGCGGACGATCCGCGCCAACATCGACCTGATCGGCCATGTCCACACCGCCGGCGCACCCGGCCGTCGCGACCTCGACGACCGTCAGGAAATCAACTGGCCGGCCATCGCGGGGCTGCTGCGCCACCTCGGCTACCGCCACTGGGTGGGGCATGAGTTCGTGCCCCGAGGCGAGCCCGTCCCGGCGCTTGCGGCGGCCATCTCGCAGTTCGAGTTGAAGGGAGCGGCGTGATGTTCGACGCCATTGTGGTCGGGTCCGGGATCAGCGGAGGCTGGGCGGCCAAGGAGCTCTGCGAGCGCGGCCTGAAGGTGCTGATGCTCGAGCGTGGTCCGGAGGTCACCAACGGGCCTGACCAGAGCCATGATCTGTCGCTCAAGCTCCGCCGGAGGGACGACCAGATCCCCCAGCCGGAGCGTGACCTGCACTACCCCTACCACGTCGGGGTCACCTACGCCCTTTTCAACTCCAACAAGGCCCTCTGGGCCAGCGATCACGACCACCCTTACGAGACGGTTCCCGGCAAGCCCTATCGCTGGATCCGCGGCTATCATCTGGGCGGACGGTCGCTGACCTGGGGACGGCAATCCTACCGCTGGGCGCCGCAGGACTTCCTGTCCAACCTGCAGGACGGCCACGGCGTCGACTGGCCGATCCGCTACGAGGACCTGGAGTCCTGGTACGACCATGTCGAGGCCTTCGCCGGGATCAGCGGCGACTACGACGGCCTGGAGCAGTTGCCCGATGGCGACTTCCTGCCGGCCTTTCCGTTCAACGACGTCGAGCTGGCGGCCAAGGCGCGGATCGAGGCGGACTTCCCCACGCGCCGGATGATCATGGGGCGGACGGCCAACCTCAGCCGCGTCGCCAAGGCGCAGATGGACGTCGGCCGCAGGCGCTGCGAACAGCATGTGAAGTGCCATCACGGCTGTCCGTTCGGCGCCTACTTCTCAAGCCAGGCTGCGACCCTGCCGGCGGCGCAGAAGACCGGCAATCTGACCGTCCTGACCGACCGCGTCGTCGAGAGCGTCATCCATGACCCGGCGACGGGCCGGGTGACCGGGGTGCGGACGATCAACCGGCTGGACAAGTCCGGCGAGGTGTTCGAGGCGCGGATCGTGTTCCTCAACGCCTCGGCGATCAACACCGCCGCCCTGTTGCTGAACTCGAAGTCCGAGGCCTTCCCGCGCGGCCTGGCCAACGGCAGCGACCAGGTCGGCCGCAACCTGATGGACCACGTCAGCACCAAGCCGATCGTCGGCAGCATCCCGGGCTTCGGCGACGTGCCGTTCCAGAATGACCGACCGACCGGCATCTACATCCCGCGCTACGCCAACGTCACGGAGTCCGACAAACCGTACGTCCGCGGCTTCGGCATGCAGGGGGGCGCGGTCCGCTCCCGCAATGTCGAAGGCGCCGTCCAGGGCGTGGGGACGGGTGACGAGGATGAGGGCCACCGGGGCTGGCGGTTCTCGCTGCTGCCGTTCGGCGAGGTGCTGCCCGACCCCGAGAACCGCGTCACGCTGTCCGCCACGCGAAGGGACAGCTGGGGTATTCCGGTGCCGGTCATCGGCGCCACGCACGGGCCCAACGAGTACGCCATGATGCGGGCGGCGGCGCGGGATGCGGCGGAGATGCTCGCGGCCGCCGGCTGCACCGACATCACCGACTGGGAGGCGGCCAGCGCGGAGCTGACGCCGCCGGGCGACCGCATCCACGAGATGGGCACGGCCCGCATGGGACGCGACCCGGCGACCTCGGTGTTCAACGGCTGGGGACAGGCGCACGAGGCGCCGAACCTGTTCTGCTCCGACGGGGCGGTGATGGCCTCCAGCGCCTCGATGAATCCCTCGCTCACCTACATGGCGCTGACCGCGCGGGCGGCGAACCATGCGGCTGATTTGCTCGAACAAGGAGCCCTCTGATGACGCCCGTCGGCCTCCAGCTCTACACCCTGCGCAAGCCGTTCGCGGAGGATCCGCTCGGCACGCTCGAGCGCATCCGCGCGGCAGGCTACGACGCGGTCGAGTTCGCCGCCCCGCTCGACATGGACTTCGCGCCGCTGGCCGCGCGGATGCAGGACATCGCGCTCGACTGTCCGTCCGTGCACATCGGCCTGGCCGATCTCGTCGGGCAGCCCGGGCGGGTGCTTGAGGTCGCCAGAACCCTGGGCTGCCGCTTCATCGTGCTGCCCTTCGTCGATCCAAACGAGGCGGACTGGAAAGCGGTCCTCTCCCAGGCGCAGACCTTCGCCCGGCAGGCCCGGGACGAGGGCTTCCGCTTCGCCTACCACCACCACCACTTTGAGTTCGACACCGCCCGCGGGTTCCGGCCGTTCGACGTGCTGGTCGGCGACTCCGACCCTGCGCTGCTGTTCTTTGAACTGGATGTCTTCTGGCTGAAGACCGCCGGCGAGGATCCGCAGGCGATGATCGAAAAGCTCGCCGGCCGGGTGAAGCTGCTGCACCTCAAGGACTTCGCAGCGGACGGCAAGATGACCGACGTAGGCTCGGGCACGCTCGACTTCCCTGCCCTGATCGCCGCCGGCAAGGCCGCGGGGGTCGAGCACATGTTCGTCGAGCACGACTTCCCGCCCAAACCCTACTGGCCGAGCGTCGAGGCGAGCGTGGGATATCTGCGGACGCTGGGCTGACGTTTCCGCTACAGGCGGTCGATCGCCGCCCTGAGCTTCTCGCCGACGATGGCGGCCTGGGCCTTCAGCGCGGCGTTTTCGATCGATTGCATCGAGGCGGCGGGATCGATGGCGGCGACCTCGATCTGGCCGTCGTCAGCCTCCTGGACGATGACGTTGCAGGGCAGCATGAGACCCACCTTGTCCTCCAGCAGGAGCGCCTCATGGGCCAGGGCCGGGTTGCAGGCGCCGAGGATCAGGTAGGGGCGAAACTCCGCGCCGATCTTTGTCTTCAGGGTCTGGCGAATGTCGATTTCGCTGATGACCCCGAAGCCCTCGTGCGCGAGCGCGGACTTCGTTCGGGTGACCGCCTCGTCAAACGACGTGTCGAGCAGCTTCGAGAAATAGTAGCTCATCGGAAATCCAGTCCTTTGGTGCGGTGGTCGGACGTCAGGCGACCGTGACGGGCAGCTTCAGAAAGACGCGCCCGTTCGAGGACGCGGGCGGCAGGGCGCCGGCGCGGATGTTGACCTGCAGGGACGGCAGGATCAGCGCGGGGGGCGCGAGGGTGGCGTCGCGGCGCTCCCGGAGCGCGACGAAGTCCGCCTCGCTAACGCCGTCCCGGATATGAACGTTCCGCGCGCGCTCCTCCGCCACCGTGGTCTCCCAGACGAAGGAGGTCCGGCCTTCCGGCAGATAGTCGTGGCCGACGTAGACACGCGTCTCGGGCGGCAGATCGAGGATGCGGCGGATCGACCGGTACAGCGCGTGGGCGTCGCCGCCGGGGAAGTCGGTCCGGGCGGTGCCGTAGTCCGGCATGAAGAGGGTGTCTCCGACGTAGGCGGTGTCGCCGATCAGATAGGTCACGCAGGCGGCGGTATGGCCGGGGGTGTGCAGGACCCGGATCGGCGTCTCGCCGAGGTCGATGACTTCGCCGTCGGCGACAAGCCGCCCGAAGGCCGATCCGTCCGGAACGACGTCATCGGCTTCGAAGAGGGCGGCGAAGTGGGCCTGGACCTCGCCGATGTGCTCGCCGATGACCACCTTGGCTCCCGTGGCGCGGCGGAAGTGCTCGGCGGCGGACAGGTGGTCGGCGTGAGCGTGGGTCTCGAGCACGTAGCGCAGGTCCAGCCCCAGGTCCCTGACAGCCGCGAGGACCCGGTCCGCGAAGCCGGTCGAGACCTTTGCCGAGGCAGGCGCGTAGTCCAGCACCGGATCGATGACGGCTGCGGCCATGGTCGCCTCGTCCCAGACCAGATAGGTCACCGTGAACGTCGGCTCGTGGAAGAACGCCTTTTGATGAACGGTCATGTGGATCTCCTTCATCGCCTAAATATGCCATCTTGCTAAATTAGCAAGTGACTATATATTGAGCTCATGATCGCGAGCGCCCAGACCGACGTCGACCTCGTCGCCAACGCCCATTCGGCGGCCGACCTTCTGAGGGTTCTGGCCAACGCGCGGCGTCTTCAGGTGCTGTGCGCTCTGCGCCCCGGGGAGCTGTCCGTCGGACGAATCGCAGAGCACGTCGGCCTGTCACAATCGGCGCTGTCGCAGCATCTCGCGCGCCTGCGCCAGGACGGGGTCGTGGCGACCCGCCGTCAGGGGCAGACCATCTTCTACCGGATCGCTGATCCGGACGTCATGACGGTCCTTGAAGCCGTCTCCAGCGTCATGACAGGCCGCCGGGCAGGAGCAGACCGATGATCGACATCACACTTTCGAGCGGCGCGCTGGCCGTTGCGAGCGGCGCGCTCGTCGGGTTGCTGCTGGCCCTGTTCGGCGGCGGCGGGTCGGTTCTGGCGACGCCGTTGCTGCTCTATGTCGTCGGGGTCAGGGACCCGCATATCGCTATTGGCACCTCCGCCGCGGCCGTCGCCGTCAACGCCCTGATCAACCTGGTCGGCCACGGCCGAGGCGGGCGGGTGAAGTGGCCGTGCGCGACCGTCTTCGCCGCCGCCGGTCTGGCGGGCTCGTTCATGGGCTCGAGCCTGGCCAAGCAGGTCGACGGCCAGCAACTGCTGCTGTTCTTCGCCATGGCGATGGCGGCGATCGCCCTGTCAATGCTCCGCCGGCCGAAGAGCGAGGGCGATCCCGCCGTTCACATCACCTGGCAACTGACGCTCAAGCTTGCGCCATTGGGCCTGCTGACCGGACTCGCCGCGGGTTTCTTCGGCATCGGCGGCGGCTTCCTCATTGTGCCCGGTCTGATGGCGGCGACAGGCATGACCCTGGCCAACGCCGCGGCGTCCTCGTTGCTGTCGGTCACGCTGTTCGGCGCGGCGACCTCCGCCAACTATGCGTTGTCCGGGCTGGTCGACTGGCCAGTGGCCGGTCTGTTCATTCTGGGCGGCGCGGCGGGCGGCTGGGCCGGGCTGAAGGGCGCCGGGCTGCTAGCCGGCCGGGCGCTGCTGGCGCGACGTCTGTTCGCCGGACTGGTTCTGCTGGTCGGGGCCTACGTGGCCTGGCGGGCGCTGGGCGCGTAGCGGCCGCGACGCTCGCTAGCCGTCGCGCTTGTAGATCTCGCACAGCGTGTCGAGCATGCGGATCGCCGCCGGATCATCGAGCCGGTAGTAGATCGTCTGGGCCTCTCGCCGCGTCGCGACCAGACCTTCGGCGCGCATCTTCGCCAGGTGCTGTGAGGTGGCCGACTGGGCAAGGCCGACATGGGCCGACAGGTCGCCGACCGAGCTCTCGCCTTCGATCAGCTTGCACAGGATCAACAGCCGCTGTTCGCTCGCCAGCAGCTTGAGCATACGGGCCGCCGCATGCGCGCTGTCAGCCAGCTCGGTCAGCTCGCTGGAGGGGGGGCGTTCGGCGGTGATGCTGCTCATGGGCCTAATGTAGAAACCGCGCATATATGTTCAAGCCGGTTTGCGCGCCGCGGTCGCTATGCCGCGGCGGTCCGCCGGGGCTGGTCGTCTCTCAGCACCACATAGATCGCCGGGATCACCAGCACGGTCAGCAGGGTGGAAGACGCGAGGCCGAACAGCAGCGAGATGGCCAGACCCTGGAAAATCGGGTCGAACAGGATCACCGCCGCGCCGATCATCGCCGCCAGCGCCGTAAGCACGATCGGCTTGAACCGGATCGCGCCGGCCTCGAGCAGCACCTCGCGTAGCGGGCGGCCGTCACCCTGGCTGTGGCGGATGAAGTCGACCAGCAGGATCGAGTTGCGGACAATGATCCCGGCCAGCGCGATGAAGCCGATCATCGAGGTGGCCGTGAAGGGCGCCTGGAACAGGATGTGACCGATGACGATGCCCACCAGCGTCAGCGGGATCGGGGTGAGAATGACCAGCGGCAGACGGAAGCTTTTGAACTGGGCGACCACCAGGACATAGATGCCGAGGATCGCGACCCCGAAGGCGGCGCCCATGTCGCGGAAGGTCACCCAGGTGATCTCCCACTCGCCGTCCCACAGGACGGTCGGGCGACTTTCGTCCGTCGGCTGGCCGTTCAGGCGGATGTCGGGCTTGGGAACGTCCTTCCACTCCCCTTCCCTGATGGCCTTGTCGACGGCCATCATCCCGTAGATCGGCGCCTCGTAGGCGCCGGCGAGCTCGCCGAGGATCATGTCCACGTCGCGCCCGTCCCGGCGGAAGATGTGCGTCGAGCCGGCTTCCTCGCTGGCGGTCACCACTTCGCCCAGCGCGACCAGGCGGCCGGTCTGCGACTGGGCCACCGGCATGGCCGCGAGGCCTTCGCCCCAGCTGCGCGAGGACTGTGGCAGGCGAACGGAAATCTCCAGGGGGTCGCGGCCTTCGCCGCGGTGGGCGTAGCCGACCACCTGGCCGCCGAGCGCCGCGCCGATCGAATCGTAGACGTCGCGGTCGGTGACGCGCAGCGCCTCCAGCCGGTCACGGTCGGGAACCAGGCGCAGACCAGGCCGGGGCTGGCCGTAGCTGTCGTCGACATCGACGATGTACGGCACGGACCTGAACGTCGCCTTGACCCGTTCGGCCACGGCGCGGCGGGTCTTCGCGTCGGGTCCGTAGATCTCGGCCAGCAGGGTGGCCATGACCGGCGGTCCGGGCGGCGCCTCGACCACCTTGATCGACGCTCCCGCGGGCAGGGCCAGCGCGGCCAGCCGTTTGCGCAGGTCCAGAGCGATCACATGGCTTGAGCGGCTCCGCTCGTCCTTGGACGCGAGAGCGACGGACAGGTCGCCCATCTCGGGCTTGTTGCGGAGGTAGTAGTGCCGGACCAGGCCGTTGAAGTTGAACGGCGAGGCGGTCCCGGCATAGGCGTCGATAGCGATCACCTCGGGCAGGGCCCGGGTGATCAGCGCGGCGTCGTTCAGCACCCGCTGGGTCGCCTCAAGCGATGTGCCCTCCGGCAGGTCGACGACCACCTGCAGTTCGGACTTGTTGTCGAACGGCAGCAGCTTCACCGTCACCGTCCTGGTGGCGAACATCGCGCCGGCCAGCAGGGTGGCGACGCCCACGGCGATCAGGAAGATCCAGGCGCTGCGGCGGGTCGCGATCACCTGTCCGGCGACCTTGCGGTAGATCGCGCCGAGCTTCCCCTCGCCGTGATAACCGCCGCCGGCGGCCAGGGTCTTGCGGGCGAACCGGACCATCAGCCAGGGCGCGATCACCACGGCGACGAAGAACGAGAAGACCATGGCCGCCGAGGCGTTGATCGGGATCGGCGCCATGTAGGGGCCCATGAGCCCCGACACGAAGAGCATCGGCAACAGCGCCGAGACCACCGTCAGGGTCGCCACAACGGTCGGGTTGCCGACCTCGGCCACGGCCTCGACCGCCGCATCGATGCGGCTGCGATCGTCGTTCATCGCCCAGTGGCGGGCGATGTTCTCGATCATCACGATGGCGTCGTCGACAAGGATGCCGATGGAGAAGATCAGGGCGAACAGGCTGACCCGGTTGATCGTGTAGCCCATCAGATTCGAGGCGAAGAGGGTCAGCAGGATCGTCGTCGGGATGACCACGGCGGTGACCGCCGCCTCGCGCCAGCCGATCGCCAGACCGATCAGGATGACGATCGACAGCGTCGCGAGGCCGAGGTGGAACAGCAGTTCGTTGGCCTTCTCGTTGGCTGTCTCGCCGTAGTCGCGGGTGACCGCGACGCTCAGACTGTCGGGCAGCAGGGTTCCCTTGAGGGCCTCCACCCGGGCGAGCACCGCGTGGGACACGACGACAGCGTTCGCGCCCTTGCGCTTGGCGATGGCCAGGCTGACGGCGGGCGCCTGGCTCCAGGCCTGGCCGACCCGGGCGAAGCGCCATGCGCGGGCCTGATCCTCACGCGGCGCCTCGATGACGGCCGCGACGTCGCGGACATAGACCATCTCGCCGCGCGCGGACGGCAGGGCGATCAGACCGATATCGACAACACTGGTCAGGGTGCGGCCAACCGAGACCTGGACAGCTTGCCCGTCATTGCGGACCTGGCCGGCGGGGAAGGCGCGATTGGCCTGGCGGATGGCGTCCATCAGGCCGCCCAGGGACACGCCGTGCAGCGCGAGCTTCGCCGGATCGGGTTCGACGCGGATTTCCTGCGGCCGGCCGCCGGCGATGAAGGTCAGGCCGACATCGTCGACCTTGGCGACTTCCGTCCGGAGCTTGCCGGCCAGTTCGTAGAGCGCCTGGTCGGTCCACTGTCCCGCCGCGCCGGGCTTTGGCGACAGGGTCAGGACAAGGCTGGGCACATCGTTGATGCCGCGGGTCTGGATCAGTGGCTCCGGGATCCCCGCAGGGATACGGTCCATGTTCGCGCGGATCTTCTCGTGGATGCGGACGGCCGCCGCGTCGGGATCGACCCCGACCTTGAAGCGGGCGGTGACCATGACCTGGTCGTCGTCGGCGAAGGTGTAGACGTGCTCGACCTCGGCGACGCTCTTGACGATCGTCTCGAGCGGCTTGCCGACCAGTTCAACGGCGTCAGGGGCGCGCAAGCCGGGCGCGGCGACCATGATGTCGACCATCGGCACGCTGATCTGCGGTTCCTCCTCGCGCGGAATGCTCACCAGCGCGAGCAGGCCGACGGCGATGGCGGCGAGCAGAAACAGCGGCGTCAGCGGCGACTTGATCGTCGCCCGGGTCAGGCGTCCGGAGAGGCCGAGGTTCATGGGTTCGCCCCTGCCGGAACCAGCACATCGCCCGGGCGGACGCCGGACAGCAGTTCAACATCGTCGGCCGTCCGTGTGGCGGTGGTCTGCACGGGAACCTCCGAGACCGTCCCGTCGCGACCGGCCAGACGGACGTAATCGATGCCGTAGCGGGTCGAGACATAGCGCCGGGGGACCACCAGCGCCTGCCGCTGGCCGATCGTTACGCCGACGCGGACGCGTTGGCCGACGAGGTCCTCCGGCAGTCCCGGAGCGGTCACATCAGCGATGACCTGCCCGGCGGTGACGGAGGGGTAAACCTGGGAGACGCGTCCGGTGGCTGCGACGCCGCGCAGGTCCTCGGCGGAAAGCTGCACCTCGTCGCCGACCTTCAGGGTGCGGGCCTGGCCTTCGGGCAACTCCAGCCGCACGACCGTCGGCCCGGCGGTAACCCGCGCAACCGACTGGCCCGCCATGACGACCGAACCGACCGGCACGTCCGCGACCAGAACCCGTCCGGACGCGGGCGCCAGAACAGCGCCCTGGGCGCCGAGTTCGGCGCTGGCGGCCCGCTGGGCTTTCGCAGCGGCCAGGGTGGCGTTGGCCGCCTTGGCCATGGCCTCGACCTGGTCCATCCGGGCCTGGGCGTAGATGCCCTGGTTGAACAGGGTGCGGGTGCGGGTCAGGTCGCCCTGCGCTCTCGCCGCGTCGGCGGCCGCGGCCGCGACCTGGGCGTCGTAGGAGGCCGTCACCAGGGCCAGCCGGTCATCCCTGACCGTGGCGATCAGCTGCCCCTGGCGGACCAGGTCGCCTTCCTTCACGCGCAGGGACACCAGGACGCCCGAGATCCGCGACCGGGCTTCGCCCATGTCCCGCGTGGTCAGCGTGGCCGACACCGGCTTGATGTCCGCGACCGTGCTGTAGGCCACCGTCAGGCGGCCGACCGCCGGCGCCTGCACAGCGACCGGCTGCTCGGGCGCGGACTCACCGCAGGCCGACAACAACAGAACGGCGCCGAGGGCGCCTAGGAGGAAAGGAAGTCTGGCCATGGTCTGCCCGTTCGTGGGTTCTGGTTTCGAGCGACTAGCGCGCGTCGCGCACTTGGCCCGTTCCGGAGTCGATGGTGACGGTCGGAAGTCCTGCGGCCTTCCAGGCGGCGATACCGCCGGCCAGATGGGAGTCGATGCTGTGGCCGGCCTTGAGGCTGTGGCCGACGGCCGTCGCGGATCGCTTGCCCGACCCGCACTGGAAGACGATCAGCCTGTCGCCGGCGGGAGGCAGGGCGCCCGGGTCAAACGTCGAGAGCGGGAAGTTGAGCGCCCCGTGAATGCGTTCCGCGGCGAACTCGGCCGGCTCGCGCACGTCAATCAACAGGATCTCGTGCGCCTCGAGGGACGCCTTCACCTGCTGCGGGGTCAGGTCTTTGGTCTTGGGAGAGCCGAACATCGGGTGGTCCTTTCAGACGAGCGGTCAGGCGACCGAGCAGAATTGGTTGGACAGGGTTTCCACCACGGCGCGGGCATGGCCGCTCCGGAGCGCGTAATAGATCGTCTGGCCGTCGCGACGGGTGGAGACCACGCCGTCCCGACGCAGGAGGCCCAGATGCTGCGAGGCCAGGGTCTCGCGCACGCCGAGCCGTTGCGCCAGCGCGCCCACCGACTGTTCGCGGTCGAGCAGGGCGCAGACGATCATCAGCCGATGCGGATTGGCCAGCGCCTTCAGGAGGGCGCAGGCCTGGTCAGCGGAAGCCTTGAGAGCGTGGTCTTCAAAATTCATAGTTGCGTATATGCGGCTATTCACATATTCAGTCAAGCGCACTGAGGATCTGCCTACGCCCTTCGCCGGCGCCCGGGCGTGATCCTGATCAAGGCCGGTCATCCGGAAATGGCGGACACCCCGTCAACAACCGGAGGCCTCTGGAAGGAAACGGAACATGGGCAAGCCGCGTATTGTCATCCTGGGCGCAGGACTGGGCGGCGCGATCGCCGCGTTCGAGATCAAGGATGCGGTCGGCGATCGCGCCGAGGTCAGCGTTGTCTCGCAGGGCGATACCTTCCACTTCGTACCGTCGAACCCCTGGGTCGCCGTCCACTGGCGCAAGCGTGAGGCGATCGAGGTCAACCTGCCTCCGGTTTTCAGGAAGAAGGGCGTGAGCTTCTCGGGCGTCGGCGCAAAGCGGGTCTCGCCGGGCGAGAACCGGATCGAACTCAATGACGGCGAGACGCTCGCCTACGACTACCTGGTCATCGCCACCGGACCGGATCTGGCCTTCGACGAGATCGAGGGGCTTGGACCGCACGGCGGCTTCACCCAGTCGATCTGTCATGTCGACCATGCCGAGACGGCGGCGGCGGCGTTTGACCGGTTTGTCGAGAACCCTGGCCCCATCGTCGTAGGCGCCGTCCAGGGCGCGTCCTGCTTCGGCCCGGCCTACGAGTTCGCGATGATCCTGGACACCGAACTCAAGCGCCGGAAGATCCGCGACAAGGTCCCGATGACCTTCGTCACCTCGGAGCCCTACGTCGGCCATCTGGGGCTGGACGGTGTCGGCGACACCAAGGGCCTGCTCGAAAGCGAGATGCGCGACCGGCACATCAAATGGATCACCAACGCGCGCGTGACCTCCGTCGAAGCAGGGATGATGCACGTCGAGGAGGTCGCCGAGGACGGGGCGGTCAGGGCCGCCCACGACGTCCCGTTCAGCTATTCGATGATGCTGCCGGCGTTCCGCGGCGTGGACGCCGTGCGCGGCATTGACGGCCTGACCAATCCGCGCGGCTTCATCATCGTCGACAAGCATCAGCGCAACCCGACGTTCCCGAACGTCTTCGCGCTCGGCGTCTGCGTCGCCATCGCCCCGACCGGCAAGACGCCTGTCCCGGTCGGCGTTCCCAAGACCGGCTTCATGATCGAAAGCATGGTCACGGCGATCGCCCACAATCTCGGCGATCTCGTCGCCGGCAAGCCGTCGACTCATGAAGCGACCTGGAACGCCATCTGCCTGGCCGACTTCGG
Organism: Caulobacter sp. FW305-C-30-S16; assembly: GCF_058783025.1. Taxonomy (NCBI): domain Bacteria; kingdom Pseudomonadati; phylum Pseudomonadota; class Alphaproteobacteria; order Caulobacterales; family Caulobacteraceae; genus Caulobacter; species Caulobacter sp. FW305-C-30-S16. The sequence continues at coordinate 855,556 of NZ_JBYSYH010000001.1, read as the reverse complement.
CGACGGCGGCGTGGCCTTTGTCGCCCAGCCCCAGATTCCGCCCCGCAACGTCAACTGGTCGGCCAGCGGCAAGTGGGTCCACCTGGCCAAGGTCGGCTTCGAGAAATACTTCCTCGCCAAGGTCAAACGCGGCGAGAGCGAGCCCTTCTACGAAAAGCTGGCGCTGGACGTGATGGGCATCCGCAAGATCAAACCCTGAGGCTGCGACCATGCGACAGTTCGTTTGCCCCGCCTGCGGCGCGACCAACCGGTCGCCGCCCGAGCGCGACGCCCTGAAGGCCAAATGCGGCCGCTGCGCCGAGCCGCTGTTCACCGGCCATCCGGTGGAGGTCAGCGGCCAGGCCTTCAGGACCCACCGGCGCGCCACCCAAGGGGCCGCGGTGCTGGTCGACGTCTGGGCGCCCTGGTGTGGGCCCTGCCGGACCATGGGTCCGCAGTTCGCCGCCGCCGCGCCCCGGCTCGAGCCGGATGTGCGTCTGCTGAAACTCAACGCGGATGAAGAGGGCGCCACGACCGCCGAGCTCGGCGTGTCGGGCATCCCGGCCCTGATCCTGTTTCGCGACGGCAAGGTCATCGCGCAACAGGCCGGCGCCATGACCGCCAACCAGATTGTCGCCTGGACCACCCAGGCGCTCGCCAGGGCTTAGGCCTGACGTCCCCGAGGAGAACTCCATGACCGTTGATCGCGCTGTCTTCATCTTCGCCGGCCTGGTCGTGCTGGCCGGCGTCACGCTGGGCCACTACGTCAGCCCCTGGTGGCTGCTGCTCAGCGCCTTTGCCGGCCTGAACATGATCCAGGCGGCTTTCACCGGCTTCTGCCCCGCCGCACTCGTGTTCAAGAAGCTCGGCGTCCGGCCCGGCGCCGCCTTCCGCTGATCCACGCTTCGCGGGCCTTCGCCGCCGGTGTGCGGGCCGATGTCCTTCGACAGCAGGCCTGACGGCGTCAGTCGCGAGCGTATCTCATCGTTTGTGGGCGCCCGCGGCGACCGGAGCCGAGTGCGCGGGGTGGATGGCGGTGCAGGCAGTCAGTAGCGAATCCTTCTCCGCCATTTCCGACCAGGCCCGGGCCGCCCTTCCGACCGGGTGAGGCGCCGGGGCGGTCATCCTACAGCAGCCAGCCTCCGTCGAGGTCGCCGACGCCAGTATAGAGGTTGCCTGTGGTCCCCCGGTGGTCGCCGGTAATGGAGATCCTGAAATCGGCCTGGCCGTCGCCATTGACGTCGAAGGCGACGGACGTGGTTCCGGCGGTGTAGAGCACCACCGCCTGGCCAGCGACCTTGGTGAACCGGTTCACGAAGCTGAAGGCCTGGTCGCCCGCGAGCAGGCTGTTGGCGTCGATGGCCGACAGGTCGATGACGTCCCCGGCGGCGAAGGCCAGGTCGAGGATGCGGTCGGTCTCCATCTGGGCGGCGAGATCGTCGTTGCTGTAACGGAAGGTGTCCGCTCCCAGGCCGCCGATGAGGGTGTCGGCCCCGGCGCCGCCCGCCAGGACGTCATCGCCCCCCTGGCCTTCGAGGGTGTCCCGGCCGCCGGCGCCGTCCAGAGCATTGGCCCCGTCGTTGCCGATGATGCCATTGGCCAGGCCATTGCCCCCGCCGGCGATATCCGAGGCGCCGGTGAGACGGAGTTTCTCGACCTCGGCCCCCAGGGTGAAGCTGATCGACGCTTCCACCGAGTCTGTGCCGCCAAGGGCCAGCTCGACGATCACATCGGCGATATCGTCGATGACATAGGTGTCGTTGCCCAGACCGCCCTCCAGGGTATCGGCCCCGGCCCCTCCGTCCAGCAAGTCGTTGCCGGCGCCTCCGGACAGGACGTCGACATCACTTCCGCCGAAGAGAGAGTCGTGGCCGCTCCCTCCATCGAGCGTGTCAACGCCCTCGCCGCCGTAGAGCGTATCGTTGCCGCCGGCTCCGATGAGGAGGTCGCCGCCCGCCAATCCCCACAGGGTATTGGCGACGGCGTTGCCGGTGATCTGGTTGGAGGAGAGATTACCGAGGCCGATTGCAGCTGCGCGGGTCAGAACGAGATTCTCGACCCCGCCTGACAGAATGAAATCGACCGAGCTGTTGACGGTGTCATTACCGCTTCCGCCGGTTTCATCAACGACGTCGCCGATGTTGTCGACGATGTAGGTATCGTCGGCATAGCCACCCAGCATCCAGTCGGCTCCGCCGCCGCCGTCCAGACGGTCGTTGCCGCCATTCCCGACCAGCATGTCATCGCCCCCGCCTCCGCTCAGGGAGTCCACGCCGTCGCCGCCGACGAGCAGGTCCGCGGCGCGGGAGGCGATCACGCTTGTCCAGAGCTTTGCCCCGACCGTCGCGTTGCTGAAGGCGAGGTATTCGATGCCTGTCAGGTGGTCGCGGCCGTCATTGCCGGCGCTCGTCCGCTTGTCCTCTAGCCAGAACCCGCTGTAGCCATCCGATGTGATGGTGTAGTCGGAATGGCGGCCGGTCAGGACGACCGTGTCGACCCCACCATGGCCGTCGATGTCGTCATCGCCGCCGCGACCAGACAGAACATCGTCGCCGTCGGAGCCATAGAGTAAGTTGTCGGATGCGTTGCCCGTAACCGTGCAGGCGGCCAGGAGAAAACACCACTCAACCTCATCCGGAAGGACCAGACTGATGAGTGTCCCGGCAGAGTCCAAGCCCTCGCCGGCCCGCTCGAGTATGACGTCATTGATATCGTCGATATAATAGGCGTCGTCTCCCACACCGCCGATCATCAGATCCGCGCCGCGTCCGCCGTCCAGAATATCGTGGTCGCCATTGCCGATGAGCGTGTCGTCGTCATCCCCCCCGAACAGATAGTCCTGCACAGCGCCGCCTATCAGCGTGTCATCACCTCCACCGCCATAGAGAATGTTTTCCCCTGCGCCGCCGTAGATGGTGTTGTCGTGGGCATTGCCCGCCCCCTCGAAATCGCCCTCGCCAATGAACCGGACAATCTCGATGGAATTGTCCGAGGCGTGATCCGGATCAACCAGCTCATCGAGGGAAAGGTCGTTGTCGGTGGTCAGCACGGTATCGGTGCCTTCGCCGGGCCTCTCGACGACCATGTCATTGTGCCAGTCGGCGTCGACAACATAAACATCATCGCCAAGGCCGCCGATCATCAGGTCATCGCCCCCGCCAGGGCCCCCGTCGATGACGTTGTTCGCGTCGTTGCCGACGATAAGGTTGGACCCCGTGTTGCCCGTTCCGGAGATGGCTCGGTCGCCGGTGAGATAGAGGACTTCGACGTTCGCGCCGAGCGTGTGCGAAACATCGGACATGACAGTGTCCGTCCCCGCGTCGGCCTCTTCAACAACCTGGTCGCCCTCGCCGACAAAGTAGAGGTCGTTCCCGCCACCGCCCGCTAACGTGCTTGCAGCCCCGTTCCCGGTCAGGATGTTGTCGAGCGCGTTGCCTGTGCCCGTCAGCGCCGCGCCGCCGACAAGAACCAGCTCCTCGATGTTGTCGCCCAGGGTGAAGTCGGCCGCGGCCAGGACCACGTCCCGACCGCTGGAGGCCGCCTCAATGGCCTGATCGCCAGTGTTATCAACAAGATAGGTATCGTTCCCGGCCCCGCCCGAGAGCGTGTCCACGCCAAGACCGCCATCGATCCGATTGTCACCGGCGTTGCCCTGGATCGCGTTGTCGAGCTCGTTGCCCGTGCCGTCGAGGTCGTCCGGACCGACGAGCGTGAGGTTCTCCGTATTGTCGCCCAACCTGTAGTCAATGCTCGCCAGAACCAGGTCCAGCCCGGCCAGGGCCCCTTCCAGAACCCGATCGCCGACGTTTTCTACGGTGTACTCATCGTCGCCTGCGCCGCCCGACATGGTATCGGCGCCTAAACCGCCGTCGAGCCGGTTGTTGCCTGAATTGCCCGTGAGCACATTGTCGCGATCGTTGCCCATCCCGTCGACATCGCCGACGCCCGTCAGGGTCAGGTTCTCGAACGTGTCGCCGAGCGTGTAGGTGGACGCGATCTCGACCGTGTCGGTTCCCTCGCCGGGCAGCTCCACGATCGTGTCGTCGAGATCGATGCGGTAGGTGTCATCGCCCCCGCGACCGAACAGCCGGCTGGCGCCGGCATTGCCCGTCAGGATGTTATCCAGCGTATTGCCGAAGCCGTCGATGTCGGATCCGCCGGTGAGCGTCAGGTTCTCGACCTCGAGCTCAAGCGTATGGGTAACCGAGGACTCGACGGTGTCGACCCCGCCGCCGGCGGCTTCGACGATCACGGCCTCATTGTCAGCGATGACATAGACGTCGTCGCCGCGGCCGCCTGCCAGGGCGTCCGCCCCGCCGCCGCCTGTCAGCCGGTTGGCCCCGTCGTTACCGGTGATCTCGTTGGCCAGACGGTTGCCCGACCCGTCCACGTCGGCCGTGCCGGTGAGAATGAGATTCTCAATGTTGTCGCCCAGCGTGAAGCTCGCCGAGCTCCAGACCGTATCGAGACCCTCATCCGCGGCTTCGATGGCCGTGTCGGCGCTGTCGTCGACGGTGTAGTGATCATCGCCCGCTCCGCCTGACATGGCGTCGACGCCTTCACCGCCGTCCAGATCATCATTGCCGGCCTCGCCGACGAGCGTGTCATTGCCGCCCTCGCCGGACAGATGATCGTCCGCGAAGCTCCCGGTGATGGTGTTGTCCGCCGCCGAGCCGCTGCCCGTGAAGGCGAGCAGGCCGGTGTAGGTGACATTCTCGATCTCGGCATGATCATCGAGGTCAAACGCGGTCTGTACGGTCTCGAAGGTGTCGCTGCCCTCATCGGCCAGTTCGGTGATCGTATCCTCGCCGGTGAAGACGTAGGTGTCGTCGCCGGCGCCGCCGGCCAGGTCGTCCACGCCGGAGCCGCCGTTCAGGCGATCGGCCCCGGACCCGCCTTCGAGCACGTCGTCGCCTTCGCCGCCCTGGAGGATGTCATCGTCCTCAAGGCCGTGGATGACGTCGTTCCCGCCGAAGCCGTAGAGGATGTCGACCTGCGGCGTACCAATCAGCACGTCATCGCCCGCGCCGCCGTTGAGCAGGACGCCGGTGACGGTGGTTGCGAGCTCGAGGAGCTGGTCGGCGAACTGGATCGCTTCGACATTGACCAGATGGTCAGCGCCATCGTCGCCGTTCTCGGCGAAGTTGTCGACGACAAGATAGCCGCCGGCGCCGTCGGACGTGATCGTGTAGTCGCTCCGGACCCCGCTCAGGATCAGGATGTCGCGATCAGCACCGCCGTCGATCTCGTCGTCGCCCGCGCCGGCCGTGATGGTGTCGTCGCCCGCGCCGCCGTCGATGATGTCGAGGCCCGCGGCGCCGGTCCCCTCGTCGGAACTGATGATGTCGTCGCCGGCGCCGCCCGCGATCACATCGTCGCCGCCGCCGGCATAGAGGCTGTCGTTGCCCCCGTCGCCGTGGAGGGTGTTGTCGCCGTCGAGGTCGAGGAGCGTATCGCCGTCGTCGCCGCCGAACACGGTGTCGTCGCCCAGCCCGCCGACGATGTAGTCGTGGCCGGCTCCGCCGACGAGCGCGTCGTTACCGGCATCGCCGTAGATGTCGTCGTCGTCGTCGCCGCCTTCGATGGTGTCGACGCCGAAGCCGCCGCGCAGGAGATCGTTCCCCGCGCCGCCGTTCAGAACGTCGTCTCCGTCTCCGCCGAGCAGGGCGTCATGGCCTTCGCCGCCGGTCAGGCTGTCCGCGCCGGCGCCGCCGTCGAGGTGGTCATTTCCGGCCAGGCCGTCGATCGTGTCGTCGCCGTCGCCCGCCAGGAAGGCGTCGTCCAGGGCGGTCAGACTGGCGACCTGGTCCGTGGCTTCGGCGCGGCGATCCAGATAGTCGCCGCCGACCGGTGCGAGTTCGACCACGCCGCCGATCGAGCTGAAGCGGAGCGTTTCGACATCGGCCAGGAGATCGGTCCCGGCGCCGCCACGATTGTCGATCACACGGACGCCGTCGGCGCCGACCGTGATCGTGAAGTTGCCCCGCGCGCCGTCGTAGTCGGCGATGTCGAGGCCGCCGCCGCCGTTCAGGACGTCGTCACCCTCGGCGCCCGACAGCACGTCGTCGCCCATGCCGCCGTGCAGGTCGTCATCCGTCTCCACGCCGTGGAGGATGTCGTCGCCTTCGCCGCCGTCGAGCATGCCGCTGCCGACGAGGGTGTCATTGCCCGCCTCGCCGTACAGACTGTTGGCGCCGACCGTGTCGGTGAGCATGTCGTCGCCCAGGTCGCCGTGAAGCGCGTCGGCGTCACCACCCCCGCCCAGCATGTCGTCGCCCTCGCCACCGAACAGGGCGTCCGCGCCTGAACCGCCGTCAAGGTTGTCGACGCCGGACCCGCCTCTGAGCAGGTCGTCGCCTTCGTCACCCGACATCGCGTCGTCGCCTTCCGCACCGTCGAGCATGTCGTCGCCCTGACCGCCCGCGAGGACGTCCGCGCCGTCGCCGCCCCAAAGGACGTCATCGTCAGCGCCGCCGTCGAGGCTGTCGCTATCCAGCCCGCCGATGAGCCAGTCCGCTCCGGTCCCGCCGTCCAGATCGTCGGCGCCCTGGCCCCCATCGAGCACGTCGTCGCCCGCGCCGCCTTCCAGGTGGTCTGCGCCGTCGAGACCCTGCACGTCATCATCGCCGGAGCCGGTATTGACGAACCCGCCTAGCGACAGAAGCCCGATCGTGTCGTCGCCGGCCGTGCCGACGATGTTCAGGCCGGGATCGCGCGCCGGCTCGTAGTCGCCGTCGGCGAAGCGGAGCAGGGTGATCCCGACGAGGCTGTCCTGTCCTTCCGGGGAGCCCGGACGGTTGTCGGTGACAAGAACCACGCCGGCGAGCTCGACGACGGTGTAGTCGTCGCGGTTGCCCGAGTAGACGGCGATATCAATGTGCCCGGGTTCGGTCCCGCCAACAATCTCGTCATCGCCGCCGCCGCCGACGAAGGTGTCGTCGCCGAGGCCGCCAAGCAGCCTGTCGTCGCCGGTTCCGCCGTCCAGGCTGTCCGTCCCGTCTCCGCCGTCGAGGGTGTCGTCGCCACCGCCCCCGGCCAGCAGGTCCGCGCCGTCGCCGCCGCTCAGCCGCTGGGCGGCTGAGTCGCCCGAGAGGTGGTCGTCTCCCAGGCCGCCGTCGCCCTCGCCGCCGCCGGTGACGAGGATCTCGTCATTCCCCTCGTCGCCATACAGCAAGCCGGACCCGGTCAGGAGATCCGCCCCCGCGCCGCCGCTGAGCACGCCCTGGCCGGCGACGAGGTCGTCGCCGGCGCCGCCGTAGAGGACGTCCCGGCCGGCCCCGCCTGACACGATGTCATTGCCCATGCCGCCGTCGAGGACGTCGTCGCCGCCTTCGCCGAGCAGCACATCATTGCCTGCGCCGCCGGCGGCCGTGTCGGCGCCTTCGCCGCCGCGCAGGTTGTCGTGCCCGTCGCCGCCGTCGAGCACGTCGTCGCCGCCGAGCCCTTCGATCAGGTCGTCCTGGCTCGAGCCGGTGAGCGACTCTGCGGTCGTTCCGCCGACGATCCACTCGCCCGCTTCGCCCGCAACGTTGACTGTGTGATCGGTAAACTCGGCGCGCTCGACCTCCGTGAGGCTGTCTTCACCCTCGGACGTCCAGTTGGCCAGGATGCGGAATCCGCCCGCCCCGTCGGCGACGATTGAATAGTGGTCGCGCTGGTCGAGGTAGACTGCGGTGTCGAGCCCCTGGCCGCCATCCAGCGTGTCATCGGACGCAAAGGCCGGCAGGGCGTAGGGCGTGGCCCGCGCCTCTCCGGCGCCGATCGCATAGCGATCGCCTTGCAGCCGGTCGTCCCCGGCGTCGCCGTGGAGGGTCTGCGCCCCGTCCAGAAGGCCGGCGTCCGTCCAGCCGGCCAGCACGTCGCTGCCGGCATCGCCGTGGCCGATCCCGCCGTCCGCGACCAGCACCAGGTCGTCGTCGTCGCCCCCGAAGAGCTGACCGTATCCGCTGAGGGTGTCGTCACCCTCATCGCCATGCAGTTCCCCGGTCGACGCGACGATGACGTCGTCGCCCTCTCCGCCATGAATGAGGCCGACGCCGGCGAGCACGTCGTTGCCGACGTCGCCGTACAACTCCCCGGCGCCGACGATGATGTCGTTGTCCGCGCCGCCGGACAGCACGTTGGGACCATCATCGTCGAAGATGTAGTCGACGCCGTCGCCGCCGAGGATGGTGTCGCCGCCATGACCGCCGGAGAGGATGTCGCCGTCCGCTCCACCGTCGAGGGTGTCGTCGCCCGCGCCGCCGTCGATGTGGTCGACGCCTTCGCCGCCCAGGAGGGTGTCGCTGGCAGATCCCCCCTGCACGAAGTCGGCGCCCGCTCCGGCGTCGGCGGTGTCCGTGCCTTGCTGACCGAAGATGCGGTCGTTGCCTTCAAAACCGGTCAGGCTGTCGTCGCCGGCCTGGCCGAGCAGGATGTCGTCCGCCGTGGTTCCGGCCAGCGTCAGCGCCATCACGGGCGCGGCAGGCAGGGCGATCTCGGTATCGGCGAAATGGAGCAACTCGACGCCCTGGAGGACGTCGACGCCGTCGGGCGAGCCGCCTCTCAGATCGCGAACCGTGACGCTGCCGTCGGCATTGCCTTCGATCCGGTAGTCGCCGCCGACGATGACGAAGGTCCCGTCCGGCTGGACCGGGGTCGCATAGCCCCAGCCGCTCATCCCACCTGAGTAGAAGGCGGTGTCGTAGTCCTCGCCGCCGTCGAGGCGGTCATCGCCGGCGCCGCCGACCAGGCGGTCGTCGCCCGCGCCGCCCAGGACCACGTCGTCGCCGCCACCGCCTTCAACCTGATCCGCGCCGTCGCCGCCATCGAGCAACTCGACGCCGGATTCGTCGGCGCCGATCCAGCCTCGCAGGGTGTCGGCCCCGTCGCCGCCCAGGCCGATGCCGCCTTCGGTCAGCACCAGATCGTCACCGTCGCCGCCGTCCAGCACGCCGGATCCGGTGAGGGTGTCGTCGCCGCCGTCGCCGAACAGCGCACCCGTCCCCGACAACTGGTCGCGGCCGCCCCCGCCGGACAGCACGCCCGCGCCGGTGATGACGTCGTCGCCCAGGTCGCCGGAAAGCGTGTTTTCACCGTCGGAGTCAGTCAGGCGATCGTTGCCCGAACCTCCACGGAGGAAGTCATTGCCCAGGCCGCCGGTCATAACGTCGTCGAAGCCCGTGCCGACCAGTTGTTCGCTGGCGTCGCCGCCCGCGAAGATCGCGCCGGTCTCGCTGTCGGACAGCAGGACATCGCCGTCGGCGAAGCGCAACGTCTCAACGCCAACGACCGTGTCGGCGCCGTCCAAGCCCTGGTTGTCGATGACCAGGTAGCCGCCGGAGCCGTCCTGGGTGATCGTGTAGTCGCCTCTGGCGCCGGCGTAGATCGCGACGTCCGCGCCTTCGCCTCCATCGATCATGTCGTCGCCGGCCTCGCCGGTGATTGCGTCGTCGCCATCGCCCCCATGGAGCGTGTCATCGTCGTCGGAGTCCGTCGTCCGGCCGCCGATCAGGACATCGTCGCCCTCGCCGCCATCCAGGAAGTCGGCGCCTGCGCCACCGTTGAGGACGTCGTCGCCGCGATCGCCGTGGTAGGATCCCGCACCGTCCCATCCGAGAATGGCCGCCATCAGGTCATTGCCATCTCCGCCATGAGCGACCGCGTTTCCACTGAGCTGGAGAACGTCGTCGCCGTCGCCGCCGTAGAGGAGCCCGCTGCCGGCCACCACGTCGGCGCCTTCATCCCCGTTGAGAACGCCGGAGCCGGACACCGCGTCATTGCCGAGACCGCCGGACAGAACGCCCGCCCCCTCCAGAACGTCGTCTCCGTCCTCGCCGAAGAGCAGGTTCTCGCCTTGGTGGTCGACCAGATGATCATTGTCCGCACCCCCGCGGAGGTCGTCGTCGTGCGTTCCCCCGTCGAGGTAGTCCTCGTCCTGGCCGCCCTCGAGCAGGTCGTCGCCGGAGCCGCCGTAGAGCGTGTCGGCGCCGACCCCGCCGATCAGCTGGTCGGCGCCGTAGCCGCCGACGAGGTAGTCCTGACCTTCGCCGCCATCGACCACGTCATCGCCGCCACCGGCGTCGATGTGGTCAAATCCGCCACCGCCGAATACTGTGTTGTCGGCTCCGAAATCCGGGTTCAGCACCGTGGTGAGTCCGCCGACGTAGTGCGGGTCCAGCGCGCCGGCTTCGAGGTAGAAGGTGGAGCCCGGCAGCAGATCGTCGCCGGCAGTCCCGTAGAATGTGCCGCCCGTGCGGAACGACAGTCGCAATTCGACGTCGGCGAAGGCGATCAGCTCGATGTTGGTCAACGTCAGCACGCCGTCCGGCGCGCCCGGCCGGTTGTCGGTGACCGTGAAGACGCCGCCGCCGTTGTCGACGACGGTGTAGTCGGCCTGGCGTCCGGACAGCACCACGACGTCGTGGTCGTCTCCGCCATCGATGGCGTCGGCGCCGGCGCTGCCGAGGAACAGATCGTCTCCCGCGCCGCCGCGCAGGTTCTGGTCGCCCGCGCCGCCCTGCAGGACGTCGGCTCCGTCGCCACCGTCGCCGCTGCCGCCGAGGACTGTGATGATGTCGTCGCCGACGCCGCCGTCGAGCGCGCCCGCGCCGGTGATGACATCGTCGCCCTCGCCGCCGTCGATGAGATTGAGACCGACCCGGTCATCGATGAGGTCGTCGCCGCCGCCGCCGAAGATCGTGTCGGCGCCGCCCTGGCCGTACAACTGATCGGCCGCGCCCCCGCCGTCGAGCACATCGGCGCCGTCGCCGCCCGACAGGATGTCGACGCCATCAAGGCCGGTGAGCGTGTCCGCGCTGGCGCCGCCGGTCAGAACATCATCCCCGTCGGAGCCGGTGAGGGTCAGCCCGATCGCCGAGGGCGCATAGGCGGGCGAGAAGTTGTCGCTGGTCAGGTCGGCGGCCGTGACGCCCAACAGCATCAGGACGGCTTCCCAGCCTTCGGCGCCGGCCAGGCCGTCGCGATCGATCTCGAGTATGACTTCGGAGCCGAGCTGCCTGACGCGCAGATAGCCTTCGGCGAACGGGTCCGCGCCCGTCGGGAAGGCCGACATCCAGTTGAACAGGCCCGACAGGTCGATGACGTCGCCGCCCGCGCCCGCCGTAAAATCCCGGATGATGTCCACAGCGCCCACGCCGGGATCCACGTCCGCCAGCACATAGGTGTCGATGCCCGCGCCGCCGCTCAGCACCGCCGTCGCCCCGTCCGCCGCGACGCCGACGAAGCGATCGGAGTCAGCGCCGCCGTCGGCGACATCGGAGCCCAGCGACACGTCCAGCGTGTCGTCGCCCGCTTCGCCGTTCAGGATATCGGTTCCGGCGCCGCCCACCAGCGTGTCGGCCCCGCCGCCGCCGTCGATCCTGTCATTGCCCTCGCCGCCGCGGATGAGGTCGTTCAGCGAGCCCGCGGTCGCCGTGTCGTTGCCGGCGCCGAGGTCAACCCCGGACTGGAACCAGACCTCGATGGAAGCCGTCGAGATCTCGCCGAAGGTGACCACGTCGGCGAAGGCCGAGCCGGTGAACGCGGCGAGCGCCTCGATACCGGTGATCGCGCCGCCGTTCACCCAGCCGGTTCCACCGCCCCAGAGGTCGGACAGATCGGCGACGATGCCGGCGTCTGCCCCGGAGTAGTCGATCACGATCCGGTCGGTCCCGGCCCCGCCGTCGATGGTGTTCGAACCGACGCCGCCCTGCAGGGTGTCGTTCCCGTCGCCGCCGAACAGGGTGTCGTCGCCTTCATCGCCGGCCAGGAAATCATCGCCGTCGCCGCCATCGATGACGTCGTCGCCCGCCCCACCGTAGACAACGTCGGCCAGCGCGCCGGCGGTCGCCGTGTCATCGCCGCCGCGAAGATGCACGCCCACGGAGAAGAAGACTTCGATTACGGCGGTCGAGACGTCTCCGATCGTGACAACGTCATCGAACTCGGTGGTGTCGAGCATGCGCAGGGTCTCGACGTTGGCGACCACGCCGCCGTTCACCGATCCGGTCCCGCCGCTCCAGACCGCCGAAAGGTCAATGACCGCGCCGGCCGCGGCGTCCCGCAGGTCGATCCACAGGGAGTCGACTCCGGCGCCGCCGTCGATGTCATCTACGCCCGTGCCCCCGTACAGGGCGTCGTCGCCTTCGCCGCCCCTGAGCACATCATCGCCGGCTTCACCGTACAGGGTGTCATTGCCGCCACCGCCCAGCAGCTGGTCGTCGCCAAGACCTCCGTAGAAGCGGTCGTTCAGCGCGCCGCCCACACCGATGTCGTCGCCGCCGTGCAGCAGGACGCCCGGGGCCCAGAAGTCGCCGAGCCCGTCGGTGGCGATGTCGCCGGTCATCACGGTGTCGTCGTAGTTGGTGGCCTCCAGCCGTGAGAGGGCTTCGACATCAACCACGGTTCCGCCGTTGACCAGCCCGATGCCGCCGCTCCAGAGCAGCCTCAGGTCGACCTCGATGCCGGTCGCGGAATCGCCGAAGTGGATCGAGAGCGTGTCGGTGTCCGCGCCGCCTTGGACCGTATCGGCGCCCGCCGTGACAAAAAAGAAGTCGTCGCCCGCCCCACCCGACAGCAGGTCGTCGCCGCCTTCGCCATAGAGCGTGTCGTTCCCGCCGTAGCCGTACAGCTCATCGTCGCCCTCGCCGCCATAGAAGCGGTCGTTCAGCTCGCCGCCGCTAGCGAGGTCGTCGCCGCCGTACAGCAGGACGCCCGGCGCCCAGAAATCGCCGATGCCGTCGGTGGCGACGTCGCCGATTGTCACAATGTCGGCCTGGCTGGTGGCCTCCAGGCGGCCGAGCCGTTCGACGTTGGTGATGGCGGCGCCGTTGACCCATCCTGTTCCGCCGCCCCAGAGCGCGCTCAGGTTGATGAACAGCCCCGCAGCCGACTCGCTGAAGCGAAGGACGATCGTGTCGGAACCTTCACCGCCATCAACCGTGTCGGCGCCGTCTCTGAGGATGATCACATCATCGCCGGGGCCCGCGTGCACGGTGTCGTCGCCGCCCGCGCCGTCGATGGTGTCAGCGCCATCGCCGCCCGTGATGACATCCGCTTCGGCGCCGCCCACCAGGACGTTGTCGTCGTTGTCACCCACGAGGTCCGTCATGCCGCTCACTCCAGTTGTCCCGGAGCGCGAACACGACGTCGAGAGCCGACCGTTATCGACCGAAGAGGTCGTCGGACGGCGTGCCGCAGATGCGGCAGCGGGCTCGCGCCGGGGTGAGACAGGATCCGGGATCCCGTGTCTCAGGCGCTGCACTTCGCTGCGACGGGCTGCCTCTCACAACCCCATGCATATGTGGGCTATCCGTGAGGGATAAGCGCGTAGAGCACTGTCCCCGAAGGGTCTCCGGGCGTGAGTTCGAGCTCGCCGCCCAGCTCGGCGACCCTGCGCCGCATGCTCAACAGACCCCGACCTTCCTGAGGCTGATCGGGCATGCCCCGCCCATTGTCGATGACCCGGATCTCGAGGCCCTTCGCCACTTCCTCGACGTTCAGATCAACGCGCGAGGCGCCGGAGTGCTTGATCACGTTGGTGATCGCCTCCTGCAGCAGGCGATAAATCTGCAAGATTTCCTGCGGCCGATAGGTGCGCCCTTCCGGGCCGAACGCGTCGGACCAGTGCGCTTCTACTCCGGCGGCCTCCAGGCGAGGCAGGATCCGGTCTCTGAAGGCGTGCAGGGCCTCCTGCAGGTTGTCGCCGGCGCTGTCCATCGAGTCGATGATGAGCCGCAGGTCATCGATGATCACCTGGACAGCGTCCGGCAGTTCAGCGGGATTGAAGCGCTTGCTGCGCGCCATGGCCAGCAAGCTCATCAGCTGACCGCCGACGCCATCGTGCATGTCGGAGATCAGCCGCTGCCGCTCGGCGTTGATCGTGTTCAGCCGCTCTTGCTCGCGCAGCCGGAGATAGGAGTCCCGGATTTCCTCTTCCTTCTCGGCGACCTGGATGGCGAGTGACGCCCGCGCGGTCTCTGCCTGCCGGTACAGCAGGAAGCCCCGGTAGAGCATGATCACGCCCAGACCCGTCGCCAGGTAGAACGGCAACAGGTGCCTCGTGTTGAAGGTCATCGGAATGAGCAGCCACGACGTGATCTGGCTGTTGATGGTGGTCACGACGTAGATCGAGAACACCACGAGCGGCCAGAGCGCCTGGCCTGGGTCCCGTCGGAACCAGAGCAGCAGCCGCACGCCGGCATAGATCGCGGTGATGAACAGATACGGCGCGTCGACGTAGGTCAGGACCGGCGTCCAGCCGACGATGTATGCGATCAGGACAAGTCCCAGCAGACCGAGAGTCACCGTGTGCAGCAGGATCGCCTCGATCCTGCCGCGCGATTTTCGGCTGAGCACGAGCACGAAGTCAGCGATGGTCGCGCCGTTGAGGATCGAAACCGCCGCCCCGACCGCGGCGTACGCAGCCTGATCGAAACGCCAGTCGTTCCACAGCGAGTAGTATGACCTGGCCGCCAGGGCGATCATCATCAGGCCGAAGGACAGGAACAGCCGACGATTGTCGGCGATCGGCAACAGGAGAAGCCCGGCCAGGCCGACGAAGGCCGCCAGGCCGATTGCGAGCCACGGCGTAACGATCCGCATTTCGACGGCCTTGTCCCGCAGGCCATCGAGCATGCGATAGTCGCCGAACTGGACGTGGGTGACGATGGGCAGGCAGCCGTTGTGCCTGACCAGCAGGTCGATCCGGTTTGTTCCCGCTACGAGCATTTTGTCGGGCAGGGTGAGCAGATAGGGCCTGCGGCCGTCCCGCGAGGGCTTTGCGTCGAACTTCCCTCGCGGCTGGTCGATCAGATGGCCGTTCAGGTAAACGGCGACGTTGTCCGCGGCGAACTGGACGAGCAGTCCCTTGGCCTCCCCGCCGGGTTGGGCCTCGAACGGGAGCTGGACCCGCATGCCCACGCCTTCGTGTCCGCGTGTGCAGGTGTTCCTCAGCGCCTCGGGCGGCACCATCGGCAACCGTCCCTCCTTCACACCCGGCCCGGGTCGAAGAAGCTCCAGCGTCGCTGGCGGGGTCGTGATGTCCACGCGCTGGGCGAGCGCCTGCCGGATCAGCAGCTGGTCAATGACCTGCGGGGGTTGCGGCAGTTTCTGGACCGCGGCGGAAAACCACCAGAACGAACCGTGGATACCAGCCACGAGAACAGCCATGACGACCCAGGCCCGCCAGCCCGGAGCGGGGCGGACAATCGCTTCGAGCCAGGATTTCATAGCCTGATCACTCCCGACGCCAGCGCCTCGAAGACGGCTTCGCCCTTCGAGTTGACGCCCAGTTTGCGGTAGATGTTCTTCACATAGTCGGCGACGGTGTTGGGAGAGATGCCCATGATCCCCGCCGCTTCCTTGTAGCTCAGGCCCTTCGCCAGCACCTGCAGAAGCTCGACCTCGCGATGGGTGAGCGTCAGGCCCGATTGCAGCGGGGTCGCCGCCGCGGGAGCCGCTTGCTCGCGCACGCGCCGCAGCAGGTGGGCTGCGGCGGCGGAACTGATCGGCGACGCGCCGGCCAGGGTCGCGAAGATCTCGCGCACGAAAATGTCGTCCTCGGTGTCCTTGAGGAGATAGCCGTCTGCGCCGGCGGACAGGGCATCCATCACCCGGCGCTCGTCGCTGAACAGCGTCAGCACCAGGATCCGACAGCCGGAAAGTTCCGTGTCCTGGCGCACCCGGCGGATGACATCGATACCGGACCCGTCCGGAAGCCCGAGATCGAGGATCAGGAGGTCGGGTTTCTTTTTGATGACAGCTTCGCTCGCCGCCACACTGGCGGCCTCGGCGATGATCTCGAAGCCGGGGGAGACGGTGAGGATGTCGACGAGATGGGCCCTGATGGACGGATCATCCTCGATCACGCCCACCCTGATCGATCGCGACCCGGGCGCCGGCTGCAATTCCTCTCCGCAGCCGCTCATCTCGCTCCCCTGACCGTGGTCTGCAATCGGCCTCCAGGTGCGACCAGACTCGAAGAACGCCATTTTATGACCGCACCGGCGCCGCGCAAGGCTGCCCAAAGGGAAGCCCGGGCCCAATCTGCAACCTTCGATGCCGCAGGCGCCTCCGCCCGGTTGCGATGTTCGTTGCCACGACCGTTTGGCCGTGGGGGCAGCGCCATGTCGATAGCCGCTGCACGTCGGGGTCGAAGCGGCGGGCGCCCCTTGGCTGAATTCCGCGGGAAGAGGCCCGAGCCTTCTGGAAGGGCCTGCCTACGGGCGCAAACTCAATATCTGCAGATGGCGCATTGCCGCCGCTCACCACGCCTTCCGGCGACTCCAGCCTTCAGTCGGTGTTCCTGGATCCACCGCATACGTCCCCGGCTTTCGGGTCGAGTTGCGGACAAGCGCCTCGTCCGACGATTTGAGTACGGGACCTCGCGCCCTTGCGGCCTGACCACCCATGGCTCGATCTTCAACCGGCCGCCGACATCGGTGATCACGCCCAACGCCTGAAGCGCCGGATCGCAGGATTTGGGGCCGATGATGGCGAACCGGACTTCGATGACCGCCTCCGGTCGCCTGGCCTCGATCGGAGGAAGACGACGCGGGGCGATGGCGGAGAGGGTGCCCGCCACACACATGTCCATAGGTGTCCACAGATGTCCAATAAAACCATTATAAAACAATAACTTACGCGCCATTTGTCTTCGCCTGTGCGCGCTTGTGCGGTAGTATCCAGAGCCGGAAGTGGGACCGAAAGTGGGACCCGCGAAGGGATCTGAGAGAATGGCGAGAACTCTACATCGATTGAAGGCGAAGCAGTTGGATGCGCTGGGCGTGGGCCGTCACGCCGATGGCGGCGGGCTCTATCTCGTCCGCGACAAGGAAGGCCGGTCACGCTGGGTCCTCAGGTGGAACCGGGGTGAGGTCAGCAGGGAGATGGGGCTGGGATCAGCGGGACCCGGCGGGGTATCGCTGGCAAAGGCTCGTGCGAAAGCGGACCAGGCGCGCAGCATCCTAGAGGATGGCGGCGACCCCATCGAAGTGCGCAATGCGGAGGCCGCGCCGCCCGTGCGCATCCCGACGTTCGGAGAGTTGGCCGACGAATACATCGAAGCCCAGTCGCCCCAGTGGCGGAATGACAAGCACCGGGCGCAGTGGGAAATGACCCTGACGGTCTATGCAAAATCCCTTCGTGACCTGCCTGTCGATCGCGTCACGACACTGGCGGTCATGGCAGTCCTGAAGCCGATCTGGCTGGCCAAGCCCGAGACGGCGTCGCGCCTTAGAGGACGGATCGAACGGGTGCTGAACGCTGGCAAGGCCCAAGGCTTCCGAAGCGGCGAAAACCCGGCCCAGTGGCGCGGCCACCTTGACCTGCTGCTCCCGCCCCGCAAGAAGCTCTCACGCGGCCATCATGCCGCGCTCCACTATACGAAGCTCCCGGACCTCATCACGCGCCTCAGGACCCGCGAGGCGGTCTCCGCGACGGCTCTGGAGTTCCTGATCCTGACCGCAGCGCGCACGAGCGAGGTGCTTGGCGCGACGTGGCAAGAAGTCGACATGGCGAACAGGGTCTGGACCGTTCCGGCTGAGCGCATGAAGGCAGGCCGAGACCATCGTGTTCCCCTCAGCGGCCGTGCGATGGCGCTTCTTAGAACTATCAAGCCGCTGACCGCCGGCAAGGCTCAGGAACAGCGGCCGATCTTTCCGAGCCATGACGGGGGTCCGTTGTCCACGAACGCGCTGAGCAAGCTCATGGAGCGGTTGGGCTGCGACGACACCGTTCACGGGTTTCGTTCATCATTCCGGGACTGGGCCGGTGAGGTCTCAAGCCATCCCCGTGAAGTCGCTGAAGCAGCTTTGGCGCACACCATCGGCGATGCGACCGAGCGGGCCTACAGGCGGGGCGATGCTCTGGAAAAGCGCCGCAAGCTCATGGATGCCTGGGCGACCTACATTGAGCCCAAGGCTCAAGGTGGAAAGATCATTCCCTTTGGCAAGACCGCGAAGTCCGCTTAGCGGTGCATCGCCTGCCCTACTCGAACGCCATCAAGCGGCGTGGTGATCAAATCCCGGCTTCACCACCAAGCACGGCGACGAAAGCAGGCCAAGGTCGGTCGACCATCCGGTCCGCAAAAGGCTGGCCCCCAACAAACTAAACACGGCGGCCTCATCGATCGCGGAGCAATAGGCGCCAGAGCCGCACAGAAGGCCCCTGGCGGCCTCGGCAGCGATCCGGGCGTCGTCGGCATGGTCCAGACCTTTGGCGGCCCCTGTGACGAAAGCCTCGAAGAACAGGGCCTGCCCAGGCGCCGCAGGCGGCGTGTTCCAGTCCGTGGCGCCCACCGCATCCGGTAACCGCGAGCGCAGACCTGTGAGCGTGTATGTGACCACCGCCAGAGCTGCGGCGGTCACGGTGGCTCCGGCGCCAGCGCTCCACGGGCGCGAGCCTTCGCCCCGACGGCCCGAGAGCACGTCCATCGCAACCGTTCGAGCGGGGATGAAGAGCGGCGCCTCAAAGCCGACGGCCATGGGCCAAGACCTGCCCAACTCTCCCATCTGGTCGACGAAGGCGTCGAGGTCGCTGCCAGTCCGCGCGGTCTCGTTCGGCGGCAGGATCGCCCAGCCGAGCTTGCCGCTGCGGGGGGAGCCCACGTCGATGACGCCGATAGCAATCAAGTTGAGCTGTCCATTCCAGCACCGGAGCGCTTCCTACCACGTCTCGCGCCAGCGGGTGCGGCGGCCCGTTCGGCGCGGATGCGTTCCAGAAGGACGCTGGCGGGTTCATCAGCGGGGTCCTGGTGGACAAGATCGCCCCGAAACGCCTTGGCAAGCACTGCCTGATCGAGCCGGTCCAGCAGCTTGCGCGCGGCGGTAGCCTCGGCGGTCAGGCGGTCGATTTCGGCGAACGCTTGATCAATTTGTCGAACGACTTCGGCTTGCTTGTTGAGTGTCGGCAATGGGATCAGAATTTCACGGACATCTTCAAGATTGAGCCGTGGCACAGCCGTTCCCAGTCGAGCATCGCCATACTGTCCAACGGCCAATGGTGACTTTAGGAAATAGGCCAAATACTCCGGGAACAGGCGATCTGGAGCGGGACGAATCCGGCAGGAGGACTGGGTAATGTTTGCGCCAGCCAGCTCTTCAGGCACAATCGCCACTTTGCCGATCGTGCCCACGATCGACAGCAGGACGTCTCCAGTCTCCAAGGTCGATCGCCGGTATTTTTGGGCAATGTCAGGAGACGTGCGGCGCATCATCGTCGGGTCGAGACGTCCGTCGACAATTTCTGTTGGTCGCACATATGGAACGCCGCCGGGTATGTCGGGGCCGGGTTGAAGTATCCCGTATATGATCGATGCGCCCTTAGGTGTGATGTTCTTCAGCGGTTCATTAGCGTGGACGTCCACCCGGTAATAGGCGTCCAGAACAGCGTCTTTGTAGCGCTTTGCGAGGGTGGGAATACGGTCGAGGTCGGTGCGCGCGCGGGCCGTGCGGGCGTTCAGGGCGTCGAGCCTCTCCACGATCCGCTGCTGCTCGGCGGCGGGCGGGACACAGATTGGAACGGCGGCTAGATCGCTGCCCCTCAAGTTATTGATGGTTATGCCAAGCGCAACGCGCTCTACGAATGATCTGTATTCATCCGTTCTGAAGAAATTTCGAAGCCAACCAGCCAGTTCTGGCGCGCACGGCCGCACGACCGTGCAAAAGGCACCAAACCCTGCATCGCCGAACTCAAGCGTAGCAGGGGCCGCCTTTCCCACCACCGTGCGCGACCCCGATGATGATGCAATCACTAGGTCGCCGAGACGGAGAAGTTGGTGCGAGGCCACGAACTGACTTGGGACATAGACCAAGTCGTCTCGATTGAGCCTGCCTGCATGAATGTTATTGGCTCGCAATACCGGGACCAAGTCCGGCCCGGGCTGACTGCGAGCAGCACTTTTGTCATATGACACCCCGCGCACGAGGTCGAAGAGGTCGGCGCCGGTCGCGGATGCCCAGCCCCCCGGGAGCTCGCTCACGCTTCCATCTCCGCCGGCACAGCCTCCTCGCCCGCAAGCTCGGCATCCACCGCCTCCACCTCCAACAGAGCGGCCCGAAGGTGCCCCATGATCGCGGCGGCAATGTCCTCCGGCTCAGCCAAGTCGTCGTCGGCGTCGTCGCTATCGTCGCGCAGCCAAGAGATGTCGAGATTGTCGTTGCGGGCGTCGATGTCCGCGCGGCTGAACCGTCGGAAGCGGCCTTCCTCGCCCTCTTCGGTGCGGGCTGAGCATCCGTTCTGGTCGTCGCCATAGGCCGCCTCGAATGGCGCGAAGTCGGCCAGGGTCAAGGGCCGCGTCTTGCCGAACGCAGCCATGTTGGCGCGCATGTCATAGACCCAGATGGCCTTGGTGTTGGCTCGATCGGTGGTTCCCCGCCGCAGGAACAGGACGTTGGTCTTGACCCCCTGGGCGTAGAAGATGCCCGTCGGCAGCCGCAGGATGGTGTGCAGGTCGGCCAGCTCCATCACCCACTGGCGCAGACGCCGGCCGGTGTTGTCCTCGAACAGCACATTGTCGGGCAGAACCACCGCCGCGCGACCGCCCGGCCTAAGGGCGCGGACGATATGCTCAACGAAGGCCAGTTGCTTGTTGGAGGTGTCGGCGGTGATCGAGAAGTCAGCTCGGCTGGGCCGCCCGCCGCCCTTCTTGGTGCCGAAGGGTGGGTTGGTCAGGATCAGGTCGGCCTTGCCCAGCGCCTCGCCGTCTGGTGACAGACTGTCGCCCAGAACGATGGGGCTTTCGATGCCGTGGAGCATGAGGTTCATCAGGGCCAGACGGTGAGTCTCCGGAACCAGTTCGACGCCGACAAAAGCGCTGGTCCGCTGAAAAAACCCTTGGGCCTGCGGCAGGGTGAACAAGTCGTCGGTAGCGTCCTTGATGTAGCGGTCGGCCGCGACGAGAAAGCCGCCCGTCCCAGCAGCCGGGTCCTGAATGACCTCTCCCGCTTGAGGCTTCATTAGCCGCACGATGCAGTCGATCAGCGGGCGCGGGGTAAAGTATTGCCCAGCCCCGGACTTCTTCTCCCCGGCGTTCTTTTCCAACAGGCCTTCGTAGAGTTCGCCGAGGCCCTCCTCGCGCGCCGAGAACCAGTCGAGGTCGTTGATCGCGGTGGTCAGGGTCTTGAGGTTGGCGGGTTTGCGCAGCTTGGTCTGGGCGTCGGTGAAGATCGCCTGCACGGTCGGATCAGGCGCGCGGCCCAAGTCCAGGAGGGCGCGCTTGTAGTGGTCTAGCTGGTCGATGCCCTCGCGGCTGGCGATCTGCCGCCAGCGATAGTCGGCCGGGATGCGCGTCTCGCGCTGGGTCTCCTCCATCATCTTCAGGAAGAGCAGGAAGGTCAGCTCGGTGACGTAGTCCTGATAGGTGACGCCATCATCTCGGAGGACGTGGCAGAGGTTCCACAGCCTCCCTACGATGTCCTGTGTGGTCACTCGTCCACGCGTCAGCTCGCCGTTCGCCATACTTCCTCACTAATGTCCGCCAACAGAGCCTCGAGCTTGCCGTCAAAGCGACGGTTTAGCTGCTTGAAGCCACCATGGTCACGGAAGGGGTCCTGGTCGAGCGACTGGCGGTCGACCACTATTTCCTTCTCGATCTGCTCCCCGATTCTCTGCAGCCAGCGCTTCTGGACATCGGTCCATCCGCCTCGCTGAAGGATGGTGTCGATAGCCCGCTTCACCCGGTCGGCATAGGGGACCAACGGATCGCCGAGAGCCGCCTGACGGACGAACCCGATTATCGAGGCGGCTATGTCGCGATTGGTCGTTTCGACCAGTGCGCGGCGCATATTCGCGTCGCTGTAGCCCTCAGCGTCGAGCCGTAGGCGCAGCTGACGGAGTTCCTCGCGGGTGAGATCCTTTGGTCGTGTCACCACGACATTGAGCGCAGCAATGCTGTTCTGGTTGTTGCGGACGAAGGCGGCGAAGGCGCCCAGAAAGTCTTCGGGTCGCGTGGCATTGCCATAGCCGCGCGTGACGGAAACGACTTCGTCGGGGTGGTCGGAAATAGGCACCATCCGCGGCGTCCCGCCGTCAGTGCTCCAGTCGAGGGCCGGGCCCAAGCGTGGACGCTCTTTTGCCCAGGCAGCCAGCGCCTCGGGCTCACCGTGCCGAAAACGATCCATTGTGGCTTCGGGCGGCTCTCCGGCCGCCAGTTCGACCTGGGCGCGGCCTTCATCCGTCAGCTTCCTGAGCCGCCGGCTCATGCGGACGATGATCTGGTCGCGGACGTCGGCACGGTGGCGCGCATCGTCAATGCGGACCAGTTCTTCGAGCAGTTGGGTCAGCGTGAGCTTCGGATCGGCCGCTACGGGCCGCATCTCGGTCAGGTGCTGCAGCCGCTCGTAGAGGTCGACGGCATCAAAAATCCGGAACGTCTCCTTGCCGATGTCGGGGCAAAGCCGTGTGGCCCGACCAAGCATCTGTTCGTAGAGGATGCGGCTGTTCACCCGCCGCAGGAACACAAGGTTGGTGATCTTGGGGACGTCAACGCCGGTGGTCAGCAGGTCCACCGTGACCGCAATTTTCGGCAGGGCGTCATTGCGGTAGCTCTTGATCAGCTTGCCGACCTTGTCGACGCTGCCCGTGACTTTGCGGATCGATGCGTCCTCGATGTCGCCATAGGCCTCGCGAAATGCCTTGCGCAGCTCGTTGACTACCATGTCGGCGTGCGCATCCGACGCTGCAAACACCAGCGTCTTGTCCGGCAGAGACAGGTCGATGTGTTTGGTCAGTTCCTCGGCCACAGCGCGGTTGAAGGCCTCGGTGATGACCGACTTGTTGAAGGTCTCGACGTCAAAATCCAGATTGTCCGGCAGGGTGAAGAGTTCAAGCTGACCCGTCGGTGCATGAATGAAGGGCACCTGCTCTTCGGCCACGAAATGGATGCCGGACTGGGCAAGCGCCGTCGTGATCCTGACCGGTGGTTCGTGGTCGATCAGGAAGTCGTCAATCACCGCCTCGCGATAGGTGTAGGTGAAGACCGGCCGCCCGAAGATTTCGACCGTGTGGAGCGCCGGGGTCGCCGTCAGGCCGATTTTCACGGCGTCGAAGTGATCCAGAACCCTTCGGTATTTGGAAACGTAGTCGTCCTGATTGCGGAAGCTAAGCTCGCTGTCCGACATCTCGCGGTCGAGCAGGTAGCCGCGGTGGCACTCGTCAACGACGATCAGATCATACTGGTCCACAGGCGGAATAGCGGCTGGCGTGTCAGCGAACAGGACCCTTCGGACCAGCCCTTGGATGGTGCAAATATGGACCCGAGTTTCCGGGTCCGGTGTGATGTCGCTGAGCCCCTTCAGGCCGAAGATTTCCGCGAAGGCTTTGCCGCTGACGACCTTGGTGGTGGTGAACTCGTCTTCGGTTTGATTGCCCAGTGCGCTCCGATCGACCACGAAGCAAATACGCCGGAAACGCTTGGCTGCGATCAGGCGGTAAAGGAGGGCAATGGCCAGCTTCGTCTTGCCAGTTCCAGTCGCCATCGCCACGAGCATGTGGCTACGGTCCTCGGCAAGGCCTCGCTCAACCGCTTCGATTGCGCCCTGTTGATAGGCGCGAAGGGGAAAGCCGAACTCGAAGCCCATCGCCGCGAGGGCAGCTTCTGCAGCATCACGGTCAACCTCAAGGCGCTCCAACAATCCTTGTGGAGATGGCCAGGCGTCGAGCGGGGCGGCCGGGTTGGTGGTCTTCCGAGTGTCTCGCCGCCAGATCCCGGACGCCGTCTCAAGTTGCCGAAGATAGGGGCGGCCGTTAGTCGAGAAGATGAAGGGGGCTTTGTGTTCGCCCCAAGGGCCTCCGAGTGCCTGTTGAGCGGCCTCAATCCGGATGCCGGTAGAGTAGCGTTCCGCCTGCGGCAGAACTTCCATGACGTTGCGGTTCCTGCGCTTGGCTTCGATGACCCCGACGAGTGACAGGCCCGCGAACAGTGCGTAGTCGGCAGGTCCGCTGTCCGTTGGCCATTCGGCGATGGCGAGGTTGCGTCCCTTTGCCGGTCTGGCGCCAGAGGCAAACCGGAGAGCAGAAGTATCGGCCTCCCAGCCTGCGTCCCGAAGCTGCTGGTCGATCAATTCGCGGGTGGCTGCCTCGTCGAGATTGATCCGTGCTTCTGCCGCGCCGGCGGCTTCGCGCAACATTGCGAGAGCAGCAGGAGGCGTAGCCACAGCCGCCACCTGAAGGGCCTCAAGTTGGTTCGTGACCTCGACCTTTGCGGCTTCGGCATCTTCCGCCAGTCGCTGCCAAACTTCGCGCTCTTCGGCTTCGGAAGCGGCTCTATCCTCGGCGCTCCGATGTTGCTCCACGAGCCGGTCAGCTTGTGCCTGGGCGACTTCGGCTGCCGTGCGGTTCGCTTCGGCCTCCGCCCGAAGTCGCTCCAGCTCTGCTCGAAGCTCGACCGTTGGGTCAACGGGAGCAGGCGGCGGGGTGAAGGGGCCCGGCGAGAGCGTCGCATCACCGCCGTAGCTGCGAACCCACCACAAGGCCAACTCGCGTGCGACCTTCAGTCCGTTGAGAGCGGTCGCGAAGTCATCCCGTCCCTCGTGCGCGGCTTCGTTTCCGAAGCGTCGCAGGAAATGGAACATGTCGAGGGTTCGGCTGGGAGCGTAGCCAGCGCGCGCCAGAGCCCCCAGGACGGCATGGAAGGGCTCGTCAGGAGTGGCAAGCAGCCCGGATCGCGCACTGACCTCCTGCGCCAACAGCTCGCCAAACTGGCGAAGCTTGAAGAGGCAGGTGTTTGGATCTGTCCGGAAGTAGTGCTCGGCCAGTGCCGCGAGCCGGAAAAGCTGGTCGCCATGGGGCTTCAAGAACCCGAAATTGGCGCTGACCCGCTGCATGTGACCCCGTGAACAGGCGCCGCATCGCCTCAAAGCGAAACGCCACACCCCGCAACCCAGAAGATTGCAGGTCCACAGGCTGCACATCAAGGTGTTGGAGGTGACGGGGCGCATTGAATTGCTTCGCTCCCGTTGATTCTGTTGTCTCAAGGAAACTGAGCATGGCGGACGGTGGATTAGTCTGGACGGGCGAAAGCGGGATTTGGCATGATCGCCTTGGCGCGCAACGCCCTTCCATCGGACACCTGTGATGCAGCGGAGCCAGTTCGGCGCCTTCGCGAAGCTCGAACCCAAACCGCCCCGCTTCAGCGCAAACGTCAACATCAAGGAACTCTACCGGCAGGCCGGCGCGCTCGTTGTGCGGGCGGCTGACCAAAGGGCCATCGTCAGGGCGTCGATTGGGATCGACCTCGAGCGGGTCAAGGGGCCGCCCGGCGAAGAAGTGGAAACGCGCGCCGAGCTGGTCGACTACGCCATCAGGATTGCTCTGCAGCAGGCGGTCGAGGGCGGCGACCTTCAGCTCTTCGTATATCTCGGCACGCTCCCCGGCGGCGGCCGCTTCTTCGCGCTCCCGCGAAACGCCTTGGCGGCTCCGCGCTACTTCGTGAGAGAGTTCGGCGGGCAGGTAGTCCCCGAGCCTCTGCGCTATGTGCCCGTGCAGACTTGGGCGAACGGTGTCTTCGCCACGCACGAGTGCGACCCCGCGCTGGTCGAGATTGCCGAGGCGGAGTTTCAAGTCTTCACGACGACGACCAGCAGGGACGCGACACTGGCGATGCTCCGACGCACCATCCAATATGGGCGCCGAACGGACGGCTTTGCGGAAAGCACTTCCGAGCCCAGCGAGGATCTGATCGCTGCCTCCATCCGGTCGCTCGCCGCGGATCGCCAGGGGAGTTTGCCGCTGAACGACGGCGCGCGGCTCTTGATGGCCCTGCACCCCGGACTACGCCGTGATGAAGCCCGAGCCTGGATCAGGCAGGTGCTCGGGGCCCGACGCCCCGGGCCCCCCGCTGGACCGCGCCGAAGCTGACCCGAAAATCGTGCGGACATGAATTTCAGCGCCGCACGATTGCACTATTTGCACCCTCCGAAGTTCGGGTGAATTGAGATGGTCGCCTCTGGACGGAAGAGCGACCGCAATGACCAAGAGCACGACCGAAGTGGAACCCCGCGCTTACCGGGTGCAGGACTTCTGCCGCGCCTACGGCCTGTCCCGCTCGTCCGTCTACAACCTGATCAACAGCGGCAAGCTCCACTCCGTTCGTGTGGCGGGGCGTCGCCTGATCCCCGCCGATGCGGCGGAAGCGCTGCTGAGCAATTCAGAGGCCTCCTAGCGCTCGTTCAAGCCCTCCCTGCGGGCAGTGCGGCAGGGCGCTCGATGAACCGGACGGTTAACGGTGGCGGCGCGAGCGGATCGGCTACCACGGGATGTGATCAAGCCAAGGGCGGCCCGAAAGGTGGAGGCCCGATCACCAGCGCGACGCAGCGCTGAAAGCAGCCACCAATCCTTCCCCCGCGTCGGGAGGTAGGGGCCCTGGTGCGGGGGGTCGGCTCCGTCGAGCTGGTCAACATTGCAGCGGGCATAGGGGCTCCCCTGTCGGCCATTCAGCGGCCGCCGGGGAGTCTCCCTATGCCCAATACAAAGGGTCTCACCATCGAGCTGATAGGTAAGAGAACCCGGCTTAGAGGGCGCGATCACTATAGCAAGATCACTACAAGGTGGTCCGGCCAGAGAGGGCAGGACGGGAGCAGAAAGATCGCGCGCCGACCAACGCGGCGTGCGGGTCGAGGCCGGTGTCGATTGGGTATCAAGCGGCTTCGCTGAAGGACATGCCAACAGACTTGAGCCAGCTATTCCACCCGCGCAGGAACGATACGTAGTCGGCCGTTGCTATTCGCAGCGCTCGCAGCTCCATCAATCGCGGGGGTTTGGCGACGTAATCGTATTTCCCCGAGACGAAGGCGAACATTTCGGCAGCCCTTCCCTCGGCCTGCCTTCCCTCGCTGTCGAGATAGAGGATGCCGCCGTGCGACAATGCGTTCCTCAGGCAGCCCGCCCACATCGACGGCTGCATAGCGGCTGCGGCACGCGCCGAGTCCTCTTCGGCCAGTTGTCCTTCAAGGTTTTGGGAGAAGGCCTGAGTGAGGTCTAGCGTTTGATCGTAGGCGGCCGATGCGAAGCGCCAGGCACCTGGCTTAAAAAATGGCAGTCGATGAATGTGGGCTGCTCGTAGCCCAGTATCGAGCGCCTCAGCGACCTCGGGCCTCAAGTGTCGTTCATTGACATAGTAGTCTGCGTTCCCGTCCCGCGGCTTCCAGATGCGTTCGATAGGAAGCACGATCATCGGGGTGGACATCGCCAGAACAAATGTCGTGGAAAGCCCGCCAAGCGCTGACGACCCTACTTTCTCGGCGTCGGTTAGCAGGGCGTCGATGAGCGCCATGCATCGATCGGGCAGTTCGAGTCCGTAGTGAAGCGGTGCGCCCATCGGAGCTTCTCCCTTATTCTGAGCGGCCTACCACCGATGCCGCGCCGCGCAGGCTGCCTTCAGCCCTCAGCCAAAGCCCGAAAGGTGGCGATGGCGCGCATTTCCTACACTTCGGGCGTCCTGCGCGGGACCCAAAGTGGGACCGAAAGTGGGACCGGACCGCCTCGGCGGCGAATTTCCCTTATTTTTCAGGCAAGGGTGGCGGAGAGGGTGGGATTCGAACCCACGGTGCCCTTCCAGGCACGCCGCATTTCGAGTGCGGTACATTCGACCACTCTGCCACCTCTCCGTAGACGCCGGGTGTGAGGGTCATGAACCCCCTGAGTGCGAAGGCGCGGAACCTAGCGACGCCGTCCGGGGAACGCAAGCGGCGGATTGAGCTTCCGTCAGAACCGGCCGCCCCGGCCCTGGCCGTCGGTGAACCGTGCGGCGCCGGCGGCGGTCTCACCGGAGTTGAGCGTCTCGTAGCCCAGCGCGATCTCGCGGGCCGTCGCCGCGTCCCAGTCGAGGCTCCATTGCTCGAGCGCCGACTGACGGTCATTGCGCATGCAGCCCTGCGGGAAGGCGGCGATCTGCTGCGCGAGTGCGATGGCGGCGTCCAGCGCCTGGCCATCCGGGACCACGCGGTTGGCCAGGCCCATGGCGAGGGCCTCGTCGGCCGCCACGGGCCGGCCGGTCAGGATCATGTCCATGGCCCGTGATTGGCCGATCAGGCGCGGCAGGCGCACCGTGCCCAGGTCGATCAGCGGGACGCCGAAGCGGCGGCAGAAGACGCCGAAGGTCGCTCCGGCCGCCGCCACGCGCAGGTCGCACCACAGGGCCAGTTCCAGCCCGCCGGCGACAGCGAATCCCTCGACCGCCGCGATGACCGGCTTGCCGAGCTGCAGGCGGGTCGGGCCCATCGGGCCGAAATCGCCCGTCCGTTCGACCCTGTTGCCGCCGCCCGTGGCAATGGCCTTGAGGTCCGCGCCGGCGCAGAAATTGCCGCCGGCGCCGGTGAGGACCGCGACCGACGCGGCGTCATCGGCGTCGAAGGCCCTGAAGGCGTCGTACAGCCGCCGCGCTGTCGGGCCGTCCACCGCGTTGCGGCGGTCCGCCCGCTCGATCGAGACGATGGTGACAGAACCGTCCCGGGTAACAGAGACGCTCATGCCGGTTCTCCCTCTCGAGCGGCGCGCGGATCAGGCAGCGGCGGGTGCGGGCTTGTCCGGCTCGCCCTCGCCCAGCTGGCCCTCCCACTTGGCCACGACCGCGGCCGCCACCGAGTTGCCGACCACGTTGGTCGCCGAGCGGCCCATGTCGAGGAGGTGATCGACCGCCAGGATCAGGGCGATGCCGGTTTCGGGCAGGTCGAAATAGGCCAGGGTGGCGGCGATGACGACCAGCGAGGCGCGGGGCACGCCGGCCATGCCCTTGGAGGTGACCATGAGGAGCAGCAGCATGGTGATCTGCTGGCCGATGCTCATCTCGACGCCATAGATCTGGGCGATGAACAGGGTCGCGAAGGTGCAGTACATCATCGACCCGTCCAGATTGAACGAGTAGCCCAGCGGCAGAACGAAGGACGCGACCTTTTTGCTGACGCCGAACTTCTGCAGCGCCTCAAGGGTGCGGGGATAGGCGGCCTCCGAGCTGGCGGTGCCGAAGGCCAGCAGGGTCGGCTGCCAGACGCTGCCCAGCAGGCGAAGGACCCGCGGCCCGACGATCAGGAATCCGGCGAGGGCCAGCAGGCTCCAGAGCACGCCCAGCGACAGATAGAAGCCGCCGATGAACTTCGCGTAGATGGCCAGGATGTCGATGCCGTACTTGGCCACGGTTCCGGCCAGGGCGGCGAAGATGGCCAGCGGGGCCAGCCTCATCACATAGCCCGTGACCTTGAGCATGATGGCGGCCAGCTGCTCGACCAGCACCAGGATCTGCGGCGCCTTGTCGTCCAGCGACGCGACGGCGACCCCGATGAAGATCGAGAACACCACGATCTGCAGGATCTCGTTGTTGGCCATCGCTTCGAAGATGGACTTGGGGAAGACGTGGGTGATGAACTCCTGGATCGTCAGCTTGGAGGCGTCGACCGCGGCCGCCGAAGCTTCCGGAATCGGCAGGGTCAGGCCCACGCCCGGCTGCAGCAGATGCACCATGACCAGGCCCAGCAGCAGCGAGAAGATCGAGGCGGTGATGAACCACAGCATGGTCTTGGCGCCGACGCGGCCGACGCTTGCCGCATCGCCCATGTGCGCGATGCCCGCCACCAGGGTGGAGAAAACCAGCGGCGCGATGATCATCTTGATCAACCGCAGGAAGACGTCGGTGATCACCTTGAACCAGCCGACGGCCGACTCTGTCTGGGCCGCGTCGAGGTACTGGTTGCACCACCAGCCGACGCCGATGCCCAGGACCATGGCCAGAACGATGAGGGTGGTGAACAGGCGATTCATGCGACGTCCCCGGAAGGCTTGAGCCCCTTTTTCACCGGGATCGTCGCGCGCGTCCATGCGCTTGCGTTATCCTGCGTGAAACGGATGGCGGGAGCGGTCATGAGCAGCGGTCTCGACGGTGTGGCCCAGACCCTGGCGGCCCTGATGCAGAGGGCGGCGCCCGGCATGTCGGCCAGCGTGTCAGACGGATACGGGCTGCAACTGGCCGCGCCCTGGGACAATCCGGCCAGGCCCGGCGAGCGGATGTGGTTCGGCGGCATCCGTCGGGGGAAGGCCTATGTCAGCGTCCACCTGATGCCGGTTTACACCCATGCCGATCTGGCCGCGAAGATCCCGCCAGCGCTGAAGAAGCGGATGCAGGGCAAGAGCTGCTTCAACTTCAAGGCCGAGGATCCCGCACTGTTCGAGCAGCTCGAAACCCTGATCCGGGAGTCGGCGGCGGCCTATGCCGAGCCGTTCAGCCTGAACCGCTGATCAGCTCCACGGCCCGGCGCGGCGGGTCGGCGGCACCGAGGTCCCGCCCCGGCGCGTCCCGCCAGACAGCTTCAGCAGCGCCTCGACGCGGTTGGCCGTGGCCGGATGGGTCGAGAACAGGTTGTCGGCGCCCGTTCCGGCCAGCGGATTGATGATGAACATCTGGCCGGTGGCGGGATTGCGCTCGGCGGTCTCGTTGACCGTCCGGTGGGCGAAGGCCTCCATCTTCTGCAGGGCGCTGGCCAGCGCGTCCGGATCGCCGCTGATTTCGGCGCCGCCGCGATCCGCCTCGTACTCCCGGCCCCGACTGATGGCGAACTGGACCAGCGCCGCCGCGATCGGCGCGAGGACGGCGATCAGGATCGTGCCGATCATGCCCGCCGGCCGGTCGCGGTCGCCGCCGAAGAAGAAGGCGATATTGGCCAGACCCGAGATGGCCCCGGCGATCGTCGCCGTGATCGTCATGGTCAGGGTGTCGCGGTTCTTCACGTGCGCCAGTTCGTGCGCCATCACGCCGCGAATCTCGCGCCGGTCGAGCATGCGCAGCAGGCCGACGGTAGCGGCTACGGCGGCATTCTCCGGATTGCGGCCGGTCGCGAAGGCGTTCGGCTGATCGGTCTCGATGACATAGATGCGGGGCCTCGGCAGGCCGGCGCCGTCCGCCAGCGCCAGGGTGTCGTCGACATAGTTGCGGATCAGCGCGTCGGGATGGGACCCGTCGACCTCGACCGCGCCGTACATGCGCAGGACGATCTTGTCGGCGTTCCAGTAGCTGAACAGGTTCATGCCGACCGCCAGTGTCAGGGCGATCAGCATCCCGGCCGTACCGCCGATCAGGAACCCGGCGACAACAAAGATGGCCGTCAGGGCGGCCAGCAGCATGAAGGTGCGGAGCGAGTTGTTCATGTCCGGAGATGTGGTTCCGGATTCCCGCTCCGCAAGACCCGTCAGCCCTGCACGACCTTCATCGGCAGGAAGCGGCTGTTTCGCAGCAGGCCGGCGGAGACCCCGGAGACCAGCAGCCCGACGGGGAAGATCTCCGCGAAGGTCATCGGCAGCCGGAACAGGGGGTTGGCGTACTTAACCTGCATCGCCTGCATCTCGGCGGTCAGCCGGGCGAGCGCCTCGGGCGAGTCGCCCCTGGCCCGCGCGCGCTCGATCATTGCCTGGCTGTAGTCGGCCATGAAGGTGAAGTTGGTTGCGTGGAGGGTGATCTCCCAGGCGATCACATAGATCAGGCTGGCCACCAGGCTGATGCCCAGTCCGACCAGCAGGGCTGGAAGGAAGCGGATCACCCCGCCCAGGGCGCGGTCGCGATAGTGCTTCACCCCGACGAAGGTGAAGGTGAAGGCCAGCAGCATCAGCGCGTAGCCGGTGAACAGCGAGTGGCTGCCGTCGCCTTCCTTGCCGAAGATCATCATCAGGTTCATCGGCACGGCGACGACGGCGCCGGCG
This sequence comes from Caulobacter sp. FW305-C-30-S16, assembly GCF_058783025.1. NCBI lineage: Bacteria > Pseudomonadati > Pseudomonadota > Alphaproteobacteria > Caulobacterales > Caulobacteraceae > Caulobacter > Caulobacter sp. FW305-C-30-S16. The sequence goes on along the minus strand of NZ_JBYSYH010000001.1, from coordinate 823,918 downwards.
AGAAGACCGAAGATCAGGATTGTGCGGAGCATGGTGATTGTCCCCCAGTGGATTGGATGCCCCAGCCAAGCCCGGACCCCGTCGCGGGAACAATCGCCCAAAAGGGTGATTTCGGGAAACTCACCCGATTGGTCAGGGGATCAGCCGCAGCTCGCGGGCCCGCAGGATGGCGTCCGTCCGGCGCACGGCTTCGAGCTTCTCGTACAGCCGGGCGACGTGGGTCTTGATCGTGTTGGGCGAGAGGTTGAGCTGTCGGGCGATCTCCTTGTTCGACCGGCCGGCCGCCAGCAGACCAAGGACCTCGTGCTCACGCCGGGTGATGCCCAGCGTCGTCAGGGCGGGCTGGTTGAGCTCGAAGCCGCCCGACAGCACCCGCGGCCGGAACAGGCGCGCGCCGACCCAGACCCCGAGCCCGAGAAAAGCCGCGGCGACCAGGGCGATCCACACCGCGCCGACATGGGTGCGAGCCCAGATGCGATAGTCCAGCCACTGCAGGGCCACCGCCCCCAGGGCCAGCGCCAGGCCGTAGATCAGCACCGTCTTCCACATGGGGACGAGCCTAGTGTCGGCGTCGGCCGTGCGCCAGTGCGGGCTCGCGCCGCCCCCCATCTCGCCAAGTCACGATCAGGTCGCTATAAGCAGCCATGACACATGAGAAAGAAGCAGCCGCCATCGTCGAGCGGCTTATTGAAGAATACGAACGGTCCGTCTCCGCCCTGAGGGGCGCCCTGAAGACCTTCCTGACAACCGGCCAGCGTCCCGACCCCGCCCTGCGGGCCGATGGCGCCTTCGTGTATCCCGAACTGCGGATGCACTGGAGCGGCGAGAACGGCTATCCGCGGATCAGCCGCGCCTACGCCCGGATCGGCCTGCCCGGCGACTACGCCACGACGGTCACCCGTCCGGCGATGTTCAAGGACTACCTGATCGAGCAGCTGGCCCTGATGATCCAGGACTTCGGCGTTCAGCTCGACGTCGGCCGGTCGATGCAGGAGATTCCGTTCCCCTACGTGCTGGACGGCGGCGATATTGCCATGGCCGACGTCAGCGCCAGCGAGATCGCCCGCTGGTTCCCGACCACCGAACTGGCTCACATCGGCGACGAGGTGGCGGACGGTCTCTGGGACCCGATTCTCGAGGCCTCGCGGCCGCTGGCCCTGTTCGACGGTCTGCGCACCGACTTCTCGCTGGCGCGCCTGAAGCACTACACCGGCGCTCCTGCCGAGGACGTGCAGCAGTACATCCTGTTCACCAACTACCACCGCTATGTCGACGAGTTCGTCCGCTGGGGCTGCGAGCAGCTGAAGGTTCCCGGCACGCGGTTCACGGCCCTGTCGGCGCCGGGCAACATCACGGTGACCAAAGACTCTCCGAACCCGGAGATGACCATCGCCAACGGTCCCTGGCGGCGACACCAGATGCCGGCCTACCACCTGATCGCTGAAGACGGGCAAGGGGTGACCCTGGTCAACATCGGCGTCGGTCCGTCCAACGCCAAGACCATCACCGACCACCTGGCGGTCCTTCGTCCGCAGGCCTGGATCATGATCGGCCACTGTGGGGGCCTGCGCGGCAGCCAGACGATCGGCGACTATGTGCTCGCCCACGCCTATCTGCGGGACGACCATGTGCTGGACGAGGTCCTGCCGCCGGACATCCCCATCCCGAGCATCGCGGAGATGCAGCGCGCCCTCTACGACGCGGCCAAGCTGGTCAGCGGCGAAAGCGGCGAGAGCCTCAAGCGTCGCCTGCGCACCGGCACCGTGGTGACCACCGACGACCGGAACTGGGAGCTGCGCTACACCTCCTCGGCCCTCCGGTTCAACCAGAGCCGGGCCGTGGCCATCGACATGGAAAGCGCCACCATCGCCGCCCAGGGCTACCGCTTCCGGGTGCCCTACGGCACGTTGCTCTGCGTATCGGACAAGCCGCTGCACGGCGAGATCAAGCTGCCGGGTCAGGCCAACGCCTTCTACGAACGCGCCATCAGCCAGCACCTGCAGATCGGCATCGCGACCGTAGACCTGCTGCGGGCGGAGGGGCCGAACTTGCACTCGCGCAAGTTGCGTGCGTTCGACGAGCCGCCGTTTAGATAGAGCTGGTCAAGGAGGCTATTTGCGCGTAGGTTTGGTCCATGGCCGGCTCGCGAAAATCAGCTGACAAACTTCTATCTACCACCCAGATGCCGGGGGTAGAGGAGACGGGCGCCGTGTTCGAAGCGCCGGCTTACGACCGATGGACCATCGCTCGTGAACGGTTGGCCGAGTACAGGCGAACCGGTGAGGCGGTCTCGGTGGACGAGTTCATGGCCGAGCTTGATCGGCAGATCGAACTGGCTCGAGCGAACAAGGCTTGACGACCAGCATCTTACTTGCGGCCGAAGCCCAACGAGACGCTGTACGGTTGGCCGCCTTCATTGCCTCAGGCAGGCCAACCGCCGCCCGCAGGGCCAGAGCTACAATCCTCTCGGCGATTCAGTCGCTCGACCGGTTTTCAGAGCGCGGCGCGCCTGCGGGCCAGCCACCGGACGGTCTACGGGAGTTGTTCGCGCCCTTCGGCAGAGCCGGGTATGTGATTCAGTACGTCGTCGACGCTGATCAAGTCACAGTCCTGCGGATCTTCCACAGCCTCGAAGAGCGGTGACACCGCGTCGCCCATCCGCTATCGACCCGCACGACGATACGGGAGCTCAGCGCCTTGACCGACAAGACCGAGGAAGCCGGCTGGGCGACCGCGAAAACCCTCGCCGAAGCCCTGCCCTACATCCAGATCTACGACCGCGAGACGGTGGTGATCAAATACGGCGGCCACGCCATGGGCGAGGACTCTGTGGCGAAACTGTTCGCCGCCGACGCGGTCCTGCTCAAGCTGATGGGCGTCCATCCGGTCGTCGTGCACGGCGGCGGGCCGCAGATCTCGCGCATGCTCGACCGGGCCGGGGTCAAGTCGACCTTCATCGACGGCCTGCGGGTGACGGACGAGGCGACGATGGAAGTCGCCGAGATGGTTCTCTCCGGCGCGATCAACAAGGAAATCGCCAACTGGATCACCCTGGCCGGCCGTGAGGCGGACGTGCGGGGCGTCGGTCTGTCCGGCAAGGACGCGCGGCTGATCACGGTCACCCGCGCCCGCCGCACCAAGAAGGACCCCGACAGCAACATCGAGCAGGTCGTTGACCTGGGCTTTGTCGGCGAGCCGCAGAAGATCGATCCGACGCTGATCCAGGTGCTGATCAAGTCGGACCATGACTACATCCCCGTGGTGGCGCCGATCGGCGTCTCCGAGTCCGGCCAGACCTTCAACATCAACGCCGACACCGTCGCCGGCGCGCTCGCGGGCGCGCTGAAGGCCAAGCGCATGCTGCTGCTGACCGACGTCGCGGGGGTCAAGGACGCCAACGGCGAGCTGATCCGCCAGATGACTGTCGCCGAGGCCTTCGAACTGATCCGTACGGGCGTCGCCACCGGCGGCATGATCCCCAAGCTGGAAACCGCCATCGCCGCGGTCGACGCGGGGGTCGAGGCCGTGGTCATTCTCGACGGACGCCGGCCGCACGCCATGCTGGTCGAGCTGTTCACCGAGCACGGCGCGGGAACGCTGGTGAAGGCGTGACCGACCTTACGCACATCGACACCTGGCTGTTCGATCTCGACAACACCCTCTACCCGATCGAGAGCGAGGTCATGACGCTGGTTTCCGGCCGCATGACCGACTTCATGGAGCGGGTGACGGGACTGCCCCGCGAAGAGGCCCGGGCGATCCAGAAGCGCTACTACCATGAGCACGGCACCACGCTCGCCGGCCTGATGGCCAACAACCACGGCATCGATCCGGAAGACTTCCTGACCGCGGTTCATGACGTCTCGCTCGACGCGCTGTCGCCCGATCCCGCCCTGACCGCCGGGCTGGAACGGCTGCCCGGCCGGCGGCTGGTGTTCACCAACGGCTCGGCCAGCCATGCGGAACGCGTGCTCGACCGGCTCGGCATCGCCCACGTCTTCGAGGACATCTTCCACATCGCTGCGGCCGGCTACATTCCCAAGCCGTCGCCCGTGACCTTCGGCATGATGATCGCCCGCCACGGCGTCACCGCCGCCGGGTCGGCCTTTTTCGAGGACAGCGAGCACAACCTCGCGCCGGCCGCGGCCCTGGGCATGACCACGGTTCTGGTCGGCGCCCACGCCGCCGACTCGACCGCCTCCTTCGTCCACCACCGCGCAAGACACCTGGCCGAGTTCCTCAACGACATCCGGGTGAAGGAAACCGACGCATGACCGCCGTAACGCTCGCCGACCTGGAAACCGAGATCGAGGCCGCCTGGGACGCCCGTGACGCCGTGTCCCCGGCGACCACCGGTCCGGTCCGCACGGCCATCGAGGAGACCCTGTCGCTGCTCGACAGCGGCAAGGTCCGGGTGGCCGAAAAGATCGATGGCGAGTGGATCGTTCGCCAGTGGGCCAAGAAGGCCGTGCTGCTGTCCTTCCGCCTGAACCCCAACGCCGTCATGCGCGCCGGGACGCTTGGCGGCGCGGTCGGTCCCTGGTGGGACAAGGTGGCCAACAAGTTCGACGGCTGGGAAGCGCCGCAGTTCGAGGAAGCCGGCTTCCGCGCCGTGCCCGGCGCGATCGTGCGCCGGGGCGCCTATGTGGCGAAGAACGTGATCCTGATGCCCTCGTTCGTGAACATCGGCGGCTTCGTCGATGAAGGGACCATGGTCGACACCTGGGTGACGGTCGGCTCCTGCGCCCAGATCGGCAAGCGGGTGCACCTTTCGGGCGGCGTCGGCATCGGCGGGGTGCTCGAGCCCCTGCAGGCCAATCCGACCATCATCGAGGACGACTGCTTCATCGGCGCCCGGTCCGAGGTCGTCGAGGGCGTCATCGTCGGCCAGGGCAGCGTGCTCAGCATGGGCGTGTTTCTCACCGCCACGACCAAGATCGTCGACCGCAAGACCGGCGAGGTCCACCGCGGCTATGTCCCGCCCTACAGCGTGGTCGTGCCCGGCAGCCTGCCTGATCCCCACGGCGGCCCGAGCCTCTCCTGCGCCGTCATCGTCAAGACGGTCGACGCCCAGACGCGCTCCAAGACCTCGATCAACGACCTGCTGCGGGACTGACCGTGATCGACGTTCTCGACCTTGCCCGCGACCTGATCCGCCGTCCGTCGGTCACGCCGGCTGACCTCGGCGCGATGGATATCGTCCAGCAAGCGTTGGAAGGGATGGGCTTCGCCTGCCGGCGGATGAAGTTCGGCGAGATCGAGAACCTCTACGCCCGGCGTGGAACCGCCAGCCCCAATCTCTGTTTCGCCGGGCACACGGACGTCGTGCCCGTGGGCGACGCCGGGGCCTGGACCAGTCCGCCGTTCGAGGCGGCCCTCGCCGATGGCGTCCTGATCGGCCGCGGCGCGGTCGACATGAAGGGCGGCATCGCCGCCTTCATCGCCGCCGTGTCCGGATATCTGGCCAACGGTGAGCCGAAAGGTTCGCTCAGCTTCCTGATCACCGGCGACGAGGAAGGCATTGCGCTGGATGGCACCAAGCGGGTTGTCCAGACGCTCGCCGCCGAGGGCGAGGTGATCGATCACTGCATCGTCGGCGAGCCGTCCAGTTCGGCTCGGCTGGGCGACATGATCAAGATCGGCCGGCGCGGCAGCATCAACAGCTGGATCACGGTCGAGGGCGTGCAGGGCCATGTGGCCTACCCCCAGCGCGCGGCCAATCCGGTGCCGGTCCTGATCGACCTGCTGTCCCGCCTGCAGGGGCGGGTGCTGGACGAGGGCTTCGAGGGCTTTCAGCCGTCCAACCTGGAAGTCACCACCATCGATGTCGGCAACACCGCCACCAACATCATCCCGCGCGAAGCGAAGGCGCGGATCAACATCCGCTTCAATCCGGCCCACAAGGGCGCCGAGCTCGAAGCCTGGATCGCCGAGACGGCGGCGGCGGCAGGGCAGGGATTCAGCGGAAGGGTCGAGGTCAAGTCGATCATCAGCGGCGAGGCCTTCCTGACCCGGCGCGGCCCGTTCACCGACCTGGTCGCCGCGGCGATCAGGGAGACCACCGGCGAGGACACCGACCTGTCGACAACCGGCGGCACCTCCGACGCGCGGTTCATTCGCGACCTCTGTCCGGTGCTGGAGTTCGGCCTGGTCGGCGCGACCATGCACGCGGTCGACGAGCGTGTGCCGGTCAGCCAGCTGTACGACCTGCAGGCTGCCTACCAGAGGATCATCGAGCGCTATTTCGAGCGCTTCGGCGACGCCTCGGCGTAGCCCCGCACGAGGCGCACCAGCGCCTCCTCAAGGTCCGGCGACCCCAGCAGGGGCGAGTCTTCCAGCACCGCCGCGCGCACCACGCCCATGATCGCGCGGGACAGGACGAAGGCGTGGACCGGCCGCTCGCCGTCGCGGACGAAGGGCGCCACGCCGGCATCGACCTTGTCGGCCATGCCCGGCACGGCCGGGTCGCGCAGGATCGCCTCCAGCACCGCCCGCCGCGCGGCGTGACGGCCGTCGAAGGCGGCCAGTTGGGCGCGGATCGCCGCCCGCGCCGGATCGACCCCGGCCTCGATCGCGACGCGCGTCGCCTCGGCCATGGCCGCCCGCTCCCGCGCGCCCAGGGCGTGGAGGATCGCCGCCTTGTCCGGAAAGTACTGGTAGAGGGTGCCGACGCTGACCCCCGCCCGCGCGGCGACGTGGTTGGTGGTAAAGGTTTCGCCCGCCTCGAGAATGCGAGTAGCCGCCTCCAGAATGGCGTCCACCGTGGCCTTCGATCGGCCCTGACGCGGACTGCGGCGGGCGTTGGCGGCGACGTCTGACATGCGAGTCCCCTTATAGCCGAGCAAGCCTCACATTTCCGACTTCGGAATCGAAGGGGCATTGCATGACCTGGGCCACCGACCGGCTGGACGCCCTGATCGCCGGCGTCGCCGAGCCGCCGCCTGTTGTCGCCGTCCTTCGCCTTGGCCTGCTCGAAGCCTGGGGCGAGGGCTGGGCGCGCAAGCGATGGGAGCCGCAGCCCGAGCTGATGAACGGCGACGGCTCGATGTTCGGCGGCTATCTGGCGGCGCTGGCCGACCAGATGATGGCCTTCGCCGCCATGACCGTGATCGAGGCCCCGTCAGCATTCCGGACGACAGACCTGCAGATACGCTTCTTCAAGCTCGGGCGCGCCGATCCGCTGCTGATCGAGGGTCGCGTGGTGGCCCGGTCACGACAGCTGATCTCGGTCGAGGTCGAGTTTCGTCGCGAGGACGGCGAGCTGCTGGCCAAGGCGACCGGCCAGCAGTTTGTGACGCCCTACCCTTCGTAGCCGACGCCGGTCAGATACAGCCCGTCCGCGGGCGCGACCTGGCCGCAGGCCGTCCGGTCGCGGGCCTCAAGCGCGGCCTTCAGATCGGCGGCGGTCCAGCGCCCGAGGCCGACCTCCACGATCGAGCCGACCATCGAGCGCACCTGCCGGTGCAGGAACGACCGCGAGGCGAAGACGAGATGCACCTCCTCGCCCTCGCGATGGACCGCCGCGACATCCAGCGTCTTCATCGGCGACTTCGCCTGGCACTGCATGTCGCGGAACGTCGTGAAGTCGTGGTGGCCGGTCAGCGCCTGCGCGGCCTCATGCATCCTCGCCGCGTCCAGCGGCTTGCGCACATGCCAGACGCGCCCCTTGTCCAGGGCGGCCGGCGCCGGGCGGTTGAGCACGCGATAAAGGTAGCGCCGCTCGATCGCCGAGAAGCGGGCGTGCCAGTCGTCGGAGACATCCTCGACCTCGAGAACAGCGATCGGCTCGGGCCGCAGATGGGCGTTGAGGGCGTCGCGCACCACATCGGCCGGCCAGGCCTTGCCGAGGTCGACGTGGATGACCTGGCCGGTCGCATGGACTCCGGTGTCGGTCCGGCCGGCGGCATGTATCCGGAGAGTCTCGCCGGTAAAGCCCAGCACCGCGGCCTCGATCGCGCCCTGGACGCTGGGCAGCCCGTCCTGGGCCTGAAAGCCGCGATAGGGGCGACCGTCATACTCGATGGTCAGGCGATAGCGGGGCATCAGGCGAGCACGGTCCCGGCGGCGAGCGGAAAGCCGCGCAGGAAGTCCGCCGCGTCCTGCGCCGACTTGCCTTCGCGCTGGGCCCGCAAAAGGCGCAACGCGCCGGTCCCACAGGCGATCAGCAGGCTGTCATCGAGCGTCTGGCCCGGCGTTCCGGACCCCTCCTCAACCCGCGACAGCAGAGCCTTCACGCGCACCGGTCCCTTGTCGGACGGCGCCTCGAACCAGGCGCCGGGGAAGGGCGACAGGCCCCGGATGTGCAGGTCCAGCTCCGTCGCCGAACGGGTCCAGTCGATACGGGCCTCCGCTGGCCGGATCTTCTTCGCATAGGTGACGCCCTCGGCGGCTTGCGGAACCTCGACGGCCGTGCCCGCCGCGATGGCGGCCAACGTCGGCGGCAGCAGCCGCGTGCCGGCCTCGGCCAGCCGGTCGTGCAGCGTTCCGGCGGTATCCAGCGGGCCGATACGCACCGTTTCGGTCGCCAGAACGGCGCCCTCGTCGAGGCCGAGACTCATGCGCATCACCTGCACGCCGGTGACACTGTCCCCGGCCATCAGGGCGCGCTGGATCGGCGCCGCGCCGCGCCAGCGCGGCAACAGCGAGGCGTGTACATTGAAACAGCCGAGCCGGGGCGCATCCAGGACCTCGGAGACCAGGATCTGGCCGAACGCCACGACGACGGCGGCGTCGAGGTCCAGCGCCTGGAACGCCGAAAGCTCTTCCGGCGCCTTCATCGAGACCGGCGTGCGCACCATCAGGCCGTGCGACTCGGCGAAGGCGTGCACCGGAGAGGGTTGCAGCGTCTGGCCACGGCCGCGCGGGGCGGGCGGCTGGGAATAGACGCAAACCACCTCATGCCCGGCCGCGAGGATGGCGGCGAGACTCTTGACGGCGAAGTCGGGCGTTCCGAGAAAAGCGAGGCGCATGGGCGGGGTTTAGCCGTGACGGCGCTCCGGCGGAAGTCGCCGGGAACCCGACGCTTCACAGATCGTTGATCGGTGGAACGAAACTCAACAACGGGATTCCGCCATGCGCACACTGCTCATCGTCACGCTCGCCGCCGCCGGCCTCGCCCTCGGCGCCTGCTCGAAGGAAGATCGCGCCGATGTCGGTGAAGGCGCGGCCGCGGTCGGCAGCGAGGTCAAGGAAGCAGCGAAGGAAATCGCGGCCGATCCGGACGTGAAGGACGCCGGCGCGGCGATCGGCAACGCGGGTGCCGAAGCCGCCGATGCGGTCAAGGATGCCGCCGCCGATGTCCAGGACGGCGTCGCTGATGCCTCTGCCGAGGCCAAGCGCGAAGCCGAGGAGCAACGCGCGGCCAGCGGCGACACGAGCCGGAAGTAGGGGTTACGCCGCCCGGGCGGCCTTCTCGACCTTCTTGATCGCCCGTTCGCGCTTCAGGCGTGACAGGTGGTCGATGAACAGCACGCCCTTGAGGTGATCCATCTCGTGCTGGATGCAGACCGCGAACAGGCCGCTTGCGTCCTCGTCGACGGCCTCGCCGGCGTAGTTGAGGTAGCGTATCTTCACCCGGGCCGGGCGCTGGACGTCGTCATAGATCTCCGGAACCGACAGACAGCCCTCCTCGTAGGAGGCGAGGTCCTCGGACGACCAGACGATCTCGGGATTGATGAAGTAGCGCGGGTTGCGCCGCCCCTCGTCATCGCCCTCCTCCGCGCCCTCGCGGTCGCCGAGGTCCATGACGATGATCTGTTTGGGCTCGCCGACCTGCACGGCCGCCAGGCCGATGCCGGGCGCGGCGTACATCGTCTCGAGCATGTCATCCATCAACAGGCGCAGATCGTCGGTCACGCCGCCTTCAACGGGCGTGGAAACCTGCTTGAGCACGGCCATATCGGCGGCGTTGTCGACGGTGAGGATACGGCGGAGGGACATGGTGGTCAGGAGGTAGGGGCGGCGTCCGGAGCCGTCAAGGCGGCGGCGTCCGCGGGCGCAAGCTTGGCAAGGGTCCGGACGGCGGTCTCCACCGGCTCGATCGGCGCGATCTCCTTGCCTTCGTGGTCGACCTTGAGGTCCTCGAAGCGGCGGGCCTGGGTCAGCACCTGTGTCTCCAGCGATCCGACGAACTGGTTGTACCGGGCCACCGCCGTTTCCAGCGCTTTGCCGAGGCCCGCGGCGTGGCCGCCCATCACCGACAGCCGCTTGTAGAGCTCGCGGCCGAGCACGGCGATCTTGTCGGCGTTCGCGGCCTGCTCCTCGACCCGCCAGCCATAGGACACGGCCTTGCACAGGGCGAACAGCGTGGTCGGCGTCACGATCACGACGCGCGAAGCCATGGCCTGGTTCATCAACTCGGGCTCATGGTCGAGGGCGGCGGCCAGGAAGGCGTCGCCCGGCACGAACATCGCGACGAAGTCGGGGCTCGGCTTGAACTGGTCCTGATAGGCCTTGGACGACAGCTGCCGCACGTGGGTTTTCATGCTGACGGCGGTCCGCAGGGACGCGGCCTGGCGCTGGGCGTCCTCGTCGCCGTCGGACGGCTCGCCGAAGGCCAGCGAGACCTTGGCGTCGATCACGAACTTTCCGCCGCCGGGAAGGTGAACGATGAAATCCGGACGCGTCTGGCGGCCTTCTTCATTGGCCTCGGAGCGCTGCTCCTCGAAGTCGAACCGTCCCGCCATCCCCGCGGCCTCAAGCACGTTGCGGCAGGTCTGCTCGCCCCAGCGGCCCCGGCGGCCGGTGTTGCCCTTGAGGGCCTCGGTCAGCCGCCGCGCCTCATCGCGCGTGGCGGTCGAGGCGGTCATCAGCTGCGCCAGCTGTTCGCGCAGGCCGCCGGTCTCCTCGGCGCGGGTCTTTTCGACCGCTGTGACGTGCGCTTCGAACTTGGCAAGGCTCTCGGCGACCGGCTTCAGCTGCGCGGCGAGGCGCTCCTGATGCAGCATCTCGCGATTGCGGAAGGTCTCGTCCGTGCGCTTGAGCAGCGCTTCGGCGGTCGCGGTGGCCGTCTGCTCGGCCTGGGCCCGCAGATAGTCGCCCATGGTCGCCCGCGCGTCCTCCTGCAGACGGGCCCGCTCGACGGCCCCGGCCAGCTCGGTCGCCAGCTTCACCGACTGGCCGCGTTCGCGCAGCCACAGGACCAGCACGCCCAGGAAGGCGATGGCGAATACAGCGGCGGCCAGGACGGCGATGGTTACGGGATCGTTCATGCTCCGTTCCTAGACGGATTCAGCACAGCCGTCATCCCGGGCCTTGTGCGCAGCATGACGGCGAAGGGAACCTACGCCGGCCGCCGGGCGCGCAGCGCCTGGGCGATGGTGCCGTCGTCCAGCCAGTCGAGGTCGCCGCCGACGGGCACGCCGCGCGCCAGCATGGTGACGGGCACCTGGGAGGGGACCAGCCGCTCGGCGAGGTAGTGGGCCGTGGTCTGGCCGTCGACCGTGGCCGGCAGGGCGAGAATCACCTCCCGCACCTCGCCCTGCGAAACCCGGTTCAGCAGCTCGGCGACGCGCAGTTTCTCCGGTCCCATGCCGTCCAGCGCCGACAGCAGTCCGCCGAGGACGTGGTAGCGGCCACGGAAGGCGCTGGCGCGTTCAAGCGCCCAGACCGATCCGACCTCCTCGACCACGCACAGCAACCCGCCGTCGCGGGCGGCGTCAGCGCAGATGGCGCAGGGGTCGGCGGTGTCGAGCGAGCCGCAGGTGGTGCAGGTCCGGACCTTGGCCCGGGCGTCGACCATCGCGTCGGTCAGGGGGTCCAGCAGCTGTTCCCGCCGCTTCAGCAACGCCAGCGCGGCCCGCCGCGCCGACCGGGGCCCCAGCCCCGGCAGCTTGCCCAGCAGGGCGATCAGTCGCTCGATCTCGGGTCCGGCGGTGGCGGCCATGGAGCTGTCTTAGCAGGCTGTCGCGGCGGGGAAAGGGTGCGTGGTTCGAGACGCGATCCCGAGGGATCGCTCCTCACCATGACGAAGACTTTTGCAGCTCAATCCTGTTCGTCATCCTGAGGAGCGAGCCTCAAGCGAGCGTCTCGAAGGACGCAACGCCTACTCCTCGGCGCGATTGAACAGGCCCGCCTGGATCATCTGGTCGCGGACCATTTCCGGCTGGGCGGTCTGCAGCTGATCGAAGGCTTCCAGCTCGCTCGGCACGTACCAGTGGATCTTGTCGGTGTGGTAGGCGGACCAGACGGCCTCGGCCACTTCGCGCGGCGGGGTCAGGCGCCACATGCCTTCGGTGGGGGCGCCCGCCTTCGCCTCATCGGGCAGGATCGGCGTGTCGATCAGACCGGGCAGCGTATCGGCCACACGCACGCCGAACGGCTTGAGCTCCACCGACAGCGCCTCGGTGAAGCCCTTCACCGCGTGCTTGGTCGCCGAGTAGACGGCGATGTTGGCCATGCCGAAAATCGCCGAGCTCGACGAGGTCGAGAAGCACAGCGAATTCGGCGTCGCCTTCAGGAAGGGAATGGCCAGGTTGATGCCGCTGAGCACCGCCACCAGGTTGATGTTGATCACCGCCATGGCGTCTTCCCACGGCATGTCCGCGTAGGGCCCGCCCCGGCCGATGCCGGCGTTGTTGAACATCACGTCCAGCTTGCCGTCTGTCGCGTCGGTGAACTCGGTCAGGGTCGCGCGGTAGGCGTCGCGGTTGGTCACGTCGAGCTCGCGGACCATGCAGTTGTCCCAGCCGAGCTCCTGCTCCAGCGCGCGCAGGCCGTCCTTGTTGACGTCGACGCCGCCGACGTACCAGCCCTTTTCCGCGAACAGCCGGGCCGTCTCCAGCCCCATGCCCGAGGCCGCGCCCGTGATGAAGATCGCCTTGCGGCCGTTGGCTTTGGACATGGTTCAACTCCCTTGATGGTCAGCGCATCTGGCGGCGCGGATCCATGGTGCGTCCTTCGAGACGCTCGCTTGAGGCTCGCTCCTCAGGATGACGACTACGGGGGATCCAATACTGCCCGTCATGCTGAGGAGCGGACTCTCGGGTCCGCGTCTCGAAGCACGCAGGGAGGCTCAGTCCTCCTCGACATCCTCGTCGGGATTGACGCTAACCGCTTCCCCCTGCGGAACCGCAAGCTGCCTGACGCCGAGCAGTTCGGCGCCGGGGAAGGCGTCCATCACCGACATCACGAACGGGTCGGCCAGAATGGCCGCGCGGGCCTCGCCTTCCTCGCGCTTCTGGCGCTCCCAGGCGCTTTCGGCCCCGCCACCGCCGGCGGTGGCCACCAGCCAGGTCTGGCCCGTCCATTCCTTGAGCTTCAACGCCAGACGGCGGGTCAGGTCGGCGGGCGCGCGGGGCGCGGGCTCGAACTCGATGGCCCCGGGCCGGAAGCTGATCGGCCGCACAAACTGCTGCACGTCCATCAGCAGGGTGATGTCGCGCTTGTTCTGGATCAGGGCCAGCACGTCGTCGAAGGACGCGAGGGCGGTGGTCGCCTGGGGCGCGGTCTGCGGCGCGAGCGGGGCGATCCGGGCCTGGGCCGCGAAGGCGCCGGCGGCCTGGGCGGTGGCTCCGCCCCCGCCGCCGGAGGGCGAGACGCCGCTTCCGCCGCCCGGCATCGGCTCGCCGTCACGCAGCGCCTTCAGCGCCTCTTCAGGCCCCGGCAGGTCGGCGGCGTAGCAAAGCCGGATCAGCGCCATCTCGACGGTCGCCGACGGATCAGGCGCGCGGCGCACTTCCTCATAGGCCTTGAGCAGCATCTGCCAGACCCGCGAAAGGGTGCCCGCCGAGGCCGTCGCCCCGATCGCCGCGAGGCGTGCGGCCTGGTCCTTGGGCAGGTGCAGGGCGTCGGGGCCCAGGGCCTTGGCGACGGAGGCGCCGTGATTGTGCTCCAGCAGGTCGAGCATCACCTGGGCCGGATCGACGCCGAAGCCCCAGAGGTCGCGATACTGCTGCAGCGCCGCGGCGGTCTGGCCGCCCATGATCTGCTCGAACAGGGCGATGGTCAGGGCGCGGTCGGCCAGGCCCAGCATGTCGCGCACAATGGCGGCCGATACGACCTGGCCCTTGTCGGCCTGAACGATGGCCTGATCGAGCAGCGACAGGCCGTCGCGCACCGATCCCTCGGCGGCGCGGGAAATCAGGGCCAGGCCTTCGGCGTCGATACGGGCGCCCTCGGCCTCGGCGATCTTGCCCAGGTGCTTGACCAGCACCTCCGGCTCGACCCGGCGCAGATCGAAGCGCTGGCAGCGGCTGAGGATGGTCACCGGCACCTTGCGGATCTCGGTGGTGGCGAAGATGAACTTGGCGTGCGGCGGCGGCTCTTCCAGCGTTTTCAGCAGGGCGTTGAACGCCGCCGTCGAAAGCATGTGCACTTCGTCGATGACGTAGACCTTGTAGCGCGCCTCGGTCGGGGCGTAGCGCACCCCGTCCAGCAGTTCGCGCATCTCGTCGACCTTGGTGCGGCTGGCGGCGTCGAGTTCCAGCACGTCCATGTGCCGCCCCTCGACGATGGCGCGGCAGTGGCGGCCGTCGACGCTGAGGTCGACCGAGGGCTGGTGGACGGTGTCGCTCTCGAAGTTCAGAGCCCGCGCGAGCAGGCGGGCGGTCGTCGTCTTGCCGACGCCACGCACCCCGGTGAGCATGAAGGCGTGGGCGATGCGGCCGCTGGCGAAGGCGTTGGTCAGGGTCCTGACCATGGCCTCCTGGCCGATCAGATCCTCGAAATTGCGCGGGCGGTACTTGCGGGCCAGCACGGTGTAGGCCGCGCCCTGGTCCTGCGGCTCGGCCATCGGCGCTGGAGCGGGCGGCGGTGCGGGTTCAGGGGAAGGTTCCGGCGCGCCGAAGATGTCCGCCGTATCGGGATCGCGCTCGGGGAGCTCCTCGTCCCAGGGCGGCGGCGCTTCAGCGGAGATATCGGAATCGGCCATCGACCCTATGGTCTCACACCCGCTCATCCCCGCGAAGGCGGAGAACAGCAAAAGAACTTATGGGAAGGGTGGAGACCGGACAACGACCCGGAGCAAATCTCGTTGTGGCTGCTGCCTTCCGGCCCTGACCAGGTTGGCGAGGCGTCCGCCCATCGCCGATCTCCAAGGCCTATATCGTGGATCGGAGGGGCGGATGCAACCTTGGGATCCGCAAATCCTCCCCGCCGCGGCGGGGAGGGGAACCATCCGAAGGATGGTGGAGGGGAGTCGGTGCACGGACTCCCCTCCACCGCCTCCGGCGGTCCCCCTCCCCAGCAAGGCTGGGGAGGATGTTCTTGGGTTGCGTCCAGACCTCGTTTGATGGAACGAAGCCGACATGGCCCTTTCAGCGATCTCCAACGTCTTCTCCGGCAACCCCCTGAACCGCGTCAGCGAACGCCGCGGCGACCAGGACTGGCTCGATAGCCTGCTGGCCGATCCCGGCTCGCTGGCGATCCCGCTGTGGAACGGCCAGCCCCTGACCGAGAAGGGCAAGGACGGCGGCGTCCAGCTGGCCTATGTGCCGGCGAAAATGGGGCTGGAGCTGGCCGGCGGCGTCTGGGAGCGGCTGCTGTTCCTCGGCCTGTGGAAGGACACCGCGGTGTTCGCCGTCGACATGGAGGGCGGCCTCGACCCCTGTGACGGACCGCTGGAGGGCGTGGGGCAGTTCAAGGACCTGCGCGCGGTGGCCACCACCCTGCCCGCGGCCGAGGCCGCGATCACGGCGACGGCCAAGGGGATGTTCGAATGGCGCCGCAAGCACCGCCACTGCGCGGCATGCGGCCAGCAGAGCGAGGTCGCCGAGGGCGGCTGGAAGCGCGTCTGCAGCAGCTGCAAGGCAGAGCACTTCCCGCGCACCGACCCGGTGGTGATCATGCTGGCGACGTTCGAGGGCAAGTGCCTGCTGGGCCGCCAGGCGATGTGGCCCAAGGGCATGTACTCGGCGCTGGCCGGCTTCCTCGAGCCCGGCGAGACGATGGAAGAGGCCTGCGCCCGCGAGCTGATGGAAGAGGCGGCGCTGACGGCGACGAAGGTACACTACCACTCGACCCAACCCTGGCCGTACCCCAACTCCCTGATGATCGGCCTGATCGCCGAAGTCGACAGCGCCGACGCCCGGCCGGACCAGACCGAGCTGGAGGCCGTGCGCTGGTTCACGCGCGAGGAAGCCCGCCAGCTGGTCAACGGCGGCTACGACGGCTGCTTCGCCCCGCCCCCGCTCGCCATCGCCCACCAGCTGGTCAAGAGCTGGGCGGAGGGTGAGGACTGATCGCGGGCAGTCCCTGTGTGGTTCGAGACGCTCGCTTGAGGCTCGCTCCTCACCATGACGACCAACGGGAAAACACGCCCCTCTACGTCATCCTGAGGAGCGGACCCTCAGGTCCGCGTCTCGAAGGACGCACCTAGCCTCCGACCACGCCCATCACCACGCACCCGGTCCAGACAATCAGCACGATGGTCGACAGGCTGAACACGAGGAAACGCACGACCACGGCGTTGACGGTGACCTGCACCAGGCTGTGCAGGATGCGCAGACCGACGTAGGCCCAGGCCAGCGCCGCCGTGCAGCCGTTCTGCATGCTCAGCAGATAGGTCAGGAACGCCAGCGCGTAGAAGATCGTCGGCTGTTCCATCAGGTGGTTGTAGTTGTCCGCTGCGGCGCGAACGTCGTCCGGCAGCCCGTTCAGCGAGCCCGGAAACCGCCCGTCCTGCGGCTTGATTCCGGCCTTGCCCATGGCCGGGATGCGCTTTGCGTACATCCACACCCAGATAAGCAGCGACCAGACGATCAGCGCCAGAACCGGCGCCAGGACGGACTGAAGATACGGAATGCCTTGAATCACGGTTGCCTCCCCAGGCGGTTGCTTTTGGGGGAGGCTAGACTGACGCGACCGCTCTGCGAAGGGGAGGGATCAGAGCAATCCATCCCTGTCATCCCGGCCGCAGCGTAGCGAAGAGCCGGGACCCAGCTTCGTCCGGTTCGGTCCCGGATCGTCCCTTCGGGCCGTCCGGGATGACAGGTTGGGTCAGACCCTGTCCCGGAACGGATCGGCCGGGAAGACTCCGAGGATCTCGACCTTCTCGGAGAAGTAGCCCAGCTCCTCGAGCGCCAGGGCGAGGCCCCGGTCCTCCGGCCGGCCGTCGACCTCGGCGTAGAAGAAGGTCGCGGTGAAGGCGCCGCCCTCCATGTAGCTTTCCAGCTTGGTCATGTTCACGCCGTTGGTCGCGAACCCGCCCATGGCCTTGTAGAGGGCCGCCGGGATGTTCTTCACCTTGAAGCAGAAGCTGGTGATGCAGCGGCTGGTGAACGGCGGCGGCGGCGGCGCCTTGTCGGCGGTCATCACCAGAAAGCGGGTAGTGTTGTGCCGCTCGTCCTCGATGTCGCGCATCAGGATGTCGAGGCCGTAGATCTCCGCCGCCAGGGCCGGGGCGATGGCGCCGCGCGTGGGGTCGGGGTGCTGGGCCAGGGCCCGGGCGGCGCCGGCGGTGTCGCCCACGGCCTCCATGGCCACGCCCAGCTTCTTCAGGCTGCCTTTGCACTGGTGCAGGGCGATGGCCATGCTCGAGACGGTCTTAACGTCGGCCAGCCTGCCGCCCTTGTTGACCATCAGCTGGAAGCGGATCGGCTTGAACCGCTCGCCGATGATCTTCAGGCCGGAGCTGGGCAGCAGATGGTGAACGTCGGCGACGCGGCCGGCGATCGAGTTCTCGACCGGGATCATGCCCAGCGCGCAGGCGCCGGATTTCACCGCGTCGAAGGCCTCCTCGAACGTCGGGTAGGGCGCGGCTTCGTGGTCGGGGAAATAGGTCCGGCAGGCCTCGTGGCTGTTGGCGCCGGGTTCGCCCTGGAAGGCGATCTTGGGGAGAACACTCATCGTTCGGCTTTCGCGTAGGCCCGGGCCGCCTCTAGGTCGGCCGGGTTGTCGACGGAGATCGGGGCCTCGTCCGCGACGGCGGCCCAGTACGAAAGGCCCATTTCCAGGCCCCGCAGCTGCTCCAGCTTCTCGCGCCGTTCGAGGGGCGAGGGCGGAGCGGTGTTAAATCGCTCCAGCGCCGCGCGCCGATATCCGTAAATCCCGACGTGCCGCCAGACGGGACCGTCGCCGTAGAGGGTCGATCGGGTGAAGTAGAGCGCCCGGCCGCTGGCGTTGTCGGCCGTCATGGCCAGCACCGCCTTGACTACATCCGGATTGGACCGGTCTTCGGCCGAGGCTTCCGGCGCCACAACGGTGGCCACGTCGCAACCGGGTTCACGCGCCAGCAGGCCGGCGCAGGCGGCGATGATGGAGGCCGGGACGAACGGCATGTCGCCCTGCAGATTGATCACCGCGTCGTGGACGCCGCCCGGATCGAGGGCCTCCAGCGCCGCCTGTATCCGGTCGGACCCGGAGGGCAGCGCGGGATCGGTCAGCACCGCCAGCCCGCCGGCCGCGCGCACGGCGTCGACGATTTCAGGGTCGCCGGCGGCGACCGCGACGGGGCCCACGGCGGCCCGTTCGGCCTGGCGCAGAACGCGGACGATCATCGGCAGGCCGCCAATATCCGCCAGCGGCTTGTCCGGCAGTCGGGTCGCGGCCATGCGGGCCGGAATGAGGACGATCGGGTTCATCAGTCTGGGCATCGATCAATTCGACGGTCCGGACCCCCGGGCCCGTCTTGCGCGAGGGGCGGTAGCGTGTAAGAGAGCCCGGCGCAATAAGGGGCGCGTCGTGGGATTCCCACAGCGCTGATTCTGGCTCGCGGCGCGGGCCGACTTGAGGACTGAGACAGGCGGATATGAGCGATCTTACGTTCAACAAGATCGCCGGCGGTTTGCTGGCGACCGGACTCGTCATTTTCGGCCTGCGCGAGCTGACCACCATCGTGTTCGAGCATCACCAGCCCGAGAAGGCCGGCTATGCCATCGCCGTGGCCGAAGGCCCCGCCGATGGTCCCGCCGCCGAAGTCGCGCCGGACTGGGGCACGGTCATTCCGGTGACCAACCCCGAGGTCGGCAAGGCTGTCGCCGCCAAGTGCGCCTCGTGCCACACCTTCGACGCCGGCGGCGCCAACGGAACCGGTCCGAACCTCTACGGCATTCTCGGCCACAAGCCGGGCGCCCGTCCGGGCTTCGCCTACTCGCCCGGCATGCTCGAATACGCCGCCAGCCACCCGGTCTGGACCTGGGACGAGCTCGACCAGTTCATCAAGGCCCCGCAGAAGCATGTTGCGGGCACCAAGATGGGCTTCGTCGGTCTTAAGAAGCAGGAAGACCGCATCTCGATGCTGGCCTACCTGAACTCGCTCGGCGCGACCCTGCCGCTGCCCGCGCCCAAGCCCGCCGCGGCTCCGGTCGCGGAAGCCCCGGCAGCGGAGGCTCCGGCCGAAGGCGCCGCTCCGGTCGCGGCTGCGGCTGCTCCGGCCGCCGCTCCCGCACCGACGGCTCCCGCCCACTAGGCACCGCTCGAAGCGGGTCTTTCAGGCCCGCTTCAGCCAGTCGATGACACCGGCCGCCGCCGTGGCGCCCGAGGCCATCGACGCCTGTAGAAGATAGCCCCCCGTCGGGGCTTCCCAGTCCAGCATCTCGCCCGCGACGAAGACGCCGGGCAGCGCCTTGAGCATCAGGTCGTGATCGACCTGGTCCAGGGCCACGCCTCCGGCGGAGGAGATGGCCCGGTCCAGACCCTGCACGCCGGTGAGAGTCAGGCGGACCGCCTTGATGCGACGCGCCAGCTTGTCGGCGCCCATGGGCAGGTCGCCCGGAATCTCGCGCAACAGACCGACAGCCACGGGCGACAGGCCGCCAGCCTTGCGCAGCCAGTTGGTCACGCTGTCCTTGCCGCGCGGCCTGGCCAGACGGGCCGCCAGCGCCTCGATGGAAAGGTCGGGACGAAGATCCACGACGAGGGTCGCCGCGCCGTCGCGCCCGATCGCATCCCGCAAGCCCGCCGACAGGGCATAGACCGCCCCGCCCTCGATCCCGTAGCGGGTGACCATCGCCTCGCCGCGCACGCCGGTCTCGCCATGGGTCATGGCGACGGGCTTGAGCGGCTGTCCGGCGAATCGGTCGGCGAAGATCGGCGACCAGGCGTGGTCGAAGCCGACATTCGACGGCCTGAACGGCGCCACGGTCACGCCCTTTGCCGCCAGCCAGGGCGTCCACCGGGCGTCGGATCCCAGACGGGGCCAGCTGCCGCCGCCCACGGCCAGCACGACGGCGTCCGGCCGCTCGAGGCCGGGGTCTGCCGGCGTGTCGAACGTCAGACCGTCCTCGGCGAAGCCGGTCCAGCGGGATCGTGTCCGCAACTCGACGCCCGTCGCCGCAAGCCGGGCCAGCCAGGCCCGCAACAACGGCGACGCCTTCATGGCCCGCGGAAAGACCCGGCCTGACGAGCCGACGAAGGTGGCCTGACCCAGCCCCTCCGCCCAGCCGATCATGTCTGTCGGCGAGAACCGCTCCAGCCATGGCGCGACGACCGCCTTCGCCTCGCCATAGCGATTGAGGAATCCCTCCAGGGGCTCGGTGTGGGTGAGGTTGAGCCCCCCCCGTCCGGCCATCAGCAGCTTTCGCGACGGCGAGGGCATCGCCTCGTGCACCACCACGCCGTGGCCGGCGGCGGCGAGGCGCTCGGCCGCCATCAGGCCGGCGGGTCCGGCTCCCACGATATGGACGATGTGACGGGTCATGCGCCCTTCCTAGACCCCCGACGGCTCTACGGGAACGCTCCTGGCCGGAATGCCTTCAGTTCACCCCGCCGCTGACCGCCGTCGCCGCCGGATCAGCGATCCAGGCCGGCCAGATGTCCAGCGGCCAGCCGGCCTCCGCCTGCAGCCGGTGCATCACCGACAGGGTCTGGCGCAGGGCGGCGACGCTGAGGGTGACGATCCGCGACTCTCCGTCGCCGAAGTCGAAGGTCAGCGTCATCTGCTCGCCCGGCGGGCTGATATGGACGGCGGTGACCAGTCCGGCTGTCATGTCCGGCCCGGGCTGGACGCCCGGCGTCTTGCCGAAGTCCGCCATCGCGGCGGCCTGCTCCCACGACTGGGCCGCCGTTTCCGCCCCGGCCGGCAGCTTCAGGGTGACCACCTGCTGAAGCATCGGCACGAGCGCGGTGACGAGGGCGCGGCAGAGCCGCTGCGTCAGCCACAGGCGCGTGATCCCGCCCGCCAGGTCTTCCGTATCCAGCGCCAGCCGGTCTTCGGCGATGGCGTAGAGCAGGGAGACTTTCCGGATTTCGGCCATGACGTCCTCATGCGGCCGGTCCACTGGCCTCCTGCGCGGACCCTGCCGACCGTCGACCGCGACAGCAAGTCCCGCCGACGCATTTGCGACTGGACCGCTCACCGCCCGCCTATAAAGTAGCAAATCGAAACGCAGGTGGGGAACGATGACGCAGACGACTGGTGGCGCCGCGCCGTCCCACCCCTTGCTTGTCGCGCCGGTCGCGCCGACCCTGGCGAAACTGGCCGCCCCCAACCTGCTGGGCATGCTGGCCACGACAGCCGTTTCGATCGCGGAAACCGCCTACATAGGTCGCCTCGGCGCCGAACCGCTGGCCGCGGCCGCGCTCGTCTTTCCGCTCGTCATGCTGATGGGGATGATGAGCGCCGGCGCCATGGGCGGGGGCGTCTCCTCCGCCGTCAGCCGGGCCCTGGGCGCAGGCGCAACGGAGCGGGCCGAGGCGTTGGCGCGTCATGGCGCGGTCATCGGCCTGGGCCTTGGACTGTTCTTCTCGATCGTCCTGTCACTGTTCGGCCGCGGGATGTTCGCCCTGCTGGGCGGGGATGGCGAGACGCTGCGGCAGGCGGTGATCTATTCGAACATCGTCTTCGCCTTCGCGGCGGCGATCTGGCTGTCGAACATGTTCGCCTCCGTGCTGCGTGGGTCCGGCGACATGGTCGGCCCCTCGGCGACGATGCTGGGCGGCGCGGTGCTTCAGATCGTACTGGGCGGAGCGCTGTGCTTCGGCTGGGGGCCGGCGCCACAACTGGGCATCATCGGGGTCGGCCTGGGCCAGGCGGCGTCCGCCACCTTCATGGCGGTCGTCCTGTTCCTGCTGTTGCGCCGGGGCAAGGCGCGCGTGCGCCTGCACCTGAGCGGCCCGTTCACCCGGGCCCATTTCGACGACATCCTCAAGGTCGGGCTGCCGGCAATGCTGTCGCCGATCCAGACCGTCGGAACCGTGCTGGTGATCACCGCAATCGCCGCGCGGTTCGGCGTCCACACTCTGGCCGGGTACGGCATCGGCTCACGGCTGGAATTCCTGCTGGTGCCGATCGCGTTTTCCGTCGGCGTGGCCTCCCTGCCGATGGTCGGACTGGCCATCGGCGCAGGCGACGTGACGCGCGCGCGCAGGGTGGCCTGGACGGCGGGCGCCATGGCCGGGGTCGCCCTCGGCGTTCTGGGCATGGTGCTGGGCCTGTTTCCGGAAATCTGGGTTTCGATCTTCACCCATGATCCCGAGGTGCGCGCCGCCGGCTCCCTCTACCTGCACTTCGTCGGGCCGTGCTTCGCCTTCTTCGGCCTGAGCCTGGCGCTGTACTTCTCATCACAGGGCGCGGGCAGGATCATGGGGCCGCTGCTGGCGGGCACGGCGCGGCTCGCCGTTGTCGCGATCGGCGGCATCATCCTGGTCAAGACGCAGGCTCCTCCCTGGACGCTGTTCGCCCTGGTCGCCCTGGGCATGGTGGTCATGGGGACGGCGACCGCCGCCGCCGTCGCCCTGACACCGTGGGGGCCGCGGCCTATCCGGATGTGAGCTCCAGGCCCTCGAGAGTCCCGGCCGCCCGCCATTCCTCCATCAGCTTGATGAAGGCGATCGAGCCCTTGCCGTAGGACCCGTTCCGCGCGGCCAGCGCCGAGGGCTTGCCCTCGTTGTTGTAGTAGCCGGGCGTGCATTCCTCCTGGAACTGCTGCCGCATCAGGGCCGAGTCGATGATCGTCTGGACCCAGGCCTCCTCCGCCGCGCGCGACGCCTCGACCGTCCGCGCCTGGCGCTGCTGCGCCTCGGCGATGATCCACGAGGCATGCTGCGCCTGGGCGTTCAGCATGTGCGGATAGTTCACCGAGAAGCCTGACTGGCTGTTGGAGAAAATGAACAGGTTGGGGAAGCCGTGCACGTGCATGCCGTGCAGGGTCGACACGCCGTCCTTCCATTTTTCGGTCAGGGTCAGGCCGCCCCGGCCGACGACCTCGTACCCGGCGCGGCGGGCGTAGCTGGTGCCGACCTCGAAGCCGGTGGCGTAGACGAGGCAGTCGACCTCATAGGCCTTGCCGTCGACCCAGACGGCGTTCTCGCTGATCCGCTCGACGCCCCGCCCCTGGGTGTCGATCAGATGCACGTTCGGCCGATTGAAGGTCGGCAGGTAGTCGTCGTGGAAGCAGGGGCGCTTGCAGAACTGGTTGTACCAGGGCTTCAGCGCCTCGGCCGTGGCCGGATCGCTGATCAGCGCGTCCACCCGGCTGCGGATCTGTTCCATCTTCTTGAAGTCGGCCAGCTGCATCAGCTCCTGCAGGCTGCGCGGCGCTTCGCCGGCGGCCTGGGTCTGGCGGCCGATCAGCAGGATGTTGCGGATGATGTCGGTCCAGCCGTCGCCGACCAGGTCTTCCTTCTCGAACCCGCCCGAGACGAGGTTGTTGAAGTTGTCCATCCGGCGCTGCTGCCAGCCCGGCTCCAGCGACGCGGCCCAGTCCGGATCGGTCGGGCGGTTGTCCCGGACGTCGATCGACGAGGGGGTACGCTGGAAGACGAACAGTTCCTTCGCCGAGGCGCCCAGATGCGGCACGCACTGTACGGCGGTCGCGCCGGTGCCGATGATCCCGACGCGCTTGTCAGCCAGACCCGTCAGGTTCCCGAAGGAATCGCCGCCGGTGTAGTCATAGTCCCAGCGGCTGGTGTGAAAGCTGTGACCCTTGAAGGTCTCCACGCCCGGGATGCCCGGCAGCTTGGGACGGTGCAGCGGGCCGTTGGCCATGCAGACGAAGCGCGCCTTCATGGCGTCGCCGCGATTGGTGCGGATAATCCAGCGCGATGAGGCCTCGTCCCAGTCCATCGCCGTGATCTCGGTCTGGAAGCAGACGTCGCGATAGAGGTCGAAGTGCTCGCCGATGCGTCGGCAGTGGTCGAGGATTTCAGGCGCCCGCGTGTATTTCTCCACCGGCACGTAGCCGAGCTCCTCGAGCAGCGGCAGGTAGATGTAGGATTCCACATCGCAGGCCGCGCCGGGGTAGCGGTTCCAGTACCAGGTGCCGCCGAAGTCGCCGCCCTTCTCGATCATGCGGATATTCTGGACGCCGGCCTCGCGCAGCCGCGCCCCGGCCAGCAGGCCCCCGAAGCCGCCGCCGATCACCACCACCTCGACCTCGTCGGTCAGCGGCGCCCGGGTGAAGCCCGGCTCGACATAGGGGTCGTCGAGGTAGTGGGCGAAGTCGCCCTTGATCTCGCGGTACTGCTCGTTGGCGTCATCGCGCAGCCGCTTGTCGCGCTCTGCCCGATACCGTTCACGCAGCGCCTGCGGGTCGAATCCGAGATCGTCGGCCATGGTCTTCTCCCTGCACGCCCGGACGTCCGTACCGGCGGTTCCAAACAGCTGTTTGGCCGATGCACGCTAGGGAAATCAAGCGTCTCGATTGTGCGAAACGGCGTGGCCACGGCCTCATCGCCGGTCCTCAAGGATCATCCGGGCCGCCTTCTCCGCGATCACCATGGTCGGGGAGTTGGTGTTGCCGGACGTGATGCGCGGCATCACCGACGCGTCGGCGACCCGCAGGCCGGCGATTCCGATGACCCGGAGCCGCGCATCGACCACGGCGGCCGGATCGGACGCCAGGCCCATCCTGGCCGTGCCGACCGGATGGAAGATGGTCGTGCCCAGATCGCGGGCGGCGGCCAGCAGGCCGGCCTCGTCATCGACCGCGAAGCCGGGTTTCATCTCGTCCGGGTGAAAGCGCGCCAGCGGCGGCCGGCCCACGATCCGGCGCACCAGTCGCAGGGAGTCGACCGCCACGCGGGCGTCTTCGTCGGTATCGAGATAGTTGGGCTGGATCACCGGCGGGGCGGCGGGATCGGCGCTGTTGGTATGGATCGAGCCCCGGCTGGTCGGACGCAGATTGCAGACGCTGATCGTGATCGCCGGGAACGGATGCAGCGGATCGCCGAACCGTTCAAGCGACAGCGGCTGGACGTGGAACTGCAGGTTCGGCGTTTCCTGGTCGGGCGACGAACGGGCGAAGGCGCCCATCTGTGACGGCGCCATCGACATCGGCCCGCGGCGCAGGGCGGCGTACTCGAGCGCCATCAGCGGGCGGCGCCAGAACGAGGCGTAGAGGGCGTTCATCGTCGGCACGCCGCGCACCCTGTAGACGGGCCGGATCTGCAGATGGTCCTGCAGGTTCTCGCCCACGCCCGGCGCGTGCCGGACCGGCGCGATGCCGAGGGCCTGAAGTCTGGCGCTGTCGCCGACGCCGGACCGCTCGAGCAGTCCGGGCGAGTTGACCGCCCCGGCCGCCAGCACGACCTCTCCCGAGGCGCGGGCTTCGACCGTCTGGCCGTCCCGGGTCCAGGCGACGCCGACGGCCCGGCCCTTCTCGATCAGCACCCGGTCCACGCGCACGCCAGTCTCGAGCTTCAGGTTGGGCCGTCTGAGCACCGGTTTGAGAAACCCGCGCGCGGCGCTCCAGCGGAGACCGGCCTTCTGGTTCACCTGGAAGTAGCCGCTGCCGGCGTTGTCGCCGCTGTTGAAGTCCGACACCGGCGCCATGCCCTCAAGGGCGGCGGCCTGCGCGAAGGCGTCCAGCACCGCCCAGCGCATGCGCGGGTGCTCGACCCGCCATTCCCCGCCGGAGCGGTGATGCTTCGTAGGCGGTGCGATATGGTCTTCCTGCGCCAGGAACAGCGGCAGCACATCGTCCCAGCCCCAGCCCGTCAGGCCCAGCTGCCGCCAGCCGTCATAGTCTGCCGCCTGGCCGCGCATGTAGATCATCGCATTGATCGCGGATGACCCGCCGATCACCTTGCCGCGCGGGTACTTCAGGCTGCGGCCGTTCAGCCCGGGCACGGCCTGCGTCTCGTACATCCAGTCCGCGCGCGGATTGCCGATCGAGAACAGGTAGCCGACCGGAATGTGGAACCAGATCCAGTCGTCCTTGCCGCCCGCCTCGAGCACCAGCACGCGGTTGCGCGGATCCGCGCTGAGCCGGTTGGCCAACACGCACCCGGCCGAGCCCGCGCCGACGATGATGTAGTCGAAGGTCTGATTCATCCCGTTCCTTTTCCGTCATCCTCGCCCTTGTGGCGAGGACCCCTCGTTCAGTCGCAGCAGCGCCGCCCGGGCCTGACGCTTTCGCGACGACTTGAGAGGGATCCTCGGGACAGGCCCGAGGATGACGGCGGTGGGGGTGTCGGCTAGGCTCCCGGCCATGACCCTCAACCGCACGCTCACCGCCTTCAACACCGCGACCGCCAGCGAGAACCGGATCCATGCTGACGACGTGGCCAGCCGGTTCGGCTTCACCGGCGGACTGGTGCCGGGTGTCGACGTGTTCGCCTACATGGCCCACGCGCCGGTCGCCCTGTGGGGCCGCGACTGGCTGAGCCAGGGGCGCATCCGCGCGAAGTTCGGCAAGCCGGTCTACGACGGCGACGAGACGCGGGTGACGGCGGAAGAACAGCCGGACGGGTCGCTGGCGCTGGCTGTTTCGGCGCGCGGCCTCGACTGCGCGAGCGGCGCCGCCTGGCGCGCCGATGATGCGCCGGTCCCGGCAATCCTGCCGGAAGGAGATCTGCCCCGACCCGAAGACCGCGCCCCGGCGTCGCCGGACAGTCTGCCGGTCGGGCTGGTGCTGGGGACGCTGAAGGAGCTCTATTTCGCCGACGTCGGCCTGTCCCACCTGCAGAACACCCGCGAGGATCCGGACCTGTTCGACGGCGGCAACATCGCCAACCCCGCCTACATGCTGCGTCGCGCCAACTACGTGCTGGCGCAGACCGTGAAGCTGGGCCCCTGGATCCACCTGGAAAGCGACGCGAGACTGCACGGCCTGATCACCGACGGCGAGCAGCTGGAGACCCGGGGCGTCGTCGTTGCCAACGAGGAGAAGAACGGCCACCTGATCGTGACGCTCGACTTCACCGTCTCCAGCCGCGAGCGCCTGGCCATGTCCGGCCGCCACTGGGCGATCTATGCGCCCAGACAGGTGCGGGAGAAGGCGTAGGCGGGACTACCGCTTCAGCCCCAGCTTATCGCGGGCGATGACCCAGCGGTGGACTTCGCTCGGACCGTCGTAGATCCGCATCGTCCTCATCTGGCCGGCCATCATCTGCAGCGGCAGTTCCTTGGTCATGCCCATGGCCCCGAAGGCCTGCATGGCCTGGTCGATGACCTCCCAGCCCAGCTCGGTGCCGAACACCTTGAGCATGGATATCTCGACGCGCACGTCGCGGCCCTGGTCGAGCTTCCAGGCGATGTCGTAGGCCATCAGCCGGGCGGCGTGGATCTTCGTCGAGGCGTCGGCGACCCACCACTGGATAGCCTGGCGGTCGGCGAGTTTGGCGCCGAAGGTTTCGCGCTGGCCGGCGTGCTCGATCATCATGTCCAGCGCGCGCTGGGCCAGGGTGTAGCCCCAGATACCCATCTGCAGCCGCCGGGTCGACAGACGGGTCTGCATCGGGGCGAACCCCTGCCCTTCCTTGCCGAGCAGCTTGGAGGCCGGCACGCGGCAGTCCTCGTAGACCACCTCGTAGGTGACCTGCCCGCCGATCATCGGGATGGCGCGCAGCACGTTGAAGCCGGGCGTGCCCTTGTCGACCAGGAAGGCCGAGATGCCGCCGCGCGCGCCCTTGGCCGGGTCGGTGACCGCCATGGTGACGGTGAAGTCGGCTTCCTTGGCCTTGCTGATCCAGATCTTGCGGCCGTTGATCACCCAGTCATCGCCGTCGCGCACGGCCTTGGTGATCATCCCCGCCGGGTCCGCGCCGGCGCCGGGCTCGGAAATCGCGATCGCGCTGATCGCCTCGCCGGCCACATAGGGCGCCAGATACTGGATCCGCTGCTCGTCGTTGACCGTAGCCATCAGCATACGGAGGTTCGGCGAGTCCGGCGGCAGTACATAGGGCGTGACCGTCTTGCCCATCTCCTCATAGACCCCGACCATCGCGACCATCGGCAGGTCCGCGCCGCCGACATCCTCGGGCGCGTCGAGGCCCCAGAGGCCCAGCTCCTTGCTGACCTTGTCGATCGGCTCGCGTTCGGCGGCGGTCAGGGCGATCGACTCCCCGGCGGCGTCGCGCGCCAGCACGGCGGGCTCCAGGGGGATCAGCTGGTCGCGAACGAACTTCGCGACCAGATCCTTGAGCATCTGGTGCTCTTCGGCGAGTTGGAAATCCAAGTCAGGTCCTCAGGCAAAAACGGGAATGGGCTGTTCGCCCGCAACGGTGGTTCTGTGCATCACCCGGCGGTGGCCGTCATAGCCGCCGGTCGCGTTGTGCAGACAGCAGCGGTTGTCCCACAGGATCAGCATATCGGGCCGCCATTTGTGGCGATAGACGAACCGGTCCTGCAGCATGTGGCGGTAGAGGAAGGACAGCAGGTTCTCGCTCTCCGCCTCGGTCATGCCCGCCACGCCCAGGGTGTAGATCGGGTTGACGAACAGGGCCTTGCGGCCGCTGACCGGATGGATGCGGACCAGCGGGTGTTGCTGCTGACTGTCGGCCTCGACGCAGTTGATGATCTGCATGCTGCGACCGGGCTTTTCGTTCGCGTAGACGCCGTTGGCGCCGTAGGGCCGGGTCGCTGAGTGGATGGTCTGCAGGCCGTCGAGAAAGCCCTGCATCACCGGGCTGAGCGCCTCGTAGGCGCGGCAGCCGTCGGCGAACTCGGTGTCGCCGCCGACCGGTGGAATGACCTTGGAATGGAGAATTGTGGCCGCCGGCGGGGCGGCCTGGAAGCTCCAGTCGCTGTGCCAGGCGCCGCCGAACACGCTGTTGGTCTCGTCCGGCTCGCGGCGGACCTCGAGGATGTGCGGCCGGTCGGCCAGCGGCTTCACGTACGGATCCAGGCCGAAGTCGCCGAACTGCAGCGTGAAGGCTTCGAGCTGGTCATGGTCGAGCGGCTGGTCAGGGAACCAGACCACGCCATGCGCCGCCCAGGCCGCCTTGACCGTCGCCAGCTGGCCTGCGGGCAGCGGCGCGCCGATGTTCAGGCCGGTGATCTCGGCGCCGAAGCCCGAGGCGTTGGGCGTGACCGTGACCATGTGTGCCTCCCCATCTTGTTTTGTCGCACAGTCGGCTCGAAGCGATTGCAGAGCAAGATTGCGTGGTTCGAGACGCTCGGCCGGGGCCTCGCTCCTCACCATGACGATCAGGGGTGAGGGCGCAGGAGCCCGTCATCCTGAGGAGCGAGCCTCAGGCGAGCGTCTCGAAGGACGCACCCAACCCTACCCCTTCGCCTTGCTGTAGTCCGGCTCCCGCTTCTCGAGGAACGCCCGGACTCCCTCGGCGAAGTCGCCATCGCTGCTGGCAAGGATCTGGTTCCGGTCTTCCATGGCGATCGTGGCCTCAAGACCGTTGGCGTCGATGGCGTGGTTCAGCGCCTCCTTGGTCAGGCGCAGGCCGAGCGGCGTCGCGTGCAACATGTCCTTCACGAAGCCGCGGGCCTCGGCCTCAACCTGGTCGGGTGCAACGACACAGCTCGCGAGACCCAGCTGATGGGCGCGGTCGGCGCTGATGAAGCGGCCCGTCAGCATGAACTCGGCCGCCACGGAACTTCCCACCATGCGCGGCAGGAAATAGCTGACCCCGATATCGCAGGCCGACAGGCCGATGCGGATGAAGGCGGCGTTCATGCGCGTCCTCGGGGTGACGATGCGGACATCGCTGGCCAGGGCCAGGGCGAAGCCGCCACCGGCCGCCGCGCCGTCCACGCAGGCGATGATCGGCTGCGGACAACGGCGCATGGCGATGACGATCTCGGCGATGCTGCGCTGGGAATCCAGACCGTCGGCGATGCGACGCTGGCCGTTGCTGTCGCTGCGCTCCTTCAGGTCGAGGCCGGCGCAGAAGGCGGGGCCGGCGCCGGCCAGCACGACCACGCGCACGTCGCGTCGCCAGTAGAGGTTCACGAACAGGTCGCGCAGCTCGGCCGTAAGACGACGGTTGAGGGCGTTCAGGCTGTCGGGGCGGTTCATCGTCACCCAGAGGGCGTCGCCCTCCTGGCGCAGGGCCAGATGCTCATAGGGCTCGGACGCCATGGTGATGGTCACGCTCATCGGGTCTGACCTCCATCGACGGGAACGACGGTCCCGTGAACAAAACTGGCTTTGGGGCTCATGAGGAAGGCGGCGACTGAACCGATCTCCTCGGGCAGGCCGTAGCGTTTCATCGCCACCTCGCGGTCGATCCAGCGCTGCCAGTTGGCCGCGCGCGGGCCGTCCATCCGCTCCTGCCAGGTGCCGCCCGGGAAGATGATGTTGCCAGGCGCGATGGTGTTGACGCGGACACCGCTTGGGCCGGTGATCTTCGCCAGCTCCTTGCCCAGGTGGTTCATTGCCGCCTTGGCGGTGCCGTAGGTCAGGGGCGTGCCCAGGGCGCCCAGGCCCGCAATGGAGCTGATCATCAGCACCGAGCCTTCGCCGCGCGGCCCCATCATGCGGTAGGCCGCCCGCGCCAGCCGCCAGGCGGAGGTCAGGTTCTGGGTGAAGCCGGCGTCCCAGGTCTCGTCATCCACCTCCGCGCCCGGCGGGCACGGATGCAGGCCGACATTGGCGACCGCGCCGTAGATCGCACCCAGCGCGGCTTCGGCGCCGGCCAGGGCTTTCTCGATCACGTCGGTCTGGCGCAGGTCGCCGGCCATGGCCCAGAGGTTGTCGGCGCCGTACTGCGCGGCGAGGCGTGCCCGGGTTTCCTCCAGCGCCTCCGCGCCACGGGCGGTGATGGCGACCTTCGCCCCCTCGGCCAGACAGGCCTCGACGATGCCAAGGCCGATGCCGCGGCTTGCGCCGGCGACAAAGATGGTCCTGCCCTTGAGTCCCAGATCCATGCCGCCGTCTCCCGTGTTTCGTGGTTGGCGGCCATCTGACGCGCGCGACCCAACGTCAGGCAAGGGCGTCGCGGAAGTCGGCCGTCAGTCCACGGGCATGGAGTTCGCCAGCGCACGCCCATACGCCTCGCGGCCCATGGTGCGCTCGAGGTAGGCGGTTTCGGCATCGCCGAGCGTGACCACGCCTTGTCTGCGGCCGAACTCCAGCGCGTAGGTCATCGAGATGTCGGCGGCGGTGAAGGCCTCGCCGGCGATCCAGGTCGACCGTTCGAGCTGCCGCTTCACCAGCAGCAGCCGCTTCTCCGCCCAGAACAGCGCCTGGCGGGCGCCCCAGTTGTCCCGTTCGGCCTCGGGCGCCAGGAACCGGCTGACCACCGGAACCATCATCAGGGTCGCCAGGCCGGCTTCGCCCAGATGCAGGAACTGCTGGTAGGCCGGGAAGGCTGGATCAGCCGCCGCCGGCGCCAGCGGCGTCGGGCCGTAGCGGGCCATGAGGTATTCCATGATGGCGATCGACTCGACCATGGTGACGTCGCCGTCCTGCATCGCCGGGATGTAGTAGGCCGGGTTCACCGCCAGCAGCGCCGCATCCGGGGTCGCGGACAGCATGTCCACCTGCTGCAGGCGGTAGGCGAGGCCCATCTCCTCCATCAGCCAGACGACCCGGAGGGATCGCGAGGTCTGTCCGCCGAATACGGTGATCATGCCGTGATCCTTCCCTGTCGCCGCTCCGGTTCATCGTGCCACGCCGGAAGCGTGAGGCAACATCCTCGACTGTGCTCCGGGCAGCCCGGACAGGTCGGGCCATGATGGACTCCTGAGAGGGCTTGGCTGCCCTCGCGTGAAGGGGTTCAAGTGGGGGGAACTGAGGTTCCCGGGAGGCCCGCATGAATTTCGATTTCTCCGACGAGCAGAAGCAGCTGCAGGACCAGGCGCGGCGCTATCTGGCCGACAAATGCCCGCCGTCAGCCGTGCGGGCCGTGCTTGAAGGCGAGCAGGTCTACGACCGCGAGCTGTGGACCGGCCTGGGCGAGATGGGCTTTCTGGGCGCGGCGATCCCCGAGGAATACGGCGGCGTCGGCCTTGGACACCTCGAACTGTGCGTGATCGCCGAAGAGCTGGGCCGCGCCATCGCGCCCGTGCCGGTGGCCTCCTCGATCTACCTGGTCGCCGAGTTCCTGATGGCCGCGGGCTCCGAAGCCCAGAAGCAGGCCTGGTTGCCGAAACTGGCCAGCGGCGAGACCATCGGCGCCTTCGCCTATGGCGAGGGCCTTGGCCGCGTGACCGAGAAATCCATCAAGGCCAGCGTGTCCAACGGCAAGCTCAGCGGGACCAAGACCCCGGTCGCCGACGGCGAGATCGCCGATGTCGCCGTGGTCGCGGCGCGCGAGGGCGGCAAGGTCTCGCTGTTCCTCGTCGACCTGACCGGACCGGGCGTGACGCGTACGGCCGTCGACAGCATCGACCCCACACGCGGGCAGGCCACCCTGACGTTCGTCGACGCCCCGGCCGAGCGGCTGGGCGCGGCGGGTGAAGGCTGGCGTCTGGCCGCCGAGGTCATGGACCGCGCCGCCATCCTGCTGGCCTTCGAACAGGTCGGCGGGTCGGACCGGGCGCTGGAGATGGGCCGCGACTATGCCCTGGAGCGGATGGCCTTCGGCCGCCAGATCGGCTCGTTCCAGGCGGTCAAGCACATGCTGGCCGACATGTATGTGTCGGCGACATTGGCCCGCTCGAACGCCTACTACGGCGCCTGGGCGCTCTCGACCGGCTCGTCGGAGCTGCCCGTCGCGGCGGCCACCGCGCGGGTCTCGGCGACCCAGTCGTTCCAGCACTGCGCCAAGAACAACATCCAGGTGCACGGCGGCATGGGCTTCACCTGGGCCTTCGACTGCCACCTGTATTACCGCCGTTCGAACGGCCTGGCCCTCGCGCTGGGTTCGCAATCGACCTGGGAAGACCTGCTGATCGACCGCCTGCGCCAGCGCAACGACGCTCCGGCCGCCGCGTAAAGAAGGAACGGACAGATGAACTTCGACGACACACCCGAAGAAGCCGCCTTCCGCGCCACGGCCCGCGCCTGGATTGAGGCCAACGCTCCGAAGGAACTGGAAGCCGAGCTCAAGGGCGGCGGCTTCGGCAACAATGGCCTGAAAAGCGTCGACCCGATCCAGGTCGCCAAGGCCTGGCAGAAGAAGAAGGCCGAGGCTGGCTGGGCCTGCCTGCACTGGCCGAAGGAGTACGGGGGCCGGGGCGCCACGCCGATCGAACGCGTGATCTGGGGCCAGGAAGAGGGCGTCTACGGCGCGCTGAGCGGCCTGTTCATCATCGGCCACGGCATGTGCGGCCCGACGGTGATGGCCTGGGCCGACGAAGCGACCAAGGAGCGGCTGCTGCCGCCGCTGGCGTCCGGCGAACACATCTGGTGCCAGCTGTTCAGCGAACCGGCCGGCGGCTCAGACCTGGCGGGTCTGCGGACGGCGGCGGTTCCGGCGACGGACGGCTCGGGCGACTGGATCATCAACGGCCAGAAGATCTGGACCAGCGGCGCCCAGCACAGCGACTACGGCATCGTCATCACCCGCACCGACCCGACCGTGGCCAAACACAAGGGCCTGACCATGTTCTGGCTCAGCATGAAGACGCCGGGCATCGAGATCCGGCCGATCAAGCAGGCCAACGGCCAGTCGGGCTTCAACGAGGTCTATTTCACCGACGTGCGCATCCCCGACAGCCAGCGCCTCGGCGCGGTGGGCCAGGGCTGGAGCGTCTCGCTGACCACTTTGATGAACGAGCGCCTGTCGATCGGCTCGGGCATGCCGACCGGCTTCCCGGAGCTGTTCGACTTCTGCATGAACCTGCAGACCGAGGACGGCCTGGCCATCGACGACCGGTCGGTGCGCTCGCGGCTGGCCGGCTACGCGGTCAAGGCCAGCGGCCTGAAGTACACCGGCATGCGGGCCATCTCGGCCCTGTCGAAGGGCGAGACGCCGGGACCGGAAAACTCCATCGGCAAGCTGGTGGCCGGGGCGACCATGCAGGAGCTGGCGATGTACGCGCTGGACCTCCAGGGCCAGGG
The DNA here is from genome assembly GCF_058783025.1 of Caulobacter sp. FW305-C-30-S16. NCBI lineage: Bacteria > Pseudomonadati > Pseudomonadota > Alphaproteobacteria > Caulobacterales > Caulobacteraceae > Caulobacter > Caulobacter sp. FW305-C-30-S16. Next base: position 789,917 of record NZ_JBYSYH010000001.1, on the reverse strand, counting down.
CGGCGTGGTGTCCGATCCGGACAAGGCGGCCGCCGGCGCGCGCTTCCAGCAGATGCTCCTGCGCTCGCCCGCCACGCGGGTCGAGGGCGGCACGGACGAGATCCTGCGCAACATCATCGCCGAGCGGGTGCTGGGTCTGCCCGGCGACATCCGCGTGGACAAGGATGTCGCCTTCAAGGACATCCCCACCTCGGGTCGCGGCTAGGGGCGACCCGGAACGGCCGGCGAGGCGAAATGGGGCGCTTGCGCCGCTACTTCGCCCGCCGGAACGGCTTGACCCGCAGTTTGGTCCGATGATCCGGGGCGGCCTCGACCTGGCCGGATTCAGTCGTGCCGCGCACGTAGATCTTCTGCCACTTCTCGGCCTGGGCAGAGGATCCGGGGGTCTTGAGATCAGCGTTGAAGTTGTTTCGGCTCGCTGACCACGCCTCGTATTCCGCCTTGAGCACCGGGTCGTCCGACAGGTTGCGGACCTCCGGCTGCAGGGACTCCACCTCGCCCCGTTTGACCGGGAAGATGTGGCAGATCGGCTCGTCCTTTTCGAAGCGCAGCAGCACGTTCGGCCGGGTGAAGACCCAGTTCATCGTGAAGCTGAACGGCATCCAGTCCGTCTCGACCACGCCGCTGAGCGGATAGATGCCGTCCTTGGGCCGGTTGATCGGCCCCTGGATCATCAGGTCGTAGCCCGGTTCCGTGCGGAACAGGGCCGGGATGTGGAAGGTCAGGATGCCGTGGCCGAAATGGCTGATCGCCGGCGCCGACGTGCCGGTGTCCGGCCCGACCACCACCGCGTCGAGACCCGGCTTTCCGGTCCAGCCCGCCGAGAAGCCGGACGGCGAGAGCATCTCCCAGCCGTGAGCGTTGGCGATGTTCAGGGGCAGGCAGCGATAGGCGAACCGGTCGTGGGTGGCGTGCATCCACTCCCGCTCCAGCGGCGCCGGCCGGATGATCAGCGGGGCGTCGCCGATGACGAAGGCCGTCAGCTTGCCCGGCGCCTTTGGCGTGTCCGCCTCGCTCATGCCGCCGCCTCTGTATGCAGGCTGGTGACGATGTCAGCCCCGCCCTTGAGCGTCAGGGTCACCGGCGTGCGTTCGGCGATGTCGGCCAGGCGCGCGCGCTGGGCGTCGTCGAGCACGCCCGTCAGGCGCAGCACCCGATCGATGTGTGACCGGTCGCCGTCCTTGTAGTGTTTCAGGTCCACCTCGACCGCCGTCAGCGGCCAGCCCTTCCGCTCGGCGTACATGCGCAGGGTGATCGCCGTGCAGGCGCCGAGGCTGGCCAGGAGCACGTCGTAGGGCGCGGGCCCTGCGTCCTGCCCGCCGAGCGACAGCGGCTCGTCGACCACCAGGCTGTGCCGCCCCGCGACCACCGTCGTCGCCCAGTCCGTGGTTCCGATCGTTGCGACAGCGTGGGCCATGGGCGGCGCCTTCCTAGAGCCTGAGCACCAGCCGGGCCATGATGTCCCGCTGGATCTGGTTCGAGCCACCATAGATCGAGGCCGCGCGGTTGTTGAGATAGCGGGCCATGGCGATCACGCTGTGGTCGGGACCGATCGGCGTCTGGTTCGAACCGGGATCACGCGCCTCCGGCTGGTCGACGGCGGCGTAGTGGTTGGCGATCTCGATGGCCAGTTCGTCCAGCCGTTGGGTACATTCCGTCGACTGGGTCTTGAGCATCGAGGAGGCCGGACCTGGGTTCTTGCCGCCGGCCAGGGCCGACATCACCCGATGCTCGGTGATCTCGATCGACTCGACCAGAATCTCGGCCTCGGCGAGACGCAGGCGGAAGTCCGGATCATCGATCAGCGGCGAGCCTTCGTCCGAGACCTCGTTCTCCGCCATGGCCTTCAGCTTGGCCACGCTGCCGCGCAGGCCGGGCGCCGAGCTGCCGCCACGCTCGAACTCGAGCAGGTATTTTGCGACCGTCCAGCCGTCGTTCTCCTCGCCCAGGCGGCCCGACTTGGGGACACGGACGTTGTCGAAGAACACCTGGTTGACCTCGTGCTCGCCCGCCAGGGTGATGATCGGCTTCACCTCGATGCCCGGCGTATCCATCTCGAGCAGCAGGAAGGTGATTCCCTGCTGCGGCTTGCCGCCCGACCAGGTGCGGACCAGGCAGAACATGCGGTTGGCGAAGTGGGCGTGGGTGGTCCAGATCTTCGAGCCGTTGAGGATGTAGTCATCGCCGTCGCTCTCGGCGCGCATCTGCAGGCTGGCGAGGTCCGACCCCGAGCCGGGCTCGGAGTAACCCTGGCACCAGTAGTCCTCACCCGCGAGAATGCGCGGCAGGTAGAAGGCCTTCTGCTCGGGCGTGCCGTATTTCTGGATGCAGGGACCGACCATCCGCAGGCCCATCGGCGACAGCGACGGCGCGCCGGCGCGCGTGCATTCGGCGGCGAAGATGTAGCGCTGCATCTCGTTCCAGCCGCAGCCGCCGTATTCCACCGGCCAGCTAGGGGCGACCCAGCCGCGGGCGTGCAACTTCTTCTGCCACGGGATCGAGTACTGCTTGTCGACGAACACGCTGGTGACCATCCGGCCCGCCTGGCGCAGCTCTGGCGTCAGGGCTTCGTCGAGAAAGGCGCGGACTTCGTCGCGGAAGGCCAGTTCTTGCGGCGTCAGGTCGAGGTTCATGTGCGTCTTCCATCCCTTTGCGGCAACTGATCAGACTGCCGGTCCTTCGCCTAGACCGGCGGACGCCACGTGACGCAAACTGTTTTCGTGAGGATCAGCCCGATGGCCAACGCGCTCAGCGACCGGATCAACGCCGCCGCCCTGGCCTATATGCAGCCGGAGGGCGTTCCGGCGTTCGACTTCACGACCCCGGCGGGCGAGCCGGCGCTGGCGGACGCCGACTCGGTGTCGTGGCGCGTGTTCAGCAACTCCGTGGCGCTGTTCATCGGCGGGGTGACCGCCGTGCTGCTGGAGCTGGCCGAGCCGCGCGTGCGGTCGGGCGTCTGGGCCCACACCAGCTTCCGCACCGATCCCCTGCCCCGCATGAAACGCACCGGCATGGCCGCGATGGTGACCGTCTACGGCGCGCGCAGCCGGGCCGAGGCGATGATCGCCGGCATCGGACGGATGCACGGGCGGGTCAGCGGCGTGACCCCGGACGGCCAGCCCTATCGCGCGGATGATCCGGAACTGCTCGACTGGGTTCAGGCGACCGCGTCGTTCGGATTCATGGAAGCCTATCATCGGTATGTCCGCACCCTGACGGCCGACGAGCGAGACCGGTTCTACGCGGAGGCTGCGCCTGCGGCCCGGCTCTACGGCGCCACCGGTGCGCCGACCTCGGTGGCCGCACAGGAGGCCTGTTTCGAGGCCATGCGGCCAAGGCTCGAGCGGTCGGAGATCGTCAGCGAGTTCCTCGACATCATGCGGCGGACCGCGATCCTGCCCGGCCCGCTGCGGGCGGCGCAGGGGTTGTTCATCCGGGCGGCGGTCGAACTGCTGCCGGCCTGGACACGGGAGGTTCTGGGTCTGGACGCCCGGCAGGGGCTGAAACCCTGGGAAGGCCGGCTGGTGCGCGCCGCCGGGGCGATGGCGGACCGTATGCCGCTGCCCGGCGGACCACGGGAGCAGGCCCGCAAGCGTCTGGGCCTGGCCGCCGCCTGACGCGGCTTTTCCTTGCCAGCACCGGCGGCTCAGGGTCCAACCTAGGCGTATGTCCGATGTCCGCGCCTGGCGCGCCGCCCTGGTCCATTGCCTCGACGATCCCGGCCGCGCGGGGCCGGATGCGGTCGTCCACCACGCAGATGGCCTGCTGCTGGTCGAGGATGGCCATGTCGCCGCCTGCGGCGCATGGGCCGACCTCGCCCCGACGCTCGCGGCCGACGTCGTCGTCGAGGCGCTGCCCGGCCGGCTGCTGAGCCCGGGCTTCGTCGATACCCACATCCACTTCCCGCAGATCGACATGATCGCCGCCTTCAGCGGGCAACTGCTCGACTGGCTGGAAGAGAAGACCTTTCCTGCGGAACGGGCCTTCGCCGACCGGGCGCATGCCGATGCGGCGGCCCAGGCGTTTCTCGACGAACTGCTGCGCAACGGCACGACCACGGCGATGGTGTTCGGATCGGTGCATCGCGCCTCGGTCGACGCCCTGTTCGAGGCGGCGCTGGCGCGGAACATGCGGCTGATCGCCGGCAAGTCGCTGATGGACCGCGGACCGGCTGACCTGAGCGACACGGTCGCGCGCGGCCGTACGGAGACCGAGGGCCTGATCCGCGACTGGAGCCGCCGGGGCCGGCTGGGCTACGCCGTCACGCCCCGGTTCGCCCTGTCCTCATCGCCGGAGCAACTGGCGGCGGCGGGCGAGATCCTGCACGCGCATGACCATGTCTGGATGCAGACCCATCTGGCCGAAAACCCGCGCGAGGTCGAGGCGGTGACCCGGGCCTTCCCGGACGCACGCGACTATCTGGACGTCTACGACCGGTTCGGGCTGGTGACGGACCGCTCGGTGTTCGCCCATTGCATCCACATGACCGACCGGTCTCTGCACCGGATGAGCGAGGCCGGGGCGGCGATCAGCCATTGTCCGACATCGAACCTGTTCCTTGGCAGCGGCCTGTTCGATCTGGCGCGCGCGCGGGCGCATGGCGTTGCGGTGGGACTGGGCACGGACGTCGGGGCGGGAACCAGCTTCTCGATGCTGGGAACGGCCGCAGCGGCCTGCAACGTGGCGCAGTTGAAGGGCGGGCCGCTCGACCCGCTGCGCGCCTTCTGGCTGGCGACGCGCGGCGGCGCGCGGGCGCTGGGGCTGGAAGACCGGATCGGCAGCTTCGCCGTCGGCTGCGAGGCGGATTTCGTCGCCCTCGATACGGCGGCCACGCCGCTGCTGGCCCGGCGGCTGGCGGGGGTCAGCGATATTCGCGAGATTCTGTACGCCCTGATGGTGCTGGGCGATGACCGGGTGGTGGCGGACGCCTGGCTGGCCGGCGTCCGCGCGCACCGCCGGGGCTAGCTCCCGGGCAGCACATGGTTCCCGGATATTAAGCCTAATACTTGCCTGCACAGACAGGGTTTACGACGCTTCATTGTATTCGTTGAATATATTTCAAGGGCTGACTGTAATTCTGATGGCCGTGTCGGGGAGAGCGTCGAAAATCGGCGTCTCGATTACGGGGGTTCCGCAGGATGCGAGTCGCCACCATTGCCAGTCTTGGCGCGTCTGCCCTTCTGGGCGTGGGCGCATTGTTCGTGGCCAAGGTCTGGTTGCCCAATTCGGCGCCGGGCGCCAGTCGCGCCGCCGCGGCGGATTCGTCAGCCGTCGCTCTGATGCCCGTGGTGGCCGCATCGGGGGCCGTTCCGTTCGGCCAGAAGCTTGAAGCGAAGAACCTGACCATCATCCGGATGCCCGCAGGCGCCGTGCCTGAGGGAGCCTATAGCTCGATCCAGCAGGTGATCGGCCTGGACGGCGGCGCGCCGGTGACGCTGACCTCGCTGGTCAATCGCGAGCCGATCCTGCCGGCCAAGGTCAGCGGCGGAGGCGTCAAGGCGTCGGTCGCGGCGACCATCTCGCCGGGCATGCGGGCATACACCATCAAGGTCAACGAGGTCGCCGGCGGCGGCGGCCATGTCCTGCCGGGCGACCATGTCGACGTGGTTCTGGTGCAGGAACTGACCGACAAGGGCGCCGTCGAGGGCGCCGCGACGGCCAAACTCTACATCTCGACCCTGGTGCTCCAGAACGTCCGGGTGCTGGGCATGGACCTGATCGCCGACCAGGCCTCGACCGAGAAGTTTCCGCCCAAGACCGCCACGCTCGAGGTCACCGTGCTGGACGCCGGCAAGCTGGCCGCCGCCGGTGAAGCGGGCATCCTGTCCCTGTCCCTGCGCCGCAGCGGGGCCACCGACGTGGCCGAGATCCGGGCGATGACCCTGCCGGAGATGCTGCGCAGCGACCGCATGGCCGGGATCACCCCGGTCAGCGCCGCGCCGCCGCGTCGCAGCACGCCGCGGCGCCAGACACCCTCGGGCGCCGCCGCCCCCGCTACCCGTGGCCTGGTGGTGACCCAGGGCGGCAAGCGGGAAACCGTCTCCGTGCCTTCAGAGCGCTTCGGGAGCTGACCATCATGCGTCGCATTGCAATCGCCTGCGCGGCGGCCCTCGCCTGCGCGCCTGTCGCCTCGCCCGCCGGGGCCCAGGCCTTCGTCGCCAGCTCGCTGGTCGGTGAACTGGCCCCCAGCCGCGTGATCACCGTGCCCAAGGACAAGTCGATCGCCTTCCGGCTGATGGGCAGCGCCGGCGAGATCGTCGTGGCCCAGCCGGACGTGGCCGAGATCGTCGCCAACACCGACCGCAGCGTCTACGTCCGCGGCAAGGCGCTCGGGACGACCAACATCCTGATCTATGACCCGGCCCACCGTCTGATCGAGGTGATCGACGTGCGGGTGGCGCAGGATCTCGAGTCGCTGCGCGCCGACTTCGCCGCCGCCCTGCCCGGCGAGCCGATCCGCATCCTGCCGATGGCCAACGGCATCCTGTTGTCGGGCGAGGTGTCGACCTCGTCGGTCGCCCTGCGCGCCAAGGCCATTGCAGAGCGATATGCACCGGCGGCGGTGACGTCCGACCTGACAGTCCAGTCCGCCCAGCAGGTGATGCTGGAGGTGCGCGTGATCGAGGCCAGCCGCTCGGCCCTGAAGGATTTCGGCGTCAACATCGACGTCGCCAACAACTCCGGGATCGTGTTCGGCTCGGGTACGGGCCTGGTCGGCCTCAATGCGCCGCAGGGCACGCTGACTGTCTCGACCAACGTCGGACCGACGACTATCGAGGCCACCCTGCGGGCGCTGGAAGAGAAGGGGGTCATCCGCACTCTGGCCCGGCCGAACCTCGCCGCCATTTCCGGCGAGGAAGCCACCTTCCTGGCCGGCGGCGAGTTTCCCTACCCGGTGCCGACCGGCCAGGGCGACATCACCATCGCCTTCAAGCCGTTCGGCGTGACGCTGAAGTTCACGCCCGTCGTGCAGGACGGCGGCCTGATCCGCCTGAAGGTCGCCCCCGAGGTCAGCCAGCTGGACACGCGCCAGAGCCTGCGCCTGTCGGGCATCGAGGTGCCCAGCCTGCTGGTCCGCCGCGCCGGGACGACCATCGAGCTGAAGGACGGCGAGACCTTCGCGATCGCCGGCCTGTTCCAGCAGGACTACGCCAACACGGTCAGCCAGATCCCCTGGGCCGGCGACATCCCCGTGCTGGGTTCGCTGTTCCGTTCCTCGCGCTGGAAGAAGCAGGAGACCGAACTGCTGATCCTGGTCACGCCGCGCCTGGTGACGGCCTCCGAAAGCCGCGCGCTGTCGCCCGACCCGTTCCACGGCTCGACGGAGCCGAGCGCGATCGACGTGATCCTCAACGGCATCGCCCTGGATCGCGCCATGGCGCCGGCTGCGCCCTCCTATTCCGACTCCACCGGCTCCTGAGGCAAGGTCATGAGTTTCGCAGGACGACGTGTACTGATTATCGGAGCCGGCCTCGCCGAGCTGGCGGGCCGGGCGCTGGAGGGTGCGGTCATCGAGACCGCCGCCGCCGAAACCCTGAACGGACGATCGCTGCAGACCGATCCCCCGGACCTCGTGCTGATCGATACGGCGGGCGCGGACGCTGACGCCGTGGGCGCGGCCATCGCGACGCTCGGCCGCGCGCCGACGCCGCCGCCGACGTTGCTGGTGGGCGAGCATCTGCCGGTGGCGCTGGTCCGCGCCCTGATGCGCCTGCCGCGCTCCGATGTACTCGAAGCCCCGTTCTCGCCGGACGACCTGTCCCAGGCGGCCCAGCCCCTGATGACGCCCCATCTTGCGCCGATTCACAACGCGCCCTCGCGGTGCTGGACGGTGATGGGCGCCGTGGGCGGCGCCGGCGCGACGACCCTGGCGATCGAGACCGCCTGCGCCCTGGCCGAACGTTTGCCGGGGCCGCGCCGGGTCTGTCTGATCGACCTGAACATCGCCGACGGCGCGGCGGCGGCCTATCTCGCCGCGCCCGCCAACATGCTGCTGAGCCGCGCCTCGCAGGCGCCGGAGCGGATCGACGCGGCCCTGCTGGACGCCTTCGTCTCCCAGGCGCCCGGCGGCATCGACCTGCTGGCCTCGGCTCGTGATTGCCACGCGTTCGACACCACATCGGGCGAGGCGGTGCTGCGGATCCTCGACGTCGCCTGCCAGGTCTATGACGCCGTCGTGGTCGACGCACCGCGCCATCGCCGGGCCTGGACGCTGGACGTCCTGTCGGGGTCGGACGAACTGCTGGTGGTGTCGGAGCTGACGGTGCCGGCGTTGCTGGCGGCGCGGTCGCTGGCCGCCGAGATCGAGGCCGAGCTGCCCGACGGGCCGCCGCCGCGCATCGTGCTCAATCGCCTCGCCAAGCGGGTCTTCGGCCCCGCGCCCTCGATGGTCGAGGCCGAGAAGGCGCTGCAACGCCGCGCCATTGGCGGGATCACCTCGGACTGGGAGGCCGCCGCCGCCTCCGCCAACCTCGGCGGTCCGATCAGCCAGCACCGGCCCAAGTCGCGGATCGTCAAGGATGTCGGCGATCTCGTCGACCGGCTGATGGCCTCGCCCGCGGTGCGCGGCGACATGGCGAGGGTCGCCTGATGAGCCGGTTCTCCCTGCGCCGCGCCGTCAAGGACGAGCCCGCTCCCGCCCCGGTCGTCGCCGCGCCCGTTCTGGTCGTCGAAGCTCCGGTGGCCCCCGCGCCGCACGTCTCGGACGAGCAGCTGGACATGCGGCTGCGGCTCCACGCCCGGCTGATCGAGGAGATCGACCTTTCCAAGCTGGGCGAGCTGGACGAAACCGAGATGCGGCGGCAGGTGCGTCGCCTGGTCGGCGACTTCGCCCGCGACAGCCGGCTGGCGCTGAACACCGCCGAACTCGACCAGATGGGCGAGGAGGTGTTCGATGAAATGGTCGGCCTGGGCCCCATCGAGCCCCTGCTCAAGGACGAGTCGATCAACGACATCCTGATCAACGGTCCGTTCCAGGTGTACGTCGAGCGGCGCGGCGAGCTGGAGCTCACCCCGATCCGCTTCCGCGACAACGATCATCTGCTGCGGATCGTCAACAGGATCGTCGCGGCGGTCGGGCGGCGGATCGACGAGTCCAGCCCGATGGTCGACGCCCGCCTCGCCGACGGCAGCCGGGTCAACGCCGCCATCCCGCCGATCGCCATCGACGGGGCCTGCGTCTCGATCCGCAAGTTCTCCAAGAAGCCGCTCAGCTTCGAGCGGCTGGTCGCGGTCGGCGCAATGCCGGCCTGCGTCGCCGAGTTCCTCGCCGGAGCGGTCAGGGCGCGGGTTTCGACCGTCATCTCCGGCGGCACGGGGTCGGGCAAGACGACCCTGCTGAACGCCTGCTCGGCCGCCATCAGCCACGGCGAGCGGCTGATCACCATCGAGGACGCCGCCGAACTGCAGCTGCAGCAGCCGCATGTCGTCCGTATGGAGACGCGGCCGCCGAACATCGAGGGCAAGGGCGAGATCCGTCAGCGGGAGCTGGTCAAGAACGCGCTGCGGATGCGGCCCGACCGGGTCATCCTGGGCGAAGTCCGGGGCGAGGAAGCCTTCGACATGCTCCAGGCCATGAACACCGGCCACGAAGGCTCGATGGCCACCATCCACTCCAACTCCGCCCGCGAGGCCATCACCCGTCTGGAGCAGATGGTCGCCATGGGCGGCATGACGCTCAGCGCCGAGGCCGTCCGTGGGCAGATCGCCGCCGCCGTCGGGATGGTGGTCCAGGTGATGCGGCTGTCGGACGGCAAGCGGAAGGTGATGAGCGTCACCGAGATCACCGGCATGGAGGGCAATGTCGTGCAGATGCAGGACATCTTCGTCTTCAACCGCCTGAAGACCGAGCCGGACGGCACGGTGATCGGCGAGTTCCGCGCGACGGGCCTGCGCCCCAAATGCCTCGACGAGATGATCCGCAAGGGCATCCCGTTCGACACCGCCAACTTCGATCCGCAGCGGGCGCTGTGATGCCAAACGTCGAGCCCCGCATCGTCTTCATGATCCTGATCGCGGCGGCTGTGTTCGCCGCGGCCCAGGCGGTGTGGGGGCTGGCGCGGGTGGCGGGGACCAAGCGCAAGGTCAACAAGCGGCTGCATCTGGCGCAGAGCGTCACCAACCTGGCCGACCTGGTGGTCGAGTTGCGCAAGCAGCGCGGGTTGGACGAGCACGGCAACAGCCGCATCCTCGTGCGCTGGTTCTCGGATCTGGTGATCAAGTCCGGCGTCAGCTACCAGCCGCGGACCTGGGCGCTCTATGCCGCCGGACTGGCGCTGGGCAGCTATCTGGCGGTCTTTCTGTGGACGAAGAACCCGCTGTTCGGCCTGGTGGTCGCGCCCCTGTTCGCGTTCGGTCTCCCGATCCTGTGGCTGAAGTTCAAGGCCGCCGCCCGGGCCAAGGCCGTCGGACTGCAGTTGCCGAACGCGCTGGAGATCATCGTCCGCAGTCTGGAAGCCGGCCACCCGGTGCCCACCGCCGTCGCCCTAGTCGGGCGGGAGATGCCGGATCCGCTGGGCAGCGAGTTCGGCATGGCCGGGGACGAGATCGCCTATGGCGCCACGCTGGAGCAGGCCGTCGGGCGCGTCGCCGACCGCTGTCGCCATCCGGACGTCGACCTGTTCGCCGCGACCATCCGGTTGCAGGAGCGCTCGGGCGGCAATCTGACCGGACTGCTGAAGATGAACGCCAAGGCCGTCCGTGAACGGCACAAGATGCGGCTTAAGATCAAGGCCGCCTCTGGCGAGGGTCGCGCCTCGGCGATCATCCTGACCTCCGCGCCGTTCGCGGTGCTGGCCATCCTGCAGGTGGCGAGCCCGCACTTCTACGGCGACGTGATCCACGAGAAGGCCATCCAGATGGGGCTGGCGGCGCTCGGCTGCTGGATGTTCATCGGCAACATGGTCATGCGCAAGATGATCGACATGAGGATCTGAGCCCATGGATCCGGTGCAACTCCAGACCCTGCTGACCTGGGCCGCCGTCGGGCTGATCACGCTCGGCGTCGGCGGCGCGGCCCTGATCGGACTGCGCGAGGCGCAGAACGGCGCGCGGCGCCGGGCGCGGCTGTCCGGAGCGGTCGTCGTCCAGACCGGCGGCGGCGGGTCGGCGGCGCTGGCGGGCGTGGTCAGCGGCGTGAAGCGGCTGGGCGACCGGATGGCGATCCAGGACCCGGCGCAGCTGTCGACCATCCGGGCGCGGCTGATCCAGGCCGGCTGGTTCAGCCGCGAGGCCGTGGCGGTCTATCTCGGCGCCAAGGCCGTCGCCCTGCTGCTGGCGACCGTCGCGACCATCCTGACCGTGCCCTGGGCGATCAGCGGCGGCGGCGGGATGGGCGCGATCCTGCTGGCCGGCGGATTCGCGGTGGCGGCGCTGCTCGGTCCGGAACAGGTGATCAAGGCCCGCCGGCGCAAGCTGGAGCTGGAATACATGGACGGCTTCCCCGACCTGCTCGACCTGCTGGTCGCGTCGGTCGAGGCGGGCCTCTCGCTGGACGCGGCAGTCAGCCGGGTCGGCGAGGAACTGAGCCGCCGCTACGTGCATCTGGGCGAACACCTGCGGTTCCTGACGCTGGAGCTGCGCGCCGGCCGCTCCCGCAAGGAAGCCTGGTCGAGCTTCGCCGAACGCCTCGCCATCGACGACGCGCGGGCGCTGGCCACCATGCTGCGTCAGTCCGAGGAGATGGGCACCAGTCTGGGCGACACCCTGACCGTCTTCTCCGAGGACATGCGCGCCAAGCGGATGCTGCGGGCCGAGGAGAAGGCCATGAGCCTGCCGGCCAAGCTGATGATCCCCCTGATCCTGTTCATCTTCCCCTGCCTGATGGGGGTGCTGATCATGCCGGCGGCGTTCCGCATCAGCCAGACGCTGATGGCGAACTAGAGCGCCAGCACGATCACCGGCAGGACCGTCCCGGCAGCCAGCAGGATCAGCGTCAGCCGGCGCTGGCGCGTGTTGCTCAGCGCCATCCAGACCCCCAGGACGCTGGAGACGGCCATGCCGGCCGAGATCAGCAGGAAGGTCCATTTGACGAGGGTCTCGCCGAGCGGCGCGGCCTTTTCTTCGGGCTCAGGCCTGGCCGGCGCGGCGGCGGGCGCAGCAGCCTCGGGCGGGCGGGCCCGGACGGGGCGTAGGGCGTAGGTCTGGTGGATGTGCACCTGCCCGAGCTTCTCGATGACCGGCAGCGGCCGGTAGTTACCTTCCGCCTCATGCAGCTTGAACAGCTGCAGCATGCCGGTGAGGGCGAACAGCATCAGGCTCGGCGCGACGAACACGGCCACCCAGAAGTGCAGCTGACGCACGAGGCGCAGGCGTCCGGCCCGCCGGTTGTGGGCGATCTGTTCAACGGTCTTGTCTGACACGAGCTGTTTCCTGGCGAGCGGCCTCGGCCGCGTGGGTTGAAACGCCCCGTGTTGCGATGCGCCACGCGCCCATCCCGCGCCATGATCGAGGTCAATCGGGCCTAGGCCACGACCGGCGTCCCACCGCGCCAGGACCGGTGCAGCAGACGGCCGCCGAGCCAGTAGCTGAGCTCGGCCGGGCGTTCGATATCCCAGACGGCGAGGTCGGCGGCCTTGCCGGGTTCCAGGGTTCCGGTCTCCGCGGCGATGCCCAGCGCTTTCGCGGCGACACGCGTGGTCCCGGCCAGCGCCTCCTCCGGGGTCAGACGGAACTGGCTGCAGGCGAGCATCATCGCCGCCCGCAGGGACAGCATGGGTGAGGTGCCGGGGTTGCAGTCGCTGGCCACCGCCATACCGACGCCCGCCGCGCGCAGGGCGTCCACCGGCGGCTTCTGCGTCTCCGCCAAGGCCACGAAAGCGCCGGGCAGCAGGACAGCGACGGTTCCCGCCTTGGCCATGGCCTCGACGCCGGCCAGTGAGGTGAATTCGAGATGGTCCGCCGACAGGGCGCCGTACCGCGCGGCCAGCGCCGCGCCGTCGCCGTCCGACAGCTGGTCCGCATGCAGACGGACCGGAAGGCCTAGCGCCCTGGCCTTGTCGAACAGCCGTGAGACCTCCGCCGGCGTGAAAGCGATGCCCTCGAGATAGGCGTCGACGATGTCCACCAGTCCCGCAGCCTTCGCCGCCGGCAGGGCCTCGTCGATGATCATCGACACGTAGGCGTCGCGGTCCTGGTCCTTCGGAACCGCATGCAGGCCGAGGAAGCTGGTCACCACCCGCACGTCGCCGTCGAGATAGCGGGCGGCGCGGAGCATCTTCAGCTCGGTTTCCAGATCGAGGCCGTAGCCGGACTTGATCTCGATCGTGGTGACGCCCTCGGCGATGAAGTTGGCCAGCCGCTTGCGGGCCGACCGGATGAGGCCGGCCTCGGTCGCTGCGCGGGTCGCCGCCACGGACGAGCGGATGCCGCCGCCGGCGTTGGCGATCTCCTCGTAGGTCGCGCCTCCGAGCCGCGCCTCGAACTCGCCGATACGGTCACCGCCAAAGACCAGGTGGGTGTGGCAGTCGATCAGGCCCGGCGTGACCCAGCGCCCGTCGAGCCGGACGGTGCTGACGGCCTGGAAGTCCGGCGCCTCATGGCGCGGGCCGATCCAGGCGATCCGGCCGTCCGCCACCGCGATGGCGCCCCCCTCGATCGCCCCATAGGCGGCGCCGCCGACGGTCATGGTCGCGGCGCGGCAGTCGGTGAGGAGGAGATCGATTCGGGTCATCGCAGGGTCTTGCCAGCTTACCCTACGGAGGCCTAGCTACGAGCCTCCTTGGGCCGAGATCACGTGGACATCATCTTCGAACAGGCGCGGCTGCCCGGCGGCTGGGCGCGCAACGTGCGCTTTACGGTGGAGGCCGGTCGCATCGCCGCGATCACGCCGGACGCTGATCCCGCCGGCTGCACGCGGGTGGCCGGCGCGGCGATTCCGGCGATCACCAACCTGCACAGCCACGCCTTCCAGCGGGCCATGGCCGGTCTGGCCGAGCAGTCGCGGGCCGGGGTCGATGACTTCTGGGCCTGGCGCGGCGCGATGTACGGCTTCCTGCGCAAGCTGACGCCGGACGATGTCGAGGCCATCGCCGCGATGCTCTATGTCGAGCTGCTGGAACAGGGTTACGGCGGGATCGTCGAGTTCCACTACCTGCACAACGCCCCCGATGGCCGGCCCTATGCCGATCCGGCGGAGATGGCGCACGCCATCCGCCGGGCCGCGGCGACCAGCGGCATCGGCCTGACGCTTGCGCCAGTGCTCTACACCTCCAGCGGCTTTGGCGGGAAACCGGCGCTGGACGGCCAGAAGCGGTTCCTGATGGACCCTGACGCCTTCCTGCGTCTGCTGGACGACACCGACGCGGAAGCCCTCGCCTTCCACAGCCTGCGGGCCGTGACGCCGCAGCAGATGGCCCGGGTGCTGGAGCAGGTCGGCCCGGAGATCCCGATCCACATCCATGTGTCCGAACAGACCGGCGAGGTCGACGAATGCCTCGCCGCGACCGGCAGGCGGCCAGTCGAATGGCTGCTTGACCAGGGACTGCTGACCCCGCGCTGGACGCTGGTGCACGCCACCCACATGACCGACGCGGAGGCCGAGGGCGCGGCTCGCGCCGGGGCCACCGTGGCCCTGTGTCCGTCGACGGAGGGCAACCTTGGCGACGGCTTCTTCAACGCCCCGGCCTTCCTCGGCGCGGGCGGATCGTTCGGCATCGGATCCGACAGCCATGTCTCGACCAGTCCGGTCGAGGAACTGCGCTGGTTCGAATACGGGCGGCGGTTGCAGGCGCGCAAGCGAACCCTCGGCGCCGGGGGCGGAGAGCATGTCGGCGCCTGGCTGTGGCTCGCGGCGGCGGAGGCGGCGGCGCGGCCAACCGGCCGGTCCGCCGGGGCGCTGGCCGTCGGGGCCTCGGCCGATTTCGTGGTGCTGGACACCGACCATCCGGCCCTCGCCGGCCGTGACGGCGACCTGATCCTCGACAGCCTCGTTTTCAGCGGCCAGGGCTGCGTCCGCGAGGTCTGGGCCGGCGGGAAGCGCCGCGTCGAGAACGGCCGACACATCGCGCGCGAGGCTGTCGCCCGCGCCTATCGCAAGACCATCGAAAGACTGAAGGCATGAGCACCAGCAACAGCCGCATCGTCCGCGCCGCGCACGGGACGGAGATGACCTGCAAGTCCTGGCTGACCGAAGCCGCGCTCCGCATGCTGATGAACAACCTGGATCCCGACGTCGCCGAGCGGCCCGAGGACCTGGTCGTCTATGGCGGCATCGGCAAGGCGGCGCGGGACTGGGCCAGCTTCGACGCCATTGTCGCCACCCTGCGGCGGCTGAACGACGACGAGACGCTGCTGGTCCAGTCAGGCAAGCCGGTGGGGGTCTTCCGCACCCATGCCGACGCGCCGCGCGTACTGATCGCCAACTCCAATCTGGTGCCGAAATGGGCGACCTGGGAGCATTTCCACGAGCTCGATCGCAAGGGACTGATGATGTACGGCCAGATGACGGCCGGATCGTGGATCTACATCGGCAGCCAGGGCATCGTTCAGGGCACCTACGAGACCTTCGTCGAGGTCGGTCGCCAGCATTTCGGCGGCGACCTGACCGGCAAGTGGATCCTGACCGGGGGCCTCGGCGGCATGGGCGGGGCCCAGCCGCTGGCGGCGACCATGGCCGGCGCCTCGATGCTGGCCGTCGAGTGTCAGGCCCGCTGCATCCAGCGCCGGCTGGAGACCCGCTATCTCGACGAGGCCACCGAGGATCTCGATGACGCCCTGGCCCGTATCGAACGGGCGACGAAGGAGGGCCGGGCCCTCTCCGTCGGCCTGCTCGGCAACGCCGCCGACATCTTCCCCGAACTGGTCCGTCGCGGCGTGCGGCCGGACGTAGTCACCGACCAGACCAGCGCTCACGACACCATCAACGGCTATCTGCCGAGGGGCTGGACCGTCGAGCGCTGGGAACAGGCGCGGGCCGCCGATCCGGCCGGCGTCGACCGGGCGGCGCGGGAATCCATCGTGCCGCACGTCCAGGCGATGCTCGACTTCCACAACCAGGGCATCCCGGTCCTCGACTACGGCAACAACATCCGCCAGGTGGCGAAGGACGAGGGGCTGGAGCACGCTTTCGACTTCCCGGGCTTCGTGCCCGCCTACATCCGCCCGCTGTTCTGCCGCGGCGTGGGACCTTTCCGCTGGGCGGCGCTGTCGGGAGATCCGGAGGACATCTACAAGACCGACGCGGCGATGAAGCGCCTGTTCCCTGACAATGTGCACCTGCACCGCTGGCTCGACATGGCGAAGGAGCGGATCGCCTTCCAGGGCCTGCCTGCGCGGATCTGCTGGATCGGGCTGGGCGACCGGCACCGGGCCGGGCTGATGTTCAACGAGATGGTCGCCAGCGGCGAGCTGAAGGCGCCGATTGTCATCGGCCGCGACCACCTGGACAGCGGCTCCGTCGCCAGCCCCAACCGTGAGACCGAGGCGATGCAGGACGGCTCGGACGCGGTCAGCGACTGGCCCCTGCTCAACGCCCTGCTCAACACCGCGGGCGGCGCGACCTGGGTGTCGCTGCATCACGGCGGCGGGGTCGGCATGGGCTACAGCCAGCACGCGGGCGTGGTGATCGTGGCCGACGGCACGCCGGAGGCGGCCAAGCGGCTGGAACGGGTGCTGTGGAATGATCCCGGTACCGGCGTCATGCGCCACGCCGACGCCGGCTACGATATCGCCATCGACTGCGCGCGCGAGCAGGGCCTCGACCTGCCGTCGCTGGAGGCGGCGCGATGACCCCGGCGCTCGTCTTCGGCGACGACGCCATCGGCATCGAGCATGTCCGGGCGGCGCTCGCGGGTCCCTGCCAGACGGCGCTCAGCGACGGCGCGCGGCAAGGCATCGCGCGATCCGCCGCCACGATCGACGCCATCCTCGCCGACGGACGCACCGTCTATGGCGTGAACACCGGCTTCGGCCTGCTGGCGAAGAAGACCATCGCCCCGGACCAGCTGGCGGAGCTGCAGCGCAACCTGATCCTGTCGCATTGTTGCGGCGTCGGCGCGCCGCTGCCGGACGATGTGGTGCGGTTGATCCTGCTGCTGAAGATCGCAGGGCTTGCCCGCGGCTTTTCCGGCGTGCGGCTGCAGTTGATCGAAACGCTCGTCCGGCTGCTTGCGCTGGATATCCTGCCCGTCATTCCGGAAAAGGGTTCGGTCGGCGCGTCGGGCGATCTCGCGCCGCTGGCGCATCTGGCGTCGACCCTGCTCGGCGTAGGCGAGCTGAAGGTCGCCGGGAAGGTCGTTCCGGCGGCGGAGGGCCTGAAGGCCGCCGGGCTCGAACCGATCGTTCTGCGGGCCAAGGAGGGCCTGGCGCTGATCAACGGGACCCAGGTCTCGACCGCCCTGGCGCTGAAGGGGCTGGTGCTCGGCCAGAACATTTTCCAGGCGGCTCTGGTGGCCGGCGCGCTCAGTGTCGACGCCCTGGCCGGCAGCGATGTGCCGTTCGACCCGCGCATCCACGCCGCCCGTGGCCAGCCGGGCCAGATCGAGGTTGCGCGCCGCCTGCGCGCCCTGCTCGACGGCAGCCAGATCCGCGCCAGCCATGCGGACTGCGACCGCGTGCAGGATCCCTACAGCCTGCGGTGCCAGCCGCAGGTCATGGGCGCCGTGCTCGATCTGCTGGAGAACGCCCAGCGCACCCTGCTGATCGAGGCCGGGGCGGTGACGGACAATCCGCTGGTGTTCGCCGAGACAGGCGAGGCCCTGTCCGGCGGCAACTTCCACGCCGAGCCGGTGGCGTTTGCCGCCGATACGCTGGCGCTGGCGCTGGCGGAGATCGGCTCGCTCAGTGAGCGGAGGACCGCCCTGCTGGTTGACCCGACGATGAGCGGCCTGCCCGCCTTCCTGGTGGCCGAGAGCGGGGTCAATTCCGGCTTCATGATCGCCCAGGTGACGGCCGCCGCCCTGGTCAGCGAGAACAAGGGCCTCAGCCACCCCTCCAGCACCGACAGCCTGCCGACCAGCGCCAACCAGGAGGATCACGTCTCCATGGCCACCTACGGCGCGCGGCGGCTGACGCAGATGGCCGACAACGCCGCCGCCATCGTCGGCATCGAACTGCTGGCCGCCGCGCAGGGCATCGAGTTCCGCCGGCCGCTGCGGTCGTCCGGGCCGCTGGAGACGGCGCATGGGCGGATCCGTACGGTCGCCGCGCCGTGGGACCGGGACCGCTACTTCGCCCCGGACATCGCGGGGGTCACGGCGCTGGTGCTGGCCGGGGCGTTCGGCGCATGACCGCCCCCCTGGTGACCGCCCGCGCCTCGCCGCTGATCATCAGCTTCCCGCACGTCGGGACCGACATCCCGGACGCCATCGCGGCGCGGATGACGCCGGAGGCCTTGCGGCTGGACGACACCGATTTCGAGCAGCCGGCCCTGTATGGCTTCGCCGACGAACTCGGCGCGACGACCGTCGTCGCCCGTTGGTCGCGGCTGGTGATCGACGTGAACCGCCCGCCGGACAATGCGCCGCTGTACCCCGGCCAGTGGGGCGCGGGGCTGACGCCGACCGAAACCTTTGCCGGAGAGGCCGTCTATCAGGCCGCCGCTCCCGACGAGGCGGAAATCGCCGACCGGCGCGAGCGCTACTGGCGGCCCTATCACGCGGCCCTGGCCCTGGCCGTCGCCACGGCGCTCGACCGCTACGGCGTCGCCCTGCTGTGGGACGCCCATTCGATCAGCGGCGTCGTGCCTCGGCTGTTCGAGGGGACGCTGCCGGACCTGAACATGGGCACCGCCTCGGGCGCGGCCTGCGGTGACGCCGTCAGCGCCGCGGCGTTCGCCGTCTGCCAGGGCGGCCCGTTCAGCGCCGTGCTCAATGGCCGCTTCAAGGGCGGCTACATCACCCGCACCTACGGCGACCCGGCCAGCGGCGTGCACGCCATCCAGATGGAACTGGCCAAGAGCACGCACCTGGGCGCCGACAACCGGGTCGACGCCGGACGCGCGGGGATCCTCCGGCCAGTGCTCAAGGGCGCGATCTCGGCGGCGCTGGCGGCCGCGGAGTCCTGAGCGGCGTTTGACTATTATCAAGGCGATTAGACGAGGCGGTCGCTACTTCCGGGTGAAATCCAGAGGTCTTCTCCCTTGCCCGTCACGACTGAGACAGAAACGCGCATCACGCTGATCGGCGTCCTGCGGTGCGTCGGCATCTGCGTGGCGATTGGCGAGATGGCCTACCTGTTCGCCTGGATGCTTCTGACCCTGTCCCTCGCGGCCGAGGTCAGGCGGACCGAGGCGCTGAGCGGTCTGTTCGACCTCGGCGTTGGCATGGTCTGGGCGGCCCTGTTCGGCACGGTCGTCGGCCTGACGACCACGCTGACGTTCAATCTGATCGACCGGAGGCCGGTTGTCCGCGCGCGGACGAGGAACTAGGCCTTAGACAGGTTGCTGGTGGTCCGGAAGTACAGCAGGTACGCCGCCAGCCCGATCAGGTTCCAGATCACGAACACGATCATCGTGAAGGTGTTGAGCCCTGCGAACAGGTAAGCGCAACCGAGCACCGCGAACGGTCCCACCAGCCACCAGAGCGGCGTCTTGAACCGTCGCGGACGGGCCGGCTGCTGGACGCGCAGGATCATCATGGCGATGGCCGTGGCGATGAAGGCGGCCAGGGTGCCGGCGTTGGCGACCGAGACGATGGTGCCCAGGGGCAGCGCTCCCCCGAGAATGGCCGCGATGACCCCGGTGAAGAGGGTCACCGCCACCGGCGTGCCCAGCTTGCTGTGCACCTTCGCAAGACCGCGCGGCAGCAGACCATCACGCGCCATGGCGAAGAACACGCGGGTCTGTCCGTACATGAACACCATGATCACCGTCGGCATGGCGATGATGGCGGCAAGACCGATCAGCCAGGCGGCCTTGGGGTGGCCGAGCTCGCGGATGATGTGCGCCAGCGGCTCGGGGCTCTTGGCGAACTCGGCCGGAGCCATCGCGCCGATCGCGGTGGCGGCGACCGCCATGTAGATCAGCGTGCACAGCAGCATCGAGCCGACGATTCCGATGGTCAGGTCCCGCGCCGGATTCTTGGTTTCCTCTGACGCCGTCGAGATCGCGTCGAAGCCGTAGAAGGCGAAGAAGATGATCGAGGCCGCGCCCATCACGCCGAACTTCACGCCATCGACTTCGTGCGCCCAGAAGCCCTGGGGCATGAACGGCGAGAAGTGGGCCGCGTTGAAGGCTGGAAGCGCCAGGGCGATGAAGCCGGCCAGGGCGACCAGTTTGACGATTACCAGCACGAAGTTGACCCGGGCGCTCTCGCGCGTGCCCAGCGCCAGCAGAGCGGCCACCAGCAGGGCGATGACCACCGCCGGCAGATTCACGATCCCGCCGGCCTCGGGGCCCTTGAGCAGCTGTTGCGGCGCATCCGGCCACCAGCTGAGGATCAGGCCCGAGGCGTAGCCGGCCCAACCGACCGACACGGCTGCGCAGACCACGGTGTATTCGAGGATCAGGCTCCAGCCGACGACCCAGGCGGCCGTCTCGCCCATGACCGCGTAGCTGTAGGTGTAGGCGCTGCCCGCCCGCGGCATCAGGGTGGCCATCTCGGCATAGCAGAGGGCGGCGGCGGCGCAGACGGCCCCGGCGATCAGAAAGCTGAGCATCGCCCCCGGCCCCGCCAGGCCCGCGGCCTCGCCGGTCAGGGTGTAGATGCCGGTGCCGACGATGGCCCCGACGCCGAGCGCAACCAGATGCGGCCAACCCAGCGTGGGCTTCAGGCCGTGGCCCTCCACATGACCAATCTCACGATCGATGGCGATGCGCCGCGTCAGGAAGCTCATGAGCCCCTCCCCCAGAGTTCAGGCGCGGAGCATGGCCCGCGCCGGGCCGGTTCGCCAAGCCCCGGCTTGCGGCGGCGCGCGGGCGGCGCCAGCTTGGCGGGCTCTGACGAGGGGATGAAGTCGATGGTTCGAGGAATTTCGCTGGCTGTGGCGCTGGCCGCCACGCTGGGCCTGTCCGGCGCGCAGGCCCGCGAGGGAGCGCCGGCGACGGTCGCTGTCACCGTCCCGACGTCACAGGCCCTTTCGCCGCTGGACGCCCTCGTCAGCGACTACGAGGCCTGGAACCTCGCCCAGAGCCCGATATCCGCCGGCCAGAACGGCGACCGGGCGGCGCTGTCGAAGCTGCCGGACGTGACGCCGGCCGCCGATGCGGCGCGCAAGGCCGCGCTGGAAGGGTTCAAGGCGCGGCTGGACGCGATCCCCGCCGCCTCGCTGGATGCCGATGGCCAGCTGAACCGCGCCTTTCTGGCCCGTCTGATCCGCGACAACCTGGGCTACATCGACTTCGACACGGGCCGGTTCGCCTTCTCCAGCGACGACGGCTTCCATCTGCTGGCGCCCTATGTGGCGACGGTGACGCCGATCAACTCGGTCGCCGACGCCGAGGCCTGGCTCGGCCGGATGGGCGCGCTGGCGAAATACTACGACGACAACATCGCCAACGCCCGCCGGGGCATCACGACCGGCTGGCTGCAGCCGCGGATGATCAGCGAGATCGTGCTCGGCCAGGCCCAGGCGGCGCTGAAGATCGCGCCCGAGGCCGACCCGTTGATGACGCCGTTCCGCGCCATGTCGCCGGCGATCGCCGCCGCCGAGCAGGCGGCGCTGAAGGCCCGCGCCCTGGCCATCATCACCGGCCAGGTGCGCCCGGCGCAGCAGCGCTTCGCCACCTTCGTCGAGAAGGAATACCTGCCGAAGACCAAGGCCGCGCTGGGCGTCGGCAGCGCCCCCGGCGGCAAGGACTATTACGCCTTCCTCGCCCGCCGTTTCACGACCACCAGCCTGACCCCCGACGAGATCCACGCTCTGGGCGAGCGCGAGGTGGCCCGCATACGGGCCGAGATGGACGCGGTGCGCGCCGAGGCCGGCTTCTCGGGCACACACGCCGAATTTCTCGCCTTCCTGCGCAGCGACCCGCAGTTCTATGTGACCACCCGCCAGGCGCTGCTGGAAAAGGCCAGCGAGGTCGCCAAGCGGATCGACGACCAGCTGCCGCGCTATTTCGGAACCCTGCCTCGCCTGCCCTACGGCGTGCGGCCCGTGCCGGCGGAAATCGAGAAGGGCTACACCAGCGGCCGCTATTTCCCGGGCAGCGCCAGTCAGGGGATCGCCGGCGGCTACATGGTCAACACCTACGCGCTCGACCAGCGCGGCCTCTACGAGTTGCCGGCCCTGACCCTGCACGAGGCCGTCCCCGGCCACCACCTGCAGATCGCCCTGGCCCAGGAACTGGAGGGCGTGCCCGCCTTCCGCCGCGACGCCGACATGACCGCCTTCGTCGAGGGCTGGGCGCTGTATGCCGAGAGCCTCGGCACGGAGATGGGCATCTACCGGACGCCCTACGAGAAGTTCGGGCGACTCTCGATGGAGATGTGGCGCGCCTGCCGGCTGGTGTCGGACACTGGACTGCACTGGCTGGGCTGGAGCCTGGACGAAGCGCGCAAGTGCTTCACGGAGAACACGGCGCTCTCGTCGCTGAACATCGAGGTCGAGCTGGCGCGATACGTCGGCTGGCCGGGGCAGGCGCTGGCCTACAAGGTCGGTGAGCTGAAGATCAAGGAACTGCGCAAGCGGGCCGAGACGGCGCTGGGCGCGAAGTTCGACATCCGCCGGTTCCACGACGCGGTGCTGCTGGCCGGGCCGCTGCCGATGGATCTGCTCGAAGTCCGTATCGACGCCTGGATCGCGGCGGAGAAGACGCGGACCTAGACCCCCGCGCCTTCCCAGTCGCCGTAGCCGGCTTCAGCCGGCCCACGGCCGGTGAGGCGGTGGTAGAGCGTCTTGATCGTGCGGCTGCCGGTGGTCTGGAACATCCACGGGAAGACGCCGTGCAGGACCGACGCGACGCCCGCGCCGATCATCGCGAAGCCGAAGCTCGTCGCCACGCCCAGATGCTTGCCGTAGCTCTCGCCGACGGAATGCGGGTGATCGGTGAAGGGGTTCATGACCGGCTCCGGGGTGCGGTGAGCCAGTGATGGCCTGAGCCGAGCGGGAGGGTCAAGCAGTCGGGGACATGGACCGCAGGTCCATGTCCCCGCTTATTCCGGCCAGAGGTCGGTCACGCCGCCCTTGCGGTTGAGCATGTGGGTGGCGCGCTTGATGACCGTCAGCAGGCGCTCGACGCGCTCATCCTTGTCGTAGGTCACCTGAGCTCTCGCCATGCCCTCGAGCATGAACCGGGCGAGGTCGCGGCTGGCCTGGAACCGGGGGCCGGCGCCGGCATGCAGCATCTTCAGGAAATGGTCGCCGATCTGCGCCCTGTCGAACTCGGCCAGCGAGGGGGCCAGCAGGTCGCGCACCAGCGGATCGGTGCGCGAGGCGGCCTCCAGTTCGGCGAAGGCGACGAACGGGAGACGGTGCAGAAGATCCCAGTAGGTCTCGATCGCGTGCTCGGTGACGTCCGCCCCCGGCGGCAGACTTTCGGCCGCGTCGCGGAACATCTCCGCCCGCCGGGCCTGGATGAAGTCGATCGCCGCCTCAAGCAGGCTCTCGCGCGTCGGGAAATGGTAAAGCATCGCGCCGCGGGTGATCTCGGCCGCTTCGGCTACCGCGGCGTTGGTCGTGGCCGCATAGCCGTTTTCGGCGATGACCCGCACGGCTTCCTCGAGAATCCGGGCGCGCGTGCGGCGCGATTTGGGGGTGTCACGCGATACTGAAAGGGCCTCTGCCATGGGGCTCATCTAGGGCTCCCCATATTGCGCCGCAACATGTCCTGTCCCCGTTTCACGAGACTGACACGCAATCAGCCTAGCGGCTGGGGATCGGCGCCTGTCAGCGGAGCGAAAAATGGGACCGCACGCCCAAACCTTGAGCTGCCGCGCGGCGTTCATCAGCGACGTGCATCTGGGGACGCGCGGCTGCCAGGCCGAGATGCTGCTCGACTTCATCCGCCATCTTGAATGCGACCATCTCTATCTGGTCGGCGACATAATCGACGGCTGGAAGCTGAAGAGCGGATGGCACTGGCCGCAGAGCCACAACGACGTCGTCCAGAAGGTGCTCCGGATGGCGCGCAAGGGCGTCAGGGTGACCTATGTGCCCGGCAACCACGACGAGGTGGCCCGAGACTTCTGCGGCGTTCATTTCGGCGGTGTGGTCGTCGTGCGCGACGCCATCCACGAAACCGCGGACGGGCGGCGTTTCCTGGTCGTCCACGGGGACGAGTTCGACGGTATCGTGCAACACGCCCGCTGGCTCGCCTTCCTCGGCGATTGGTCCTATAGAACGCTCCTGCTACTGAACACTCTCGTCGCCCGGGCGCGTCATCGGCTGGGGTTGGGATACTGGAGTTTCTCGGCCTACCTGAAGGTCAAGGTGAAGAACGCTTTGCAGTTCATCGAGAATTTCGAGGAAGCCGTAACCGACGAGGCCCGTCGGCGCGGTGTGGATGGCGTGATCTGCGGCCATATCCACAAGGCGGAGATGCGCGACTTCGGCGGCATCCTCTATGTCAACGACGGCGACTGGGTGGAGAGCTGCACGGCGCTGGTCGAGCATCATGACGGCCGCCTGGAGATCGTGGAGTGGGCGAAGCGCCGTTCCTGGTCCACAATGGCGCGGGGCGACTCCGACGCCCTGCCGGAGCCTGCCGCCGCCTGATGCGTATCCTCGTGGCCACCGACGCCTGGGAGCCCCAGGTCAACGGCGTTGTCCGGACGCTGACGCGCACGGTCGCGGAGATGCGCGCCATGGGCCACGAGGTCGAGGTGATCAGCCCCGACCAGTTCAACACCGTGCCGCTGCCGACCTATTCCGAGATCAAGCTGGCCGTCGGCGCCTATGAACCGATCCAGGAGCGGTTCAAGTCGTTCGAACCCGAAGCGATCCATATCGCCACCGAAGGTCCGGTGGGTCTGGCCGCGCGGCGCGTGTGCCTGGAATGGAAGCTGCCGTTCACGACCAGCTATCACACGCGCTTTCCGGAATACGTCTCGGCCCGCCTGCCCGTCCCGCTGGCGGCCGGCTACGCCTACATGAAGTGGTTCCACAAGCCGTCCGGCCGGATGATGGTGGCCACCGACACCATGCGCGAGGAGCTGGAAAGCCACGGCTTCCGCAACATCTCCGCCTGGTCGCGCGGGGTCGATACCGACATCTTCCATCCGAAGCGGGATGACGAGCCCGACGTCTATGCGGGTCTGGCGCGGCCGATCTTCCTCAATGTCGGTCGCGTGGCGGTGGAGAAGAACATCGAGGCCTTCGCCAGCCTCGACCTGCCCGGCACCAAGGTGGTGGTCGGCGATGGTCCCCAGCGCGCCGAGCTGGAGGAGAACTATCCGGATGTGAAGTTCGTCGGCGCCAAGTACGGCGACGAGCTGGCGGCCTACTTCGGCTGCGCCGACGTGTTCGTGTTCCCCTCGCTGACCGACACGTTCGGCCTGGTGATTCTGGAGGCGATGGCGGCCGGCGTCCCCGTCGCGGGCTTCAATGCGCCGGGGCCGGCGGACATCATTCCGGGGTCCAACGCCGGCGCCCTGGCGCCGGACCGCGTCAACGGCCTGCGGGAGGCCTGCCTGGCCTGCCTCGAGCTCGATCGCACCGCCGTCCGGGCCTTTGCCGAACAGTTCAGCTGGCGCGCCTGCGCCGAGCAGTTCGTGAAGAACCTCGAGCCCTATCCCGAGCCGGAGAAGACCCGCTTCTGGCGGCGGCTGCGGCGGCTGGCCCGGCTGCGGCGCCGGCCGAAGGCGGCCTAGCTCATACATAGTCATGGCCCGGCTGGTCCGGGCCACCCATGCATGTTGGCGCCAGCCAGGCCGAGTGCTGCCCTTTCGGCGTTCGACTTCCCTTGTCAGTTTTCTCGGATGGTCCGGACAAGCCGGCCCATGATGGATCATGGAAACAGAAAAACGCCGCGGATCATTCGATCCGCGGCGCAAGTCTTTGGGTTCGGGAGAGAGTCTTACGAAGCAGGACGGCCCATGACCGTACCGGCCTTGAACGCGGCCTTGCCGGCGTCGTGCTGGCCGGCAGGCAGCGGGATCAGACCCCGGCCCTGCAGGTAGCCGCCGCGGCCCGTGGCTGCGTCGGAGAGGAACTCCTCGACGAACTCACGCAGGCCCGGCGTCACGCCGAGGTTGGACTTCTTGACGTAGATGTAGAGCGAGCGCGACAGCGGGTAAGCGCCGCTGGAGATGGACGCCGCGGTCGGCGCGACGCCATTGACCGTCGCACCCTTCACCTTGTCGCCGTTCTCTTCCAGGAAGCTGTAGCCGAACACGCCGAGGGCGCCCGGCGTACGGGTCAGGGTCTGGACGATGGCGTTGTCGTTCTCGCCGGCGTCGATCCAGCCGTCCGCGCGCAGCGGATCGACCAGGCCCTTGAAGCCCTTTTCGTTGTTCGAGCGCATTTCGTCGAGGACCGGGAACTTGCGGGCCCCGGCCTCGATGCCGAGCTCAAGCCAGGCGTCACGGGTGCCGGACGTGGGCGGGGGGCCGTAGACCAGGATGCGGTTGCCGGGCAGGCCCGTGCCGATCTCGTCCCAGGACTTGTAGGGGTTGGGCACGAACTTGCCGTAGCGCAGCACTTTGGCCGACAGGCCCAGATACAGGTGCTCAAGCTTGAAGTCGTAGTTGGCGCCGTCCTTGTCGACCGCGATGACGATGCCGTCGAAGCCGATCTTGATCGCGATGATGTCCTTCACGCCCTTGGCGGCGCAGGCGTCGAATTCCGACTTCTTCATCGGGCGCGAGGCGTTGGCGATGTCGGGGAATCCTTCACCCGTGCCGCCGCAGAACAGCTTGAAGCCGCCGCCGGTGCCAAGCGATTCGACCTTGGGCGCCTTGGAGCCGGTCTTGCGGGCGAAGTTCTCGGCCACGCGGGTCGTGAACGGGAAGACGGTGGAGGAGCCGGCGGCCCAGACGTAGTCGCGGGCGGCGTGGGCCTGGGTGGCGAGGGTCATGACCGCAAGAGCGGCGACCGCGCCAAGTGCTTTCTTCATGGGAGAATCTCCGGACAGAAGCGGGGTTGACCCTTGGCCAATCCCGAAAAGGGTGGACCCGCCGGAAATTCCGACGGGTCCGTGAGGCCTAGAAGTCGAACTGGGCGCGGAACTGGAGGGTGTCCACGTCCACGTCGTTGGCGAGGATCGCGTTGTCGTTCTGCGACTTCGTGTAGTTGGTCATGAAGCGGACGTACGGGAACGGATACCAGGTCGCGCCGAGCGTCCAGGCGGTGTACTCGCCCGCCGTCGCCACGCCGGTGATGTCCGTCAGGTCGGCGCTGTCATAGCGCGCGGCCAGTTCGAAGGCGCCGAAGCCGCCGGCGGTCATCGGCGAGAGGATCTTGGTGCGACCCAGTTCGCCCTTCTTGACGTCCATGTTCCGGCGCTCGCCGGTGACGAACCAGCTGGCGGCCACGTAGTAGGCGTTGGCTTCCTGCTGCAGACCATTGGTGCGATCGATGTCGATGTTCGCGTACTCGCCCTGCAGCGAGAACGGACCGGCGATGTAGAGCGCTTCCACGCCGATCATGGTGTCGCTGTCGCCAATGCCGCCCGACGAAACGTAACGCGCACCGTAGTTTGTGTTGTTGCGGACCTGGTAGTTGAAGCCGGCCTGATCGCCGCGATCGCGCTGGCGGCCCCAGATGCCGAGGTGCAGGGTCTGGGTGTCGGTCATGACCGGCGCCCAGGTGGCGCGGGCGTTGACGCTGACCTGATCGCTGCCGCCGTCGTTGCCGACAACCGTGGGATCAGCCGAGTTGATCGAGTCGCCGGAGACGGCCGCCTGGAGGGTCCAGTTTTCGCCGTTCATCTTGGCCGAGACGTTCATGACGCGGCCGGCGTCGATGATGTCGTTGAACGGGCCGCGTTCCATGAAGGTGATGTAGCGCGAGGAGGAGATGTTCTCGAGCGAGACGGTCTTGAAGTTGCCGACCATGATCGAGCTGAAGTCGTTGGGCTTGTATTCCAGGACGACGTCTTCCCATTGCGTCGTGCCGCCGCCGCTCGAAATCGCGGCTTCGGCCTTGTAGGCCCAGTTCTGGTTCCAGGTGCCCTCGACGCCAAGACGGGCGGTGCGGACGCGGCTGACCTGCGAGCTGAAGTCGTTGCCGACGGCGCGGTCAACTTCCTGGCTGACGACGTCCATATAGACGCGGCCGCGGACCTTGAAGGTCAGGGTGTCGTTGGAGAATTGCGGAGCGCCTTTCCAGGCGGTGGTGGTTTCCTGCGCCGAGGCGCCCGAGACCAGGGCCAGCGCCAGCAGCGCGCCCATGGCAGACCCACAGGCCAGCGAGGTCTTCGTTTTCATTGTCGGATCCTTGTCGATCTCGCCCCACGCCCCTCGCGGGGGGTCGAGGCGGACTCCTAGGCCCGAGCGACGACGGTCAGACGACAGGACGACCAAGGTTCCGCAACAGCGGCGCGTCGGTTTCGTGACATTCGATCCGGCGACGGATCATTTCGCGACTGCCCTCTGACCCGCGACGCCAAGCTGGCGCATGTCGTGCTACCGCGACCTCTAGGGCCGGTCGCGCGAGGTCGACCGGTCGAAGGCGGGCGGATTCCTGCGGCGCCCCAAGCCGCCCTGGATCAGAAGTCGAACTGGGCGCGGAACTGCAGGGTATCCACATCCACGTCCGCGCCGACGGCCGGATTGTCGTTTCGGGACCGGGTGAAGTTGCCCATGAAACGGACGTGTGGGAGCGGGTACCAGTTCGCCCCAAGGGTCCAGGCGCTGTACTGACCGGCCGCGGCGGGCCCGCTGATATCCGTGAGATCGACGCGGTCGTAGCGGGCCGCCAGCTCAATGGCGCCAGGGCCGCCCGACGTAACGGGAGACAGCACCTTGGTGCGGCCTATCGCGCCCTTGCCGACGTCCAGCTTGCGGCTCTCACCGGTGACGAACCAGCTGGCCGCGACGTAGTAGGCGGCGGCGTTCTGATCGAGACCATTCGTGCGATCAATCGCGATATGGACGGCTTCACCCTGCAGGGACAGGGGGCCGAGGATCCACAGCCCCTCGAGACCGATCATGGCGTCGCCGTCGCCAATTGCGCCGGTCGAGGTGTAGCGGGCGCCATAGTTGGTGTTGTTGCGGACGCGGTAGTTGAAGGCCGGGCCTTCTCCCCGGTCCCGCGCGCGCGCCCAGAAACCCAGATGCAGCGCCTGGCCTTCGGCCACGGCCGGCGCCCAGGTCCCGCGCACGGAATAGGCCACCTGCTCGCTGGTGATCGTGTCGCCGGTGTTGACGGTGTCGCCCGACACGGCGGCCTGGAGCGTCCAGTTCGGCCCGGTGCGTCGCACCACGAGGTTCATCACCCGACCGGCGTCGATGATGTCGTTGAACGGGCCGCGCTCCATGAAGGTGTTGTTCAGGGACGACGAGATGTTCTCGAACGACACGGTCCTGAAGTTGCCGGCGATGATCGAGGTGGACGCATCGACCTTGTAGGTCAGCAGGAGATCTTCCCACTGCGGTTTCTGGTCCTGGCTCGAGATCGAGGCCTCGGCCTTGTAGGTCCACTTCGAGTTCAGATTTCCCGCAAGGGCCAGGCGGGCCGTGCGCAGGCGGCCTTCACCGATCGCGGCGTCAGCGCCGGCCTCCCGGTCGACCTCCTGGTCGACACTGTCGAAATAGATCCGCCCGCTGAGCTTGATCGTCGGGGCCCAGACATCCGCGGCGGGAGCGTCCTGCGCCGTGGCTGCCGTCGCAAGAAACAGAACCAGGGCGCCGAGCCCCGCGCTGCATGTCGCCGTCGTCACGGTTGTCATTGCCCCGTCCTGTCGCCGAGCCCGCTGCTGGCGGGAACCTGCAAAGCTCTAGGGGCGTTCGGCGGGCATTGGGAGACAATTTGCGACAGCCACGTGACCCCGGCGCGGCGAAAGACCCCGCGACCGAAGGCCTGAAACGCCGCCTCAAGGCGCGTCAACGCAGGCCGTCCTGCATCGGAGGCCGCTACAGCAGGCGGCTGCGGATGGTCTGCGACAGCAGGTCGATCGCCGACACGGCCACCACGATCACCAGCACGATGCAGCCGGTCTCGTCGTAGCGGAAGGTGTTGGTCGAATCGATCAGCACCTGGCCGATGCCGCCCGCCCCGATCAGCCCCAGCACCGTCGCGGCGCGGCTGTTCGATTCGAAGCGATAGAGCCCGTAGCTGGTCCACAGCGGCGCGACCTGCGGGATGACCCCCCAGACGATCTCGTGCAGCCGCCCGGCTCCGGTGGCGCGAACGCCCTCGACCGGACCCTTGTCGATCGACTCGACCGCCTCGGAGAACAACTTGGCCAGCACGCCGCCGGTGTTGAACATCATCGCCATGACGCCGGCGAAGGGGCCAAGGCCCACGGCGGTGATGAAGATGACCGCGACCACCAGGTCGGGGATCGAGCGGATCAGGTCCAGAACCCGGCGCACAGGCTGCTGGATCCAGGCCGGGGTGATGTTGCTGGCCCCCAGAAGGCCGAACGGGATGGCTACGATGATCGCCAGGGCCGTGCCCCAGAGGGCCATCTGGATCGTCTGCCACATCTTGCCGATGTAGAGCGGCCAGTCCTTGCCGCTGAAGTCCGTCGGCGACCAGGCGCTGTCCCAGAAGCGGAACGGCGCGAAGAAGCCGGCGATGAACTCGCCCATACGGCTCTCGGAGCTGAACAGCATCGGGAACTTGCCGATTTCGGCGGGTCCGAAGCTGATCACGAGCAGGATGGCGATGCCGCCCCACAGCGCGAGGTCGAACATCTGCGCCGAAAGGGAGCGGCGCGGGGGCTGAAGATCAGCGGAAGCGGGAGCGGCAGAGGTCATGGAACTTACCCGGCCGGCGCGGGAGCCGCCGGCGTCGCGGCGGCCTTCTTGTCAAGCGCGGCCTGGATCTCGTCATAGGCCTTCTGCGCCGCGGCGATCTTTGCCGGATCGCCGGCTTCCTTGGCGAGACCCAGCGCCTCGAGGGCCTCCATCTTGCGGACGACCAGCAGATGGGTGTCGTCGGCCGGCAGGAAGCCGCCGATGCTGATCTTGGCCATGTTGGCGCGCTGGCGCTCGGCCTCGGGACCCTCGCCCCGGCCGTAGGTCAGGAAGAACTGGCGCAGCTTTTCCTTGATCGCCGGATCGAGGTCCTTGCGCCAGACGATCGGGTCTTCCGGCAGGGTGTCCGATTCCCAGATCACCCGGATGCGTTCGGCCTGGCCTTCGCCGCGCGCCTTGTTCAGGGCGATGGCGGTGGAGTTGTTGGTCGCTGCGTCGAGCCGGCCGTTGGCCACCGCGAACAGGTTGGCCTGGTGGCTGGCGCTCAGCACGGTCTTGAAACAGGTCTCCGGCTTCTTGCCCGCCGGGATGAAGACATAGGTCATCGGCGCCAGGGTGCCCGATGTCGACTTCTTGTCTCCCATGCCGAAGTCCAGGGTGCCGTCGCACTTCAGCAGATCGGCGACCGTGCGGATCGGGCTGTTGGCGGGAACGATGATCACCGACTTGTAGCCGTCGGTGCCGGAGTCATCGATCGTGCGGGCGAAGACTTCCCCGTTCGAGCGGCGCACGGCTTCCAGACCCGACTGGTTGGAGAACCAGCCCAGGTCGACCTGCTTGAAGCGCATCGCCTCGATCAGGGCGCTGTAGCTGCCCGAGAAGAACGGCTTCACCTTCAGGCCGGTCTGCTTTTCCATGTCGGCCAGGATCGGGGTCCAGTAGGACTCCATGTTCTGGGCGGACTCGGTCGACAGGATCGAGAAGGTGATCGTGTCCTGGGCGGCGCCCGTGGCGGCCTTCTCGCCGCAGCCGGCGAGGGCCATGGCCGCGACGGCCCCGAAAGCCAACAGTGAGCGGCGGAGAATCATGCGGGGGCTCCTTCCCAGAAGACGTCTTCGAATTCCGGGCCGTAGATTTCGATCAGTTTGGGCTTGTGCAGGCCGGAGGCCGGGCCGTCGTAGACCATCTTGCCGGCCTTCAACGCCACGACGCGGTCACAGTACTTCAGGGCGTAGTCGACCTGGTGCAGGGTGACGATGACCGTCAGCCCGTCTTTCTGGTTCAGCTCGCGCAGGATCTCCATGACCTTGCGGGCCGACACCGGGTCGAGCGAGGCGACCGGCTCGTCGGCGAGGATGATCTTGGCCTTCTGGACCAGGGCGCGGGCGATGGCGCCGCGCTGCTGCTGGCCGCCGGACAGGGTGTTGGCCCGCTGGCCGGCGTAGTCGGAGACGCCCACCCGGTGCAGCGCCTGCATGGCCGCGGCCTTGGTCTCTTCCGGCCAGCGGCCGAGCAGACCCTGCATGAAGCTGATCCGCCCGAGCGAGCCCAGCGCGACGTTGGTGAACAGGCTGAGCCGGCCGACCAGGTTGAACTGCTGGGCGATGAAGCCGATCCGGATGCGCGCGTCGCGCACCTTGTCGCTGAGACGGCCCTTGACCTGGACCTTTCCGCCGAAGGCCTCGATGACCCCCTCGCCGTTGTCGATGGTCTGCAGGCCGTCGACGGAGCGCAGCAGGGTCGACTTGCCTGAGCCGGACGGCCCGATCAGGGCGACCATCTCGCCGCGGGCGACGTCAAGCGTGACCCCGTCGAGCGCGCGGCGGGAACCAAAGGTCTTGGAGACCGAGCGGATCGAGAGGACAGCGTCTGTCGTCATGGGTTTTCGTCGAGAGTCCTAACACAGATGCCCATCCCTCATGGAAGGGGCATGCGAAAGTTTCGTGACTGACAGGCATATCTCCCCGCGCGAGGCCGTGGGAAGCACGATCGCGCCTCAGGCTGCGCGAATTCGACACGCGCCCTGCTCGCGGCAGGCGACAAAAGGTTCTTTACATCCGGGGAAAGCGACCTTACATCGCGCGCTTCCGGCGGACCCCGTGTCCAACTGCGCTGCTAACGCCGGTCTGGGTTTAACAATTTACAGGGGTCTACGTGAATTGCGCACGTACCATAACCCCCTGGACCTGGTCCGTGAGCGGTCGCCGGAAAGGCCTGTCGCCCTTGTGCGACATGCCCCCGTCGCCGTAGCGGCGCGCTGGTTCCAGGACAATCTGAAAGCTGACGTCTTCTATGCGGTGAAGGCGAACCCTTCGCGTTGGGTCATCGAGACCCTGGTTGAAGCGGGCGTCACCGGATTCGACGTCGCCTCGCTGCGAGAGATCGAACTGGTGCGGTCGGTGAGCCCGGACGCGCGGTTGGCCTTCATGCATCCGGTGAAGAGCCGCGCGGCGATCACCAAGGCCTATTTCGATCACGGCGTCCGGACGTTCTCGCTGGACTGCCACGACGAGCTGGAAAAGATCCTCGATTCCACTGGCCAGGCCAAGGATCTGAACCTGATCGTGCGCATGGCGGTCTCGGCCGATGGCGCGGCCTACACCCTGTCGGGCAAGTTCGGCGTCTCGCCGGACCAGGCCCCGTCACTGCTCCTGGCCACCCGCCAGGCGGTGAAGGACGGGCTGATGGGCGTCAGCTTCCACGTCGGCAGCCAGTGCATGCGTCCGACCGCCTATCAGGCGGCGATGGCCCAGGTCAGCCGCTCGATCAGCCGCGCCGGCGTGATCGTCGATATCGTCGATATCGGCGGCGGCTTCCCCTCGGTCTATCCGGGCATGGTTCCGCCGGACATGAGCGAGTACGCCGACGCCATCCATCGCGGCTTCAACGAGATGCCGGTCAGCGAGACCACCGAGCTGTGGTGCGAGCCCGGCCGCGCGCTGGTGGCCGAATCGTCGTCGGTGCTCTGCCGGGTCGATCTGAGGAAGGGCGACGCCCTGTATCTGAACGACGGCTCGTACGGCGCGCTGTTCGACGCCACCCACTCGCGCTGGCCGTTCCCGACCAGGCTGGTGCGGGACGCCGCCTCCTCGACCGAGCTCAAGCCGTTCCGCTTCTACGGACCGACCTGCGATTCCATCGACCACATGCCGGGACCGTTCTGGCTGCCGGCCGATGTGCGCGAGGGCGATTTCATCGAGATCGGCATGCTGGGCGCCTATGGCGTGGCCATGTCGACCGGCTTCAACGGCTACGGCGAGCACGAGATAGCCGGGGTCGAGGACGCGCCGATGGCGTCGCTCTACGGCCTGGCGCCCCGCTCCATCCCGACCGTGCGCACCACGGCCGAGGAGCAGGCTCGCAAGGTCGTCCGCCTGTCGCGCCCGAAGGGCAAGGCGGGCGTCCGCAAACAAAGGCGCCGCTAGGATTTTCCGCACATCCCGGCCTATGCCGGGACCCAGATGACATATCTCCGCGCTATAGGATCTGGGCCCCGGCATTCGCCGGGGTGAGCGGAGTTTGTTTCACCGGTCGCTCCGTCCTGGTGAGGCAAGGTATTTGACGACGGGCGCTCAAACGATCAGGGAAACCCGACCAATGAACGCTCCCGTTCCGAATACGAAGGCCCAGCTGCTCGCCAACACCGTCGAGCACATCGACATCACCAGCTTCGACGCCCGCCCGATCATCGACGGCATGCGCAAGATGAGCTTCAGCTCGCGCGACATGGCGCGGGCCGCCGACATCTTCAACATGGCGCTGGAAGACAAGGCCTGCTCGCCCTGGCTGATCCTCGCCGGATCGACCAGCGCCGGCGGCTGCATGCATGTGTACCGCGACATGGTGAAGTTCGGCATGGTCGACGCGGTGGTCGCCACCGGCGCCTCGATCGTCGACATGGATTTCTTCGAAGCCCTCGGCTTCAAGCACTACCAGGCCGCCGGCCAGGTCGACGACAACGTCCTGCGCGACAACTACATCGACCGGATCTACGACACCTACATCGACGAGGAAGAGCTCCAGGCCTGCGACCACACCATCCTGGAGATCTGCAACCGGCTGGAGCCGCGCGGCTATTCCTCGCGCGAGTTCATCTGGGAGATGGGCAAGTGGCTCTCCGAGGGCAACGCCAAGAAGCCCGGCTCGCTGATCCAGACCGCCTATGAAGAAGGCGTGCCGATCTTCTGCCCGGCGTTCGTGGACTCGTCGGCCGGCTTCGGCCTGGTCAAGCACCAGAAGGAGCGGATCGCGGCGAAGCAGCCCTATCTGATGATCGACGCCGTGGCCGACTTCCGCGAGCTGACCGACATCAAGATCGCCGCCGGCGTCACCGGTCTGTTCATGGTCGGCGGCGGGGTGCCCAAGAACTTCGCCCAGGACACCGTCGTCTGCGCCGAGATCCTCGGCATCGAGGCCGAGATGCACCGCTACGCCGTGCAGATCACCGTCGCCGACGTGCGGGACGGCGCATGCTCGTCCTCGACGCTCAAGGAGGCGGCCAGCTGGGGCAAGGTGCAGACCACCCACGAGCAGATGGTCTTCGCCGAGGCAACCACGGTGGTGCCGCTGATCGGATCCGACGCCTATCACCGCGGCGCCTGGAAGAGCCGGGTCAAGCCGCGCTGGGCCAAGCTGTTCGCCTGACCCCGGCCCATTGCCAATGATGAAGGACCGCGCGAGGCTTGCCGTCTCGCGCGGTTTTTCTTTGGGGGATCCTGTCTTGCGTCTCGTCTTCGCCCTGGCCTTCGTCGGCCTGTCGCTCGCCGCCTGTGGAAAGCCCGACGCTCAAAGCGCCCCTGCCGCGAAGGTCTCCGATGGTGCGGTCAGCGTCGCCGCCGGGCCGGCGGCGACCGCGGCGGCTTTGCCGGACTTCGCCCCGATCTATCCCGGCTCGGAAATGAAGAGCACGGCGACGGGGATCGGCGACGCCAAGACCAACGGCGGCATGGCCGTCTTCGTGACCCCGGACAGTCCTGACCAGGTGCTGGACTTCTATCGCCAGAAGGCCAGGGCCGCCGGGCTGGAAGTCCAGCTGGACGCCGATATGGGCGCCGCCCGGCAGTTCGCCGCCAATGACGAGGCTTCGGGCCGGCTGCTGCAGGTGATCGTCTCCGCCCAGGCCGGGATGTCCCAGGTGCAGGTGATCTGGGGCATGAACCGGGCTTGAGCCGGGTTCGCGGCATGATCGGCACGCGCGTCACGGCGCTGACCCTCACCGGCCTGCTCGTCATGCTGGCCGCCGGCGCCGCGTCCGCGCGGTTGCCGTGGAAGGGCTATCTGACGCCTGAGGCCCTCGACACGATCACCGTCCTCGCGCCGCCGCCGGAAGCCGGCTCTCCGGAGGCGGAAGCCGACCGGACGATCTTCCGCGCGACGCGCGCCCTGAAGGACACGCCGCGCTGGCAGATGGCGGTCGCCGATCTGCCTGAACGCAACATCCTGAAGAACCTGAGTTGCGCCATCGGCGCGGATCTCAATCCGCTGGCGACGCCGAAACTGACCGGCCTGCTGCTGAAGATGGCCCCGGACGTGAGTCGCGCCGTCGCCCGGCCCAAGGCGCTCTACAGCCGCCAGCGTCCCTACCTGCTCGATGAAGGCGACATCTGCGCAGACCGGAGCACGCGGCTGGCGCGAAGCCCGGACTATCCGTCCGGCCACGCCACCTGGAGCTGGGCGGTCGGACTGGTCATGGCTGAACTTGTCCCTGAACGATCAAGCGCCATCCTCACGCGCGCCCGGGCGTTCGGGGAAAGCCGGATTGTGTGCGGCGTGCACAATGCCAGCTCCGTCGCGGCCGGGCGTCAGAACGCCGCCGCTGTGGTCGCGTCGTTGCATGGCGTCCCCGAGTTCCGGGACGACATGGCGGCGGCCCGGCGGGAGATGTCGCGAGCCTTGACCCGCGCGAAGGCGCCGACCGGCTGTGACGCCGAGGCCGCGGCGCTGGCGACGCCGCTCCGCTAGGGATTGCCCTTGGGGCGCCGGCTCTCTACCTCTCACCCGATGGCCCATTCCCACGCCTGTGACCACGACCACGACCACCGCGGCCTGCAGGGCGACGCGCTGTCGGTGGGTCTGAGCGCCGCCATGACGCGATGCGAGGCGGCCGGCCAGCGGCTGACGCCGCCCCGGCGGCGGGTGCTGGAGATGCTGCTGAAAGCCGGCCAGCCGGTGAAGGCCTATGACCTCATCGCGGCGTTTGGCGACGGCGGGGCCCCGGCCAAGCCGCCCACCGTCTATCGGGCGCTCGACTTCCTGTCGAAGCTCGGGCTGGCCCACCGGATCGAGAGCCTGAACGCCTACATGGCCTGTGGTGGCGGCGGCGAGGGGCATGCAGCGGCGTTCCTGATCTGTGACTGCTGCGGCGCGACGCGCGAGATCGCCCCGACGGTCGCGAACGAGGTCGAGCGACTGGCCGGAGCCCAGGGCTACAGCCTGACCGCCCTCATGGTGGAGGCCCATGGCCTCTGCGCCGATTGCCGGGCCTGACCCGAATGGCTGACGGCATCGAGATCTGGCGCGGCGGCGTCAACACCTGGGAATGCGACGAGATGGGGCACATGAATGTGCGCTTCTACGTCACCAAGGCCGTCGAAGGGCTGGTCGGACTGGCCGCGGCGCTGGGCCTGCCGCACGCCTTCGCGGCGCACGCCGGCTCCACGCTGATGATCCGCGAGCAGCACATCCGCTTCCTGCGGGAAGCCCACGCGGGCGTCGCGCTGCACATGACCGGCGGCGTGCTGGAGATCAACGCGGACGAGGCCCGCGTGCTGATGCTGCTGTGGCACTCGGATTCCGGCGCCCTGGCCGCGAGCTTCCAGACCGTGGTCGCCCACGTGACCCCTACCGAGGGACGGCCCTTCCCCTGGCCGCAGCGGACACTCGAGCTGGCGGCGGGCCTGGCCATCGACACGCCCGAACAGGCGATGGCGCGCAGCGTCTCACTCGAGCCCGTGGTTTCGACCGCCAGTCTGGCGCGGGCTGAAGCACTGGACCTGGTGCGGATCGCCCAGGGCGCCATCTCGCCGGCCGATTGCGACCTCTATGGCCGGATGCGGCCCGAACTGTTCATCGGCCGGGTGTCGGACGGCATCCCGCGTCTGATCCGCAGCTTCCGCGATGCGGTAGTCAGCGGGGCCGCCGAAACACCCAAACGCGTCGGCGGTGCAGTACTGGAGTACCGGCTGATCCAGTTCGACTGGCCGCGCGCCGGCGACCGGATCGAGATCCGCTCTGGCCTGAAGGACGCAGACACCCGCACCAAACGCATGGTCCACTGGATGCTCGATCCGGACAGCGGCAAGGCCTGGGGCGCCGCCGAGGCGGTCGCCGTGACCTTCGACCTCGACGCCCGCAAGATCATCCCGATCAGCGACGCCGCGCGCGTGGAACTGATGAAGCACGCGAAGGCCGGGTTGGCGCTCTAGACCCCCGCCGCCGCCTCGATCAGCGCGGACCGCACAAGTTCCGGGCACTCCATCGGCAGGAAGTGGCTGGTTCCGGGGACGGTCTCCATCCGCACGTTGTCGCCCGCTTGGTCGGCATCAAGACCGCAGGTGGAGCCGATCTCGGCCTTGAGGACGCGGATCGGCATCGTGGCGCGTGCGAAGGCGCCGACCGTGTCGTGGTGGTGGGCGCCGAAGTTGGCCGCCTCCCAGTCCGGGCGGCAGGACAGATGGACCTGGCCGTCCTCGCCCTCGAGCACGCCGTCGGCCAGATAGGCGCGCAGGCTGGCCTCGGGCCAGGAGCGAAACGCGCCGCGGCCGTTGTAGGCCTCGAACGCAGCCTCGCGATCCGGGAAGGTCGCGCGCCGGCGGCGGGCGCCGATGGCCAGAGGCGAATTCTTCAGGCCGTCCGGCCCGGCCTGGGCCGCGCGGTCCGCGGTGATCACGACGGGATCGAACAGCACCAGCCGCTTCGCCGCGTCAGCCCGCTCGGCGGCCGCCAGTAGGCCGACCGTTCCGCCCATTGAATGGCCGGCCAGAACCGTCGGGCTCTCTCCGAGCGCTTCCAGCAGCGCCAGCAGGTCGTCGCGGAACACCAGCCAGGCGTCGTGCGTCTCCGGATCCGCCGGCAACGTCGTGCGGCCGTGTCCGCGCTGATCCACGGCGAGGATGCGCAGATCACTCGCCAGCGGCGTCAGGATGTCGGCGTAGGTCCCGGCATTGAAGCCGTTGGCGTGCAGGAACAGCACATCGAGCGGCCGATCGGCGGGGCCGAACTCGAACCCGGCGATCTCTCCGCCGGGAACAGGGACAGCGCGGCGGCGCGCGGCGGGAAAGGGCGGGGCGGCGAGGGTCATCGCCGCCTGCCTATCCCGATAACGCGACGTCAGTCGATAGCGGTCAGATCTTCGTCAGTTGCCAGGCGCCGCCTGGCTTGCGGCAGGCGCGGTAGCGCTCGGTCTCGCGACCGTACTTCTTGGTGTAGGCCGTCTGTTCGATGGTCTCGCAGCCGTCCCGCGAGGCCGCGCGGACCACCGACTTCGAGACAAAGCCGCCGTTCACCTGAAGCCAGGCCGAGCTGTACGAGGAGGCGTCAAACATCTCCCCGGCGGTCAGCTGGCCGACGACCCGCGCCCGGGTCGAGGGCGTGGCGCGGATATTGACGGTGCCCGGCGCGTACCAGCGGCCGCTGCTGCCGACCGGCAGCACGCGAATCTCGCCGTAGGCGCCGGACTTCGGGTTGCGCCAGCTGGCCGGCTGGCCCGTGGCCAGGGCCTCGTCGAGGGCGGCTTCGGCGCGACGCTGGTCTTCCTCCTGCATCTTGCAGCCGATCGACGACCCGATGGCGGCGCCGAGGCCGGCCCCGACGACCGTGCCGGCGCCGCGCTCGCGCTTGGCGAGCTGGTTGCCGATGATGCCGCCGATGATCGCGCCGACGGCCGCGCCGCCTTCCTGCTTGCCGCCGCTGGCGTCACAGCTGAAGACACCCGCGTTGGCGGCGCCGGGAAGAGCTCCGAAAGTCAGAACCGCGATACAGGCGGTAAGGGCGATGCGCATGATAGGCTCCTGTCTGAAGTCTGGCGTCCGGAGCGATATCTAGCCCCATTTGGCGCCTGGTGCGTTCGGGGTTGGCTTTCCCGACGTCATCTCACGAGAATGTGCGAATGCCTGCGAGGACTGGAACCATGAACGCCCACACCCCTGAGACCGCCGTCTGGACCTGCTTCAACGTATCGATCGAAGATCAGGTTGCGCATATCCAGATGAAGCGCCCCGAAGCGATGAACACCATGAACAAGGCGTTCTGGTCCGAGCTTCCGGCGATCGTCCGCGACATCAACGACAACGCGCGCGCCCGTTGCATCGTGATCTCCTCGACCGGCAAGCACTTCTGCGCCGGCATGGACCTTCAGGTGTTCGCCAACGTCGGCGAGAGCGGCGGCCAGACCGACCGGCACGTCGCCGGCGAGAGCTTCCGCAAGCACGTCCACGCGCTGCAGGACACCTTCAGCTGCCTCGACGAGGCGCGCATGCCGGTGATCGCCGCGATCCAGGGCGGCTGCATCGGCGGCGCGGTCGATTTCACCAGCGCCTGCGACATCCGCTACTGCACCGCCGACGCCTTCTTCACGATCATGGAGATCAACATCGGTATGACCGCCGATGTCGGCACCTTCCCGCGGCTGTGCAAGCTGATCCCCGAAGGCTGGGTGCGCGAACTGGCCTACACCGGCCGCCGCCTGCCGGCGCAGCGGGCGAAGGAGATCGGCCTGGTCAACGATGTGTTCGACAGCCACGAGGCCGTCGTCGCCCACGCCCTGGCCACCGCGCGCGAGATCGCCTCGAAGTCGCCGCTGGCCGTGGCCGGCAGCAAGGTGATGATCAACTACGCTCGCGACCACACCATCAAGGACGCACTGGACTACATCGCCGTCTGGCAGACCGGCATGTTCTCCGGCCCGCACATGGCCGAGACCTTCGTGGCGAAACAGGAAGGCCGCGAGCCGGTGTTCCCGGACCTGCTGCCGCTTCGCAAGGGGCTTTAGGTCGGAGGGGGCATGTACCGAAGGTACGTGTCCCCTACGTCTCCAGCTCGGCCTCGGCGAGGTCGGCGCCGTCGAACTTCACGCCCTGCAATTCCGCTTCGAGGAAGCGGGCGCGGCGGGCGTGACAGTCGCGCAGGTCGGCGCCCTTGAGCACCGCCCGCGTCAGGTCGGTGCGGATATAGCGGCCTTCCGAGATCATCAGGGGGCCGAGCTTCGCGCCGCGCAGATCGGCCTTGTTCAGCTTGGCGCCGACCAGCTTGGCGCCGCGCAGGTCGGCGTCCTTGAGCACCACGCCGCGCAGGTCGGCTCCGGTGAGGTCGCAGCCCTGGAGCTCGGCGCCCTCCATGTTGAGGCCGAAGAACACCGACTTCTGGGCGACCATGCCGGTCAGCATGCGGCGGCGCAGTTGCTTGAGCGGCCGGAAATCGACGCGCGAGACCTTCATCACCTCGCCCTCCGCGCCGCCCGACTTGCAGAAGCGTTCATGGTCGCTGATCAGGTCGCCGAGCGGCCGGTCGTCGACGTAGACGATCGGCGGCGGGGCGCGGAGTACCTCGCTGAGATCGACGCGTTCGAAGTTGGCGTCGTCGAGTCGCACGCCGGAGACCACGGCGTCCTTCATCGTCGCGCCGGAAAAGTCGGTGTGAAAGACGTCGGCGTTGGACAGGTCGGCCCCGTCCAGCACCGCATTCACCAGCTTGGCGCCGTTGAGGCAGGCCCCGGTTAGGTTGGCTTCGGTAAAGTCGGCGCTGACGGCGTGCGCGCCGGCCATCTGGGCGCCCGCGAGATTGGCGCCCTGAAGCACCGCATAGTCCAGTTCGCCAGGCTTGCGCTCGTGCTTGAGGATCCTGAAGCCCTGGCCGCCGCCCTGGAGGGCGATCTGGCCCTCACGCAAGTCGCAGCCGGCCAGATTCGCGCCGGCGAGATTGGCCCCGCGCAGGCAGGCGCCGCGCAGGTCCGCCTGGCTGAGGTCGCAGGTTCGCAGGTCAGCGTCGCGAAGGTCCGAGCCGAACATGATCGCGCGCCTGAGATTGGCGCCGTGCAGGCTGGCGCCGGCCAGCCGGGCGCCGGTCAGGTCGGCGTCGCTCAGATCGACACCGGACAGCGACATGTTGGACAGGTCGACATAGGTCAGGTTGGCGCGCTTGCCGCCGCTGCGGCCGCTCAGATACCGGCCGTGCGCCTCGATCACGGCCTTGACGGCGGTGAAGTCGAGCGGGCGGATGATGCTGGGCGCGGCGGACATTCAGGACCTGATCCAGAGAATCCCGAAGCATGGTCCCCGGCGGCTTAAAGAAGGGTTGTTTCCGGCCCGCGCGCGGCGATCAGAGCCAGCCCTTGCGCCGGAACCACCAGATCGG
This sequence comes from Caulobacter sp. FW305-C-30-S16, assembly GCF_058783025.1. Taxonomy (NCBI): domain Bacteria; kingdom Pseudomonadati; phylum Pseudomonadota; class Alphaproteobacteria; order Caulobacterales; family Caulobacteraceae; genus Caulobacter; species Caulobacter sp. FW305-C-30-S16. The sequence continues at coordinate 747,894 of NZ_JBYSYH010000001.1, read as the reverse complement.
AACCAGCATCGTCACGATCATCAGCACCAGCGCCAGCGGATAGCCGCCGACCCAGCCCAGTTCCGGCATGTGTTTGAAGTTCATGCCGTAGATCGAGCCGATCAGCGTCGGCGGCATCAGGATCACGGCCCAGACCGAGAACACCTTCATGATCTCGTTCTGGTCCGTGTTGATCAGGCCGACCGCCGAATCGAGCAGGAAGGTCACGTTCTCCGTCACATAGGCGGAGTGGCCGGTGAGCGACTGGGCGTCCCGCTGCAATGTGCGCAGGCGTTCGCGGTGGTCCTTGCTGTCTGTGATCTCGTCAGACAGGGCCGCGAATGACAGCAGCCGCGACAGGCTGACCAGGCTGCTGCGCGCCTTGGCGGCGATCGACTGCGATCGGCCAAGCTGGCGCAGGAGCGGCTTGAAGCCCACCTTGCGGGCCGGCCGGAAGATTTCGCCGGAGGTCGCGTCCACCTCGGCCGAGGTCTTTTCGAGAATGTCCGCGATCCGGTCGATGATCGCGTCCAGCAGACCCAGGAAGGCCTCGACTCCGCCCTGGCAGAAGTCGGCGTCCCGTTCAGCCTGGGCGGCATAGGCCACGAACGCGCGCGGCTCGACGTAGCGGATGGTGATCAGCCGCCCCTTGGCCAGCACGAAGGTCACCGGCGCCAGCGCGGGGTCGTCGCCGTCGGCGCCGACCAGCACGAAGGCGGTCATGAAGGTGCCGCCGTCCTCCTGGTACAGGCGGGAGGAGACCTCGATCTCGGCCATTTCCTCGGCGGTCGGCAGGAACACGCCGAGCGCTGCCTCGGCGACCAGCTCTTCGGCCCTGTCGGGGTCGGTCAGGTCGATCCAGGCGACGTCGTCAGGCAGGACCCAGTCAGGGCCGGCCTCAACGGGCGTGAGTCCGCCCCCGCCACAGCGAAGCACTCTGAGCATGGACGTATCGCCTCCGGTCCGCCCCGGAATGGCGCGGCGGCCGGTCAGCGTCAACCACGGCGACGATCAGTCGTCGGCGGGGTCCTGGGCAGGGGTCTGACCGATGGCCGCGGAAATCAGCGCGGCGATCCGGTCGGTCGCGTCCGCGGCCTGGTTGATCACGCCCAGCGGGGACGGGATCGGGCCGACCGTCGAGGCGGTCTGGTTCGCGGCCGAGCGCGCCATGGTCACGCCTTGGGCGCTCCAGTAGCGCGGGTCGGTCTGGGCCAGCTGCACGGCCTGGCGATTTTGATAAATGAAGCCGTAGGTCGGATAGACCGACGTACCCAGGTCGCGGATCGGGTCGTACCAGACCTTGACCATGCTCCAGTCGCCGACCGGCGACACGTCGATGACGGTGACGTCGGTTTCGATCTGGCCGCGGGCGCCGCCGATGCGAGACCAGTTGGCGTGGGTGATCTGGATAACGCGGTCCGTCACCAGTCGGCTGACCACGGCGACGTGGCCCAGCTGCATCCTGGAGGTCGGGACAAACGTCAGCACCGCCCCGGTCTTGGGCGTGCGGCCGGTCTCATACTTGCCGGAGGCCTGGCCCCACCAGGTTCTGGCGTCGCCATAGATCTGTATGCCCGACAGGAGTCGGGCGAAGGGCACACACTGCCAGTAGATGTCAGCCAGAGCGTTCGCCGAAGGCGTCAGGCTGAGCATCACTGCAGCGGCCAGGGAACCAAGGTAGGTTTTGGTTCGTTGGCGCATTCAGGAGGTCTCCCCCGTCACTGGAAGTGAGGGGATAACCATCTCACGCCCGAATGAAAAGAGTCTTTTCAGCATCAGGCTGCGACAGCGCGTCGCGACCGCCATGAGTCAGCCATGAGCTTCATGCGTTCGCGGGCCGGTTTCTCGATCAGATGATACGAGGCCGCTGACAGTGGAACCAGGGCAGTGATGAAGATCAGCCACACCCACAGTGGCAGCTTTTCGTCCGTTAGATTCAGACCTCGCGCCGCAGCATTCACGAAGATGATCTTCCACGGCACGCAGATCATGTAGGTCGAGTAGCTTATCTCGCCCAGATACACGAAGACGCCCTGTGATCCGAAAGTCGATCCGTGCTGCGCGAGGCCCGCGAGGCTGAGGATCAGGGCCCCGAACGTGACCAGCGTAACCATGTCCGGCGCGCCCAGGATGGCCGAGGCGAGCAATGCGGCGCCTGAAAAAAAGGCGCCGATGGCCGCCATCCGGACGCTGCGGACGACGCCCGACCGCCACAGACTGTGCATTGCGCAGCCCAGGGCGAAGCAGGGAACGATTCGCAGGGCGCCCCAGGCGATGGTGGCCTGGGTCAAAGACTTGCCGGTCAGGGCCTGGAACGCGGGATAGAGGGTGGCGATCGCCGCCAGCGTCCCGGCCGCCAGCAGCCATGGCCGGTTGCGCAGCCGCCAGGCGACGAAGGCGAAGGCCGGGAAAGTCAGGTAGGCGAACCACTCCGCCGAGATCGACCAGGACGGATGGTTGAAGGCCGCCTCGGGCGCCAGACCCCAGGCCTGGAGCAGAAGCAGGTTCGCCGGCAGCGCGTCCCACCGCAGGATGCCGGCGTCGACCGAGAACCCGGCCAGACCGGCCACAACCCCCAGAGCGATCATCCCCAGCAGCGTGGCCAGATGCAGCGGATAGACCCGCGCAAGCCGGTTCCACAGGAAGGAGCCGTATTTGAACCGTTCCTCTCCGAAGGCCGTCAGATAGACGTGGCAGAGGATGAAGCCGCTGAGCACGAAGAACAGCTCGACCCCCAGATAGCCCTTCTCAACCAGCATCGGGGTGACGGCCGCATCGAGCTTGGGCCAGTAGTGGTAGAGCACGACCCACAGCGCCGCGAAGAAGCGCAACGAGGTCAGAGGCCGGATATTGGCGGCGTCCTGCATGGCCCAATCCTGTCTTCTCGCGCCGGCGGGCCATGCCCGGTTCGACGCCGCGTGGGGAGCGGCGGGAAAAATCAGCGAAAGCCGGTTCATCCAGACGCATGTCAGGCTATGTAAGCTCCATTCGGTTCACCAGTCGTGAAAGGCCCGACACCGTATGGACAGCCTGCTTCAGCTCGCCACCGACCCCGCAGTCTGGGCGGCCCTGGTCACCCTGGTGGTCATGGAGATCGTGCTCGGGATCGACAATCTGGTCTTCATCTCGATCCTGTCGAACAAACTGCCGGTCGAGCAGCGCCAGAAGGCGCGCCGGATCGGCATCTCGCTGGCGCTGATCATGCGTATCGGCCTGCTGTTCTCGATCGCCTGGCTGGTCAGCCTGACGACCCCGCTCTTCGACCTCGGCATCACCGGACCGGTGGGCGAGCACGGGGAGCCGGGCTTCGACACGGCCTTCTCCTGGCGCGACCTGATCCTGATCGCCGGCGGGCTGTTCCTGCTGTGGAAGGCGACCAAGGAGATCCACCACACGGTTGATCCGGCGCCCACGGGCGACGTGATGGACACGAAGAATGTGGTTGTTTCCAACTTCAACGCCGCGATCGTCCAGATCCTGCTGCTCGACCTGGTCTTCTCGGTCGACTCGATCCTGACCGCTGTCGGCATGACCAACCATGTGCCGGTCATGATTGTCGCGGTGATCATCGCCGTGATGGTGATGCTGCTGGCGGCCGACCCGCTGGCCAACTTCATCCACAACAATCCCACCGTGGTGATGCTGGCTCTGGGCTTCCTGCTGATGATCGGGGCGGTGCTGATCGCCGACGGCTTCGGCGTGCATGTGCCCAAGGGCTACATCTACGCGGCCATGGCCTTCTCCGGCCTTGTCGAGGGTCTGAACATGGTCGCCCGCAAGAGCCGGGAGAAGAAGGCCGTGGCGGACGAGACGAAGCACTGATGAGAATGCTCCCCTTCGGGGGAGCTGTCCGCGAAGCGGACTGAGGGGGTCACCCGAAATTTGAGCGGACCCCCTCCGTCACTGCTTCGCCTTCGGCTTCGCAGCGCCACCTCCCCCGATGGGGAGGATTACAAAAAGCTGTAGGGATCCACGTCGATGGCCACGCGCACGGACCCCGGCGGTCGCGCCCGCGCCCGCCAGGCGGCGAGGAAGCCTTGCAGGTCTACGGTCCGGTCCGCTCTCACGAGGAACCGCTTGCGCCGTCGGCCGCGCACCATCGCCAGCGGCGCGTCGGCGGGGCCGTAGATGTCCACCCCGTCGGTGTTGGGGGCCGCCGCCGCCAGGGTGCGGACATAGGCGTCCAGCGCCACGGGATCCGGCCCCGAGCAGATGATCGCCGCCAGCCGGCCGAACGGCGGCAGGCCGGCCAGTTCGCGACCGGTCATCTCCGCCTCGAGAAACGCGTCCCTGTCCTGCGCCGCCAGCGCCTGCATGACCGCATGGTCGGGGGCGTAGGTCTGCAGCATCGCCCGCCCGGGCCGGTCCCGACGCCCGGCGCGACCACTGGCCTGGGCCAGCAGCTGGAAGGTCCGCTCCCCGGCGCGCAGGTCGCCGCCGCGCAGGCCGAGGTCCGCGTCGACCACCCCCACCAGGGTCAGCATGGGAAAGTCGTGCCCCTTGGCCGCGGCCTGGGTGGCGACCAGCACGTCGATCTCGCCGTCGGTCATCGCCTTGACGATCGACCGCGCGCCGTCGGCGTCGAACACCGTGTCTGACGAGAACACAGCCACCCGGGCTTCCGGGAACAGGTGGCGCACCTCTTCCTCGACCCGCTCCACGCCCGGTCCGATGGAGACCAGACTGTCCTGCGCCCCGCAGTGCGGGCAGCGATCCGGCTTGGGCATCGAGAAGCCGGTCAGGTGGCAGACCAGGCGGCCTGTATAGCGGTGCTCGACCAGCCAGCTGTCGCTGTCGGGCGCCTTCATCCGCTCGCCGCAGGCGCGGCAGAGGACCAGCGGCGCATAGCCCCGACGGTTGAGGAACAGCAGGGTCTGTTCGCTGCGGCCGTACGTCTCCTTCATCGCCTCGACCAGCGGCGGCGACAGCCAGCGGCCGGGCTCGGGCGGCGTCTCGCGCATGTCGATCAGGGTGACGTCCGGGAGTTCCGAGGCGCCATGCCGCGCCGCCAGCCGGAGCCAGCGGTAGCGGCCCTGCTCGGCGTTCCACAGCGTCTCCAGCGAGGGCGTCGCCGAGGCCAGCACGACCGCGCACTTCTCAAGGCTGGCGCGCGCCACGGCGAGGTCGCGGGCCTGATAGATGAAGCCCTCCTCCTGCTTGTAGGAGCCGTCGTGTTCCTCATCGACGACGATCAGGCGCAGAGACCGGTAGGGCAGGAACAGGGCCGAACGGGCGCCGACGACGATCCGCGCCCGGCCCGTGGCGACGCCCTCCCAGACCTGACGGCGGCGGGGCGGCGGGACGGCGGAATGCCACTCCGCCGGCTGGACGCCGAACCGGTCCTCGAACCGGGCGATCACCGCCTGCGTCAGGGCGATCTCGGGCAGCAGGACCAGCACCTGGGCGGCGGGGTCGGCGTCGAGGGCGGCGGCCACGGCCTCCAGATAAACCTCGGTCTTTCCCGAGCCGGTCACCCCGTCCAGCAGCGCCGCCTGGAATCCGCCCTCGCGCACCATGCCCGCCAGCACACCGGCGGCGGCCGCCTGGCTGGCGTTGAGACTCGGGCCGGGCCGGGCCGTATCCGGCGCGGCGAAGCGGGTCTCCGGCATATGCAGCCGGAGTTCGAGACAACCTTCGTCCAGCAGCCCCTTGACCACCCCTGCCCCGACCCCGGCCTTTGCAGCGAGGTCCGGGCCCGTCAGCGGACCTTCGGCGGCGGCGGCCAGCACCTTCTCGCGCGCAGGGGTCATCCGCGCCGGCGCCGTTCCGGTGGCCGCCAGCAGCTTGATCGGCCGGGGCTTCGGCGCGCGCAGCCCGCGCAGCGCCATCGCCAGCGGCCAGCCGGGCAGGTCCACCGAATAGCGCGCCGCCCATTCCACGAACCGCAGGGTGGTCTCCGGCAGGGGCGGATCGTCGAGCCGCTCCAGCACCGGCTTCAGCGGGCGGTTGCCGCCGGCGCTCTCGCGCAGACTGGTCACCACGCCGCGCGACGTGCGCGGGCCGAGCGGTACGGCCACATGGTCGCCGACAGCCAGCCCCATGCCTTCGGGCTCGGCATAGTCGAACGCCTCGGGCAGCGGCATCGGCAACAGGACGGCGGCGATTCGGCTCACGGGTGGCGCCCCGCGTTCCGGCTCGCTAAAACCCCGTCCATGCAACTCTTCCTCGACACCACAGACACCGCCGTCCTCAAGGACCTCGCCACCACCGGACTGGTGGATGGCGTCACCACCAATCCTACGCTGATCGCCAAGTCCGGTCGGCCCATGGCGGAGGTCATCGCCGAGATATGCGGTCTCGTCGAGGGGCCTGTCAGCGCCGAAGTTGCCGCGATGGACGTCGAGGGCATGCTGGCCGAGGGGCGCAAGCTGGCCGCCATCGCCACGAACGTCGTGGTGAAGGTGCCGCTGACCCGCAACGGCCTGATCGCCACCGCTGAATTCGCGGTCGAGGGCATCCAGACCAACGTCACGCTTTGCTTCTCCGCCGCCCAGGCCTTGCTCGCCGCCAAGGCCGGCGCGTCCTACATCTCGCCGTTCATCGGCCGGCTCGACGACCACGGCGCCGACGGCATGGAGCTGATCCGCGAGATCCGGGCGATCTACGACAACTACGGCTATGACACCGAAATCCTCGCCGCCTCGATCCGCACCCCGGCGCACGTCGCGGAAGCGGCGATCGCCGGCTCGGACTGCGCGACCATCCCGCCGGCCACCTTCGAGGCGCTGTTCAAGCACCCGCTGACCGACAAGGGCCTGGAACAGTTCATGGCCGACTGGGCGAAGACGGGCCAGTCGATCCTCTGAACGGATTGGTAGGAGGTCGGCGCTAGCGTCTCCCGATCGGACGGGAGATGACCATGAGCACGGCCAGGCAGACGGAATCGGCGGCGGACGACCTGCGCCGGGTGCTGCGATCCCATCCCGAGCTGATCCGCGACGACGCCGAACTGCTGGCGGACCTCGGCCTGCGGGTCGATGCGGCCAATCTGGTCGACTTCGGCCCGGCGGCGCTGGCCCGCGTGAGCGCCGCCCACAAGCGCGAGACGACCGTACGCCGCAAGCTGGAGGCCATGGCGCGGGCCAATTTCTCCGCCCAGGCCCAGACGCACGCGGCGGTCATCGATATTCTGGAGTCCCGCAATCACTCCGACCTCGCCCGCCGGGTCGATGACCTGGCCAGCCTGCGCTTCGGTCTGGTCGCGGCGACCATCGCCATCGAGGGGACGGGCCGCACCCCGGCCGGCTGGTACGAGCTGGTCGAGGGTCAGACCGACCTGATTCTGGGTCCGCAGCGGCTGGCGCGGATGGGTTTCCATGCGCCGGCGCTGGGGCTGTTCGGCGACCGGGCCGAGAATGTGCGCTCCATGGCCATGGTCCGGATCGCGATCTGGGAGCCGGGCCGCCAGGGCGTGCTGGCGTTCGGCTCGCATGACGAAAAGGGCTTCACCGCCGACATGGGCGCCGAACTGGTGGCCTTCCTGGCGCGGGTCGTGGAACGGACGGCCGAGCGATGGCCGGTGCTGTGATTTGCTGCCCTCTTCCAGAGGGAGAGGGAGGGGCCCGACGGCCCAGCCGGCGGGAGGGTGAGGGGTTACGCCCGCGCCGCCTTACCCCCTCAACCTCCCACACCCTTCGGTCGTGGGCCCCTCCTTCTCCGCATGGGAGAAGGAAAAGATGACGACAGCCCGAGACGCCATGTCCCAATGGCTGGACCATCTGGCCAACGAGCGCCGGGTCTCGCCACGGACGATCGAGGCCTATCTGGGCGCCGTCTCGCCGTACCTCGCCTTTCTTGAGCAGCATCGCGGCGAGACCCTGTCGCGCGCCGACACCGGAACGATCACGGCGGCCGAGCTGCGCGCCTATCTCGCCCATCGACGGGACGGGGAGCGGCCGCTGTCGGCGCGCTCGGTGTCGCAGGCGTTGTCGGCCGTGCGGTCGTTCCACGGCTTCCTGGACCGGCGGCTGGGCGTTCCCAATGCGGCCCTGGCGCTGGTGAAGGGGCCAAAGGTCCGGCCCTCGGCGCCGCGTCCCGTCACCGAGGACCAGGCGCGCGGGCTGATCGAAGAGGCCGCCTGTGATCCCGAGCGCGAGGGCTGGGCGGCCCTGCGCGACGAGGCGGTGCTGACCCTGCTGTGGGGCTGCGGCCTGCGGATCAGCGAGGCGCTGTCGCTGAAGCGGTCGGACGCGCCGCTGGGCGAGAGCCTGCGGGTGTTGGGCAAGGGCTCAAAGACGCGGATCGCGCCGGTCCTGCCGGCAGTGCGGGAGGCGGTCGACGCCTACCTGGCCGCCCTGCCCTTCGCGCTGGATCCTGACGAGCCGCTGTTCAGGGCCGCCCGTGGAGGGCCGCTGAGCCCGCGTCACGTCCAGGCAACGATGCAGCTGCTGCGCGGGCGCCTGGGCCTGTCAGACCGCGCCACGCCCCACGCCCTGCGTCACAGCTTCGCCACCCATCTGCTGGGCGCCGGCGCCGACCTGCGCTCGATCCAGGAGCTGCTGGGCCACGCGTCGCTCTCGACGACGCAGAAGTACACCGCGGTCGATGCGGCAGGGCTCCTGGCGGCCTACGGGAAGGCGCATCCGCGGGCTTAATGAGCTCGCACCCCTCGCGGCAGAGAACGTCCTGATGTCTTGATGAGCATTCTTGCTCCGGCGGGACCTTGGTCAAGGACGACCCCTGCGGGGTCGCCGCTGCGCGGCCGCGAAGCGGTCCTTGAGCAAGGGCCCGTCCGGAGCGGACCATTCCATCAAGGCCTTCAGGGCGTATTGCATCCGGACCGCAGCAGAGCTGCGCTGCCGGCCCCTACGCCTGCATCGTCCATCCCTCGACCCCCATGGCCGCCTGGCGCAGGGCCTCGGAGCGGGTCGGGTGGGGGTGGCAGGTGCGGGCGACGTCCTCGGACGAGGCGGAGAACTCCATGGCCACGCAGTATTCGGCGATCATGTCGCCGACGTTGGGGCCGATCATGTGGACGCCGAGGATGCGGTCGGTCTTCGCGTCCGCCAGCACCTTCACGAAGCCCTCGCCCTCGTGGTTGATCTTGGCCCGGCTGTTGGCGGTGAAGGGGAACTTGCCGACCTTGTAGGCGACTCCCGCGGCCTTGAGCTCTTCCTCGGTCTTGCCGACCGTGGCCACTTCCGGGGCGGTGTAGATGACGCCGGGGATCAGGTCGTAGTTCACATGGCCGGCCTTGCCCGCGATCAGCTCGATACAGGCGACGCCCTCGTCCTCGGCCTTGTGCGCCAGCATCGGGCCGCTGGTCACGTCGCCGACCACCCAGACGCCGCCGACGCCGGTCTTGAAGTGATCGTTGGCGATCACGCCGCGCTTGTCGGGCGTGATACCGACTGTCTCCAGGCCGAGGCCCTGCGTGAACGGCCGGCGGCCGATGGCCACGAGCACATAGTTGGCCGCCAGGGTCTGGGGCTCGCCGCCCTTGACCGGCTCCATGGTGATCTCCACGCCGCTGGCGCTGGCCACGGCGCCGGTGACCTTCTGGCCCAGCTGGAACTTGAAGCCCTGCTTGGTCAGCGCGCGCTGGAAGGTCTTGGCGGTTTCCTCGTCCATGCCCGGGCAGACGCGGTCGAGATACTCGACCACCGTCACCTCCGCGCCGAGCCGGCGCCAGACGCTGCCCAGCTCCAGGCCGATCACGCCGGCGCCGATGACGACCAGGTGCCCGGGCACTTCCGGCAGCGACAGGGCGCCGGTGGAATCGACGATGCGCTTGTTGTCGACCGTCACGCCGGGCAGCGGCGTCGGCTCCGAACCGGTGGCGATGAGGATGTTCTTCGCCTCCAGCGTCGTCTCGGCGCCGTCGACGGCCTTCACGACCACCTTGCCGGGCCCGTCGATACGACCCCAGCCCTTGATCCACTCGACCTTGTTCTTCTTGAACAGGAACTCGATGCCCTTGGTCAGGGCCGTCACGCTCTCGGTCTTCTGGGCCATCATCTGCGGCAGGTTCAGCTTCGGCTTCACCTCGATGCCCAGGGTGGCGAATTCAGGGCCGGCGGCGGCGGCGTAGAGCTCGGACGCGTGCAGCAGGGCCTTGGACGGCATGCAGCCGACGTTCAGGCAGGTGCCGCCGAGGGTCTCACGACCCTCCACGACAGCGACCTTGAGGCCCAACTGGCCGGCGCGGATCGCCGCGTTGTAGCCGCCGGGGCCGCCCCCGATGATGACGACGTCGTATTGGGCCATGGATGGAGCCGCCTGTTGATTGTGCGCACAACATATGGGGCTTGCTCGCCCCTTGCGCGAGGCGGTTTAAGGCGCCGCCCCGTCAGGTCAACACGCCCCGCTCAAAAAGCAGCAGCACAAGCCCTGTCATGACCAGCCAGGTGATGAAGGCGTTGGTCGTGCGGCGTCGCCCGAGGGCGTCGGACTCGTCCTCCGGCGGCAGGGCGTTGCGCGCCCAGACGAGGTAGGCGGCCTGCGAGGCGGCGTTGAGCAGGAAGGCCGCGACGGCCGCCTTCAGCAGGAAGATCAGCAGAAGGCCGCTGAGCGCGGTCAGCCCGCTGGCGATGAGCATCGCCAGGCCGCGGGTGCGTTCAGCGGGGTCTGTCGCCTCGAGGCTGATCCGGGCGATGGCGTCGTCGAGGAACGCGTTCATCCGCCAGGCCCGCAGGGCGAACAGTCCGCCCACGAGATAGAACAGGCCCACCGCCCGGGCGAACCAGCCGAGTCCTGCGAGAAGCGCGTCGTCCATGGCGGCCCTTCGGTCAGCCCCGTTGAATTGGGCGTCGGCCTCCCCGAGCTTTTTCCGGCCGGTCGACGCCAGCAGGCAGAACAGCCCGAACAGCACCGCGGCCTCTACCTTCAGAAGGGTGGCAAGGGCCGCGCCCTCGGCCGGGCATCCGCCTCGATCACGGTCATCTCATGTGCTGGTTGAAGTACCGCGGCCTGGGCGTATGCGGTCCCAGGATGGTTGCCACCAGAAACAGGAAGATGAACTCCGCCACCAGCAGCTGCCAGGCGCCGGTGCGCTCAGCCGCGCCGGCGCTCTCGAGCGCCTTGCGGCCGAAATAGAGCCAGGCGCCGCCCTCGATAACGAGCGCCGCCATCGACCAGCCCACGGCATCCATGATGGCGTTGCGGGTCGTCCAGGCCGCGCGCAGGCGCATCAGCAGGGCGGGCAGGGCGACGAACCAGGGCAGCCACAGCCAGCCGGCCATCATCGCCGACAGGGGCGACAGTTGTTCAGGCAGGCGGCCCACAAAGGCGTCGATCACGGCTCTCGGCGCCTCGGGCGACAGGACCTTCGCCGCGTGCGGGAACGCGAAGACGAAGGCGAAGAGCAGGAAGAACGGCGCCATCCAGAGCATAGGCTTGCCATGCACCTGCTCGAAGGCCTTGACCTCGGCTGCGGCCGCGAGCTCCTCGGGCGGCGCCTTTGCGCGGACCTTTGGCGCCTTCGCCGCGGGGCGTTCTGTATCGGCGCGGCGGAGCCGCGCGCTGATCGCGCGCCAGGCGTCGATAAGGCGCTGCCAGTTGCCTGGCGGAGGCCCGTCGATGATCGGATTGTTCTGGTTCAAGAAGACCCCCTCATGCAGGCGGCTACGGCGGATCGAAAATCAGCAGGTTGAGCGCGACGAACAGCACCGCGCCGCCGCCGCCCGCGATCAGCAGGATCGCCAGGGCGAGCAGCGCGCCCGCCCCGGACTCGCCAATCAGCGAGCCCGAGCGCTTGCGGGCCAGCGCCAGGTAGCTGCCCGCCGCGCCGCCGAACAGGAACAGCACCGCAGCCAGCGCCATTCGGGCGGGCGGCGTCTCCACGGGAGGCTCGTCGTCAGGCTCTGGCGTACGGGCGTTGTGGCGCAGCAAGGCGCGGGCATCCTGGACGTCGTCTTCAGGCGCGGTCAGCCGAAAGCCGCCCAGGGCCTGTTGTTCCATCCAGAAGACGGCCCCGTAGTGGGTGTCGCAGACAGTCGCGTCGATCCCGGCCGAGCGCAGCATGCCGGCGGCGATATGCGCCTCGGGCAGCGACGCGAACCGTTGGACCTCGACCAGAGCCATGCCACCCCGCTTTCAGCGGAGAGCATGGCGCGTGATCAGACGTCCAGCAACAGGCGTTGCGGATCCTCGATGGCTTCCTTGACCTTGACCAGGAAGGTCACCGCGCCCTGACCGTCGACGACGCGGTGGTCGTAGCTGAGGGCCAGGTACATCATCGGACGGACCACGACCTGGCCGTTCACGACCATCGCCCGGTCCTTGATCGCGTGCATGCCCAGAATGCCCGACTGCGGCGCGTTGAGGATCGGGGTCGACATCAGCGAGCCGTAGATGCCGCCGTTGGTGATCGAGAAGGTGCCGCCTTGCATGTCCTCGATGGCCAGATGGCCGTCGCGGGCCTTCTTGCCGAGGGCGCCGATGGCCTTTTCGATCTCGGCCAGACCCATGGCCTCGGCGTCGCGGACGACCGGGACCACCAGGCCCTTCTCGGTGCCGACGGCGATGCCGATGTCGTAGTGGTTCTTGTAGACGATATCCGTGCCGTCGATCTCGGCATTAACGTCAGGAACCGCCTGAAGGGCCGCGACGCAGGCCTTCACGAAGAAGCTCATGAAGCCGAGCTTCACGCCGTGCTTCTTCTCGAAGCTGTCCTTGTACTGGTTCCGCAGGGCCATCACCGCGCTCATGTCGACCTCGTTGAAGGTCGTCAGCATGGCGGCGTTGTTCTGGGCTTCCTTCAGCCGGCGCGCGATCGTCTGGCGCAGCCGGGTCATCTTCACCCGCTCCTCGCGCTCGTGAAGGGCGCGGGGCGCGACAGGGGCGGCGACCGGCGCAGGTGCGGCGGCGCGGGTTTCCAGCGCGGCCAGGGCGTCGCCCTTGGTGATGCGGCCGTCCTTGCCAGTCCCGGCGACGGCGGCGGGGTTCAGACCGGTCTCGGTCACGATGCGCTGGACCGAGGGGGCGAGCGGCGCAGCCACGGCGGCCGGCGCAGGGGCGGTGGCCGGCGCGGGGGCCGGCGCGGCAGGGGCAGGAGCCGGGGCGGCCGCGGCGGGCTTCGGTGCGGACGGCGCGGCTGCGGCGCCGGCGGCGACCACGCCCAGCAGGGCGCCCGGCGTCACCGTCTCACCATCGGGCGCGGCGATCGATTCCAGCACGCCGTCGGTCGGGGAGGCGACTTCCAGGCTGACCTTGTCGGTTTCAAGCTCGACGAGGATCTCGTCCTTCCTGACCGCGTCGCCGGGCTTTTTCGTCCAGCGGGCCACCGTTGCTTCCGTGACGGATTCGCCCAGGGCGGGAGTCATGATGTCGGCCATGGTCAGGTCTTTCGTATCTCGTACAGGTCAGTCGGGGCGGGCTTGCAGGCGTCAGGCGAAGGCTTCGGCGAGGAAGGTCTCGAGTTCCCGCTGGTGCCGGCTCATCTGGCCGGCGGCGGTCGAGGCGGAGGCCGGGCGGCCGACGTAGCGGGCGCGTTTGGCCTTGATCGACAGGCGATCAAGGGTCAGCTCCAGCCAAGGATCGACGAAGGTCCAGCCGCCCATGTTCTTGGGCTCTTCCTGGCACCAGACCAGCTCAGCGTTGGCGAAGCGGGCCATCACCTGCATCACCGACTTCATCGGCCAGGGGTAAAACTGTTCCAGGCGCAGGATGTAGACGTCGTCGCGGCCGGCCTTGGCCCGCGCGTCGACCAGGTCGAAGTAGACCTTGCCCGAGCAGATGATCACGCGGTTGATCTTGTCGTCGGGCTGCAGGGTCACGCCGCCGACGTCGCAGCCGGCCTCGGCCCCGTCGACCATCACGCGGTGGAAGGACGAACCCTCGGCCAGATCGGACAGGTTGCTGACCGCCTTCTTGTGCCGCAGCAGGCTCTTGGGCGTCATCACCACCAGCGGCTTGCGGAACTCGCGGTGCATCTGCCGGCGCAGGGCGTGGAAGTAGTTGGCGGGCGTCGAGCAGTTGAGGACCTGCATGTTGTCCTCGGCGCAGGACTGCAGGAAGCGCTCGAGGCGGGCGGAGCTGTGCTCCGGACCCTGGCCCTCGTAGCCGTGCGGCAGCAGCATGACGAGGCCGCTCATCCGCAGCCACTTGCGTTCGCCCGAGCTGATGAACTGGTCGATGACCACCTGGGCGCCGTTCACGAAGTCGCCGAACTGGGCTTCCCAGAGCGTCAGCGTGTTGGGATCGGCGAGGCTGAAGCCGTACTCGAAGCCGAGCACCGCTTCCTCGGACAGCGCCGAGTCGATGACCTCGAAGTTCGCCTGACCGGGCCGGATGTTGTTGAGGAAGGTGTAGTGCTCCTCGGTGGTCTGGTCGATCAGGTCGCAGTGGCGCTGGGTGAAGGTGCCGCGCACGCTGTCCTGTCCGCTGAGGCGCACCGGGATGCCCTCGTCCAGCAGGGTGGCGAAGGCCAGATGCTCGGCCGTGCCCCAGTCCAGCCCTTCCCCGCTGTCGATGGCGGCGCGGCGGCCGTCGATGACGCGGCGGACGGTCTTGTGAGCGTCGATCCGCTCGGGGACCGTGGTGATCGCCCGTCCCAGATCGACCAGCTTCTGCAGCGATACGCCGGTCTGGCCGCGACGCTCCTCGTCGCCGGGCAGGGTCAGGCCCGCCCACTTGCCGTCGAGCCAGTCGGCCTTGTCGGCCTTGTAGGTCTTGCCGGCCTCGAACTCCGCCTCGAGGAAGGCGTCGAACTCGGCGACCCAGCCCGCGATATCCTCTTCGGTCGCCACGCCCTCGGCGATCAGCCGACGGGCGTAGAGCTCGCGGGTCGAGGGGTGATCCTTGATCTTCGCGTACATCAGCGGCTGGGTCATCGTGGGGTCATCCCCCTCGTTGTGACCGAAGCGCCGGTAGCAGAACATGTCGACGACCACGTCCTTGCCGAACTTCTGGCGGTACTCGGTGGCCACCTTGGCGGCGTAGACCACCGCCTCGGGGTCGTCGCCGTTGGCGTGGAAGATCGGCGCCTCGACCATCAGCGCCACATCCGACGGATAGGGGCTGGTGCGCGAGTAGCGCGGGTCGGTGGTGAAGCCGATCTGGTTGTTGACGATGAAGTGGACCGTGCCGCCGGTGCGGAACCCGCGCAGGCCGGACAGGGTGAAACACTCCGCCACCACGCCCTGGCCGGCGAACGCCGCGTCGCCGTGCATCAGCAACGGCAGCACATGCGTGCGGCCCGCGTCCGGCGTCTCGCGCAGGGTGAAGGCCTGCTTCGCCCGCGCCTTGCCGAGCACCACCGGGTTGACGATCTCGAGGTGGCTGGGGTTGGCGGTCAGCGACAGGTGGACGTTGTTGTCGTCGAACGAGCGGTCCGACGAGGCGCCCATGTGATATTTGACGTCGCCCGAGCCCTCGATGTCCGACGGCAGCGACGTGCCGCCCTGGAACTCGTGGAAGATGACGCGATAGGGCTTGCCCATCACGGCGGCCAGGACGTTCAGGCGGCCGCGGTGCGGCATGCCCAGGACGATGTCCTTCACGCCCAGCGCGCCGCCGCGCTTGATGATCTGTTCGAGCGCCGGAATGGCCGCCTCGCCGCCGTCCAGGCCGAAGCGCTTGGTGCCCGGGAACCGGCGGTGGAGGAACTTCTCGAAGCCCTCGGCCTCGATCAGCTTCTTGAGGATCGCCACCTTGCCCTGGGGCGTGAAGACGATCTCCTTGTCGCGCCCCTCGATGCGCTCCTGCAGCCAGCCCTTCTCCTGCGGATTGGAGATGTGCATGTACTGCACGCCGACCGCGCCGCAGTAGGTGCGACGGACGATGGCGAGGATCTCGCGCAGGGTCGAGGTTTCGAGGCCAAGCACGTAGTCGAGGAAGATCGGGCGGTCGTAGTCGGCCTCGGTGAAGCCGTAGGTCGTCGGGTCAAGCTCGGTGGCGTCGCCCGGCGGCATGGCGATGCCCAGCGGATCGAGGTTGGCCCGCAGATGGCCGCGCATCCGGTAGTTCCGGATCATCATGATGGCGCGCAGGGAGTCCAGCGTGGCGGCGCGGACATCGGCCGCCGGCGCGGCGGGCGCGCGGGCCTCGATGGTCTTGCCCAGCTTGGCCTCGACCGCCGGCCACAGGCCGTCGAGCGCCGACAGCCAGTCAGGCCGCGCGGCGGGAGTCGGATTGCTGGTCCAGGAGGGTTTGGCGGCGGCGGCCCTGATGGCCTCGTCGCGGTCGGCCAGCGAGGCGAAGAAGGCCTGCCAGGAGGGGTCGACCGAGGACGGGTTTTCCGCCCAGCGGGCGTGGAGATCTTCCACGAAGGCGGCGTTGCCGCCGTACAGGAAGGAGGTTTCGGTCAGAACCTGATTGATGATGCCTGCGTCGTCCGCCATCGGTCTCGCGCCTTCAGCCCCCGGGGTCAGGGCTGTGTATCTGCGGGGGTATATAGTCTCTGTTAACTCCGCGGGGACCCGCGAAATTCCCGTGGGGGGTGTTTTTTCGATGCAGGCCGCAATATCGGGCGACTTTCGTCCCCAAATCGGAGGCCCCGCAATCCTGGAAGGACGAAGGGGGCCGGTCTCACGACCAGCCCCCTCCCCTGAATAGCGCCGCAGGCGCCCCGAAGGGCGCCTTCGATTCGTCAGCCCTTGAGGACTTCCAGCAGCGTCTCGCCGAGCCGCGCGGGCGAAGGCGACACGCGGATGCCAGCGGCTTCCATCGCCGCGATCTTGTCCTCGGCGCCGCCCTTGCCGCCCGACACGATGGCGCCGGCGTGGCCCATGTGACGGCCCGGAGGCGCCGTGCGGCCGGCGATGAAGCCGACCATCGGCTTCTTGCGGCCGCGCTTGGCTTCATCGATCAGGAACTGGGCCGCGTCTTCCTCGGCCGCGCCGCCGATCTCGCCGATCATGACGATCGACTTGGTGGCTTCGTCGGCGAGGAACAGCTCGAGCACGTCGATGAACTCGGTGCCCTTGACCGGGTCGCCGCCGATGCCGACTGCCGTCGTCTGGCCGAGGCCCGCGTTGGTCGTCTGGAACACCGCCTCATAGGTCAGGGTGCCGGAGCGCGAGACCACGCCGACCGAGCCCTTGGAGAAGATGCCGCCCGGCATGATGCCGATCTTGCACTCGCCCGGCGTCAGCACGCCCGGGCAGTTCGGACCGATCAGGCGCGACTTGCTGCCTTGCAGGGCCTTCTTCACCTTGACCATGTCGAGCACCGGGATGCCCTCGGTGATGCAGACGATCAGGCCGATCTGCGCGTCGATGGCTTCCAGGATGGCGTCGGCCGCGAAGGGCGGCGGGACGTAGATCACCGAGGCGTCGGCGCCGGTGGCGTCCTTGGCTTCGCCGACCGTGTCGAACATCGGCAGGCCGACGTGGACCGTACCGCCCTTGCCCGGCGTCACGCCGCCGACCATTTTCGTGCCGTAGGCGATGGCCTGTTCGGTGTGGAAGGTGCCCTGGGCGCCGGTGACGCCCTGGCAGATGACCTTGGTGTTGGAACCGATGAGAACCGACATCTAGCGAGCACCCTTCACGGCGGCGACGATCTTCTCCGCGCCGTCACTGAGATCGTTGGCGGCGATGACGTTCAGGCCGCTTTCGTTGATGATTTTCTTGCCCAGCTCGACGTTGGTGCCTTCGAGGCGCACGACCAGCGGAACCTTCAGCCCGACTTCCTTGACCGCAGCCACCACGCCCTCGGCGATGATGTCGCAGCGCATGATGCCACCGAAGATGTTGACCAGGATGCCCTTCACCGCCGGATCGGCCGTGATGATCTTGAAGGCCGCGATGACCTTTTCCTTCGAGGCGCCGCCGCCGACATCGAGGAAGTTGGCCGGCTCGGCGCCGTACAGCTTGATGATGTCCATGGTCGCCATGGCGAGGCCCGCGCCGTTGACCATGCAGCCGATTTCGCCGTCGAGGGCGATGTAGGCGAGGTCATGCTTGCTGGCTTCGATTTCCTTGGAGTCTTCCTCGGTCTCGTCGCGCAGGGCCTTGATGTCGGGGTGGCGGTAGAGGCTGTTGCCGTCGAACGAGACCTTGGCGTCGAGGACGCGCAGGTGATCGTCGGCGGTGACGATGAGGGGGTTCACCTCCAGCATCGCCATGTCCTTGGCCAGGAACGCCGTATAGAGCTGCGTCAGCAGCGAGGCCGCTTCCTTGGCCAGACCGCCGGTCAGGCCGAGCGCCTTGGCCAGTGCGCGCTGGTGGGTCGGCCAGACGCCGGTGGCGGGGTCGATGGAGAAGGTGTGGATCTTCTCGGGGGTGTCGTGCGCGACCTCCTCGATGTCCATGCCGCCCTCTGTCGAGGCGACCACCGAGACCATGCTCGACTGCCGGTCGACCAGCAGGGAGAGGTAGAATTCCTTGGCGATGGCCGCGCCCTCTTCGATGTAGAGGCGGTTGACCTGCTTGCCCTTGGGACCGGTCTGGTGGGTCACCAGCACGCGGCCGAGCATTTCCTCGGCGTTGCTGCGAACCTCGGCGACCGACTTGACGACGCGGACGCCGCCCTTGGCGTCGGGGGCCAGCCCTTCGAACTTGCCCTTGCCGCGCCCGCCGGCGTGGATCTGGCTCTTCACGACGAAGACGGGCGTGCCGAGCGTCTCGGCGGCCTTGGCGGCTTCATCGGGAGTAAAGGCGGCGAAGCCGCGCGGAACGGGGACGCCGAATTCGGCCAGAACGGCCTTGGCCTGGTGCTCGTGAATATTCATCGCGCTATTGGGGTCTCGCGGATGCGGGGAAAGGGTCCCGCAGGCGCGGGTCGCGCGGTTTATAGTCGCCGCCTTGCCGCACGCGCAACCCGATGTGGCGGGTAAGGAAAAACATCCTGCGAAGCGACGCCTGAGCGGGGAAGGCGGCCCCGTTTCGGCCCAAACGCGCGCCGGTCTTGCCGCTCCGGGCGGCCATACAAGTGAGAACGGCGGCGACCCGGGAAGGTCGCCGCCGCTCCGATGGAATCGGACTTGAGGCCTGGCCTAGTACTTGGCGGTCAGGCGGAAGGTCCAGGTCCGGGGGGCGCCGTAGTAGGCGGTCCGGATGCCGCCGACCGAGGAGAACTCCTGGGCGTCGGTCTTGTAGAGCTCATCGCCGATGTTCTGGCCGTAGACGCCGGCGGAGAAGCGGCGGTCGACGCTCTCCCAGACCAGACGGGCGTCCATGATCCAGTGGTTGTCATCCCACATGCCGGGCAGACGAACCTTGCTGTTGGTCGGCGTGTTGTCGATGGCCAGGGCCATTTCCGAGCGATAGCGGGTCTGGCCGCCGAGCGTCAGGTAGCCCGTGTCGCCCAGGTTCCACTCGTACTGGGCGCCGTAGCGGGCCGTCCAGCGCGGCGCGAAGGCCGGCTCCTGGAAGGCGCGGCTGCCGCCCGTGGCCACAAAGCGCACGTCGTCGAAGTCGTCGTAGCGGGCGTCCAGCACGCCGATCTGGGCATCCAGACGCAGGCCGCTGACCGGCACGACGATCAGTTCGAGCTCGGCGCCCTCGATGACCATGGCGCCGGCGTTGATGACCGTCAGTTCCGGGCTCGGCAGGCCGGTGCCGGGATCGGTGACGGTGCCGGAGACGCGCGCCTGGAAGTCCTGGTAGTCGTTGTGGAAGACGGTGAAGTTCGCCAGCACGCGACGCTCGAGGAAGGTCGACTTCACGCCGGCCTCAAGGCTGGTCACCTCTTCGGGATTGTAGGGCGCCTGTTCGCCGGGGTTGTTGGCCCGGCCGTTGAAGCCGCCGGACTTGAAGCCCTTCGAGTAGCGGACATAGGCCATGATGGTATCGGACGGCTTCCAGTCCAGCGAAACCATCGGCGAGACATTATCCCAGGACTCGTTGAGGCCCGAGAAGGCGAAGGCGGGGTTCGCGCCGAACAGGGCGTTCGACGAGAAGGTCGAGGTCGTCCGCGAGTAGGTCTTCTCTTCCTCGGTGTAGCGCAGGCCGCCCGAGAGATTGACGGTGTCGGTCAGGGCGTAGGTGGCGTTGACGTAGAGCGCCTTGCTGGTGGTCTCCAGGTCGTCATCCACGGTGCGGCGGAAGGTGATGCCGCCGCCGAGCAGGTCATCGGCGAAAGCTTCCTGATGCGAGGTGATGTTCTCCTGCATCCAGAACAGGCCGGCGACGACGGACAGCGGACCGCCGGCGTCATAGGCCAGCTGGAACTCCTGGCTGGTCTGATCCTGATCGACGCCGACAAACACGTCGCCCAGTTCGAGATGGGTCGCGTCGATGTCGATGTAGTCGTCGGTTTCGAGATTGCGGTAGGCGGTGATCGACTTGAGCGTCAGCGAGTCCGACAGCTCCCAGGAGATGTTCGCGGCGTAGCCGTAGTGGGTCAGCTTGGTCGAGTTGGGCAGGCCCGGGGTCGTGCGGGTCTTGAAGTCGTACGCGGCCGGCGGGTTGGTGACGACGATCAGCGGCACGCCGAAGAGCGTCGAGAGCGTGCTGGTCGGCTGGCCGACCGTCATGGCCGCGTCGTCGCGGCTGTAGTCCGCCGACAGGTCAACCCGGACCGTGTCGGTCGGCGTCCAGCTGAGCTGGCCGCGGATCGCCATCGTGTCCTTGTCGTTGTACTCGGCCTTGGTCACCGGGTCGGTGACGTAGCCGTCGCGCCGCGCCACCAGGCCGGAGACGCCGACCGACACCGTGTCGCTGATCGGGCCGGAGATCGAGCCCCGGGCTTCGGTCTGGTTGTAGCTGCCGTAGGCGAGGGCCACGTTGGCGCGGTACTCGTCGCCCGGACGGCGCGTAACCACCTTCAGCGCGCCACCGATGGTGTTCTTGCCGTAGAGCGTTCCCTGCGGTCCGCGCAGGACTTCGATGCGCTCGATATCGAACAGGTCAAACTGCGTGCCGCGGATACGGCTGTAGTAGACGTCGTCGACATAGACGCCGACGGCCGGATCGAAGGTCTGCAGCGCGTCGGGCTGGCCGATGCCGCGAATGAAGATGTTGGTGGCGTTGGACGAGCCGCGGCCCTGGCCGAGCACCAGGTTCGGCACCGATCCGGTCAGGCCCGTCACGTCGGTCGCCTGAACGCGCTCAAGCGCCTTTTCGTCGAAAGCCGTGACAGCGGCGGGGACGTCCTGCAGGCGCTCCTCGGTGCGACGGGCGGTGACCACGATCTCGCCGACCGTGGTATCGTCCGCGCCCGACTCCTGGGCCATCGACACGCCGCTCATCGCGGTCCAGGCCGCGCCGGCCAGCAGTACGCTCTTCCACATGGTCTTCATTGATTCCGCCCTCCCAAATGGCGTCGCTACGACCGAAGTCGATAAGCCGGTCCGTTAGCGGACGCTGTTGATTGCTAAATTCACCAATCTGCGAATTGAGCAGACCATCGGGCATGACGGACTCGCACGGAAGGCCCCACCGGCCCGTCCGTCGCTATTTTTCACCAGGTGATGAATTGGCGCCACACGGGCGCCGGCTGGTTGTCAGCCGGCCCGCTTTCGCGCCACGGCCTCGAAGCCTGCCGCGCAGTAGGCATAGAGCCGCTGGCGCGCCGACTCGAGATCGCTCGACTGGCAGAGTCCGTCGGACAGCTGGTCGATCCGCCCCGTCTCGGCGACCGTCAGCATCATCGAGCCGGTGAGAAACTGGTAGCACCAGTAGAGGTCGCGCAGATCGGCGCCGGGGATGGCCTTGCCGAGCGTTTCGATCAGCTGGCGAACGACCGGGTCGAAGAAGCGGTGCATCACCTCGCCGCCCCAGGCCGGAGTGGTGTTGATCTGCGCCACGAGATTGAGCCAGTTCTTCCAGCCCTGCCCGCCGGTCAGCGCCCGCTCGGCCAGCGGATCGATGAAGGCGGCGATGACGCCCTCGGCCGTCATCGCCCCCGGGTGGGCCGCCTCGTAGGCCGACATTGCGTCGGCGCGCGCCTGGTTGATCTCCCCGGCCCGGCGCAGCAGCACGGCGTCGAAGAGCTCGCGCTTGGCGCCGAAATAATAGTGGATCAGCGCGGTATCGACGCCGGCCTCGGAGGCCACCTGCCGGGTCGTGACGCCGTAGAAGCCGTGGCGGGCGAACAGGCCCTCGGCCGAATCGAGGATCGCTTCCTTGAGATCCAGGCCCGTCCCCTTGGACGGACGCCCCCGGCCGGCGCCGCGGGTTCGGGGCTTGGCTGCGGTCATCGGGCGGCGTCCTGGCGGGGGTCGAAAGCGTCGGCCCGCCCCTGCGATACGCCGCGCCCTCGCCTGCTGGCAAGGCCGGTTCAGCCCATGAACAGCGTCCACATCAGGCGGCCCGGCAGGAAGGTGAACACGCCGGCGACGATCGATGCGCCCCAGAAGATGCCGGTCATGGCGCGCTTGTGGACGTCGACCTTGTGCTTGCGGGCCGCCCAGACGGCGAAGGGCAGGATGACCAGCGTCCAGCCGCTGAGCAGGTGAATCAGGGACCAGTGGTCGCCGTTCAGGCCGACGATGAAGAGCGAGCTGCCGGCGGTCACGGCCATCAGGCTCGCCCAGATCCAGCCCATCGTGCGGTGGAACGTGCGGCCCTTTCGGGCGGACAGGATCACCGCGCCGACCAGCACCGAGGCGACGGCCGCGAGAATGTGCGCCTGGATCACCGTCGGCTGCTTCAGGAACAGCGGAACGTCCAGACCGTGCGGCGTGGCGTGGGTGACCATGCGCAACATCTGGGGCCCGAACAGGACCAACGCGGTCAGGCCGGCGGCGACGGCCAGCACCGTGCCGGCCAGTCGGCTGGCGGGCAGGACCTTGGAGAACAGGGCGAGGGTCATGATCAGGCTTCCTTGAAAATGCCGTGCAGGCTGATCGGCAGGGCCACGTCGGCCCGCCAGCTGCACACGGGTCCGGCCGCAACGCGGCGCGCGTCAAAGACGTGAAGTTCGGTCGCCCTGGCATCGAGATTGATGCCCGTCCCGACGAGCCAGCCGTCGAACTCCGCCGACCCGCCCGGACGTGGCACGAAGACCATTTCCTCGAGCAGATGCCGCGGTCCGAAGTCGAAGCTGTCGACGCGGTCGCGCTTCCAGTCCCGCACGTCGACCGTCTGGTGGAAGGGATTGTCGCCGGGGCCGTAGCCGAGCGTGGCGGTCTTCGTGCGGGCCAGACCGGCGAACCGGGGATCGGCCTTGGGGAATTCCGCCGCGAGGCCCGCACGCTCGATGCGAGCCCGGCCATCGGGATGCAGGCTGATGAGGCGCAGGTCGGGGCTGGCGGTCAGGACCGGCTTGCGGCCCTCGACCATCGCCCGGGCGCCCTCGACGGCGAACTTCGGATCGGGGCTGGTGCAGATGTCGAAGCGGATCGTGCCGTCGGCTTCCTCCCAGGCGTCGCCCATGTGGAAGAAGAAGAACGGGTCGGTCTCAAAGACCCGGCGACGGCTCAGATCGGCCTTGTCGATGACCAGGATCTGCGTGCCCGTCTCCGGCCGCCAGCTGTAGCCGTCGACGATCGGGGCCACGAGCCGGTCGTGGATCCAGGGCTGGAGCACCAGCACCAGATGGCGGGCGGTGGCCGTGAAGTCGTGCAGGTAGCTTGCGCGGGGCAGGTCGATCACATCGGCCGCCTGCAGCGCGCCGTCCGCCCCGAGCCGCCAGACGACAGCCCTGCGGCCGGCGACGCCCAGGTTCCAGACCCTGCCGTCGGGATCGACCCGCGGGTGGGCGAGGAACGGCATGCCCTTGAGGTCGGGACGAAGGGTCTTTGGGCCGCGCGTCTCGAGCGTGTCGGGGTCCATGACGATCGGCGATCCGGATTCCCACAGCGCCCAGAGTTCGCTGCCGGCCATCATCACCGAGATGTTCGCGGCGTTGACGTCGTCGGCCGAGCCCACCGAGGCGCGCTTGCTGCCCGCCGTGCCGAAGCCTGCGGTGACCACCGCGCCGGCAGCCGTGTCGGCGCGGCGCTTGGCGGTGTCGACAAAGCGGGCCGACAGGCTGACCTCGCCGTCGTCGATCGCGTAGCGGCGCATCAGGCCGTCGCCGTCGAACCAGTGGCTGACCGAGCCGCCCGGGCGATGGAACTTCGCCGGGCCGTTGCGATAGAGCCTGCCGGCGAGGCCCGCCGGCGCGCGTCCATGGACAAGGCGCAGGGTCTGCGGGGCGATGTCAGCCTCGACATCGGCCACGCCGAGGGTCCAGTCGCCGATGCCGGCCGAGGCGGCGTAGAGCACATCGGGATTGAAGGCGACGGCGGCGAGGCCGGCGGCGGCGGTGAGGAACGAGCGGCGGTTCATGGCGAGGCTCCGGTCAGGGCGTTTGGCGGGTCAGTCGATCGTGATCGACTGGGCGTTCTCGCCGGCGGCGACCTCGAAGACGGCGTCGGCCCAGGCCGGCGGCCCCATACGGGCGGGGGCGTTGTTGGACGCCGCGTAGGGCTCGGTCGGCATGCCGAACGGGTTGGTGTTCATGCGGCCGTCGCCATTGACGTCGTGGTAGACCTTGATCCCGTAGCGGCCCGGCTTGAGGCCGGAGATCACCGTCGCGGCCTCGGCGCCGGACACCTCGACACGCACGCCCTGGACCGGCTGGCCGCCGGCGAAGGCCGCTTCGGTATCGTAGACGCCGACCATGATCGCGCCGGTCGGGGTCTGGATGCCGGTGAAGGTCACCGTCACATTCGCCGCCTCCTGGGCCTGCGCCGAGTTGAGCGGAAGCATCGTGAACGCGGCGGTCTGCAGCGTAGCGATTGACAGGAGAAGGGCGGCGGTCTTGATCCGGGGAGAGGTCATTTGGGTCTGCCTGTGCTGGGCGGGTTGTCGATGACGACGGCTTAGACGGGGCGGCCGGATGGCGCAGTCGGACATGCGTGGACAGGAAGCGGCCGTTCGCCAACGGACAGGCGCCGCCGTTCGCGCTTCGTGGATGGCGGCCCTGCGCGATCCACGGCACGTGAAGGGACTGGCCATCGCCCTGGCGGCCGGGGTGTTCATGGCGTCGGTCGGCGCGTTCGGCAGCGGCGAGGCGCCCGTCGCGGTGCGCTACGCTTACTGGATCACGGTCATGCTGGCCGGCGCTTCCGGCGGCGTGCTCGTCTCGATCCTGGTCGACCTTGGCGGCTGGTTCGACGACAGGCCTGTCCTGCAGGGCGTGGTGATCGCCGTAGCGCTGACCATTCCGCTCACGCTGGTGATCTGGCTGATCTCGGCCTTCGCCTTCCAGCAGGCGCGACCGGAACTGGCCTACCTGAAATACTACGTCGGGCCGGTGTTCATCGTCACCTGCACCATGACCGCGCTCAACTATCTGGCCCAGCGCGAGCCGCCCGAAACCCACGCCGCGCCGTCGGGCGCCGCCCCGCCCCGGTTCCTGGAGCGCCTGCCGGTCAAGCTGCGCGGATCGGAGATCTTCGCCGTCGAGGCCGAGGACCACTATCTGCGCCTGCACACCAGCAAGGGGCAGGATCTGATCCTGATGCGCCTGTCCGACGCTGTCGCCGAACTGGAGGGGCTGGAGGGCGCCCAGGTGCACCGGTCCTGGTGGGTCGCGAAGGCCGCAGTGGCAGACGCCCGTCGCGGCGACGGGCGCGCCACCCTGACCTTGAAGGACGGCGCGCAGGTTCCGGTCAGCCGCGCCTATGCCAAGGCGCTGCGGAACAGCGGCTGGATCTAGCGCAACCGGATCGTCTGGCTGTTGCCGCCGCTCTTCACTTCGAAGGCCGCGCGGCGCCAGGACGGGGGACCGAACGGTGCGCGGGCGTTGTTCGAGAAGCCGTAGGGCTCGAGCGGCATGCCGAGCGCGTTGAAGTTCATCTTCCCGTTCATGTCGCGGTCGTGGAACGACTTCACCGCATAGACGCCCGGCGCCAGGCCGGCGAGCGTCACCGCGAAGTTCCCGCCCGAGGCCGGCAGTTCGAGGGTGCGGACCGGGCCGGTGTTGGCGTCGTAGGCCGCCTTGCTGTCGAACAGCGCCAGGAGCACCACGCCCTCGCGCTTGCTGACGCCGTCGAAGGATACTGTCAGGGAGCCGTCGTCACTCCGGGCGGCGACCGCGAGGGGCGCCAGGGCCAGCAGGCCCGCCAGAAGGAGCCGCGGCAGCCGTTTCACCCCATCGACCTCCGGGCCCGCCACTGGTCGCGGCTCTGGCCCCAGATATCGATCGGCAGTTCGTGGAACGGCGGCGGCATGCGGCCTTCGCCCAGATTGGTCGAGCCCAGCCGCATGGCGACCTTCTGCGAGTTCACATTGCCGGGGTCGATGCAGTGGATGACGTCGGTCCAGCCGAGCGTGTCGAACGCCCAGTCGATGGCCGCCTCGGCGGCTTCCACCGCATAGCCCTTGCCCCAGGCGCGCGGGTGCAGGCCCCAGCCGACTTCCGTGCCCGGCCACTCTTCAGGCTGCCAGGGGCCGATCCGACCGACCCACAGGCCGCTCGACTTCTCGATCAGCGAGAACATGCCGAAGCCCTTGATCGCCCAGGACCCGGCCATGCTGGCCAGCCCGCGCCAGCTCTGCGCCCGGCCCTGCAATCCGCCGATGAAGCGCGAGGCCTCCTCGTCGGCCATCATCTCCGCCCAGCCGTCGAGGTCCTCCTCGCCGGTCGGGCGCAGGATGAGGCGGGCGGTTTCGAGCGTGGGGCCGGGTGCGATCATGGGATCCGTCTGTAACGCAGGACTTCGTCCCGTCCAGTCCCGTCGCGGCCGGTCATGCGGATGGTCAGGGTCATGGCGTCCGCGCCGGTGCGCCTGAAGGTCATGGCCTTGAAGGCCAGTTCATCCGGCGAGGCCGAAACCAGCGGGAAGTCCAGGAACCCGTCCTTCTCCTCCCAGCCGACGAAGTCCGGCGAGAAATGCTTCACCTTCAGCCGCAGGGTTCCGTCCTGTTCGGTCAGCAGGATCAGCTGGTGAAAGACCGCCTTGTCCCCTTGGAGGAGCGTGAAATAGCCCGCTATGCGACCGCCCGCGGGGTCTGACATGCCCTGCTGGAATGTCCCGCCCATGCCTTCGCCTGCCCAGCGCCCGGACAGCCACGCGGCGTCGGCGATGCTCGCCTTCGGCGGCGGCGCGTCCTGAGCGGACGCCGCCGATCCAAGGGTCAGCAGGGTGATGATGGCCAGAGCAACCCGTCGCATGACGTCCTCCCCGGAGCCGAGAATGGCTCATGCGGTGGCGAGACGCCTCCGCTTTCGTGAGACGCGCGAACGAGGGCGAATTCGACAGACGCCGTGCCTCTCCGCGTAGCGGGGAGGGGGACCATGCGGAGCATGGTGGAGGGGCGGCGCCAGACAGGCCGGATAGACCCGAATTCAGGATGGGGCCGTTCCCGCCGGCGCAGCCCCCTCCACCGCCTGGCGGCGGTCCCCCTCCCCTGCGTTGCAGGGGAGGATTCTCGAATAGCCTACTTCAGCGAGGGGTCGATCTGCTTGCAGGCTTCGATCAGGCCCTGCACCGAGGCCACCGAGGCGGCGAACATCGCCTTTTCTTCGGCGTTGGTTTCGAACTCGATGACCTTCTCCGCGCCGCCGGCGCCGATGACCACCGGCACGCCGACGTAAAGGTCCTTCAGGCCGTACTCGCCCGTCAGCCAGGCGGCGCAGGGCAGGACGCGCTTCTTGTCCTTGAGGTAGCTGTTGGCCATCGCGATCGCGGACTCGGCGGGCGCGTAGTAGGCGCTGCCGGTCTTGAGCAGGGCGACGATCTCGCCGCCGCCGCCGCGGGTGCGCTTGACGATGCCGTCGAGCTCGTCCTGGGTCATCCAGCCCTGCTTGACCAGTTCCGGCAGCGGCAGGCCGCCGACCGTCGAGTGGCGCACCATCGGCACCATGTCGTCGCCGTGGCCGCCCAGGGTCCAAGCATGGATGTCTTCCACCGACACGCCGGTCTTCTCGGCGAGGAACCAGGCGAAGCGGGCCGAGTCGAGCACGCCGGCCATGCCGATGATCTTGTTGGTCGGCAGACCCGAGAACTGCTGCAGGGCCCAGACCATCGCATCGAGCGGGTTGGTGATGCAGATGACGAAGGCGTTCGGGCAGTGGGCCTTGATGCCCTCGCCGACGGCCTTCATGACCTTCAGGTTGATGCCCAGCAGGTCGTCGCGGCTCATGCCCGGCTTGCGCGGCACGCCGGCCGTGACGATGCAGACGTCCGCGCCGGCGATGTCGGCGTAGTCGTTGGCGCCCTTCAGCGAGACATCCTTGCCGAACACCGCGCTGGCTTCGGCCAGATCGAGCGCCTTGCCCTGGGGCGTCCCCTCGGCGATGTCGAACAGGATCACGTCGCCCAGCTCCTCGCGGGCGGCGATGTGAGCCAGGGTGCCGCCGATCATGCCGGCGCCGATAAGGGCGATCTTCGCGCGAGCCATCTGTGGCGTCTCCGAATGTGGAAAAGGGTCGCGCGGGGTCTAGCCCCCGACGGGTTCCGCCTCAAGCCCCCTTTCGCGGATGCGAAGAGCGCGGCAATAGGTGCGTGCGTGGTTCGAGACGCTCGCCCGAGGCTCGCTCCTCACCATGACGACCTTCGATGTTCGTCATCCTGAGGAGCCCGAAGGGCGTCTCGAAGGACGCGCGATGGCGCAGCGGAGCACTCCATGTCCAAGACCGACCCCGGCAACTATTTCGAGGACTTCCGGCTGGGGCAGGTGCTGGCACACGCCACGCCGCGCACGGTCACGGCGGGCGATGTGGCGCTGTACAACGCGCTCTACGGCCCCCGTTTCGCGCTGGCCTCTTCGGACGAGTTCGCCCGGTCCTGCGGTCTGCCGGCCTCGCCGGTCGATCCGCTGATCGCCTTCCACATGGTGTTCGGCAAGACCGTGCCGGACATCAGCCTGAACGCCGTGGCCAACCTGGGCTACGCGGAGGGGCTGTTCCTCAAGGCGCTGTATCCCGGCGACACCGTGACCGCGACCAGCGAGGTCATCGGGCTGAAGGAGAACTCCAACCGCAAGACCGGCGTGGTCTATGTGCGCACGACCGGCGAGAACCAGCACGGCGAGACGGTGCTGAGCTACGTGCGCTGGGTGATGGTCCGCAAGCGGAGCGAAAGCGCCGAGGTTCCGGAGCAGGCGACGCCGAAGCTGGCCGAGGCCGTGGCCGCGGGCGACCTGATGCTGCCGGAGGGTATCGACCTCTCGCGATACGACTTCGCCCTGGCCGGCGCGCCGCACGCCTACGAGGACTACGCCATCGGCGAGAAGATCGACCATGTCGACGGCATGGCCATCGAGGAGGCCGAGCACGCCATGGCCACCCGGCTCTACCAGAACACCGCCAAGGTCCACTTCAACCAGTATGAGCGCGCCAAGGACCCGACGGGCCGGCGGCTGGTCTATGGCGGGGTGGTGATCTCCACGGCAAAGGCGCTGAGCTTCAACGGGCTTCAGAACGCCGGGCTGATGCTGGCCATCAACGGCGGACGCCATGTGAACCCTTACTTCGCCGGCGCGACCGTGTTCGCCTGGAGCGAGGTGCTCGACAAGGCCGACCTGGGCGAGGGCGTCGGGGCGCTGCGCCTGCGGCTGGTGGCGACCAAGGACCGCCCTTGCACCGACTTCCCGGACAAGGACGCCGCCGGCGCCTATCCGCCCGAGGTGATCCTCGACTTCGACTACTGGGCGGCGGTTCCCAAGCGTGGCTGAGTTCGCGCCGGATCCGGCGTTCGAAGCCGGCTCGATGGCGCTCGGCGAGCTGCCGCTGTGCCATGTGCGGCTGCAGACCGACGCGCGCTGGCCCTGGCTGATCCTGATCCCGCGCGGGGTCGGGCTGCGCGAGATCGAGGACCTGTCGCCGACGGACCGCACGCGGCTGATCGAGGAGTCGGTGCTGGCCGGTGAGGCCGTGCGGGCCATGGGCGCAGCGCTGGGCCGTCCGGTGGAGAAGCTGAACCTCGGGGCGCTGGGCAATGTGACCGCGCAGCTGCACGTGCATATGGTCGGGCGTCGGGCGGACGATGCGGCCTGGCCGGGACCGGTGTGGGGCGTGGGGACCAGCGTCGCCTACGCGCGTCATGACCTGGAGACGGTGATCGCCGCCGCGCGGCGAGGTCTGGGTCTCTAGGGGACACGTACCTTCGGTACATGTCCCCTCAGTCCCCGATCAGTTCCGGCGCATCGTGACCTGGTGGACGCCGTATTCGTCCATGATGTCGCCGGCCCATGAGCCGTCGGATGCAGGGGTCAGGCTGAGGACCGTCGTCGGCTTGCCGGGGGCCTTGGTGATCCGGATGGTCAGGACGGCCGGCTGGCGGTCGAGGCTGTCGATCAGGCCGACCTTGCTGACCGGCCCGTCGAGACTGCGCCAGGCGCCCTCAAGCTGGCCGTAGCCGTTGCCCCGGTCGACCAGCTGCAGCGACATCACCGCCACGCCGTAGCTTGAACGCACGGTCCAGCCGCCGTCGAGCGGACCTTGCAGGCCCTGGGCGGAGGCGACGGAGGCGCGGATCCGGCTCTCGTAGCCGAGGTCGGTGGGCGTTGGCGGGCCGTCGGGGCTCTTGCCGATTTCGTCGATCATCACCGGCCGGTCGAGGCTCGGACGTGACGGGGTGATCACCAGCGGTCGGGGCGGCGGGGGCGTCCAGGCCGGCGCGACCGGAACCGGCGGCGCGGTGGTCGGGGCGTCCGACTCCTGGTCCGTCGTCTCGTCGGGCGGCAGCGAGGCGGCGATGGCGTCGCCGATCGGGTCGTAGGCGGGCGGCTGGCTGTCCGGCTCGGCGGGCGCGGTGACGACGGGCGCGGTCTGGGCCAGCGCCCCGCCGGCGACCAGCGCCGACATCAGGATGATGACGAGGCCGAGCCTCAAGCGGCTTCCGCCAGGGCGATGGCCTCGGCCACGGCGACCAGCCGCTGCGCCTGGGCCAGATGCAGCAGTTCGGCCATCTTGCCCTCGACGCGGATGGCGCCCTTGCCATGGTTCTCCGGCAGGGCGAAGGCGGCGATCACGGCGCGGGCCCAGTCGACCTCGGCCGGAGCCGGCGAGAAGACCAGGTTGCAGAGATCGATCTGCTTGGGATGAATCAGGGTCTTGCCGTCGAAGCCGAAGTCGACGCCCTGGCGGCAGACGGCCTCAAGGCTGTTCTGGTCCTCGATGTCGTTGTGCACGCCGTCGAGGATGGTCAGGTCGTGCATCCGCGCGGCGGTCACGGCCATCGACAGGGCGGCGAAGAACGGCTCGCGGCCGGGCGTCAGGCGGAACCGCATCTCCTTGGCGAGATCGTTCGTGCCCATGACGAAGGTGGTCAGCTGGGTCGTCGCGCGGGCGGCGGCGATGCTGTCGAGAGCGAACAGCGCGCGGCTGGTCTCGATCATCGCCCACAGGGCCGTGTCGGCGTGCAGCGGGGCGCTGTAGTCGGCCACGTCGACGGCGGAGTTCACCTTCGGGACGAGGATGGCGTCAGGCTTCGCGGCGGCGGCGGCGCGCAGGTCGTCGGCGCCCCAGGGGGTGTCGGACCCGTTCACGCGGATAACCAGCTCGCGATTGCCAAAGCCGCCGTCGCGCACGGCCTGCACCGCCTGCTCGCGGGCGGCCTCCTTGGCCTCCGGGGCCACGGCGTCCTCGAGGTCGAGGATCACCACATCGCACGGCAGCGACCGCGCCTTCTCGATCGCCTTGGCGTTGGAGGCGGGCATGTAGAGGGCGCTGCGGCGGGGACGGGAGGTCATGGGTCGGTTCTGCGTCTCAGGCGGGGGTCTTCTGCATCTCTACTGTCATCCCGGACGGGCTGGAAGGCCGATCCGGAACGTCGCCGGGCTGTCTTGCAAAACCCGGTCCCGTTGATCCGTCATCCCGGGCCTTGTGCCCGGGATCCCTGCGGGCGGAATTCCGGCCGTGCCAGGCTCCCGCACAGCTCGTGTGACTGACGGAGGGGTCCCGGGCACAAGGCCCGGGATGACGGGGTCCGGGCGTGATGAAGGGGCGCCGGTTTGGGGCTTCTGTCCCTTCTGCTATATCCCCTCCCTCCAAGGGCGGCCGCATCGGCCGCCCGCTGTGTTTGCGACATGACCCTTCCCGCCCTCCCCGCCGCTGACGCCGATGACGTGCAGGTCGTCACCTTCGGCTGCCGGCTCAATGCCTATGAGAGCGAGGCCCTGCGCGCGCGGGCGCAGGCAGACGGGGTCGAGAACGCGGTGGTGTTCAACACCTGCGCGGTGACCAACGAGGCCGTGCGGCAGGCGCGGCAGGCGATCCGCAAGGCGCGGCGCGAGCGGCCGGACGCCCGGCTGATCGTCACCGGCTGCGCGGCGCAGATCGATCCGGCCGCCTTCGCCGCGATGCCCGAGGTCGACCTGGTGCTGGGCAACGCCGAGAAGGCGCAGCCGGGGGCGCTGGCGGATACGTCGGCGCGGGTGCGGGTCAACGACATCATGTCGGTGCGCGAGACGGCCGGCCATCTGATTGACGGGCTGCGCGACCGGGCGCGGGCCTTCGTCGAGGTGCAGAACGGCTGCGACCACCGCTGCACCTTCTGCATCATCCCGTTCGGTCGCGGGAACTCGCGCAGCGCCGCCGCCGGGGAGGTGGTCGAGCAGGTGCGCCGCCTGACCGCCGAGGGCTATCGCGAGGTGGTGCTGACCGGGGTCGACATCACCAGTTGGGGCGCCGACCTGCCCGGCCAGCCGACACTGGGCCAACTGGTCTCGCGGATCCTGAAGCTGGTTCCGGAGCTGCCGCGCCTGCGGCTGTCGTCGATCGACGCAGCGGAGATCGATCCGGACCTGATGCGGTGTCTGGCCGAGGAGCCGCGGCTGATGCCGTACCTGCATCTGTCGCTGCAGGCCGGGGATGACCTGATCCTCAAACGGATGAAACGCCGGCATCTGCGCGCCGACGCCCTGAAGCTGATCGCCGACGTCCGCGCCGTTCGGCCGGACACGGCCTTCGGCGCCGACCTGATCGCCGGCTTCCCGACCGAGAGCGAGGCCGCGTTCGAGAACACCCTGGCGTTGGTCGAGGAGGCGGGGCTGAGCTTCCTGCACGTCTTCCCCTACAGCGCCCGCCCCGGCACGCCCGCGGCGAAGATGCCGCCCGTGAAGGGGACCGTGATCAAGGACCGCGCCCGCCGCCTGCGCGCGGCCGGCGAGGCGGCGCTGCAACGGCATCTGGAGCGGCAGGTCGGCCGGGTGCTGAACGGGCTGGTCGAGAAGCCGGGCGTCGCGCGGGCGGACGACTTCACCGAGGTCGCGTTCGAGGGCGAGGCCCCGGTCGGGGAGATCGTGCCGATGCGGGTGGTTGGCGTGAGCGGCGGGAAGGTCGTGGCGGAGCTTCTTCATTAGGCTTCCAGGCGGACCCGCCCGGATGTCTTGACGGCCCGGGTTGCTCCGGCGACAGCCCTGCTCAAGGACCGCCTTCGGCGGCCGCGGCGCGGCGACCCCGCAGCGGTCGTCCTTGACCAGGTCCGACACCCGGAGCGCATCATTCCATCAAGGCCAAAGGGCGATTGTCATCAGACCTCCAGCGCGTAACGTCCGCTGAAGCAATGGGGGAAACGACCATGATCAGGTTCATCGGCAGGCGGACCTTGCCTCTGGCGACGACCGCCGCGGGGATCGCCACGTTCGGCGTCACCGCGATGTTCACCGGCCTTCCCGCCGCGAAGGCCGCCGGGACCTGCATGAGCGCGGGGTCGGTTGTGCAGTTCGAGTTCGCGCGGACGGCCGCCGAGCTGGCCGCCGTGTTCGGGCCGGAAGTCTGCCGCGGGCCGGTGATCGCCGGGATGGATGCGATCAACCGGCTGGATATCGCCGCCTATATCCCCGCCTATACGGCGTTCGCGATCTTCGCGGCGTTGTGGCTGGGCGGCCGGACGCGGCTGGCGCTGGCGGCCATCGCGCTGGCCGTGGTCGCCTTCGTCGCCGACATGGTCGAGACCAACACCCTGCTTCAGATCACGAAGGACCTCGCGGCGGCCGAGCCGCTGCTGCCGCGCTCCTCGACGGCGGCCTGGATCAAGTTCGCGGCGCTGGCGGCGCATGGGGCGGTGCTGGCGCTGGTCTGTCTGCGGGCGACGCCGCGCCGGCGGATCCTGGCGGCGCTGCTGCTGTTGCCGGGGATCGGGACGATCGCCGCACGGGTCGATCCGGGCAGCGTGGGGCTGCTGACCCTGGGCCTCGGGCTGGCCTGGACCGCGTTGCTGCTGGTCGCCATCCGCGAGTCCGTCTGGCCCCGCAAAGGCTGACGGATCAGCCCGGTTCGGAGGAGCCGGGAAAACCCGGCAGGCTCCAGCCGAATTTCAGCGCGCCGCCGCGGACCGCGAAGGCCACGACCATGCCGGCGCTGCTGGCCAGCAGGCGGTCAACGCCGAAGCTGGCGAGCGCGACGAACACGCCGGCGCCGAGCAGGGCGGCGGTGACGTAGATCTCCCGGCGCAGCAGCACCGACGGCTCGTTCGCGAGAACATCGCGGATCACGCCGCCGAAACAGGCCGTCAGCACGCCCATGACGACGGCGGAAACCGGATGGACGCCGAGGCTCAGGGCCTTGGCCGCGCCGACCACGCAGTAGGCGGCCATGCCGATCGCGTCGAGCCAGAGCAGCAGGTTCATCCGCCAGGCCCGGCGTCCCAGCAGCCAGACCGCGACGGCCGCCGCGAGGCAGACGATCAGATAGCCCGGCCGCGCCACCCAGAAGACCGGCGCATCGATCAGCAGGTCGCGCAGCGTGCCGCCGCCGACGCCGGTGACCGCCGCGAAGAAGGCGAAGGTGATGATGTCATGCTTGCGCCGCGCCGCCGCCAGCGCCCCGGTCGCGCCGAACACGGCCACGGCGGCGTAGTCGAACAGGACGAAGGCGAGGTCGAGCGCGGTCATGGGGATGTTCTGCCACGCCACCGGCGACCTCTCCACCGTCATCCTCGGGCTTGTCCCGAGGACCCCTCGTTCAGCTTCCACGTGAGAGCGTGAGCTTGCGCCGCACCTGCGACCGGCAAAGGGGTCCTCGCCACAAGGGCGAGGATGACGGTGGTTCATTGAGCCCGCTCGGCGGAACGGCTAAGAGCCCGGCTATGGCAGAGCAGAAACAGGGCTGGTTCCAGCGCCTCACGTCGGGGCTGTCGCGGTCCACCCGCGAGATGACCGAGCAGGTCACCAGCGTGCTGGTGAAGAAGCCGCTCGACCAGGCGCAACTCGACGCGCTGGAAGAGATGCTGATCGAGGCCGACCTCGGTCCGCATGCCGCCGCCCGGATCACCGAGGCGTTCGGCAAGGCGCGGTTCGGCAAGTCGTCGACCGAGGACGAGGTCAAGGAAGCGCTGGCCGAGGCGGTCGCCGCCGAGCTGGTCCCGCGCGAGGGGCTGTTCGACCCGCTGTCGGGACCCCGACCCTATGTCGTGCTGTTCGTCGGCGTGAACGGGTCGGGCAAAACCACCACGCTCGGCAAGATCGCGCAGGACCTGCGGCTGAATGGCGCCAAGGTGCTGATCGTCGCCGGGGACACCTTCCGCGCCGCGGCGGTCGAGCAGCTGAAAGTCTGGGCCGAGCGCTCGGGCGCCGCCTTCATGAGCCGTGACACCGGGGCCGACGCCGCCGGCCTGGCGTTCGACGCCATCGAGAAGGCGAAGGCGGAGGGCTTCGACGTCGTCCTCATCGACACGGCCGGCCGCCTGCAGAACAAGCAGGACCTGATGAACGAGCTTCTGAAGGTCATCCGCGTGATCAAGAAGATCGACGCCGAGGCCCCGCACGAGACGCTGCTGGTGCTGGACGCCACCGTCGGCCGCAATGCGCTGGCCCAGGAAAAGATCTTCGGCAACCAGGTGGGTGTGTCAGGCATCGTCATGACCAAGCTGGACGGCACCGCGCGTGGCGGGGTGCTGGTGCCCGTCGCCCAGGCTTCGGACTCGCCGATCAAGCTGATCGGGGTGGGCGAGGCCATCGAAGACCTGCAACCTTTCGACGCCCGGGCCTTTTCCCGCTCGCTGGTCGGCCTGGAGAGCTGAGCCCCATGACTGGATCCAACGCCCGCTGGGTGCGCGTCGCCGTCGACTATGGCGCGCCGATCGCCTTCGCGGTCACCTTCTACGGCTTCGGCCGCAACCTGATCCTGGCCACAGGCGTGCTGGTGGCCGCCTCGATGCTGGCGCTGCTGGTGGGCTACATTGTCGAGCGCCGGCTGGCGCCGATGCCGCTGATCGCCGGCGGCTTCGCCCTGGTGTTCGGCGGACTGACGCTGTTCTTCAACGACCCCAGCTTCGTGAAGATGAAGATCAGCTTCCAGAACGCCGCGTTCGCCGCCGGCCTGCTGGGCGGGCTGGCGCTGGGCAAGAACCCGCTCAAGGCCCTGCTCGGCGCGAGCCTGAAGATGGCCGACGGCGCCTGGCGGCAGCTGACCCTGCGCTACGGCCTGTATTTCGTCGCCGTAGCCGTCGCCAACGAGTTCATCTGGCGCACCCAGAGCGACGCCTTCTGGGTCAACTTCCGCACCGCCCTGCTGCCGCTGGCGATCGTGTTCTCGCTGTCCCAGACGCCGTTCATGATGAAGAACCTGCAGAAGCCCGACGAGGGCGACACCGCGCCCGAACCACCCGATCCCGGCGTTTGACCGGGAACGCCCTACACGGATCGTCTGTCGTCAAACCGACGTGTAAGGTGATTATGGTCCGCATCCGGTAGGATCCTGGAGACCGACGATGGGCAAGGACAAGGCCGGCAAACGCGGCGCGGCGACGGAGTCTTCCGTCGGACATCTGCTGCACCGGGCGGCGCAGCGCGCTCTGGACTTCTATGCGGAGGAAGGCGGTCCCGGCGGGGTGACCCAGCGCCAGCACGCGGTGCTGAGCGCGGTCGCGGCCAAGGAGGGCGCGGCCCAAGCTGATCTGGTCGCCGCCACCGGTGTGGACCGCTCGACCCTCGCCGACATGGTCGCCCGGATGCTCGACAAGGGTCTGCTGATCCGTGAGCGCTCAACGGCCGACGCACGCGCCAACGCCGTGCGCCTGACCGACGTCGGTCGCGCGGCTCTGGCCGAAATCGGCCCGCGCGCCGACGCCGCCGATGCGCGCCTGCTGGCGCTGCTGCCCAAGGGCAAGCGGGAGGCGTTCCTCGAAGCGCTCGCGGCTCTCGCCAGCGACGCCCCGGCGAAGGTGAAGAAGGTCAAGGCTCCGAAGGCCGACAAGCCCGCGAAGGCGGAAAAGGCCCCCAAGGCGCCCAAGCCAGAGAAGAAGAAAAAGAAGAAGAAGGTCGTCGCGGCCGAGGTCTGACGCGACACGGGGACCGGCTCGCGAAGCCGTCCCCGCTTCTGATCAGACCCGAATGTCCAGCAACGAGCCGGGGCGCAGGATCTTCGTCGGCTGCTCGGTCGGTTGGTCCGCCGGCATCCGCTGGACCGGCTGTGCCTGCGGCTGGCTTTGCGCCACGGCCGTCTGAGGTTGAGCCTGGGCCGCGCCGGTCGCCTTGCCGAGCGCCTGATCGAAGAAGGCGCGTTGCGCCGCGGTCTTCGCCCCGCCCGCACTCCCGCCCTGACCCGGAGGCGGGACGTTGGCCCAGATGTTGGGTCGGACGGGATTCACGGGCGTCTCGCGAGCATGGTTAACGAGACGCGAAGATGGCCTGTCGTGGTTAACGCCCGGTTGCCGCGCGGATCTTCCGCTCGTCGTCCGGCGTCAGTTCGCCGGTGAACTTGGCGGTGATCACGCCCGAGGCGTCGATCAGGAAACTCTCCGGCACGCCGGTGACGCCGAACTCCAGACCTGCGCGGCCGTCACGGTCGAGCAGCTTGACCGCGAACGGATCGCCGACCCGCGCCAGGAAGGCGAGGTTGTTCTCCGGCGCGTCCTTGTAGCCGATGCCGATGACCCGCACGCCCTGGGCCTTGAGTCGCATCAGGGCCGGGGCCTCCAGCTCGCAGGGCGCGCACCAGGAGGCGTAGAAGTTGACCAGTGCAGGCCCCTGTATCGCGGCGCGCAGCGGAGCCCGCTGGCCCGTCCCGAGATCGGGCAGGGAGAGGTCGGGAACCGGCCGGCCGACCATGGCCGAGGGCTGGATCTGCGGATTGCGCTTCAGGGAGTAGCCCGCGAACAGCACGCCCAGAAGGACCAGGGCGAGGAGCGGAATGAAGGCCAGGCCGCGCTTCACGGGCGATCCTTCGACCGGGCCTCGACCTCGCGCTTCCAGCGACGCGCACGGGCGAGGCTGTCGGCGATCATCCAGCCGAACGCCAGGGCGGTAAGCAGGAACGAGGGCCAGACGTAGGCGGCGTATTTTCCGGCGTCGAAGTCGAGCATGGTCAGTCTCCCGCCGCCTGGAGGGCCAGAACCGCGGCGCGGCGGCGCCAGACTTCCGCCCGTATGCGCACCAGCCACAGCGATCCGAAGGCCGAGGTGTAGCCGAGCGCCATCAGCGCCATCGGGATGAGATAGACGGCCGGCAGGCGATTCTCGCGCTCGGCGGCGAACACGGTCGCGCCCTGGTGCAGGCTGTTCCACCATTCGACCGAGTAGTGGATCACCGGCAGGTTCACGAGACCGACGAGGGCGAGGATCGCCGCCGCCCGGCCGGCACGGGTCTCGTCATCGATCGCCGCGCGCAGGGCCATGTAGCCGAGCCAGAACAGGAACAGCACCAGCACCGAGGTCAGGCGCGCGTCCCAGACCCACCACGTTCCCCACATCGGCTTGCCCCACAGGGCGCCGGTGACCAGGGCCAGGGCGGTGAAGGCGGCGCCCAGCGGGGCGCAGGCCTTGGCCGCCGCGTCCGCCAGGGCGTGCCGGAAGATGAGCGACAGGAAGCTGGCGACGCCCAGGCATACGTAGCTGAACATCGCCAGATAGGCGGCCGGCACATGGATGAACATGATCCGGACGGTATCGCCCTGCTGGTAGTCTTCCGGCGCGGCGAAGGTGAACCAGAGTCCGACAGCGATCAGGGCGACGGCAAGGGCCCCGAATATCGGCGCTGCCCTCCGGGAGAAGGCCATGAACCTGTCGGGGTTGGCGAGAAAGGCGAACATGCCCGCCGGTTAACGCCTGGGCGACCGACGGGCAAGTCAGGGAAACTACTGATCCGGAGTGTCAGGGCCTTCGCCGAGCTCGATCTCGAACTCCTCTTCCTCGCCGTCGAGGAACGCCAGCGCGCCGGGTCCCTCCTCATCCATCATCGCCGAGGGGCGGCCGGGCCCACCGTCAGGCCCGCCACGGCGGATCACCCGCACCCGGCGCTCACCCGGACCGCCGGGGCCGTGACGCATGCCGGGCATGCCCATGTGCAGGGCGTCGAACGCCTTCTGCTGCGAGGGGGACAGCTGGGCGTAGAAGGCGCGGATGGCGTCATTGCGCTTGCGCATGCCGGCCTGGTGCTCGGCCATCATCTTCTCGGCCCGGGCAAGCCGCTCGGGCGTGGTCTTCGGACGCTCCGGGCGAGCCGGGGCGGCGCCGTCAGCAGCCGGGGCGGGGCGCTCGGGCGGCTTCATAGCGGCGACGAACGCCTTCAGGGCGCCTTCCTGATCGGCCCGGAGCTGGAGCACGTCACGCAGATGCTGGATGTGCTTCTCGGGGTCCATCGGCCCATGCATGCCGCCCATGCCCGGACCACCCGGGTGGCGCATGCCGGGACCGCCCGGGCCGCCCATGATCATCACACGGCGTTCGATTCGCGGGCCGTCGCCGCCGGGGGCGGGCGCGGTCTGGGCAGAGGCCGTGGCGAGGCCGGTCAGGGCGATCGCCCCGGCCAGCAGGGCGATGCGTGAAAAGGTCTTGGTCATTGGATGGCTCCCCGATCCGGATTGCTTGTGACGCCACCATGCCCCGTCTGTGTGGCCGGCGTTTGTCTGAAGACCACCGGTTTGTTTCAGTCCGGACGCAGATCAGTCGAGCGCGTTGCGACAGGCCGCGGCCATCGCCAGCGGGCTGAGCGCGACCGCGGCGAGAGCCCAGCCGCAGAGCAACAGCAGTCCCGAGACCTGCCCCGCGCCCATTGCCGCCTGACTGAGCGCGCCGCCACCGAAGATCACCGGCGGGGCGAACAGCGGCAGGACGATCACCGCAATCAGCAGGCCGCCGCGACGGCTGCCCAGGGCGAGCGCCGCGCCCAGACCGCCGACGAAGGCGAACGCCAGGCCGCCCACGAGGGCGCAGAGGAAAACCACCGGCGCCAGCCCGACCGGGGCGCCCAGCATCAGGGCGGCCAGCGGCGCGGCGAAGGCCAGCGGCAGGCCCGTGGACAGCCAT
The DNA here is from genome assembly GCF_058783025.1 of Caulobacter sp. FW305-C-30-S16. Taxonomy (NCBI): domain Bacteria; kingdom Pseudomonadati; phylum Pseudomonadota; class Alphaproteobacteria; order Caulobacterales; family Caulobacteraceae; genus Caulobacter; species Caulobacter sp. FW305-C-30-S16. Next base: position 707,966 of record NZ_JBYSYH010000001.1, on the reverse strand, counting down.
TGGGCCAGGGCCTTGATCGCGCAGATCGCCTCGAGCGGCGGTCCGCCGAGCGCCAGGAGGTCCAGGGCGCCGTCCTCATGGTCGCGCTCGAACAACCGCTCGAGCGACAGCAGCGAGGCGAGCGCGAGGCACAGCCAGGCGATGCCCGGCGCGATGACGGCGAGCTTTTCCGGCTCGGGGCCGATCGCCAGCGGCAAGAGGGTCGTCACCCCGGCGTAGAAGGCCAGGGCGGGCAGCGGTCCGCCGCCCCGGCCCCAGGCCAGGGCCAGCTCGCGGCGCAACAGGACGGCCATCGGGCTCATCCGCCGACCTCCACGGTGCGGCCCGGAACCGGCAGGGGATCGTGCACGGCGGCCAGCAGCATGCCGCCACCCTTCAGGTGCTCGGCGATCAGATCCCCGACGCGCGCGCGCCAGACGCTGTCCAGCGGCGACAGTGGTTCGTCCAGCAGCCACAGGGTCCGGGGCGCCGCGACCAGCCGCGCCAGGACGACCCGCCGCCGCTGGCCGGCGGAGAGCTTGCGCACCTCGAGGTTCAGCAGACGCCCGAGGTCGAGCGCCTCGGCCGCCCGGGCGAGACCCGCGGCGTCAGCGCCGCACCAGCCGGCGGCGAAGGCCAGTTCCTCACGCGCCGTGCGGCCGCCCTTGAGGCCGTCCAGATGCCCGATCAGATGCAGGTCGCGCGACCGGGCCTCGTCGGCGTCCGCCGCGCCGTCGAATCGCACCGTTCCCGCGCTCGGCCGCAGCAGTCCGGCGATCGCCCGCAACAGGCTGGTCTTGCCGGCGCCGTTGCGGCCGGTCAGGGCCACCGCTTCGCCGGCTGAAACCGTGAAGTCCAGGTGTTCGAACAACAGTCGTTCGCCCCGGCGGATCGCGAGATCCTCGATCTGAACCGTCGAAATCATGCGGTCACCTGAGAACGGCTCGCAAAGCCCATGACGCCAACATGGACGTTTGGCGCGACGCGGAGTATGCAGCCCGGCATCGGCCCCCCGCGTGCGCGCGGGGAGGTACGCCGCGCCGGGGTGGACGCTGTGAGTCCTTTCCGAGCGCGCGATCCCGGAAGTGGTTTTCGGGCGGCCGAGAACAGGAAAGGACTCCCCCCACATGGCGTCTATCGACAGCCTGCACACCCGCCGGACCCTCGTGGTTGGCGGCGCATCTTACGTCTACTACAGCCTGAGCGCTGCGGAAGACGCCGGTCTGAAAGGCGTGAGCCGCCTGCCCGTGTCAATGAAGGTTCTGCTCGAGAACCAACTGCGCAACGAAAACGGCGCGGACACCACCGAATCCGACCTGAAGGCCGTCGCGGCCTGGATCGACAACAAGGGCGGCGTTGAGCACGAGATCAGCTTCCGCCCGGCCCGCGTGCTGATGCAGGACTTCACCGGCGTGCCGGCCGTCGTCGACCTCGCCGCCATGCGCGACGCGATGAACCTGCTCGGCGCCGACCCGACCAAGATCAACCCGCTGATCCCCGTCGATCTGGTCATCGACCACTCGGTGATGGTCGACTACTTCGGCACGGCCAAGAGCTACGGCGACAACGTCGACAAGGAATACGAGCGCAACATCGAGCGTTACCGCTTCCTGCGCTGGGGCTCGTCGGCGTTCAACAACTTCCGCGTGGTGCCCCCGGGCACCGGCATCTGCCACCAGGTGAACCTGGAATACCTGGCCCAGACCGTCTGGACCGCGCCGGACGCCGGCCACCCCGAGGCGGACGTCGCCTATCCCGACACCGTCGTCGGCACCGATTCGCACACCACGATGGTCAACGGCCTGTCGGTTCTGGGCTGGGGCGTCGGCGGCATCGAGGCGGAGGCCGCGATGCTCGGCCAGGCTATCCCGATGCTGATCCCGGAAGTGATCGGCTTCCGCCTGACCGGCGCCCTGCCGGAAGGCGCGACCGCCACCGACCTGGTGCTGACCGTAACCCAGATGCTGCGCAAGAAGGGCGTCGTCGGCAAGTTCGTCGAGTTCTTCGGCAACGGCCTCGCCAACCTGACCATCGAGGACCAGGCGACCATCGCAAACATGGCCCCCGAGTACGGCGCCACCTGCGGCTTCTTCCCGATCAGCCAGTCGACCATCGACTATCTGCGCGCCACCAACCGCGACACCCAGCGGGTCAACCTGGTCGAGGCCTACGCCAAGGCCCAGGGCATGTGGTTCGATCCGGAAGCCGAAGAGCCGGTGTTCACGGACGTTCTGGAGCTGGCGCTGGGCGACGTTCTGCCCTCGCTGGCCGGTCCCAAGCGTCCGCAGGACCGCGTGCTGCTCAGCGACTCCGCCGCCGCCTTTGAAACGGCCCTGGGCGAGGAGTTCGGCAAGAAGGAACAGACCGACCGCCGCGTTCCGGTCGCCGGCTCGACCTTCGACGTCGGCCACGGCGACGTGGTCATCGCGGCCATCACCAGCTGCACCAACACCTCCAACCCGAGCGTCCTGATCGCCGCCGGCCTGCTGGCCAAGAATGCGGTCGCCAAGGGCCTGACGGTGAAGCCGTGGGTGAAGACCTCGCTGGCCCCCGGCTCGCAGGTGGTCACCGATTACCTGGCCAAGGCCGGCCTGACCAAGCACCTCGACGCCCTGGGCTTCAACCTGGTCGGCTACGGCTGCACCACCTGCATCGGCAACTCCGGCCCGCTGCCCGAGGCGATCAGCGCCGCGGTCAACGAAGGCGACCTGGTCGCCTGCTCGGTGCTGTCGGGCAACCGCAACTTCGAAGGCCGGGTGAACCCGGACGTGCGCGCCAACTATCTGGCCTCGCCGCCGCTGGTGGTCGCCTACGCCCTGGCCGGCTCGATGCGCATCGACCTGGCGACCCAGCCGCTGGGCAAGGACAAGAAGGGCAAGGACGTCTTCCTGAAGGACATCTGGCCGACCTCGAAGGACATCGCCGACCTGCAGCGCAAGTCGGTGACCAGCGAGATGTTCGCCAAGCGCTACGGCGACGTGTTCAAGGGCGACAAGCACTGGCAGGCGATCAAGGTCGAAGGCGGCCAGACCTACGCCTGGGACATCGGCTCGACCTACGTGAAGAACCCGCCCTACTTCGAGGGCATGTCCATGACCCCGTCGGCGGTGAAGGACATCATCGAGGCGCGCGTCCTGGGCGTGTTCGGCGACTCCATCACCACCGACCACATCAGCCCGGCCGGCTCGATCAAGAAGGCCTCGCCGGCGGGTGAATACCTGCTGTCGCACCAGGTCCGCTTCGAGGACTTCAACGGCTACGGCAGCCGTCGCGGCAACCACGAAGTGATGATGCGCGGCACGTTCGCCAACATCCGCATCCGCAACAAGATCACCCCCGAGATCGAAGGCGGCGTGACCAAGCACTTCCCGTCGGGCCAGGTGATGCCGATCTACGACGCCGCCATGCGCTACGAAGCCGAGGGCCGTCCGGCCGTCGTGTTCGCGGGCAAGGAATACGGCACCGGCAGCTCGCGCGACTGGGCGGCCAAGGGCGCCAAGCTGCTCGGCGTTCGTGCGGTCATCGCCGAGACCTTCGAGCGTATCCACCGCAGCAACCTCGTGCAGATGGGCGTTCTGCCGCTGCAGTTCCTGTCCGACGGCTGGCAGCGTCTGGGCCTGACGGGCGAGGAGATCGTCTCGATCCGCGGCCTGCAGGACCTGTCGCCGCGCAAGCAGCTGATCGTCGAGCTGTATCGCCCGTCGGACGGCCGCATCGCGCGCTTCCCCGTGCGCTGCCGCATCGATGGCCCGACCGAGCTGGAGTACTTCCAGAACGGCGGCGTGCTGAACTACGTGCTGCGCAATCTCGCCGGCGGCGAGAGCTAAGAGAACGGGGACATGTACCGAAGGTACGTGTCCCCCAATCGAGCGGCGAAGGCATAGGGGACACGTACCCGCGGTACATGTCCCCGCCCCGTTCACGGCCTCGTGAAACGCGCGCGGGGGGCTTCTCCGATTAAGTGCGGCGAGATGCGGAAAGCCCTGTTCGCCTTCGTCCTGTTGCTGCTGCTTCCAACGGCCTCGCCGGCGCTTGCCCGGCCGCCGGTGGTCGTGGAGCTGTTCACGGCCCAGGGCTGCTCGTCCTGCGGCGTGGCCAACGCCAAGGTCGCGGAGCTGGCGAAGCGGCCGGACGTGCTCGCCCTGACCTTCGCCGTCGACTACTGGGACTACCTCGGCTGGCCGGACACCTTCGCCAGGCCGGAGTTCACCGAGCGCCAGCGCGCCTATGCCCGCAAGCTGGCCCTGCGCGAGGTCTACACCCCGCAGGTCGTCGTCGACGGCCGGGTGCAGGCGTCGGCCGTGAAGGGCGAGGCCGTCGAGACGCTGGTCGCGACCGCGCTGAAGACCGCCATCAATCCGCCGGACATGCTGTTCCTCGGGACCCGCCGGGTCGCCGTCGGTTCGGGTCCGGCTCCGCGCGGCGGCGCCGACGTCTGGCTGATCCGCTATGATCCGCGCGAACTGGAGGTCACGCCCCGGCGTGGCGACAACAAGGGCCAGACCCTGGTCCAGCGCAACGTCGTCCGCGAGGTCGTCCGCATCGGCGGCTGGCGCGGCAAGCCGACCGCCTATCGCCTGCCAGAGACCGACATCGAGGGCCTGTCCACCGCGGTGATCGTCCAGGCGCCGAAGGGCGGGAAGATTCTGGCGGTTCTGGCGAGGTAGATTTCGCTGCGTGGTTCGAGACGCTCGGCTGATGCCTCGCTCCTCACCATGACGATAAGGGGTGCAGTTCAGCCCTCGTCGTCATCCTGAGGAGCGATCCCTCAGGATCGCGTCTCGAAGGACGCACACTACACCCGCAGCATCAGTCCGCCGTCGACGCCCAGCGCCTGGCCCGTCACGAACCCGCCGTCGTCGGACGCCAGGAACAGCGCCGCGCGGGCGATGTCGATCGGCTGGCCGAGACGCTTGAGGGCGGCCTTCTTCGCCCACAGGGCCGCGATGTCGTCATGGACGAAGCTGGCGGCCGTCATGCCGGTGGCGATCGCCCCCGGCAGGATCGCGTTGCTGGTCACGGCGTGGCGGCCGAGCTCAAGGGCGAAGGTGCGCATCATCCCCACGACGCCCGCCTTGGACGCCGAATAGGCCACCAGGCCGTTGTCGGTGTGCCGGGCCATGATCGAGGCCGTGAAGATCAACCGGCCGACGCCGGACTTCACCAGGTGCGGCACGGCTTCGCGGCTGATGCGAAAGCCGGCGCGCAGATTGATCGAGATCTGGCGGTCGAAGGCCTCGTCGCTGGTGTCGCCGACCGGCGTGGAGCCCGAAACGCCGGCATTGTTGTAGACGATGTCCAGGCCGCCGAAGGCCGCGACGGCCCGGGCGATGATGGCGGCGGGGCCGGCGTCCTCGCTGATGTCCTGGGCCAGGGCCTCGATGGCGGGATGGTCGAACGTCAGATCGGCGCCGGGCCGGTCCACCGCCAGCACCCGGGCGCCCTCGCTGGCGAAGAGTTCGGCGCTGGCCCGGCCGATGCCGCTGGCCGCGCCCGTGACGATGGCCCTGCGGCCTTCGAGTCTGCCCATGTCCGTTTCCTCCGGCCGTCCGTCTTCGCGGCGGCGTGCGGACAAAATGAAACCCCCGCTGCCGGAGGGGAAGGCAACGGGGGTTCAATCGAGAGAGGGGATCTCTTTGAAAGGTGTCGGCCGATCCGAAGCCCGCGATCCAGGGGGGGGCTGGGGGGGCTGTTCAGGATCCGGAACCAGCGAGGCTTCTGACCGGCCGACCATCAGAACTTGATGCCCGTTACCGGCGGGCGCGCGTCCGAAATAAGGTCTTTTGGGGGCCGTTGGTGACCGTCGTTCCACAATCCGGCGAAGCGTGGCTATTCCGCGACGCCTCTCGCCAAACCGGCCGGTTTGGGTCTAGCCTTTCCGATCAATGGCGTTCGAACCGACATACTCAGACCCTGCCCCCGCCGTGGTGTTTTTCGAGCGGCGGGAACTGGAGCGTCTGCTGCGGCTCTACGGCCGGATGGTCGCGGCGGGGGAGTGGCGCGACTACGCCATCGCCGGCCTGTCGGAGAGCTGCGTATTCAGCGTCTTCCGCCGCGCCTCGGAGCAGCCGCTCTATCGCATCGAGAAGCGCCCGGCGCTGGCCCGCAAGCAGGGGGCCTGGGCCGTGCTCGGCCAGGGCGGCCATATCCTGAAACGCGGCCACGACCTGGAGCAGGTGCTCAAGGTGTTCGACAAGGGCCGCTTCACCGTCGTGGAATAAGAAAAGGCCCCGCCGGTTTCCCGGGCGGGGCCTGATCGTTTCAGCCTGAGGATTCGCCGCTATTCGCGACGGCCGCCGAGGAAGGCGAGCAGGAACTGGAACAGGTTGATGAAGTCCAGATAGAGGCTCAGCGCGCCATAGTTGGTGGCCACAGCCTTGCCGGCTTCATCGCCGCCGAGGGCGTAGTAGGTCATCTTCAGCCGCTGGGTGTCGTAGGCGGTCAGGCCGGCGAAGATCAGCACGCCGACGGCGTTGATGATCCAGTAGAGCATCGGCTGCTTGAGGAAGATGTTGACGATCGAGGCGATCAGGATGCCCCAGACGCCCATGATCAGGAAGCTGCCGAAGCCGGTCAGGTCCTTCTTGGTCGTGTAGCCGACGAGGCTCAGCGCGCCGAACGCCGTGGCCGTGATCAGGAAGGTCGAGGCGATCGAGCCGCCCGTGTAACGCAGCACCCAGACCGCGCCGGAAGCGCCGATCAGGCTGACGATGCCCCAGTAGAGGGCGGCCGAGCCGGCAGGGCTCGGATTACGCATCGCAAAGCCCGAGATCAGGACCAGCGCCAGCGGGGCGAAGGCCAGGATCATGCCGGGCAGGGTGTAGCCGCGGAAGGCGCCGGTTTCCGACACCACGAACAGCATGTCGCGGATCGCCGGGATCGTGGCCACGGCGTAGGCGATGCCCGCCGACACCAGCAGGCCCAAGGCCATCTTGTTGTAAACGCCGAGCATGAAGGCGCGGAGACCCGCGTCAATCGACATGTCGACGGTCTGCGGAATCGAGCGCGCAGTACCGCGTCCGAAGTCGCTCATGGAAAAAGCCCTATGGTTGTCGCGCCCAGGATGGACGCCGACCCAATATCGGTACTGCTGCGGCCTGACGCAAGCGGTTCGCAAATGACTATTTCTGACGGGCTACTCGGCGCGGAGCACGGGGGCCGGGCGCTTCGACAGGGCCTGGATCGCGGCCAGCAGACCGCCGAGGGTCGCCAGACCCACCGCCGCCCCGAGCAGGGTCCCGACGCCGGCCCAGTCGACGCTCCACTCGGCCTCGAACACCTTGACCACCACCGGCCAGGCCGCGGCGTAGCCCAGCGCGACGCCGGCCAGGCCGGCGATCAGCCCGACCGCGCCATATTCGACACCGTAGGCCAGCAGGATCTGGACCCGCGACCCGCCCAGCACCTTGAGCGTCGCCGCCTCCCGGGCGCGGGCGCGGGCGCCGGCCGCGATCGCCCCGGCCAGCACCAGCAGGCCGGCCAGCGCCGCGACGGAGGCCGCGCCCTGGATGGCCAGCACCAGCCGGTCGAGCATCTCGGTGGCCGCTTCCAGCTGTTCGCGGACGCTGATCACATTGACCATCGGAAAGTCCTTGCCGAGCGCGCGGGTGACCGCGGCTTCCTGCGTCTTGTCCGCCTTGGCGATGGCGACCTGCGGCAGGACCGCGCCCTCGAGGGCGGCGGGATTGATGATGATCGGGAAGGCGGGGCCGAAGCCGCCCCAGTCGACCTTGCGCAGCACCGCGATCCGGGCGTCGATCTCGCGCCCGAGGACGTTGAGCGTGACCTGGTCGCCGACCTTCAGGTTCGCGCCCGCGGCGGCGTCCGCCTCCATGGCGATGACCGGTTCACCAGAATAGTCCGGCGTCCACCAGCGGCCTGAGACGATGCCCGCCTCCGCCGGCTGCGGGCCGATGACGGAGATCTGGATGTCGTTGTCATAGGCCCAGCGCTCGCTGTCCTTGATCTTCTCCAGATCGACGATCTCGCCCTTCACCCGGACGATGCGGCCGGTGGTGAACGGCGCGCGGAGCCAGTTCCGGTCGGTCAGGCTGGTGGCGAAGGCCTTGCCCACCGCGGCGTCGAACTCGGCCGCGCGGGCCCCGGGGATCTCGGTGAAGACCATGGCCGGCGCGGTCCTCGGGGCCACCTCGCTGACCTGGGCCAGCAGGCTGGACTGGATCAGCACCACCGCCGCCAGCAGGGCGACGCCCAGGCCGATGGCGGGCGCGGCGGTGCGGGCGGCCGAACGGGGACCGGCGAGGTTGGCTATGCCGATCCGCACCGCGCCGCGCGCGAACCCGCGAAGCCGTCCGGCCAGCAGGGCCGCGCCCCGTCCAAGCGCCCAGAGCAGTCCGAAGGCGACCGCGACGCCGGCGATCATGATCGCGGCCGCCGCCGGCGTCGGCGCCGTGACCACCGCGAGGGCGGCCAGGCCCATGCCGGCGAGCACCGCGACGATCACCTCGGGGCCAAAGTCCAGCCTGCCCGTCAGGTCGCGGCGGAACAGCGACGACGGCGGGGTCGCACGCGCCCTGGCCAGCGGGGCGAGGCTGAAGGCCGCCGCCGCCAGCAGTCCGAACAGAGCCGCCTTGGCCAGCGGCGCCGGATAAATCGCGAACAGCGCAGGAACCGGCAGTTTGTCCGCGGCCAGCTGCCCCAGCGCCAGCGGCGCGATCGCACCGATGACCAGGCCGATGGCGACCCCGAGCGCCGACAGGACGCCGATCTGGATCAGGTAGAGGTTGCGGATCAGCGTACCTTCCGCCCCCAGCGCCTTGAGCACCGCGATCGAGGGTTTGCGCTGTTCGAGGTAGGCCGAGACGGCGCCGGCGACGCCGAGCCCGCCGGCGACCAGCGAGGCCAGGCCGATGAAGCCGAGGAAGTACTCGAGCTGGTCGATCAGTCGCTTGAACCCGCCGCCCGCCTCGTTACGGCCGCGGGCCTCGAAGCCGTCGGCCTTGAGCCGCTTCACCAGCCGGTCGACGCCGGCGTTGGTGGCGAGCTCGGGCCTGAGCGCGATACGCACGGCCTCGTTGGTGTTCGGCATGCCCGGCTGGAGGAAGCCGCCGGCCTTGACCGCTTCGATGCTGGTCAGGACGCGGGGGCCCAGCGCGAAGCCCCGGCCCAGCCGGTCAGGCTCGGAGACCAGCACGGCCCGGGCGATGAACTTCGCCTCGCCGACGAGGAAGGTGTCGCCGAGCTTGAGATTCAGCCGGTCGAGCAAGGCCTGTTCGACCGCCGCTCCGGCCGCGTCGCCCTCCGGATAGAAGGCCGCCGCAAGGGAGTCTGCGCCCTCCAGCCCGACCTTGCCGGCCAGGGGGTAGGTGTCGGACACGCCGCGCAGCTCGACCAGACGCCGCTCGCCCGACGGGGCCTCGGCCATGGCGGACGCAGCGGCGGACCAGGCGGTCTTGCCCATGGCGCTGAACCGCTCGCGCTCCGCCGGCGTGAACAGCCGGCGGTCGACGCTGAGGCGCAGGTCGCCGCCGAGGATCTCGCGCGCCTGGACCGCGAGACCGGCCCGGAAGGCCTCGGCCGTCGAGCCGGCGGCCGCGATGGCCGCGACGCCCAGCGCCAGACAGGCGAGAAAGATGCGGAAGCCGGCCACGCCGGAGCGCAGCTCACGCAGGGCGAAACGCAGCGAAAGGGGCATCAGGCGTCGCCGACGATCTGGCCGGCGGCCATGGTCACCTGGCGACCCGCGCGGGCGGCCAGGGCCGTGTCATGCGTGACCAGCACCAGGGCGGCGCCCGTCTCGTTGACCAGATCGAACATCAGCTCGGCGACCCCCGCGGCGTTGGCGGCGTCGAGGTTGCCGGTGGGCTCGTCCGCGAACAGCAGGGCGGGCTCGATGGCCAGGGCGCGCGCCAGGGCGACCCGCTGCTGCTCTCCGCCGGACAGCTGGGTCGGATAGTGCCGCAGCCGCTCGGTCAGGCCGACGCGGCCCAGCCAGTCGCGCGCGATGCGGGCGGCGTGGCGCATTCCGGCCAGCTCCAGCGGCGCGGCGACATTTTCTTCCGCGGTCATGTTGGGCAGCAGATGGAAGGCCTGGAACACCAGCGAGACCTTGCCGCGCCGCAGTCTGGCCCGGCCGTCCTCGCCGAGCGTCGCCAGATCCTCGCCGAACAGCTTCACCACGCCGGAGGTCGGCCGTTCGAGCCCCGCCGCCACCGCGATCAGCGAGGACTTGCCCGAACCGGACGGACCGACGACGGCCACGCGTTCGCCCGGCGCGACCTTCAGGGTGACGCCGCGCAGGATCTCGACCGGCCCGGCGACCGACGGCAGGGTCAGGGTGACCGCGTCCAGGGCGAGCGGCGCGGGCAGGGGAAAGGCGTCAAACATTTTTCGTATGGCTTCGCGGGAGGGATTTGGTCGGGACCTTGTTCACCCTACATAGGACGTAGTCATGACGAGCACACCATACGCCTCTGTAACCCGACGCGCGCTCGGCGGCCTCCTGCTCGGCGCCGCGGCGGCGCCTGCGTTCGCCGCGGGCAAACCGCGCATCGTCACCATGCTCGGCGACTCGATCACCGCCGGGTACGGCCTGCCCGCCCGCGACGCCCTGCCCGCTCGCCTTGAGGCCGGCCTTGCGAAGCTGGCGCCGGGGACGCGCGTGCGCAGCGCCGGCGTGAGCGGCGACACCAGCGCCGGCGGCGCGGGCCGGGTCGACTTCAGCGTCCAGTCGGACACCGCCGTCTGCGTCGTCGCCCTCGGCGGCAACGACCTGTTGCAAGGGCTCGACCCGAAGCAGACGAAGGCCAACCTCGACCGGATCATCCGTCGACTGAAGGCGCGCAACATCACCGTCGTCCTGGCCGGCCTGACCGCGCCGACAGCGATCGGCCGCAGCTACGCCCGGGACTTCGGCGCGGTGTTTCCCAGCCTGGCGAAGCAGTACGGCCTGGCGCTCTATCCGAACCTGCTCGAGGGCGTTGCCGGCAATCCGCGCCTGAACCAGCGGGACGGCATCCATCCGAACGCCGCCGGCGTGGCGATCATCGCCGCACGTCTGGCGCCGGTGGTCGCACGGGCGCTGGCGGCCCGGCGATGATCCGCCTGTTCGCCGCCATCGCCGTTCCCGAGGAGATCGGCGAGCCTCTGCTGCGACGCCAGCACGGGCTGCCGGGCGCGCGCTGGCGGCCGCTGGAGGCGTTTCACATCACGTTGCGGTTCTATGGCGACGTGCAGGAGCGGGCCGCAGAGGATCTCGACCTGGAGCTGGAGCGGATCACCAGCGCTCCGTTCGGCCTGACGCTCGAGAGCGTTGGGGCCTTCGGCGAGGGACCGGATATCCATGCGGTCTGGGCCGGCGTCGCCGAGAACGAGCGGCTGCGGGTGCTGGCCGGTCGGTGCGAAACGGCGGCGCGTCGAGCGAAGCTGACCGCCGACAGCCGCGCCTATCGCCCGCACGTGACAATGGCCTATCTGCGCCGGCCTGATCCCACCGACGTCGCCGCCTGGATCCAGACCAACGCCCTGCTGCGGTCGCCGGCCTTCGCCATCGACCGCTTCGGCCTCTATTCGAGCCACCAGACGGCCGAGGGTTCGCGCTATGTGCTGGAGCGCGAATACCGGCTCTGACGGCGGATCAGAGGCGCCCCGTGAACTCCAGCGTCACCGGGCCGGTCATGATCACGTGGCCGTCGGTCTCGCGCCATTCGACATGAAGCTCGCCGCCGTCCATCTCGATCGTGGCGGCGCGACCGGTCAGGCCGCGCCGGGCGCAGGCGACGAGGGCGGCGCAGGCGCCGGTGCCGCAGGCGAGCGTCATGCCCGCCCCCCGCTCCCAGACCCGCAGGCGAATCCGGTCAGGCGCCTTCACGAACGCGAAGCCGACATTGACCCCCGCGGGGAACATCGGGTGGTGCTCGATCAGGCTGCCGGAGCCCTTCACGAGGGCGTCGGTCGGCTCGTCGTCGACGAAGAAGACGACGTGCGGGTTGCCCATGTTGACCGCGCCGGGCGTGTGCAGATGCGGCGCGTCGATCGGCCCGACCTGCAGTTCGATGCCCTTCGTATCCATCTCCTCGGCCAGCGGGATGCGGTCCCAGCGCAGTTCGGGCGGTCCCATGTCGACCGAGACTCGCTTGTCGCCGTCCGCGCGGGTGGCCGCCAGAAGGCCGGCCTCGGTCTCGATGACCACATCGTCGCGACCGGCCGCCTCCATCAGCAGCCAGGCCACGCAGCGGGTGGCGTTGCCGCAGGCCCCGACCTCGCCGCCGTCGGCGTTCCAGATGCGCATGAAGGCGTCCGCCCGAGTGGTCGGCTCGATGGCGATCAGCTGGTCGCAGCCGACACCGTTCGTCCGGTCGGCGATGGCGCGCGCCTCCGCCGGCGTCGGCCGGAAGGCCTCGCCCCGCGCCTCGACCACGACGAAGTCGTTGCCAAGGCCGTTCATTTTGAGAAACGGACGGCTCATCACAGCAATATAGGCTAGGACTTCGTCTTAAGTCAGAGGTTAACCGCCACATGAAGGACGCAGAGAACCGCGCCGACCGGTCCTTCGTGCACGGCTTGAGGGTCCGGCTTCGTGCGCTCTACCACGGGGCCTCGCCGGGCGCCGTGCGGTTCAGGTTCGGCGTGATCGGCGTGGACCTGCTGATCATCGCCTTCTTCGTCGCCGCCCCGATCATGCGCGACATCGGCGGGCTGTTTCTGGTTCTGGACTATGTGATCGCCGCGATCCTGACCCTCGATCTGGTCGCTCGGTTCCTGGCCCAGTCCTCGCTGAAGAGCAGCCTGAAGCGGCCGATGGTCTGGGTCGACCTGTTCATCCTCGTGACCCTGCTGTTTCCCGCACAGCTGGCCAATTTCGGATTCCTGCGCGTGCTGCGGCTGTGGACGCTTGTCGAGAGCGAGTTCTTCTGGCGAACGGTCGGGCGGCGCTACGACGACACCCGGGTCGAGGAAGTGACCAAGGCGGCCATCGGCCTGCTGACCTTCGTCTTCGTGATCACCGGCTTTGTCTATTCGACCTTCATGGGTCGCTACGAGGGCATCGGCGGCTGGGTCGACGCGCTCTATTTCACGGTCACCAGCCTGACCACGACGGGCTATGGCGACATCATCCTGCCGGGCGTCTGGGGACGGCTGCTGTCGATCTTCGTGATGCTCGTCGGCGTGTCGCTGTTCATCCGGCTGATGCAGTTGCTGGTGCGGCCGCACAAGGTGATCTTCCCGTGCCCCGAATGCGGTCTGCGACGGCATGATCCGGACGCGGTTCACTGCAAGGCCTGTGGCAAGGTCCTCTGTATTCCCGACGACGGGGCATAGACTTCCCCCTTGCCGCCCCGCGCCGCGACCCTATGGTTGCCGGCCTTGTTCCACGCCGGATTTTCCCGACATGAAGCTTCCCGCCCTCGCCGCCCTGCTGTTGCTCGGCGCTGCTCCCGCGCTCGCCTCCGTCGAAACGCCGTTCGAGTGGCTGGAGCAGGTGTCGAGCGAACGCTCGATGGCCTGGGTGCAGGCGGAGAACGCCAAGGCCCTGCCGGCGCTGACCGGCGACGCACGGTTCGCCCCCCTGCAGGCCGACGCCCTGGCGATCCTGTCGGCCAGTGACCGGATCCCGACCCCGACCTTCATCGGCGGTATGGTGTTCAACTTCTGGCAGGACGCCGAGCATGTGCGGGGCGTCTGGCGGCGGACGACGCTGGACAGCTTCAGGAGCGACAACCCGCAGTGGGAGACGGTGCTCGATCTCGACGCCCTGGCGGCGGCGGAAAACGCCAACTGGATCTGGAAGGGGGCCGACTGCCGGCCGACCACCCATGACCGCTGCCTGGTCAGGCTGAGCAACGGCGGCAAGGACGCGGTCGAGATCCGCGAATTCGATCTGACGACGAAGGCCTTTGTTCGCGGCGGCTTCCGTCTGCCGGAGGGCAAGCAGACTGTCGAATGGCTCGACGCGGACACGATCATCCTCACGCGGGACTGGGGTACCGGAACGCTGACCGACTCCGGCTATGGCATGGTGGTCAAGACGCTGAGCCGGACTGATCTGCGCAAGGCCGGCGCGCCCCTCGGCTATGCGCGGGAGGTCTTCCACGGCGAGACGAAGGACGTATCCGCCCAGCCGGTGGTCTATCGCGACGGGACCGGCAAGCGGATCGTACTGGTCAACCGTGGGCTCGATTTCTTCAACAGCGCCTGGTTCCTGCTGCCCGAGGGCGGCGGCGAGCCGCAGCGCCTGCTGCTGCCGACGCGGTCGCAGACACACGGCTATCTGCACGGCCGACTGATCGTCTCGCTCCAGCAGGACTGGAACCTGAACGGCAATGGCTATGTCGCCGGCTCGTTGCTGGCCGTGGATGTGCCCGGGCTGCTGCGTGAGCAAGCGCGCACCCTGCCGGCCAGCCGGTCGCCCGTCCCGCCGCCGGTCGCTGACGTCCTCTACACGCCGAAGGACCGGCAGGCGCTCGATCCGGACCAGATCGCCGTGACCGAGAACCGCGTCGTCGCCGTGCAATACGACAACGTCCGCGGCAGCCTCGTCAGTTTCCGGCGGGAGGCCGGGTCCGACTGGGAGCCCGACTACTACACGGCCTTGCCGAACGCGGCCGTCAGCCTGGTGGCCACGGCCGACAGCGGTGATGCGGTCTTCTACACCGAGGAAAACTTCGTCACGCCGACGCGGCTGATGCTGGCCCCGGCGCGCTGGGGCAAATCGACGGCGATCAAGACCCTGCCGGCCCGCTTCGACGCCTCCACGCACGTGGTCGAGCAGAAGGAAGCGATCTCGAAGGACGGGACGAAGATCCCCTACTTCATCGTCCATCCCAAGGGTCACAAGCATGACGGCCAGGATCCGACGCTGCTGCACGCCTACGGCGGTTTCCAGCTGAGCAAGCTGCCGGTCTATGACCCGATCCTCGGCAAGCTCTGGCTCGAGCGCGGCGGCACCTATGTCGTGGCCAACATCCGCGGCGGCGGCGAGTTCGGGCCCGGCTGGCACGAGGCCGCGCTGAAGGCCAATCGGCAGAAGGCCTATGACGACTACTTCGCCGTGGCAGATGACCTGATCCGCCGCAAGATCACCTCGCCCCGCCGGCTGGGCGCCTACGGGCGCTCCAACGGCGGCCTGCTGATGGGCGTGGCGCTGACCCAGCGGCCGGACCTGTGGAACGCAGTGATCATCGAAAGCCCGCTGCTGGACATGATGCGCTATCACCTGCTCCCGGCGGGGGCGTCGTGGATTGGCGAGTACGGGGATCCGACGATTCCGGCCGAGGCCGCCTGGATTGCGCGGTATTCGCCGTTCCAGAACCTGAAAGTCGGGGTCGCCTATCCGCTGGCCTACATCACCACCTCGACCAAGGACGACCGGGTGCATCCCGGTCATGCCCGCAAGTTCGCCGCCATGCTGGCGCAGCTCGGCGCGCCCTATCTGTACTACGAGAACACCGACGGCGGTCACGCCAACGGCGCGGACCCCACCGCCAACGCCAAGCGCTGGGGGATGCACTACACCTACCTGACCCGACAGTTGATGGACTGAGTATGCGCACCCTCCTGATGGCCCTGACCATGACCGCCGCCGCCCTGACCGCCTCGCTCGCCACCGCCCAGACCGTTCAGGACCCGCTCGCCTGGCTGGACGAGATCGAGGGGGATCGCGCCCTCGCCTGGGCCCGGGCCGAGAACGCCCGCTCGCTGCCGGTGCTGCAGTCCGACCCGCGCTATGCCGGCCTGCACAAGTCGGCGCTGGACATCGTCACCGCGAAGGACCGGATCCCCGGCGTCGGCTTCAGCGGCGACGGGACGCTCGGAAATTTCTGGCAGGATACCGATCATGTGCGCGGACTGTGGCGGCGCACGACGCTGGACAGCTTCCGCACGGCCGAGCCGGTCTGGGAGACTGTGCTGGACTTCGACGCCCTGGCGAAGGCCGAGAGCAGGAACTGGGTCTACAAGGGCGCGACCTGTCTGGCGCCCGCAGACCGCTACTGCCTGGTCCAGCTGTCCGACGGCGGCAAGGACGCGGTGACCCTGCGCGAGTTCGACACGGTCACGAAGACCTTCGTCGAGGGCGGTTTCGTCGCGCCGGACGGCAAGCAGAATGTCAGCTGGCTGGACAAGGACACCGTGCTGATCGCCCGCGACTGGGGCCCCGGCACGATGACCAAGTCGAGCTATCCCTTCGTGCTGAAGGTCTGGCGACGCGGCACGCCGCTGAGCGCGGCCACCGAACTCTATCGCGGCACGGTCGACGACGTGTCGGTCTCGCCCGTCGTCCTGCGCGACGCGGACGGCGTGGTGCAGGCGGTGATGGTCGCCCGCAGCCCGAGTTTCTTCGAAACCGAGTACTTCCTGCTGACCGACCAGGGTCCGATCAGGATGCCCTTCCCGACGCGCAGCTCGCTGCAGGGCCTGCTGAACGGCAAGCTGGTGTTCAGCCTAGACGAGGATTGGGCCGCGCAGGACCTGAAGCAGGGCGACCTGGCGTCCATAGATCTGGCGGCGCTGACGGCTGATCCGGCGAAGGCGCGCGCCACACTGATCCTGCGCCCGACCGCCGCGCAGTCGATTGAAGGCGTCAACATCAGCCGCAATCGCCTGATCGTCGGCCTGATCGAGAACGTCACCGGCAAGGCGCTGGTGTTCACGCCGGGCGCCAAGGGCTGGACCAGCGCGCCGCTGGACCTGCCGACCAACGTGACCATCGGTGTCGGATCGACCTCAGAGAAGGACGACCGGGTGTTCTTCACGGTCACCGGCTATCTGACCCCCAGCACCCTGTGGCTGGCCGACGCCGCCACGGGCAAGCTCGAGAAGCTCAAGTCCGCGCCGCCCAAATTCGACGCCTCGACCCATGTGGTCGAGCAGCTCTGGGCGACCTCGAAGGACGGCACGAAGGTGCCCTACTTCATCGTGCGGCCGAAGGGCCTGAAGTTCGACGGCTCGGCCCCGACCCTGCTCTACGCCTATGGCGGCTTCCAGCAGTCGATGAAGCCCGGCTATTCGGCGACCGTCGGCAAGCTGTGGCTCGAGAACGGCGGCGTCTATGTCGTGGCCAACATCCGCGGCGGCGGCGAGTTCGGTCCCGCCTGGCACGAGGCCGGGCTGAAGGCCAATCGCCAGCGGGTCTATGACGACTTCTTCGCGGTGTCCGAGGACCTGATCGCGCGCAAGATCACCTCGCCTCGGCGGCTGGGCATCATGGGCGGCTCCAACGGCGGCCTGCTGATGGGCGTGGCCCTGACCCAGCGGCCCGAGCTGTACAACGCCATCGTCATCCAGGTGCCGCTGTTCGACATGCTGGGCTACACCAAGCTCGGCGCCGGCGCGTCCTGGGTCGGCGAGTACGGCGATCCGGCGATCCCAGAGGAGCGCGCCTGGATCGCGGCCTACGACCCCTACAGCAACCTGAAGGCCGGCAAGCCCTATCCGCAGGTGTTTATCGAGACCTCGACCAAGGATGACCGGGTTCACCCGGCGCATGCCCGCAGGGCGGGGGAGCGGCTGGGCGCGCTGGGCTACGGCTATCTCTACTACGAGAACATCGACGGCGGTCACTCGGCAGCCGCCAACCTCGGCGAGACGGCCACGCGGCTGGCGCTGGAGTACACCTATCTGATGCAGCGGCTGATGGATTAGGGACTTTCCTCTCCCGTTTTGGAGAGGGGGTCATCCGTAGGATGGTGGTGAGGGAAACGCCGGTGGCGGCCAGCGCTTACGCTTCCCACTCAGTCACCGCTCCGCGGCGACAGCTCTCCCAACAGGGAGAGCGAAGCCACACTACGCCCGCTCCACCGCCGCCGCCGCCGCGTCCAGCGCGTCGCAAATGGACTCGATCTGCGCCTTGCTGAGCGCCCCGCCGGTGGTCTTCAGCTTGAGCGCCGTGCGCAGGTTTTCCCGCGCCCGAAGGATCTGGGGCGAGAAGGCGGTGCTGGCGGCGGCCGCCTCGGCCATGCGCTGGAACAGCGAGACCGTCTGGCCCTCGTTGGCGCGCAGATGCGCCTCGCCCTCGGGCGTGATGGTGTAGAGCTTGCGCCCGCCGGCCGCGTCGGCCGCGGTGACGAAGCCCATTTCCTCGAGCCAGGTCAGGGTCGGGTAGACCACGCCCGGGCTGGGCGAATAGGCCCCGCCGGCCTGCTCCTCGACGGCCTTGATCAGTTCGTAGCCGTGGCGGGGCTGGTCGGCGATCATCCGCAGGATGACCAGCTTGAGATCCCCATGGTCGAAAAACCGCCCGAAGCGGCCGCCGCGTCCCATGTGACGCCCGTGATGTCCGCCGAAGCCGTGCCGGCCGAAGCGCTCGTGTTTGTGGTGGTGAAAGCCAAAGTGGCGATGCATATCTGATCCTTTCTAGATATATCGGCATATTAGATATATCGGATTGGAGCGATGTCAAGTTCGATATATCGAATTGTATCGAAAGGGACCGACGAACGGAGGCTCCGGAGACAGGACGGGGTGCTCCGCAGAACACCAGATCCAGTCCCCTCGCCTCACACCCCCCGCAACACCTCCGCCAGCATCCGGCCCTCGTTGGCGCGGCTGGAGCCGGCGCGCCAGGCGACGACGATCTCGCGGCTGGGGTGGTCGGCCTGGAGCGGGCGGGTGGTGACGCCGACGTGCTCGGTCAGGCCGGCGTTGACCGCCATGGCCGGCAGGAAGGAGACGCCGAGGCCCGAGCCGACCATCTGCACGAGGGTGGGCAGGGAGGTGGCGGCGAAGGTCTCCTCGTCGGTCGATTTCGGCGGCTCCAGTCCGCAGGCGGCCAGGGCGTGGTCGCGCAGGCAGTGGCCGTCCTCGAGCAGAATCATGTCGCGCGGCGACAGGTCCTCCGGGTTCACCCGGTTCTGTTTGAGGATCGGGTGGCCGTCCGGCGCGGCGGCCAGCAGTTCGTCGTCCTCGACATGCGCCCAGGCCAGGCCGGTCATGTCGTAGGGCAGCGCGATCAGGGCTGCGTCGAGCGCCCCGGCCTTGAGCGAGGCGATCAGCCGGTGGGTCAGGTCCTCGCGCAGAAACAGCCGCAGCTTGGGGAACTTGTCGCGGATCACCGGCAGGGCGCGCGGCAGCAGGAAGGGCGCGACCGTGGGAATGACCCCCAGCCGGAACCGGCCGGACAGCGGCTGGCCGGCGCCTTGGGCCGCCTGGACCAGATCGTCGGTCTGTTCGAGGATCACCCGGGCGCGGCGCACCGCCTCTTCGCCGGCGGCTGTGAGGATCACGCCGGAACGGGCGCGGTCGACCACCGGCGCGCCGAGGATCTTCTCCAGCTCGGCGATACCGGCCGAGAGGGTCGGCTGGGTGACGTGGGCCGCCTCGGCCGCCCGGCTGAACGAGCCATGGTCCGAGAGGAGCTTGAGGTACTGGAGCTGGCGCAGGGTCGGGAGCATGAGGCAATCATAGCCCCACTCAATCCATCCCGCAAAAACAATTGATTGGCTTTATGGGCACCGAGGGCGGAACGTCGGTCTCGACACGGGGTCGGCAAGACGCGCTTCCCGACCGCCATCCGCGAAACCAGACTCGAGACGGGATGCCCACAATGGACACCATCAACCCTGCCGCCGGCAAATGCCCGGTGATGCATGGCGGCAATACGACCGCTCAGGCCGCGACCGCTGACTGGTGGCCGAACGCCCTGAACCTGGACATCCTCGACCAGCACGACACCCGCACCAATCCGCTCGGCGAGGCCTTCAACTACCGCAACGCGCTCGCCCAGCTCGACGTCGCGGCCCTGAAGCGTGACGTGCACGCCCTCATGACAGACAGCCAGGCCTGGTGGCCGGCGGACTGGGGTCACTATGGCGGCCTGATGATCCGCCTCGCCTGGCACGCGGCGGGCTCGTACCGGCTCGCGGATGGACGCGGCGGCGGCGGAACCGGCAACCAGCGGTTCGCGCCGCTGAACTCCTGGCCGGACAATGCGAACCTCGACAAGGCGCGGCGCCTGCTGTGGCCGATCAAGAAGAAGTACGGCAACCGGATCAGCTGGGCTGACCTGATCATCCTCTCCGGCACGATCGCTTATGAGTCGATGGGTCTGAAGACCTTCGGCTTCGGCTTCGGCCGCGAGGACATCTGGCGCCCGGAGAAGGACATCTACTGGGGCGCCGAGAAGGAATGGCTCGGCGCGGATCGCTATCAGGGCGATGAGCGGGACAGCCTGGAGAACCCGCTCGCGGCGGTCCAGATGGGCCTCATCTACGTCAACCCCGAGGGCGTCGGCGGCCTGCCCGACCCGCTGCGCACAGCCCAGGACGTCCGCGTGACCTTCGCCAGAATGGCCATGGACGACGAGGAAACCGTCGCCCTGACCGCCGGCGGACACACGGTCGGCAAGGCGCACGGCAACGGCGACGCCGGCCTGCTGGGGCCGGCCCCCGAAGGCGGTCCGGTCGAGGATCAGGGTCTCGGCTGGCTCAACAAGACCGGTCGCGGCATTGGTCGCGACACGGTCACCAGCGGCCTCGAAGGCGCGTGGACCACCCACCCGACCCGCTGGGACAACGGCTACTTCCACCTGCTGTTCAAGTACGACTGGGCGCTGAAGAAGAGCCCCGCCGGCGCCTGGCAGTGGGAGCCGGTCGACCTGGCGGACGAGGACCGGCCGGTCGATGTCGAGGACCCCTCGATCCGCCGCAAACTGATCATGACAGACGCCGACATGGCGATGATCAAGGACCCCGTCTATCGGGCGATCTCGGAGCGCTTCCGCGACGACCAGGCCTATTTCTCGGAGGTCTTCGCCCGCGCCTGGTTCAAGCTGACCCACCGCGACATGGGTCCGAAGGCGCGCTACGTCGGGCCGGATGTGCCGGCGGAAGACCTGATCTGGCAGGACCCGGTTCCGGCCGGCGCGACCGGCTATGACGTGGGCGCGGTCAAGGCGCGCATCGCCGCCAGCGGCCTTTCGATCAGCGACATGGTCATCACCGCCTGGGACAGCGCCCGCACCTTCCGCGGGTCCGACATGCGCGGCGGCGCCAACGGCGCCCGGATCCGCCTTGCGCCCCAGAAGGACTGGGAAGGCAACGAGCCGGCACGCCTCGCCCGGGTGCTGTCGGTGCTCGAGCCGATCGCGGCGCAATCGGGCGCGAGCCTCGCCGACGTCATCGTGCTGGCCGGCAATATCGGCGTCGAGCAGGCGGCCCGCGCCGCCGGCTTCGACATCAGCGTGCCCTTTGCCCCCGGGCGCGGCGATGCGACGGACGCGATGACGGACGCCGACTCCTTCTCTGTCCTGGAGCCGCTCGCGGACGGGTTCCGCAACTGGCTGAAGGCGGACTACGCCGTCAGCGCCGAGGAACTGCTGCTCGACCGGGCCCAGCTCATGGGTCTGACCGCGCCCCAGATGACCGTGCTGGTCGGCGGCCTGCGCGTTCTGGGCGCCAACCACGGCGGCGCGAAGTCCGGCGTGTTCACCGACCGCGAGGGCGTGCTGACCAACGACTTCTTCGTCAACCTGACCGACATGGCCTTTACCTGGCGGCCGGTCGCCGAAAACCTGTACGAGGTCCGCGACCGGGCGACGGGCGCCGTGAAGTGGACAGCGTCGCGGGTGGATCTGGTCTTCGGGTCGAACTCGGTCCTGCGGGCCTATGCCGAACTCTATGCCCAGGACGACAGCCGCGAGCGGTTCGTCCACGACTTCGTCGCCGCCTGGACGACGGTGATGAACGCGGACCGCTTCGACCTGATCTGATCGCAAGGAACGGTCTCCACGGTGGCGTCATCATGGAGACCCGCATCGGGTGACAATGATTTTCCCTATCGACCCGGCAAGAACAATCAATTGGCCCTATGGGGCCGAGCCGCCTATCTACCCCCTCACAGCCGGACGACACCCCGCCTCCCCGCGGCGTCCGGTCCTCATTCGATCCAGGAGACTCTCAGTATGCTCGGCGTTGGTCACAAGCTTCCGGAATTCAAGATCGTCGGCGTGAAGCCCGGCTTCATGCGGCACGAGGAGAACGGCGAGAGCGCGTTCGAGACCCTGACCAACGACAGCTTCGCCGGTCAGTGGAAGGTCATCTTCTTCTATCCGAAGGACTTCACCTTCGTCTGCCCGACCGAGATCGCCGAGTTCGCCCGCCTGAACAAGGAATTCGCCGACCGTGACACGGTCGTGCTGGGCGGTTCGACCGACAACGAGCACAGCAAGCTCGGCTGGCGTCGTGAACACGCCGATCTGCACAACCTGCCGATCTGGAGCTTCGCCGACAACAGCGGCAAGTTCGCCCGCGCCCTGGGCGTGCTCGACGAGGAAGAGGGCGTCGCCCAGCGCGCCACCTTCGTGGTCGACCCGCACGGCGTCGTGCAGCACGTCTATGTCACCAACCTGAACGTGGGCCGCGCGCCCGCCGACACCCTGCGCGTGCTCGACGCGCTGCAGACCGACGAGCTGTGCCCCTGCAACCGCTCGGTCGGCGGCGACACCCTCGACCTGGCCGCCTAAAGGCCAGCTCCGAACACGCGGCCCCTGCCCCCCAGGGCCGCGTCGACCGGGAGCCCCGCGCGCGCTCAGCCCCTCCGGCTGGCGCGGGGCTCCCGGCTTCTCTTTCCAGACACACGAGAAACGCCATGTCCCTCGACGCCCTGCGTGAGGCGCTGCCCGCCTACGCCAAGGATCTGAGCCTCAACCTGTCCTCGCTGGCCGGCGAGACGCTGCTGACCGACCAGCAGAAGTGGGGCGCGTTCGTCGCCTCTGCGCACGCTGTCGGCACGCCCGCCGTGGTGCGCAACATCGAGGCCGCCGCCCGCGCGGCCGGCCTCTCCGAGGAAGCGCTCACCGCCGCCAAGGGCGCTGCGGCGATCATGGGCATGAACAACGTCTACTACCGCGCGCTGCACCTGATGAAGAACCGGGAGTACGCGACCCTGCCCGCGCGCCTGCGGATGAACCTGTTGGCCAACCCGGGCGTCGAGAAGGTCGATTTCGAGCTCTGGTCGACGGCCGTCTCGGCAGTCAACGGCTGCGGCATGTGCCTGGACGCCCACGAGGCCGAACTGAAGAAGCACGGCATGCCCAACACCGCCATCCAGGCGGCGCTGCGCATCGCGGCCGTGGTCAATGCGGTCAGCCGCGTGATCGCGGGGGAAGCGGCGGCGGCCTAGGGTCGGACGCCGGGGATAGCGTTCTTCAGGCCGCCTCGAGCACCAGCGGCGCGCCCCAGAAGGCGGCGACGAGGCCGTTCTGGGGACCCGGGGTTCCGGTCGTCAGAAAGCGACGCTGCCCGGTTCCGCCGGCGACGTATTCCGGGTGCCGCTCCATGTAGCGGCCCAGCGCCTCGGCCGTGGCGTCCGGCTGGTGGATCAGCGGCGTGCCGGGCGGCAGGGCGTCGCGAAACAGGTCGGCGACGATCTCATAATGGGTGCAACCCAGCACCGCCCGATCAGGATGACGGCCGATGCGGCGACGCAGGGCGTCGACATGCCCGGCGATCTCCTTGGCCAGGGTCTCGCGGTCGGCGTTCTCCTCGATCATCCGGGCGAGGTTCGGACAGGGTTCGGAGAACACCGCCAGGTCCTGCTTGCGCTTGTCGATCTCGATCTCGAACACCCGACTGCCGGCGGTGCCCGGCGTGGAGAAGACGCCGAGGATATCGACCTTGGTCACCTGCTCGCCGCGCCGGTCGGCCTCGTGCTCCCAGGGCAGGCCGGTGGCCGCCTCGATGGTCGGAACGATGATGCCGAGCACGTTCAGCTGACGCCCGGTCTCGCGACGATAGCCCGGCAGCCAGGTCTGCTGCAGACGCCGCAGGGCGATGGCCGAGGCGGTGTTGCAGGCCAGCACGACCAGGCTGGCGCCCGCCTCGAACAGGCGAATGCAGCCGGCCTTCGTAAGATCGACGATCTCCTCGCCGGGCCGGCCGCCATAGGGCGCGTTGGCCTGGTCTGCGAGATAGACGAAGTCGGCGGACGGGAACCGCTCGACGAGCGCACGGTGGACGGACAGGCCGCCCACGCCGGAATCGAAGACGCCAATGGACATGAATTCGCCTTTAGCGCCCTGCCTGCGAGGCGTCCATGCGCCGCATTACAGGCCGTTCATGTGACGTGCAGGTCAAAAGGGGGATAGGGTCCCGGCAAACCGACCTCCCGGGAGAACCCTGCAGTGCATCGTCGAACCTTTCTCGCCACATCCGCGGCCGCCGCGGCCCTGACCACGGTCGCCGGTCGCGCCGTCGCCGCGACGTCGGCCAACCCCACGGTCCAGCCCTGGACCGGGCCCTATGGCGGCGTGCCCGCCTTCGACAAGGTCAAGGTCAGCGACTTCCTGCCGGGCGCGCAGGAGGCGATGGACAGGAACCTGGCCGAGATCGACGCCATCGCCGCCAATCCTGCGCCGGCGACGTTCGAGAACACCATCGCGGCGATGGAAGACTCCGGCCGTATGCTCAGCGACTACTACACCTTCTACGGCATCTGGGGCGGCAACCTCAGCACGCCGGAATTCCAGGCGGTCGAGTCCGAGCTCGACCCGCGCTTCGCCGCCTTCGGCGACAAGATCACCCAGAACGAGAAGCTCTTCGCCCGCATCGAGGCGGTCTACACCTCGCCCGACAAGGCGAAGCTGACGCCCGAGCAGCAGCGGCTGACTTGGACCTACTACACCAATTTCGTCCGCTCCGGCGCCAAGCTGGACGCTGCGGCCAAGGCCCGCGTGGCGGCCATCAACGAGGAACTGGCCGGGCACTACACGAAGTTCAGCCAGAACCTGCTGGCCGACGAAGGAACCTACATCGAACTGTCGGATGCCGATCTCGTCGGCCTGCCCGACGGGCTGAAGGCCAACGCCGCCTCGAGCGCCGCCCAGCGCAAGCTGGCCGGCAAGTTCATCATCGTGAACACCCGCTCCAGCGTGGACCCCTACCTGACCTATTCGCCCGTGCGCGGCACGCGTGAGAAGGTCTGGAAGGCCTTCGTCAACCGCGGCGACAACGGCGGCGCGACCGACAACAACGCCATCATCAGCAAGATCCTGAAGCTGCGGGTGGAGCGGGCCAATCTGCTGGGCTTCAAGACCCACGCCCACTGGCGTCTCGAGAACGCCATGGCCAAGAACCCCGAGAACGCCATGGCCCTGATGGAGGCCGTCTGGCCTGCAGCCATCGCACAGGTCGCCAACGACGTGGCCGAGATGCAGGCGATCGTCGACGCCGAGAAGGGCGGCTTCCAGATCCAGCCCTGGGACTACCGCTTCTATGCGGAGAAGGTCCGCAAGGCGAAGTACGACCTCGATATGAACGAGGTGAAGCCCTACCTGCAACTGGAGAAGCTGCGCGAAGGCATGTTCTGGGCCGCCGGCCAGCTCTACGGCTTCACCTTCAAGCAGGTCGACGGCCTGCCGGTCTATCACGAGGACATTCGCGTCTGGGAAGTCACCCGCGGCGGCCAGTTGGTCGGCCTCTGGTACTTCGATCCCTACGCCCGCGAGGGCAAGCGGTCGGGCGCCTGGATGAACGCCTACCGGAACCAGGAGCGGTTCCGGAAGGACGTGAAGACCATCGTCAGCAACAACTCCAACTTCATCAAGGGCGCGCCGGGCGAGCCCGTGCTGATCAGCTGGGATGACGCCGAGACCCTGTTCCACGAGTTCGGCCACGCCCTGCACGGCCTGAATTCGAATGTCTCTTATCCGGGCGTCTCGGGCACGAACGTGGCCCGCGACTATGTCGAGTTCCCCAGCCAGCTCAACGAGCGCTGGCTGTCGACGCCGCAGGTGCTCAACCAGTTCGCCCTGCACTACCAGACCGGCAAGCCGATCCCGCAGGCGCTGGTCGACAAGATCGAGAAGGCCAGCAAGTTCGGTCAGGGCTTCGGCACGACCGAGTACCTCGCCAGCGCCCTGATCGACATGAAGCTGCACCTGGCCGGCAACGTGGACATCGATCCGGACGCGTTCGAGCGCGAGGAGCTGGGCAAGCTGAAGATGCCGCCGCAGATCGTGATGCGTCACCGCACCCCGCAGTTCGGCCACGTCTTCTCCGGCGACGGCTATTCGGCCGGCTACTACAGCTATCTGTGGTCGGACACCCTGACCGCCGACTGCGCCGAGGCGTTCAAGGAAGCCCCCGGCGGCTTCTACGACAAGGTGGTCGCCAAGCGGCTGCACGACGAGATCATGTCGCGCGGCAACAGCACCGACCCGGCCGATCAGTTCCGCGCCTTCCGGGGCCGGGATCCGAAGATCGGCGCGCTGATGCGCGACCGCGGCTTCCCGGTTCCGCCGGGCGCCTGACCCCGCTGCGGGGACATGGGCCTGCGTCCATGTCCCCGTCAGACTTGATTTCGCGGCCCTTTACCCTCATAAGGCCCGCCTTCCGGCGCAGATGCAGTTCAGCGCCCTCCACCGCCACGACCCCCAACCGGACTTCAGGATGGGACGAGGGCGGCGAGGCCCCCCGTCGACGTGATCGTCCACGGGGGCGAATTGCGTTTGGGCTTTCGACCTGGGTTAGCGGTTCAGAACGGCATGTTCGACGGCCTTACAGAACGACTTGGCAGCGTCTTCGACCGGCTCTCCGGTCGCGGCGTTCTGGGTGAAAAGGATATCGACGAGGCGTTGCGCGAGGTTCGCGTCGCCCTGCTCGAGGCCGACGTCGCCCTGCCGGTGGTCAAGGACTTCATCAGCAAGGCCCGCGAGGACGCGCTCGGCGAGGCGGTGATCCGCTCGATCCGGCCGGCCGACCAGGTGGTCAAGATCGTCTATGACGGTCTGGTCGAGATGCTCGGCGGCGAACAGCCCGTCGGCCTGCAACTGGCGCTGAACCCGCCGTCGGTGATCCTGATGGCCGGCCTGCAGGGCTCGGGCAAGACGACCACCTCGGCCAAGCTGGCGCTGCGCCTGACCAAGATGGAGCGCCAGAAGGTCCTGATGGCCTCGCTGGACACGCGCCGTCCCGCCGCCATGGAGCAGCTGGCGCTGCTGGGGACGCAGGTCGGGGTCGACACCCTGCCGATCGTCGCCGGCCAGTCGGCGACCGACATCGCGAAGCGCGCGATGCAGGCGGCGAAGCTCAGCGGCTATGACGTCCTGATCCTCGACACCGCCGGCCGCACCACGCTGGACGAGCAGATGATGGCCGAGGCGGCGCAGATCGCGCAGATCGCCTCGCCGACCGAGACCCTGCTGGTCGCCGACAGCCTGACCGGCCAGGACGCCGTACGCACTGCCAAGGCGTTCCACGAACGCCTGCCGCTGACCGGCCTGATCCTGACCCGCGCCGACGGCGACGGACGCGGCGGCGCGGCCCTGTCGATGCGGGCCGTCACCGGCCTGCCGATCAAGTTCCTCGGCGCCGGCGAAAAGGTCGACGCCCTCGAGGTCTTCGACGCCCGCCGCGTGGCCGGCCGCATCCTGGGTCAGGGCGACATCGTCGCGCTGGTCGAAAAGGCCGCGACCGAGCTCGACCACGCCAAGGCCGAGGCCACCGCCCGCAAGCTGGCCAAGGGTCAGTTCGACCTGGAGATGATGTCCGACCAGCTGGCCCAGATGGAACGCATGGGCGGCCTGCAGGGCGTGATGGGCATGCTGCCCGGCGTCGGCAAGATGAAGCAGCAGATCGCGGACGCGGGCATGGACGACAAGATGATCCGCCGCCAGCGCGCGATCATCGGCTCGATGACCAGGACCGAGCGCAAGAAGCCCGACATCCTGGCCGCCTCGCGCAAGCGCCGCATCGCGGCCGGCGCCGGGGTGGACGTCGCCGAGGTCAACCGCCTGCTGAAGCAGCACCGGCAGATGGCCGACGCGATGAAAATGATGACCCGCAACGGCGGCGCCGGCATGGCCCGCATGGCCCAGATGCTCGGCATCGGCGGCGGCGGCGACCGGCTGAAGAGCCTCGGCGGCGGCAAGATGGCCGAGCCCGATCCCGAACAGCTGCGCCAGCAGCTCGAGAAACTCCAGGGCGGCCTCGGCGGCGCTGGTTCCGGCCTTCCGGGCCTCGGCGGCGGCCCCACCCTGCCCCCCGGTTTCAACCCCTTCAAGAAATAAGATCAGACCAGAGGACTACCGAAAATGCTGAAGATCCGTCTCGCCCGTGGCGGCGCCAAGAAGCGCCCCTACTACTCGATCGTCGTCGCCGACAGCCACTCGCCCCGCGACGGCCGCTTCATCGAGAAGGTCGGCACCTACAACCCGCTTCTGCCGAAGGACGGCCCGACCCCGCGCGTCACGCTGAAGCTCGAGTCGATCCAGGCCTGGATCGCCAAGGGCGCCCAGCCGACCGACCGCGTCGCGCGCTTCCTCGCCGCCGAAGGCATCGGCCAGTGGGCCCACGGCAACAACCCGACCAAGGGCAAGCCGGGCAAGAAGGCCGATGAGCGCGCCGCTGAACGCGCCCAGCGTGAAGCCGACCGCGCCGCCGCCGCCGCCGAGCTGGCCGCCAATCCGCCGGCCCCGGAACCCGAGCCCGAAGTCGAAGCGCCGGCCGCCGAGGAAGCCGCTCCGGTGGAAGCCGCTGCTGAAGAAGCCGCCCCGGAAGCTGCTGCTGAAGAAGCTCCGGCTGCTGAAGAAGCCGCTGCCGAAGAAAAGGCCGAAGGCTAACCTGCATGGCGGCCGACCGCATGATCGCTGTCGGCCGTGTCGCGGGCGCTTTCGGCGTCCGGGGCGAGGTGCGGATCACCGCCTTCACCGAAGAGCCCCTGGCGCTGGCCCGCTTCCGCGAGCTGAAGCGCCAGGACGGCTCGCCCGGACTGACCGTGTTGTCGGCCCGGGACGCCAAGGGCGGCATCGTCTGCCGCTGCCAGGGCGTCGAGACCAAGGAGCAGGCCGATGCGCTGCGCGGCCTGCGCCTGTTCATCCCGCGCGAGGCCCTGCCCGCGCCGGAGGACGATGAATTCTACCTGGCCGACCTGATCGGCCTGTCGGTTATCAACGCGGAGGGCGAGACCCTCGGCGCGATCAAGTCGGTGCAGGACTTCGGCGCCGGCGACATTCTCGAAATCACCCCGGCCGCCGGCGGCCCGACCTGGTACCTCGCCTTCACCCGCGAGACCGTCCCGACGGTCGACATCGCCGCCGGCAGGGTGGTCGTGGTGATCCCCACCGAGGTCGTGGCGGATGAGGCCTAGGGATGGGGACATGTACCGAAGGTACGTGTCCCCCAAATCCAACCGCCGCTGAATCTCGATTAGGGGACACGTACCTTCGGTATATGTCCCCTCCGGCCGGATGAAGAATAGGTCATGACCTGCCTTTAACTGGCATGGCCGGCGAAGAGACGTGACCTTCGCCAACATGAAGCTCAGACAACAACGGTCGCCCAGTGGCGTTCAGGAAGCCCGGCCTAGCGTGTTCCCAACGAGAGGAGACGCGCCGTGAGAAACCCCGAACACCTGGACTTCGCCGCCACAGGCGTGATGAGCGCGCCGTCGGTCGTCGTGCTCTCGGCGCCGCCCATGCCGTCCCTGGCCCCGGCGTTTCCCGGCCTGCCGACGCTCGACGCGGGAGACGCCGTCCGGCGGCTACCGGGCGACATCGGCTACCTGAATCCGAAGACCCTGTGCGCGTCCGGACTCATCGAGGCGCTGGTGGATCTGATGGAGTGCAAGGCGCTGATCCTCGACCTGAGGACCCACGACGGCGGCGCGCCGGACGCCCTGCTGCTCGGGCACCTGTCCCGGCGCCCCATTCCCATGGCCAACATCCGGCGCGGTCCCGACGGCGGCGTCCTGACCCGCTGGTCGGGCCGGGCGACGCCTGCGCTGGACGGCCCCCTGTATGCCGAAAACCCGGTGTTCGTTCTCACCGCCCGGGACACGCCGCTGGCGGCCCAGGCGCTGGCCTATGATCTGCGGATGGCCGGACGGGCCGTGATCCTCAGCGACCAGGACGCGTTCCTGCTGGCCTACCGCCGCGCGCTGTCCGCGAGCCGGCGGCTGGTGTGACGGGGACATGTACCAAAGGTACGTGTCCCCTGCCGCTAGACCTTCACCCGCATAAGGCATTCCTGCGCGACCGAGGCCGCCAGCACGCCGTCCTGGGTGTACATCTCGCCCCGGATGAAGCCGCGTCCCTGCGAGGTCGACGGGCAGTCCTGGTCGAACAGGTGCCACTCGTTGAAGTTGGTCGGACGGTGGAACCACATGGCGTGGTCGAGGCTCGCCGACTGCATCCCCCGGGTGCGCCAGGTCAGGCCATGGACCCGCAGGGCGGTCTCCATGAAGGCCATGTCCGAGGCATAGGCGAGCGCCGCCTGCTGCAGCTTGATCGAGTCACCGATCGGGGCCTTGGCCCGCAGCCAGACCTGCTTGCGCGGCGGCTTTGGCACCGGCTTGAACATGTTCTGGGGATCGGGCCAGCGCACCTCGACCGGGCGGCGCTTCATGTGCTCGATCATCGCCGCGGGCATGTCCTTGTTGTCGGCCAGGGCCTGTTCCATCTCGGTCGAGACCGACTCCGGCGACGGATGGGCCGGCATGGTCGACTGGTAGTCGAGCCCCTCCTCGGCCACCTGGAACGAGGCGGCGAGGTTGAAGATCTGCTTGCCGTTCTGGATCGCGATCACGCGGCGTGTGGTGAAGGTGCCGCCGTCGCGCGAACGATCGACCTCGTAGATCACCGGAATGGAGACGTCGCCGGGACGGATGAAATAGGCATGCAGGCTGTGGCAGACCCGGTCCTCGACCGTCTCGTAGGCGGCCATCAGCGCCTGGGCGATGACCAGCCCGCCGAAAATCCGCGGGAAGCCGTCATTGGGCGACACGCCGCGGAACAGGTTCATCTCGAGGCGTTCGAGCGCCAGGGTCTCGATCAGGTTTTCAGTCTCTTGCATAACGATCGAATAGGCCCGGCGGAGAATGCGGGCAAGTCGCCTTGCCCGCGCCACATCCGGCAAGGCAGTCTGCCGCGCCTGTCGGAGACCGCCCTGTGCTGCTGATCCTCGCCGCCGCCTCGTCCGTGACGCTGGCCACGCCGCTCCCGCCGGCGGCCGGCCTCGCCTACGCCGAAGCCTATGAACGCGCCGAGCGGTACGAGCGGACCGACAACGGGGCCATGCAGTACCGCGCCGGCGTTCTGTACCCGTGGCTGGGGCCGAACATCCCGCGGATACTCGATACCTGCGCGCCGCGGCCCAAGCCCGCCGATCTGCCGGTGTTCACGCTGGTGCTGAGCTACCGGGACGGCAGGTTCGACGCCCTGCAGTCCAGCAGTGACCATCCGGTAGCGCAGTGCATCGTCAAGCAGATGTCGACCCTGGCCTGGCCCGCGCCGCCCTTCCCCGACTTCGCTGAGCAGATGCATTTCGACCTGAGGGACAAGGCGGAGTAGGTCGGCCCGCCGGTAGGCAATCGGGCCTCCACCGGCTAAGACGCCGCCCATGCCGTTCACCGCAACCGTCCTGACCATGTTCCCGGAGGCCTTTCCCGGGCCGCTCGGCGTGTCGCTGATCGGCACGGCGTGGCGCGAGCAGGACCTGTGGCGCCTTGAAACAGTGGACATTCGGACCTTTTCCAAGGATAAGCGCGGCTTCCTCGACGACACCCCCGCGGGTGGCGGTCCTGGACAGGTGATGAAGGCGGACGTGATCGCGGCGGCTCTCGACAGTGTCGACGTCGCGGGACGGCCGCTTTTGTACATGAGCGCCCGGGGTCGGCCCCTGACCCAGGCGCGGGTGAAACAGTGGGCCGCGACGCCGGGGATCATCGTCCTCTGCGGCCGGTTCGAAGGGGTGGACCAGCGGGTGCTCGACGCCCGGGGGTTCGAGGAGGTCTCCGTCGGAGACGCGGTTCTCGCCGGTGGCGAGGCGGCGGCGATGGTGGCGATCGAGGCGTGCGTTCGTCTGGTTCCGGGAGTGCTCGGTCAGGCGGCCTCACTGAGTGAAGAAAGCTTCGAGGACGGTCTCCTCGAGCATCCGCAGTACACTCGGCCGCGGACGTTCGAAGGGCTCGACATTCCCGAGGTGCTGCTGGGCGGCGACCACAAGAAGGTCGCGGCGTGGCGGCAGGAGATGCGTGAGACGACGACCCGCGAGCAACGGCCCGATCTCTGGGACCGCCACCTCGCCAACCGACAACCAAAGGGCGTTTAAGCCCAACGAAAATGAAGGACTGACCGATGGCCGCGAACATCATCAAGGAACTGGAGAAGGCCGAGAGCGAACGCCTCGCCGCCCTCCGCACCACCCCCGATTTCCAGCCGGGCGACACCGTCCGGGTGAACGTGAAGATCAAGGAAGGCGAGCGCGAGCGCGTCCAGGCCTACGAAGGCGTCTGCATCGCCCGTCAGGGCGCCGGCCTCCACGAGAGCTTCACCGTCCGCAAGATCAGCTTCGGCGAAGGCGTTGAGCGGGTGTTCCCGATCATGTCGCCGATGATCGAAAGCATCGAAGTGAAGCGTCGCGGCGTCGTCCGTCGCGCCAAGCTCTATTACCTGCGCGATCGTCGCGGCAAGTCGGCCCGCATCGCCGAGCGCCAGACCGCCCGCAAGGAAGCCGGCGCCGCCGAGGAGTAGGACTCCTCCGGTCTCTGCTGAGTTGATTGAGCCCCGGACCCGAAAGGTCCGGGGCTTTTTCGTTCCGGGGACATGTACCGCAGGTACGCATCCCCGGAACCAGCCGCTCGATTGGGGGACACGTACCTGCGGTACATGCCCCCTTCGCCCCCCGGATTACCCGCCAGGTAATTGCGGCGATGACCCCCGGTGCTGATCCTGCGCGACATCACACCGGAGCGCCCCATGACCCGATCCCCCGTCGAGACCGTTCGCCAGTTTCTGAAAGCCATGGAGGCGCTGGACTATGACGCGGGGCTCAAGCTCGTGGCAGACGACTGCGCCTACACCAACCCGCCGCCGCTCGGCACGGTGCACGGCCCGGCCGGCATCCGGGCTGTGCTCGAGCCCTTCTTCGCGCCAACGCTGGAGAACGACTTCCAGATCCTGCGCGAGGCTTCGGACGGACCGGTGGTCTTCCTCGAGCGGCTCGACCGTCACCGCCTCGCCGACAAGTGGGTCGAGCTGCCGGTGACCGGCGTGTTCGAGGTGCGGGACGGCAAGATCACCTACTGGCGCGACTATTTCGACGCGCAGACGATCCTGTCGCAATGGCCGGCGGGGTGAGGCGGCGCGGGGACATGTACCGCAGGTACATGTCCCCTAAACCAGCCGCTCGATTGGGGGACACGTACCTTCGGTACATGTCCCCGATCGCTACCGCCCCCTGAACACCGGCTCGCGCTTTTCCAGGAAGCTCGCCACGCCTTCCTTGTGGTCCTCGGTCTTCATCAGGGCGCGGATGGTTTCGATGGCCCAGCCGCCGAGGTCGCGCGGATCGCCGTAGGTCCCGCGGCGCAGGCCCTCCTTCATGTAGCGCAGGGCCAGCGGCGGGTTGACCGCGATACGGGCGGCCAGCGCCCGGGCCTTCGGCAGCAGCTCGGCGTGCGGCGTCACCTCGCTGACCAGACCGATGCGCAGCGCCTCCTGGGCGGTGATGACATCTCCGGTGAACAGCAGCTCGGCGGCCTTCGCCGGGCCGACGATCGACGGCAGGCGATAGAAGCCGCCCACGTCGCAGACCAGGCCGCGCTTGATGAACATCTCGCTGAACTTCGCCTGCTCCGAGGCGATGCGGATGTCGGCGTAGAGCGCCAGCTCCATGCCCCAGCCGATGGCCGCGCCGTTTACCGCGGCGATCAGCGGCTTGTCGCATTCCAGCGCCGCCATGGCCGCCGGGGTGGGCTTGTGGCGCACGACGGGGGTGGTGTCGGCCGACACGGCCTTCGGCCCGGCCATGATCTCCCGCACATCGTCGCCGGAACAGAAGGCCGGATCCGCGCCGGTGATGATCACACAGCGCGCCTCGGTGTCGGTCACCGCCCGGCGCAGGTACTGCTCGAGCTTCGCGTAGGCGTCCCAGTTCAGCGCATTGCGCTGCGCCGGCCGGTTGAGGGTGATGGTCGCGATGTTGTCGGCGACCTCGTAAGTGACGGTCTCGTCGGTCATGCGCGTCTCCCGTCGCGCTCGGAGGGCGCGTTCGATGAGATGATGCGGCGGGCGTGAAGGGGCTTCAATGGCGCCCTTAGGTCAATCCTCCCCGCGACGCGGGGAGGATTTACAACGGGATCAGCCCTGCGCGGAGATCCACGCCTCCACCTGCAGCTCCAGCACGTCCAGCGGAAGGGCGCCGTCGCGCAGGACCGCGTCGTGGAAGGCGCGGATGTCGAACTTCGCCCCCAACGCCGCCTTTGCCTTCGCCCGCAACGCCATGATCCGCAGTTCGCCGATCTTGTAGCTGGTCGCCTGGCCCGGATTGCAGAGGTAGCGCTCGACCTCCTTCACGATGTCGCGCTCGCTGAGCAGGGTGTTCTCGCGGAAGAAGACGATGGCCTGTTCTCGGGTCCACTTCTTGTGGTGCAGGCCCGTGTCGGTCACCAGCCGCACCGCCCGCCAGGCCTCGGTCGAGAGCCGGCCGAAGTCGGAATAGGGGTCCTGGTAGAAGCCCATCTCCTTGCCCAGCCGCTCGGCGTAGAGGCCCCAGCCCTCGGAGTAGGCGCCATAGCCGCCGAACTTGCGGAACTTCGGCAGGCCCTCGGTCTCCATGGCCAGGGCGATCTGGAAGTGATGGCCCGGCGCGCCCTCGTGGTAGCTGATGCCCTCGATCTGGGATTTCAGCACCTGGGTCATGTCCGACAGGTTCACATAGTAGATGCCCGGCCGTTTCCCGTCCGGCGAGGGCCGGTTGTAGAAGGCGATCGAGGCGGTCGCCTCGCGCCAGGCCTCCACCGCCCGAACCTCCAGCGCCGCCTTGGGCAGGCGCAGGAACCAGGACGGCCCGGCCTTCATGGCCTGGTCGACGAAGGCCGTGGCGTCCTTCAGATAGGCCGCCTTGCCTTCCGGCGTGTTCGGATACTGGAATTTCGGATTGGTCTTCAGCTCGGCGAAGAAGGCCTGCAGCGAGCCGGTGAAGCCGACCTTGGCCATGATTTCGCGCATCTCGCCCTGGATGCGGGCCAGTTCGTCCAGGCCGATCTGGTGCACCTCGTCGGCGGTCAGGCTGGTGGTGGTCGAGACCTTGAGGCGGTTGGCGTAGTAGGCGCCGCCGTCCGGCAGGGCCCAGGCGCCGTTGCTGGTCGTCGCCGCCTTCGCGATCTCCGCCTGGGTCGCCAGGAACTGCTCATAGCCTTCGCGGAACGGGCCCCTCAGCGCCATGGCGCAGTCCGCGATCAGGACATCCTTCTCGACCAGGTCGGTCTTCAGGGCCATGACCTTGAACTTGAAGTCGGAGAGGATCGCGCTGTCAGGACCATCGTCGAACGGCGCTCCGGTGATCACCTTGCGCGTATCGGCCTCGACCGGCGGGAAGGTGAATGCGGGAGCGACAATACCGGCGGCCTGACGCGCCTTCAGGGCTGCACTGACCTCGGCCATCACCCGCTTCACCTCCCGAAGGCGGGCGATATACGCCTCCGCGTCCGCGAGGGTGTCGATCCGGTGCTGGTTGATCATGAACACCGGGATCGACCCGGCCGGGCTGCCGTTGACGCTGGCGATGTAGCCGTGGAGCCGCCAGCGGTAGCTCTCGCGCTGCTGCGTCACCTGGCGGGCGAACAGGGTGAAGGACAGCCGGGCGGCCGGACTGAGGGATTCGGGCCGGAAGCGCGACGTCATCTGCGCAAGCTGACGCTCGGCCAAGGCCAGCCGCTTCTGGGCGGCGGCGTCGGTGTAGTCGTCGAGCTTGTCGTAGTCGGCCTTGAGGCCCAGGCCCGTCAACGTCTGGGGGCTGAGCGCCGCCGCCTCGTCGAACGCCGCGTCGAGGAAGGTCAGCAGCTGCTGATCCTGCGGCTCGGGCGACAGGGCGAGCGCCGACCGCGCGCTTCCGAGCGCCACGGCCCCCGGCAGGGCGAGCGCCAGGGCGCTGACAAAGGTTCTGCGTTTCACGACGGCGACTCCCTTAAACTGGACGTCTGCAGAACCGCATGAAACGGCGTGGCTGTCACGCGGGCGGCGGGAATTCCTCATGGCGGGGCAGGCCGTCGTCGAGCGTCAGCCAGCCGACCATTCGCCCCGCGAACATATGGGCCGTGGGCGGCAGCGCGTCCGGATCGTCGAGGCTGCCCAACGTCACCGACAGGCGGTCCGGCAGGGTCCGGCGCTGTGCGAAGACGGTCGCGCCGCAGATCGGGCAGAAGCGCCGGGTGATCTCGCTGGACGAGGCATAGTGGCTCACCTCGCCCGTGACGCTGACAGCGTTCGACGGGAAGACGGCGCGGGCGAAGAAGGGCTGGCCGGTGACCTTCTTGCAGCTGTCGCAATGGCAGATCATCACGTTCAGCGGCTCCGCCGTGACCGTGTAGCGAAGCTGGCCGCAATGGCAGCCGCCGGTGAGGGACTGTGTGCTCATGGGCAAGATCATGCCCACGGAAAGGCTGCCGGACTAGACGAAAGGGCAGGCCTCGCCCTACATGCCGCCCATGGCTGGCAAGACGCTCTACGACAAGATCTGGGACGCTCACCTGGTGGCGGAGGACGCCGGCGAGGCGATCCTCTACATCGACCTGCACCTGATCCACGAAGTGACCACGCCGCAGGCCTTCGCCGGGCTGCGCGCCGAGGGTCGCAAGGTGCGCCGCCCCGACCGTACGCTGGCGGTGGCCGACCACAACGTGCCGACCGAGGGTCAGGCGCTGGGCGTCGGCGCGGTGGCCGACGAGGAGGCCCGGCTGCAGCTGCAGACCCTGGCCCGCAACGTCGCCGACAACGGTATCGAGTTCTTCCCGATGGGCGACATCCGCAACGGCATCGTCCATGTGGTCGGGCCCGAGCAGGGCCGCACCCAGCCGGGCATGACCATCGTCTGCGGCGACAGCCACACCTCGACCCACGGCGCCTTCGGAGCCCTCGCCCAGGGCATCGGCACCAGCGAGGTCGAGCACGTCCTGGCCAGCCAGACCCTGCGCCAGCAGAAGTCCAGGAACATGCGGGTGACGGTGAACGGCAAGCTGGGCGCCGGCGTCACCGCCAAGGACATGGCCCTGGCCATCATCGGCGTCATCGGCACCGCCGGCGGCACGGGTCACGTGATCGAGTTCGCCGGCGAGGCCGTACGGGATCTTTCGATGGAGGGCCGTATGACCCTCTGCAACCTGACCATCGAGGGCGGCGCCCGCGCCGGCCTCGTGGCCCCGGACGAGACGACGTTCGACTATCTGATGGGCAAGCCCTCCGCGCCCAGGGGCGCCGCCTGGGAGATGGCGGTCTCTTACTGGAAGACGCTGTTCACCGATCCCGACGCTTTGTTCGACCGCGAGGTGGTGCTGGACGGACCGTCGATCGCCCCGACCGTGACCTGGGGCACCAGCCCCGAGGACGTCGTGCCGATCACCGGCAATG
This sequence comes from Caulobacter sp. FW305-C-30-S16, assembly GCF_058783025.1. NCBI lineage: Bacteria > Pseudomonadati > Pseudomonadota > Alphaproteobacteria > Caulobacterales > Caulobacteraceae > Caulobacter > Caulobacter sp. FW305-C-30-S16. Next base: position 670,690 of record NZ_JBYSYH010000001.1, on the reverse strand, counting down.
TGCCCGATCCTTCGACCTACGACACCCCGGACAAGAAGGCCGCCGTGGAGCGGGCGCTCGACTACATGGGCCTGACCGCCGGCCAGCCGATCACCGAGGCCCGCATCGACCGGGTGTTCATCGGCAGCTGCACCAACAGCCGGATCGAGGATCTGCGCGCCGCCGCCGCCGTGGCCCAGCAGGCCTTCCTCGAGGGCCGTCTGGTCGCCGACCATGTGAAGGCCATGGTCGTGCCGGGTTCCGGTCTGGTGAAGGAACAGGCCGAGGAAGAGGGCCTGGACGCGATCTTCAAGGCCGTCGGCTTTGACTGGCGCGAGCCGGGCTGCTCGATGTGCCTGGGCATGAACCCCGACCGCCTGGCGCCGGGCGAGCGCTGCGCCTCGACCAGCAACCGCAATTTCGAGGGCCGTCAGGGCCGTGGCGGGCGCACCCATCTGATGAGCCCGGCCATGGCCGCGGCGGCGGCCATCGCGGGCCATATCGTGGATGTGAGGGACTTCCTGTGACCATCAACGCCCTCGACCACATCGCCATGGTCGTCAACGACCTGGACGCCGCCGAGGCCGGCTACAGCCGCCTGTTCGGACGCACGCCCAACTGGCGCGGCACGATGCACGGGGCCAGCCATGTCTGGTTCCAGCTGGGCAACACGGCGCTGGACGTCATCGCCCCCACGGGCGACGGCCCGGTCGGGGACGGCATCCGCGCCCGGATCGCCAGCCACGGCGAAGGGCTGTGGGCGCTGTCGCTGAGCACCCCGGACCTGGCGGCGGAGCGCAAGCGCCTCGACCGGCTGGGCATCCCGACCTACGAGCGGGCCGAGGTCTCGACCAACCCCGAGACCGGCGCGACCCGCAGCTGGGCGACGGCCGCCCTGCGCACGAAATCGACGCACGGCGCGAACCTGATCCTCGTCGAGAACCGGCCCGACGCCACGCCATGGCCTGAAGCGGAGGCCGGGGACGCGCCGGTCACCGGCCTGGACCACGTGGTCGTCAATACGCCCGACCCCGAGCGCGCGGCGGCCCTCTATGGCGCCCGGCTCGGCCTCGACATGAAGCTCGATCGCTCGAACCCCGACTGGGGCACGCGGCTGATGTTCTTCCGCCTCGGCGACCTGGTCGTCGAGGTGGCCCACAGCCTCAAGGCCGGCGTGTCGGACGGTCCGGACGCGCCCTGGGGCCTGTCCTGGCGCGTGGCCGATGTCGCCGCCGCCCAGGCCCGGCTCAAGGCGGCAGGGGCCGATGTGTCGGAGGTCCGGGCCGGGCGCAAGCCGGGTACGTCGGTGTTCACGGTGCGCGACGCGCCGGGCGGCGTGCCCACCCTGGTGATCGGGCCGGCGGGATGAAGTCCGCGCCCGCGCTGACTGTCCTGGCGGCCGCCCTGGTCCTGCTGGGCGGAACGGTGGCGCGCGCGGCGCCGGCCATGTCGGCGCCCCCGGCGATCGAGGCGCTGGACCTGCCGGACCGGTTCGTCCTGGCGGTGACTGTCAAACGCAGCGGAACCCAGACCCAGCCGGCCGGTACGCGCACCTGGACCCTGGACCAGACCTATCGCGCCGACGCCACGGCGACCGGCGACGGATACCGGGTTCAGATGACCAGCCTGGACACCCAATCCACCGGAGAGCCGCCGGTCGAGGCCGCCGCGATGCTGCTGGCCGGCCAGATCGCCTGGCGAACGGAAGGCTCCCTGTCGCCGACAGCCATCGAGAACTGGCCCGGTGTGGCCGAGGGCATTCGCAAAACGGTCCGCGAGACGACCACGCTGAACATGCCTGCGCAGACGCGCACGCTGCTGGGCAATGCGATGACCTCGCTGTCCGCCGAAACGGCCGCGATCAGCTTCCTGCTGCCGCAAACCTATCTGAGCTATCCGCAGGGCTATGTGCTCAAGCCGGGCAAGACGCTGACCTACCGGGGCGAGGTGGGCAATCCGCTCGGCGGCGACCTGATCACATCGGTGAACACCATCCTGCTCGAGCGCGAGCGCACGCCGGCCGGTCGATCGGTGGTGATCTGGAAGCAGACCGTCGATCCGGAAGCGGCCCGCGCGGTGATCAGGTCCACCATGGCGCTGGTCACCTCCCGAAATGGCAGGGCCATGTCCCAGGCGGCGCTGGAGCGTTTCACCTTCGAACGGGTCGACAGCTGCCGCTACGAGATCGACCTCGCCACCGGCCTGACGGCCACGGCGGACTGCGAGATCAGGGTCGATGTCGACGCCGGCGATGGCGTGAACTTCAACCGCATGATCCAGAGGATGGTCATGACACAGGAGATTGTGGCCCGATGAGACGGACGATCGCCCGGCTGCTGACGACAGGCCTCGACGTCCGGTCCGAATGCGAGATCCGGCTGGCCGCCGGCGGCGTCAACCGCGTAGACCGCAACGTCCTCACCCAGACCCTGGTGACCCCATGAAGCCCTTCACCCGCCTCGATGGCCGCGCCGCGCCGCTGACCCTGGCCAACATCGACACCGACCAGATCATCCCCAAGCAGTTCCTCAAGACGGTGGATCGCGAAGGCCTCGCGAAGGGGCTGTTCTACGATTTCCGCTTCGACGAGCAGGGCCAGCCGAAGAGCGGCTTCGTGCTCAACGACCCGGCCTACAAGGGCGCGCAGATCCTCATCGCCGGCGACAATTTCGGCTGTGGCAGTTCGCGGGAGCACGCCCCCTGGGCGCTGCAGGACTTCGGCATCCAGTGCGTGATCTCGACCAGCTTCGCCGACATCTTCCGTGGCAACTGCCTGAACAACGGCCTGCTGACGGTCGAGCTGAAGCCCGACGAGGTGCAGGCGCTGATGGAGGAGGCCAAGGGCGGCAACCACCTGTTCACGGTCGACCTGGAGACCCAGACGGTCACCGCCCCCTCGGGCGCGAAATTCACCTTCGAGATCGACAAGGATCGCAAGCACAAGCTCCTCAAGGGACTCGACGCGATCGGCGAGACGCTGCAGCACGGCGTCTCCATCGACGTGTTCGAGGCGAAGGCGGCGCTCAGCCGGCCGTGGCTGGAACGCGCATGATCCTGGTCATCGGCACGGTCCGGCTGCCGCCGGAGAACATCGCCATCGCGCGCCCCGCGATGGAGACCATGATGGCCGCCAGCCGGGCCGAGGACGGCTGCCTGGAGTACGCCTATTCGCAGGACCTGCTGGAGCCGGGCCTGATCCGGGTGACCGAGGTCTGGCGTGACCGCGACGCGCTGAAGGCGCACTTCCAGACCGCTCATATGGCCGCCTGGCGCGCCGTATTCCCCGACCTTCACATCACCGACCGCGACCTGTCTCTCTACGAGGCCGGTGCGCCCGAACCCATCTAGAGACCCATGTCCCAGACCTTGCTCCTGCTGCCCGGCGACGGGATCGGCCCCGAAGTCATCGCCCAGGTGCGCCGCGTGGCCGCCACCCTGACGCCGGACCTGACCCTCGACGAGCGGGACTTCGGCGGGTTCAGCTATGACCGCCACGGCGCGCCGATCACCGAGGAAGCGATCGCCACCGCGCTGGCGTCGGACGCGGTTCTGATGGGCGCCGTCGGTGGTCCGAAGTGGGCCGGCGTCGATCGCTCGAAGCGTCCGGAGATGGGCCTGCTGGGCCTGCGCAAGGCGATGGACGTCTACGCCAACCTGCGCCCGGCCCTGTGTTTCGACGCCCTGGCCGACGCCTCCAGCCTCAAGCGGGAGCTGGTCGCCGGCCTCGACATCATGTTCGTCCGTGAACTGACGGGCGGCGTCTACTTCGGCGAGCCGCGCGGCATCGAGACCCTGGCCGACGGCCAGCGGCGCGGCTTCGACACCCAGGTCTACACCACCAGCGAGATCGAACGGGTCAGCCGGGTGGCCTTTGAACTGGCCCGCGGCCGGCGCAACAAGGTGCACTCCCTCGAAAAGTCCAATGTGATGGAAAGCGGCCTGCTCTGGCGCGAGGTCGTCACCGACCTGCACCGCCGCGACTACGCCGACGTCCAGCTGGAACACATGCTGGCCGACAACGCCGCGATGCAGCTGGTCCGCCAGCCGACCCAGTTCGACGTGCTCCTGACCGACAACCTGTTCGGCGACGTGCTGTCGGACGCGGCGGCGCAGCTGACGGGGTCGCTCGGCATGCTGCCGTCGGCGGCGCTCGGCGCGGCCGGCAAGCCCGGCCTCTACGAGCCCATCCATGGATCGGCGCCGGACATCGCCGGCCAGGGCGTGGCCAATCCGCTGGCGGCCATCCTGTCGTTCGAGATGGCCTTGCGCTGGTCGCTGGGTCGGGGTGCGGCAGCCGACCGTCTGTTCGCCGCTGTCGAAACGGCGCTCGCCGCCGGCGCCCGGACGCGGGACCTCGGCGGGCAGCTGTCGACGGTCGAGATGGGCGATGCGGTGCTGAAGGCGCTGTAGCGACGGCCTCCCCCGTTCGTCCGGATGTAGATGGGCCCTTTGGCCTTGATGGAATGATGCGCTCCGGCCGGTCGTCCTGGTCAAGGACGACCCCCGCGGGGTCGCCGCTAGGCGGCCGCCGAAGGCGGTCCTTGAGCAGGCCGTCCGCCGGAGCAACACTGACCGTCAAGACATCAGGGCGAAGTCCGCCAATGCTTGCGGCCGGTCGGGATGACAGTGCAGGTCGCCATACCTAGGTTGCGTCCATGACCCCCGCCGACGCCGACCACGAGACCGCCGCCCGCGCCGAGCTGGCCGCCTGGCGCGCCAGCGTGCTGGCCGAGCCGTCAGCCTTCGCCCGCGCGGCCAAGGGCCTGCAGATGCAGGTCAACCGGATGATCCCGGAAAAGATCCACGCCGCCGTCACCGCGGTGATCGAACAGATGACACGCGGCATCCTCGCCGGCTCTGACTTCGTGACCGGCCAGCCGCGGGTCGCCGGTTCGCTGCGGGAGCGGGAACTGCGCGTGCGCAAGGCCATCGCCGGCTATCGCAACGTGGCGACCGCGGAGGGCGGCGTCGCCGGCGCCGGCGGCTTCCTCCTCGCGGCCGCGGACTTCCCTGCCCTGATCGCGATCAAGATCAAGCTGCTGTTCGAGATCGCCACCCTCTACGGCCACGACGCCGGCGACTGGCGCGAGCGGCTCTACATCCTGTCGATCTTCCAACTGGCCTTTTCGGGCGTCGACCATCGCAAGGCGGTCTATCTGGCGATGACCGAGGGCCGGCCGGCCGCCTCGCCCGAGGATTTCGACTGGCGCCGGTTTCAGCAGGAGTACCGCGACTACATCGACCTGGCGAAGCTGGCCCAGATGCTGCCGATCGTCGGCGCGCCGATCGGGGCGATCGTCAATTTCCGCCTGATCGAGCAGCTGGGCGAGACGGCGATGAACGCCTACCGCGTGCGGTGGTTCAAGGATCGACCTGAAGCCTGAGGAAGCTCATGATCAGGGTTTGATGAGGGCCACAGCCATGACCGACCTGCCTCCGTCTGACCCCGCCCCGACGCCGCCGCCGGCGAGAAGCGGCCCCGTCGCGATCGTCCTGATCGGCGCGGGGATCGGCCTCCTGGTTGTGGGGCAGGGCGTTCTTCACATGCCGTCGATGACCTATGCCGGCTTCGCAATCCTCACCGTCGGCGTCGTCTTCGGGGTCATCAGCCAGAAGGGAACATGATGGGCCCCCTCCGGCTCATCCTGGCGGCCGCCGTCCTTCTGGCCCCGTCTGCGGTGGCGCAGGCGCAAAGCTCGCCACCGCCTCCGCCGGCCTGCGCCAGGCCGGAGCACCGGCAGTTCGACTTCTGGGTCGGGCGATGGGACGTCTACCCGACGGGCTCCGACAAGCAGGTCGCCCGCAGCCTGATCGAACGGCTCTACGCGGGCTGCGCGATCCGCGAGAACTGGATGCCGCTGTCCGGCGGCGAGGGCGGCAGCCTCAGCAACTACGTCGTCAGCGAGTCGGGCTGGCGACAAACCTGGCTCGACTCCAGCGGCAGCCGTGTCGAGTTCACCGGCGGCTGGACCGGCCAGGCGATGGTCCTCACCGGCGAATGGGTCGGCGCGGTGACGCCCGGCCAGCCGGCGCGGGTGCGGATGACCTACACGCGCGCCGGGGACGGGTCCGTCCGGCAGTTCGGCGAGGCGTCGCAGGACGGCGGCAAGACCTGGGCGCCGAACTTCGACTTCACCTACCGGCCGGCCAGGGCCGCGCCCTGACCGAGCGCCCGCCTCCGCCATCGTGCAGAACCGGTGCGGACGCCGTGGAGAACCGGACCGGAAAGGGGCCCTGAAGACGGCGCCAGCTTTCCTTGCCTTGCCACGCAAGCGCTGGAGGCGTAACCGTCCGCGCTCATTCAAATACAGGAGAGACGTCGATGGGATACCGCGTCGCCGTTGTTGGCGCCACGGGCAACGTGGGCCGTGAAATGTTCAACATCCTCGAGGAAGTGAACTTCCCCGTGGACAAGATTCACGCGATCGCCAGCCGCAAATCCATCGGTGTCGAAGTGTCCTTCGGCGAGAAGATTCTCAAGTGCGAGGATCTGGCCCAGTTCGACTTCTCGACCGTCGACATCGTGCTGATGAGCGCGGGCGGCGACGTGTCCAAGGAGTGGTCGGAGAAGATCGGCAAGGCCGGCGCGATCGTGATCGACAACAGCTCGGCCTGGCGCATGGACCCGGACGTGCCGCTGGTGATCCCCGAGGTGAACCCCGACGCGGTCGAGGACTTCGGCAAGAAGAACATCATCGCCAACCCCAACTGCACGACCATGGGCCTTCTGGTGGCGCTCAAGCCGCTGCATGACCGGGCGAAGATCAAGCGCGTCGTCGTCTCGACCTACCAGTCGGTGTCCGGCAGCGGCAAGGCGGGCATGGACGAGCTGTGGGAGCAGACCAAGGGCGTCTTCGTCCTGGGCGCGCCCGAGCCGAAGAAGTACCCCAAGCAGATCGCCTTCAACGTGATCCCGCAGTGCGATTCCTTCATCGACGACGAGTCGGGCGAGACGAAGGAAGAGCGCAAGATGCCGAACGAGACGCACAAGATCCTCGATCCGGCGATCAAGGTCAGCGTCACCTGCGTGCGCGTGCCGGTCTTCGTCGGCCACAGCCTGTCGGTCAACGTCGAGTTCGAGAACGCCCTCAGCGACGACGAGGCCCGCGAGATCCTGCGCGAGGCTCCCGGCCTGGTGGTGATCGACAAGCGCGAGGACGGCGGCTACGCGACGGCCAAGGATATCCAGGGCGAGTTCCCGGTCTACGTCAGCCGCATCCGCAACGACCCGACGCTCGAGCATGGCCTGTCGCTGTGGGTGGTCTCCGACAACCTGCGCAAGGGCGCGGCGCTCAACGCCGTGCAGATCGCCCAGCTGCTCCACGACCGCGGCCTGATCAAGCAGACCGCCCTGGCCTAGGGAAACACGGGGACATGTACCGAAGGTACGTGTCCCCCAAACCCTCAGACGCTCGATTGGGGGACACGTACCTTCGGTGCATGTCCCCGGAGACGCCCCCATGCCGCCGGCGAAGGACGAAGGCCGCGCCGCCCTGATCGCGGGACTGGGCTGCTACACGATCTGGGGCCTGTTCCCGATCTATATGCACGCGCTCGGCGCGGCCGGGGTCTCGCCGCTGGAAATCACCGCCGAGCGGACCGCCTGGGCGCTGCTGTGGGCCGCGGGACTGGTGCTGGCGGCGCGCAAGACGGCCGAGCTGAAGCGGGTCCTGAGCGAGCCCCGGACCCTGGGCTTGCTGCTCGGGTCGTCCCTGCTGATCGGGATCAACTGGCTGCTCTACGTGATTGCGGTCAACAGCGGCCGCACGCTGGAGGCCAGCCTCGGCTACTACATCAACCCGCTGATGAACATGGCGGCGGGCGCGCTGTTCTTCCGCGAACGGATCGACCGGATTGGGCTTTCCGCCATCGCGCTGGCGGCGATCGGGGTGGCTGTCCAGACCGCCGCGGTCGGCCACCCGCCGCTGCTGTCGCTCGGCCTGGCGGTCAGCTTCTGCGGCTATGGCCTGATCCGCAAACAGGTCAACGCGGACGCCCAGACCGGCCTGTTCGTCGAGACCGCGATCCTCGCGGTTCCGGCCATCGCCTATGTCGTCTGGTTGCAGAAGACCGGCGCGGGGCATTTCGGCGACGGCGTCTGGACCACCGTCCTGCTGCTCTGCGCCGGACCGCTGACCGTGGCGCCGCTGGCGCTGTTCGCCTGGGCCGCGCGGCGCATGCCGCTGGTGGCGCTGGGCTTCCTGCAATTCATCGCGCCGACGCTGCAGTTCTTCGTCGGGGTCGCCTCCGGTGAGGCGTTCACGCCGATGCGCGCGCTGGCCTTCGGCTTCATCTGGATCGGGGCGGCTGTGTTCGCGTACGGCGCCTGGCGCGCGACACGGCGGCTCGCGACGGGCTAGGCTGGGCGCGCCATGGACCAGCCGCCCTGCTTCGCCCCCGACTTCTTCAACAGCCTGTCCGGCGGGCAGGAGACGCCCGCCAATGGCGCCTATGGCCTGGCGCTCGACTTCGACAGCACCGCCCGTTGCGACCCCGACTGGATCATCGAAAGCGCCGGCGACCGGCCTTTGCGCCTGACGCCGATCTCCTGTTCGCGAAACGGCGCGCGGGTCGCCTTCGAAAGCCTGGGCGTGAGCGGCGTAATATCCCTGACGCCGCATGTATCGGGCTGGGTGAAGGTTGTGGCCGAGATCGACGGCCGGCCGGTCTTCACCGGTTTCGCCGAGCAGGTCTGGGAGGAGTACGAGCTCTATCCTCCCGGCAGGCCACAAAGGGTCGTGGAAGAGGACGCGCCGGGCAGGATCGGCAAGCGGCGCAGCTGGATCTCCCTGTCGGCTGCGGCCTGGCCGCAGCTCGCGCCGCTGGCCACCGGGAGCGGCCGGGTGCTGGCGCGCTTGGCGGAAGGTTGATCGTCCTGGCCGCATTTGGCGCGGGGACAGGACCGGATAGGGTCGGGGCATGATGACAAGACGCACGGTTCTGACCAGCGGCGCGGCCACGGCGATGACGGCCGGGGCGACCGATCCGCTCGCAACGCTGCTGGACGGCGGCGGCGACCCGGGGCGGGCGGTTCCGGCCTGGGCGGGTGTTGCGGGACCGGCGCGGCGCGACCGCCCGGCCCTCGCCCGCGCCGACGGGCTGGCGAACATCGCCGCCGGACGGGCCATGACCGTCGACACGCCGGTGCGCATCGCCTCGATCTCCAAGCTGGTCGCGACACTCGGGTTCATGACGCTGGTCGAGGCCGGACGAGTCGGACTGGATGACGACGCCGGCGAGATTCTCGGCTTCCGGCTGCGTCATCCGCTGTTTCCGGCCGAGCGGGTCACGCCCAGGCGGCTGCTCTCGCACACCGCCGGTCTGCGCAACGGACCGAGCTATCCCGTGGGTTTTGGACGCCCGCTCAGCGCAGCCCTTTCGGCCGGCGGGGCGCAGTGGGACGACGGCGCCTGGTTCGGCCCCGCGAATGAACCGCCCGGCGACTGGTTCGCCTATGCCGACGTGAACGTCGCGGTCATCGCCCAGATCATCGAACGGGTCAGCGGCCAGCGGTTCGACCGGTTCATGACCGACCGGCTGTTCCGGCCGCTCGGCCTCGACTGCGGCTACAACTGGAGCGGCGTCAGCCAGGCCGGCCGCGATCGGGCCGGGACCCTGTACCGCAAGGCGGCGTCGGACGAGGGCCCCTACGATCCCGCCGGTCCCTGGATCGCGCAGCTGGACGAGACCGCGCCCGCCGCGCCGGCCGTCTCGCATCCCCGGTCGCCGGACGCCGGCGACCGGTCCCTGGACAGCTACCGGCCCGGTGAAAACGGCTTCGTCTTCTCGCCCCAGGGCGGGTTGCGGGCGAGCGCGGCGGACCTCGGCCGCATCGCCGCCCTGATCGCGCTGGGCGGCGGGTCAATCCTGAAGCCCGGGACGCTGGCGCAGATGACAACGCCGGTATGGCGCTACGACGACAAGCGGCCGAACGGCGACGCCTATGGAGGATCGATCCTCGCCTATGGCCTCGCCTGCCAGACCCTGACCGGGGCGGCGGGCGACCGCCTGTTCGACGGCTGCGCAGGCTGGATCGGCCACCCGGGCGACGCCTACGGCCTCACCTCGGGCCTTTGGGTCGATCCGAAGTCCGGCCGATACGTCACCTATGTGATCACCGGCGAGGCGCGCTCGCTGAAGGCCAACAAGGGCCGTTCGGGGTTCACGCGGCAGGAGGAGCAGCTGGCGGCGGCGCTGGCCGCGACCTGAGGGGACATGTACCGCCTTCGGTACGTGTCCCCCAATCGAGCTTCCAAGGGTCTAGGGAACACGTACCTTCGGTACATGTCCCCTTCTACAGGCTGCCGTAAGCCGCCTCGATCAGGCGCATCGAGCGGGGGTCGCCGATCAGGTGCACGTCCTGGCGGTTCATCACATAGGCCCCGGCGACGCCACGGTCCGGATCGGCGAAGGCGCAGCTGCCGCCCCAGCCGGAGTGGCCGATCGTCGTGTCCGTCGGACCGAAGAAGTGGTTCGGGACATTGCGCATGAAGCCTGCGGCCCAGCTGAGCTCGAACGGCAGGACCAGATCCTGACCGCGAATGCGTTCGCGGCTGGCCGCACGGACAGAGTCCGGCGACAGGATATGCACCCCGTCCAGCTGGCCGTCGGTCGCCAGCGCGCCCATGAACCGGGCCAGGGCCTCGGCCGTGGTGTGCCCGTTCGCCGAAGGAATCTCCACCCGGCGCCAGTCGGCCGACCCGCGTCCACTCGGCGCGGCCCAGGGCGACAGGAAGGCGGCGATCTTCGGGTCGGTGGTCTCGCCGAACTGCGGCAGGGCGCTGGGCGGCTTGAGCTCGGCGCAACGGTCGTGCTCGCTGTCGGGCAGGCCGATCCACAGGTCGAGCCCGGCCGGGACGGCGATATCCTCGCGCAGGGCGGTTCCGAGCGTGCGCCCGTCGACCCGGCGGAACAGTTCGCCGACCAGATAACCGATGGTCAGGGCGTGGTAGCCGCTGGCCGAACCGACGGGCCACATCGGGGCCTTGGCGGCCAGCATCGCGGCGATGACCGGGGGATCATACCAGAGGGTCGGATCGATCGGCTCGACGAAGCCGGGCAGGCCCGCCTGGTGCGAAATCAGTTGCTCGACCGTGACCGCGCCCTTGCCCTCGGCGGCGAACTCCGGCCAGACCTCGGCGACGGGCTGGTCCCAGCGGAGGCGGCCCTGCTCGACCAGCCGGGCGATCATTGTCGCGGCCACCGCCTTGGTCGTCGAATAAACCGGCGTCAGGGTGCGGGCGTCGAACGGCACGGTGCGCTTCTTGTCGGCCCAGCCGGCCCACAGATCGACGACGATCTCGCCCTCGACCGAGAAGGCGAACCGGGCGCCCAGTTCCTTGTCTTCGGCGAAGTTGGCCGCGAAGGCGTCGCGGACGGCGGCGAAGCGGGGTTCACAGACGCCGTGGATCTCGGTCATCAGGCCAGTCTCTCGATGCGGACGGTCGGGCTGGCCTGTTTGATGCGGGCGCCCATGGCGACGATCGGCAGCTCAGGCGAGGCCCAGATGCCGGCCGAGGCGATGGTTTCGGCGAGCCCGCCGACGGCGCGGGCGAGGCCATAGGACGGCGTCTGGCCTTCCAGCAGGGCGGCGGCGAACAGGGCGGTCAGCAGGTCGCCGGTGCCGCTGGGCACCGTCTCGCCGGCCTTCTGGTGCGCAGCCAGCCAGGCCTCTCGCTTGTCGGCGTAGACCACGCCGATCTCCCCGCCCCGGATGACGGACGACACCAGTACGGCCTTGCCGAGCAGGCGGGCGGCGCGCACGGCGGCCTCGGGGCTGCGGGCGTCCGAGCCGGTGATGCGCTGCAGCTCCCAGCTGTTGGGCGCCACCAGGTCGGCCTTGGGAATGAGGTGGTCGATAACGGCCTGAGCGACTTCGGCGGGCACGAACAGGCCCTTGCCGGAATCGCCGATCACCGGATCGACGACGATCATCGGCTTGCGGGCGAAGGCGCCGTCGCGCGGCGCGGCCTTGACTGCATCGATGGCCCGGGCGGCCGCCTTGACCTGTTCGACGCTGGCGAAATAGCCGGTCAGGACCAGATCGGTCATGCCGAACAGGCCGTTGGCCTCGACCCCGTCGAGCATGCCTTCGAACGCCTCGATCGGCACCTGCGCCCCGCCGGGGGCGCCCCAGCCGGGGTGGCGGCCGTAGAGCACGGTGGGGATGACCACCGGATCAATCTTGAACTGGGTAAGCGCGAGCGCCTGTGCGGAGCCGCCGACGCGACTCCCCGCGACGTGGCTCGACATGATGAGCGCCATGGGCATGGCAGGGGATTAGCCGAGGCGGTCGGGGTTGGGTAGCCCCATCACTCATCCTCTCCAACGCAGTTGGGGAGGGGGACCGCCGGAGGCGGTGGAGGGGCGGCGCGGGCCAGACCGGAAAGACCTGAATTCAGGATTTCGCCGCTCGCGTCCGCGCAGACCCCTCCACCATCCTTCGGATGGTCCCCCTCCCCGCGATGCGGGGAGGTTTGCTCGTCCTAGTACCGGTAGTGGTCCGGCTTGAACGGGCCGGCCGAGGGCACGCCGATGTAGTCGGCCTGGTCCTTGCGCAGCACGGTCAGCTTCGCGCCGAGCTTGCCCAGGTGGAGCATCGCGACCTTTTCGTCGAGGTGCTTGGGCAGGGTGTAGACCTGGTTCTCGTAGGCCTTGAGGTTGGTCCACAGTTCGATCTGGGCCAGCGTCTGGTTGGTGAAGCTGGCGCTCATCACGAAGCTCGGGTGGCCGGTGGCGTTGCCCAGGTTCACCAGGCGGCCTTCGGACAGCAGGATGATCTTCTTGCCGTCCGGAAACTCGATGTGGTGGACCTGCGGCTTGATCTCGTCCCACTTGAAGTTCTTCAGGCCCGCGACCTGGATCTCGCTGTCGAAGTGGCCGATGTTGCACACGATCGCGTTGTTCCGCATGCGGCGCATGTGGTCGACGGTGATCACGTCCTTGTTGCCGGTGGCGGTGACGAAGATGTCCGACTTGTCGCAGACGTCGTCGAGGGTCTGGACTTCATAGCCTTCCATCGCCGCCTGCAGGGCGCAGATCGGGTCGATTTCGGTGACGATCACGCGCGCGCCGCCCTGGCGCAGCGAGGCGGCCGAGCCCTTGCCCACGTCGCCGTAGCCGCAGACCACGGCGACCTTGCCCGACAGCATCACGTCGGTGCCGCGACGGATCGCGTCGACCAGGCTTTCGCGGCAGCCATAGAGGTTGTCGAACTTGGACTTGGTCACGCTGTCGTTGACGTTGATCGCCGGGTAGGGAAGCTCGCCCTTGGCGGCCAGCTGGTACAGGCGGTGGACGCCCGTGGTGGTCTCTTCCGAGACGCCGGTGATCGAGGCGCGGATCGCCGAATAGAAGCCGGGCTTCTCCTTCAGGTAGGTCTTCATAACCGCGTAGAGGGCTTCTTCTTCCTCGTTCTCGGGATTGTCGAGGATCGAGGGATCCTTCTCGGCGCGCGGGCCGAGCACGGTCAGCAGGGTCGCGTCGCCGCCGTCATCGAGGATCAGGTTCGGGTAGCCGCCGTCCGACCATTCGAAGATCTTGTGGGTGTACTGCCAGTACTCATAGAGGGTCTCGCCCTTGATCGCGAACACCGGCGTGCCGGTGGCGGCGATCGCGGCGGCGGCGTGATCCTGGGTCGAGAAGATGTTGCAGCTGGCCCAGCGCACGTCGGCGCCGAGGTCCTTCAGCGTCTCGATCAGCACGGCCGTCTGGATGGTCATGTGCAGCGAGCCGGCGATCCGCGCGCCCTTCAGCGGCTGGTCCTTGCCGAATTCCGAGCGCAAGGCCATCAGGCCGGGCATTTCGGTCTCGGCGATAGCGATTTCCTTGCGGCCGTAGTCGGCCAGCGCGATGTCGCGCACGATGCTTTCGGTCACGCGGGTGACTCCTGTCCATGAAGGTATGGTGCGCTCTATAGCCGCCGGCGGCGCATCCCGCAACGCCCACATAAAGATATCTTTATGTCATGGACAGGAGGCGGAAGCCTCGCTCGGCCTTGGTGATCTTGCTGGGGACCAGCGCCACCCGCGATCGCAGGTCGGACGCGAGCTGATCGAGCGCGTCCCGCGGGCCGGACAGCAACTCGAGCTCCAGCTCCAGGATCGTCTCCTGAAGGGCGCCGGCCACGACCTCACCGTCATCGAGCGCGATCTCGATGCGCGCGTCGCCAACGGCCACGACCCGCACCGCCCGGCTGACCGTGACGGTGAACCGGGGCTCAAGCCGCGCTCCGGCCGGGAGCCGGGCCGGCGTATCCGCCAACAACCGCAGATCAGGCTCGTCCGAGGGGACCGGCCATTCCCATTCATCGCGTCCGCCATCCGCGCCGGCGGCCGATTTCAGGGTCTGGATGCGCGACAAACCCGTGCGACGCACGCGCAGCCCGAAGCCGGCCCGGTGGAGGGTATCGCCGGCCGTGTCGTAGTAGACGGCCTGCATCGCCTTCACGGCGGCTTCACCCGCCGGCAGCGCCGCCAGCAGGGCGGCGATGTCCGCCCGGTCCAGCAGGAACTTGAGTTCGATCTCGCGGCCCGGTGCGCTCATGCCGTGTCTGTGGCGTCTCGTTGAGGGTCGCGCAAGCCGGCGAGCGGTTCTAGGGTCGAGCACTCGGGACGACTCAAGGGGGACGACATGATCAGACGAGGATTTCTCGCCGCGGCGCTGGCCGCCGCCTGCCTGGCCGCGGTTTCGGCCTCTGCCCGCCAGCCTTCGAGCGATGTGATCATCATCCATGCCGGAACCCTGCTGGACCGGCCCGGGCAGGCGCCGCGCAAGACCGCCAGTCTGATCCTGCGCAACGGCAAGGTCGAGGCGGTCCGCGACGGCTTCGTACCGGCCAGCGACGTCCCCGGCGCGCGGGTCATCGATCTGTCGACGAAATTCGTTCTGCCCGGCCTGATCGACAGCCATGTGCATCTCGACAGTGACCGCGCGGGCGTCGAGGGCCAGCTCTCGGGCCTGACCGACTCCCCGGCCTCCTTTGCCTATGAGGCGGCCTGGAACGCCCGCAAGACCCTGATGGCCGGCTTCACCACGGTGCGGAACCTGGGCAACAGCGACGGGGTGACCCTGGCGCTGCGCGACGCCGTCGCCATGGGGCGCGTGCCCGGCCCGCGCATTCTCGACGCCGGGTCGGCCATCTCCACCACGGGCGGCCACATGGACGACGCGCTCGGCTTCAAGGACGACCTCTATCCGGTCTTCGGGCGCGAGAACCTCTGCGACGGCCAGGAATCCTGCCGCACGGCGGTTCGCCGCCAGATCGGCCGCGGCGTCGACCTGATCAAGATCGCCACCACCGGCGGCGTGAACAGCCGCATCGGCTCGGGCATCAACATCCAGATGTTCGACGACGAGGCGGAGGCGCTGATCGCCACCGCCCACCTCTACGGCAAGAAGGTCGCCGTCCACGCTCACGGCGCCGACGGGATCAAGCTGGCCCTACGACACGGCGCGGATTCCATCGAGCACGGCACCGTCATGGACGAGGAGATCATCAAGCTGTTCCTCAAGTCCGGCGCCTACTACGTGCCGACCCTGTCGACCGTGAACGGCTACATCGAGCGGCTGGCGAAGGACCCCAACGCCTACAGTCCTGCGGTGCGGGCCAAGATCGACTGGCGGCTGAAGATCACCGGCGAGTCGATCCGGCTCTGCTATCCGCGCGGGGTGAAGATCGCCTTCGGCACTGACGCCGGGGTGTCCAAGCACGGCAGGAACGCCGACGAGTTCGAGGCCATGGTCAAGTACGGCATGAGCCCGATGGCCGCGATTGTCGCGGCCACCGTCAACGCCGCCGACCTGCTCGGCCTCTCTGCCGAGATCGGGACGCTCGAACCCGGCAAGCAGGCCGACCTGATCGCCGTGGACGGCGACCCTCTGGCGGACGTCACGGTGCTCAAGCAGGTCGCCTTCGTGATGAAGGGCGGGGTCGTCTACAAGCAACCCTAGCGTCGCAACGGCCATCCCGGACGGCCCGAAGGCACGAGCCGGGACCCGCAGCGTCTCGCATAACGCCGGTGTAGCCATGCTGCGCCGTCGCTGGTAGAGCCCGCTGGCCCAGCTTGAGGAACGCCATGAACGCGCCCGTCCGTTTCGCCGATCCCGCCCAGCCGCGCCATGACTGGACGCGCGAAGAGGTGGAGGCGCTGTTTGAGCTGCCGTTCACCGAGCTGGTGTTCCAGGCCGCCGCCGTGCACCGGCAGTGGTTCGATCCGACCGAGCTGCAGCTGTCGCAGCTGCTGTCGGTCAAGACCGGCGGCTGCGCCGAGAACTGCGGCTATTGCAGCCAGTCGGCCTTCTTCAAGACAGGGCTGAAGGCCGAGAAGCTGATGGAGCTCGACGAGGTCCTGGCCGCCGCGAAGGCCGCCCAGGCCGGCGGGGCGCAGCGGTTCTGCATGGGCGCCGCCTGGCGCGACCTGAAGGACCGCGACCTGCCGCGCGTCGCCGAGATGATCACCGGGGTGAAGGCGCTGGGTCTGGAGACCTGCGTCACGCTCGGCATGCTCAAGGCCGAACAGGCCGTGGCGCTCAAGGACGCCGGGCTCGACTACTACAACCACAACCTGGACACCTCGCCGGAGTACTACGAGCAGGTCGTCACCACGCGGACCTACGACGACCGGCTGGATACGCTGCAGCACGTGCGGGACGCGGGCATCTCGACCTGCTGTGGCGGGATCGTCGGCATGGGCGAAAGCCGCCGCGACCGGGCCAGCTTCCTGCATCAGCTGGCCACCCTGCCGGTCCACCCCGACAGCCTGCCGGTCAACGCTCTGGTGCCGATCGCCGGCACGCCGCTGGGCGACAAGGTCAAGCGGGACGGGGAGATCGATCCGATCGAGTTCGTCCGCACCGTCGCCGTGGCGCGGCTGGTCTGCCCCAAATCGATGGTCCGCCTGTCCGCCGGCCGCGACGACATGAGCCGCGAAACCCAGGCCCTCTGCTTCCTCGCCGGCGCCAACTCGATCTTCATCGGCGGCAAGCTGCTGACCACCCCCTTGCCGGGCCAGGACGAGGACAGCCTGCTGCTGAAGGATCTCGGGATGAAGCCGATGGCGATGGGCGCGAGCGCCTAACCTCCCCCTGCCGGGGCAGGCAAGAGGATCAACGCTCCTCGTCGAACCGGTTCTCGACCAGCTCGCACAGCGCGGCCACGGCCTGCGCCGCCTCTTCGCCCTCGGCGGAAATCTCGATGGTCGAGCCGATGCCGGCGGCCAGCATCATCAGACCCATGATCGACCGGGCGTCGACGGTGGAGCCGTCGCGCGACACCGACACCTCGGCGTCGAAGGTCGAGGCCAGCTTGACGAACTTCGCCGAGGCGCGGGCGTGCAGCCCGCGCTCATTGACGATTTCGACGGTCCGGCGCTCGCTCACTTCTCGCCGGCCAGCACGTAGGAGGCGACGGAGATGTACTTGCGGCCGGCCTCCTGGGCGTGATGGACGCAGGCTTCGAGCGGTTCGCGGGTGCGCAGGGACGCCAGCTTGATCAGCATCGGCAGGTTCAGCCCGGCGATCACCTCGGCGCGGGTTTGCTCCATGACGCTGATGGCCAGGTTGGACGGCGTGCCGCCGAACATGTCGGTCAGCAGGATCACGCCGGCGCCGCTGTCCACATTGGCGCAGGCCTTGAGGATGTCCTTGCGGCGCTTTTCCATATCGTCTTCGGGGCCGATACAGATCGCGGCCACGGCCGTCTGCGGGCCGACAACATGCTCCATGGCGAAGACGAACTCTTCCGCCAGTCGGCCATGGGTAACGATCACGAGGCCGATCATGCGCGAGCCTGAAACCCTGTCTCGGTCAAACCGGGAACCCCTGCCCGATGGGCGCGGCCCTGCCGCGAAGGCGCCTAGATACGCCCGTTAACGGGCGGCTCCAAGATGCTCGATGCTGCGGCGCAATTTCGCAGGTGCGGCGAGATCAAAAGGCCACAGGGCGCGTAGCGGAAGCGTCTGATCCACGAGCTCGAGGGTTTCGTCCGCAGGGCAGCGCTCGACGGCCTCGGGCGAGGCCTCGCAGCGAATCGCCAAGTCGATTCGGCAGAAGGGGATGGCCGCCTGCGGCAGGACGCCGACGCCGCGGCTCTCCAGGAGTCCGGACAGCACCTCGGGCGCCCGGCCCCAGAGCCGGCCGCCCGAGGACCAGACGATCACCCGATCATCGGCCACCAGCCGGAATCCCTCGTCGAGCGCGCGCAGGGCCAGATCGCTCTTGCCCCCGCCCGACGGCCCCTCGATCAGCACGCCGCGCCAGCCGCCGGCCAGCGGCAGGGCCACCAGGCCGGCGTGCCGGATCATCCGCCGCGTTCCGGCAGATGGACGATGAACCGCGCGCCGACGACGCCGCCGTCAGGGCCGGGACGGTTCTCGGCGCGGATATCGCCGCCATGCGCCTCGATGATCTGCCGGGCGATGGACAGGCCGAGGCCGGAATTGCCGCCAAACGCCGTGCCCTTGGGCCGGGAGGTGTAGAACCGCTCGAAGATCGTCTCGAGATTGTCGGGCGGGATGCCGGGGCCGTCGTCCTCGACGGTCACCGCGATGCGCCCGCGCGTGCCGGAGAGGTTGACCCGCACCTCGCCGCCCGGCGCGCTGAACGAGCGGGCGTTGTCGATCAGGTTGCGGAACACCTGGCCCAGCGGTCCTTCGCGCCCGGCGACCACGAGGGCCTCTCCTTCCGCCGGTCCGATGATCCGCACGGTCGGCTCGGTGGGCCGGAGCGAGGCGCCGTAGACCTGCACGATGTCGCCGATCAGGCGGACCAGGTCGATTCGCCTGGGCTCGTCGCGCGACAGTTCCGCGTCCAGACGCGAGGCGTTGGCGATATCGGTGACCAGCCGGTCCAGCCGGCCGACGTCCTGCTTGAGGATGCCGGTCAGCCGCTCCCGCGCCGGGCCGTCGCCGACCAGATCGAGGGTCTCGACCGCCGAGCGGATCGAGGTCAGGGGATTGCGGATTTCATGGGCCACGTCGGCGGCGAAACGCTCGATGGCGTCCATCCGCTCCGACAGGCTGTCGGTCATCTGTTCCAGCGACCGGGTCAGGTCGCCGATCTCGTCCGGACGCGCGGCCAGGTCGGGCATGGAGATGGACCGCGCCCGCGCCTGCTGCACCCGGTCGGCCGCCCGCGCGAGCCGCAACACCGGCCGCGCCACCAGGGCGTAGATCAGGAAGCTGGAGAGGCTCGTGACGCCCAGGGCGATCAGGACGAAGGGGATCAGGGCGGCCCGCTCGGCGGCGATGATCGCGTCGACATCGCCCGCTTCGAGCGTCAGCACGCCGACCACAGCCCGCACGCGCCGGATCGGCAGGGAGACGGAGACCAGCTGCTCGCCACCCTCGCCGATGCGCCGGCCCTTGACCTGTTCGCCGCGCAGGGCGGCGTCCAGTTCGGTCTTCAGGGCCCTGGCGGCCCGTTCGGCTGTCGGATTTCGTTCAGGGGCCGGCGGCTTCTGACCAGGCTTGCGCGCCGGCGGCAGCGGCTTCCAGTCGACCCGGTCCGCGACGTCGTAGGAATCGGCGATCAGTCGGCCGTCCTTGTCGAACAGCCGTACGCGCTGGCTGCGCGGCAGATGCAGCAACTGCAGCAGCTGGGCCGCGCGCTGGGGCTGGAGCGCCGGCTCGGGCTCGCCGACGGTAGCGGCCTCGTCGATCAGCCGCGCGACCCAGACGCCCTGGGTGATCAGGCTCTCGATCCGGGCGTTGACCAGTCCCCGACGCATCTCGTTGAGCGTCAGGGCGCCGATGACCAGGATCGCCAGCCCGAGGAAGTTGAGGGCGATGATCAGCCGCCCGAGGCGCGATCCTTGAGGCCAGAGGCGGCGGCGCGCGGGCGCCTCCGTCTCAGGACTCGCGGTAGCGGTATCCGACGCCATAGAGGGTCTCGATCGCATCGAAGGTCGAATCGACCTGGCGGAACTTCTTGCGCATCCGCTTGATGTGGCTGTCGATGGTGCGGTCATCGACATAGACCTGATCGTCGTAGGCGGCGTCCATCAGGTTGTCGCGGCTCTTCACGAAACCGGGCCGCTGGGCGAGGCTCTGCAGCAGCAGGAATTCGGTAACCGTCAGGCGGACAGGCTTGCCGTCCCAGAGGCTGTCGTGACGCTCGGGGTCGAGGGTCAGCTTGCCGCGCTTCATCGACTTGGCGCCGGTATCGACCGGACCGCCGGCCTTGATCGCCTCGTCGATGCCGCCGCGACGCAGCACGGCCTTGACCCGCTCCAGCAGCAGCCGCTGGCTGAAAGGCTTGTGGATGTAGTCGTCGGCGCCGAGGTTGAAGCCGAGGATCTCGTCGATCTCCTCGTCCTTGCTCGTCAGCATGATCACCGGGATCTCGGACGTCTGGCGCAGCCGGCGCAGCAGCTCCATGCCGTCCATGCGCGGCATCTTCACGTCGAGAATCGCCAGGTCCGGCGGATTGTTCTGCAGGGACTCGAGGCCCGCGACGCCGTCATGGCAGGCCGTCACGGTGTGGCCATGGCTTTCAAGCGCCAGTGAAACGGAGGCGACGATGTTCTCGTCGTCGTCCACCAGGGTGATGTTGGCCATTTCAGTCCTTCGTCTTGACGGGTCTTGCGGCCTGAAACCTAACGGGGTTCCGGCCCGGCGCAAGGCAATCACCTGCCAGCATGGCCCCATTGGGGCGAATTCGCATCGTAAACGCGGCCTTAGTGCCTTCCCCCCATAGATGGGGGATATGGAACGAGGCCAGGTCCACTACGAACTCTTCGTGCGTCGCCAGCCCGGGTCGGGCTGGTCGCTGGAGATTGCGACCGAAGATCGGGCGCGCGCCATCGAGACAGCGGAACATGCGCTGGAAGATGGCCGGGCCGCCGCCGTGCGCGTCACCAAGGAGACCCTCGACCCGGAAACCCGGGAGTTCCGCTCGGTGACCATTCTCAGCAAAGGCGCGCCGGAGCGCGCCAGGACCCGCAAGGTCCGCGAGGACTCCGAGCCGCTCTGCGTCAGCCCGTCGGACCTCTACACCTGCCACGCCCGCGAACGGATCGGCCGTCTGCTCGACAACTGGCTGCTGCGGAACAAGGCGACGCCGTTCGAGCTGCTGCACCGTCCTGATCTGGTGGAAAAGCTCGAGGCGTCAGGCATCGAGCTGCAGCACGCGATCCAGAAGGTCGCCATCCCCGAGGCCCAGGCGCGCGGACTGGGCGTGCACGAGATCATCCGGTCCTTTCAGCAGCTGGCCGAACGGGCCATCGAGCGGTTGATGAAGGATCATCGCAGGGGCCTGCTGCCGAACCTCGACAAGGAGGGCTTCGCCGCCGCCGCCGAACGGCTGGTCGCCGAGCCGGACCGCGCCTACCTGCTGGGCGCGGGCGTCGCCGCGGCGATCGCACCGGCGAAGACCTGGGGCGAGAAAGTTGGGCGACTGCTCGACCTCGCCGACGCCGCGCCGACAGAGCCGCAGGCCCGCGCCGCGGCGCTGCAGGTCCTGGAACAGCCTCTGGCGGAAATCCTCGGATCGCGTGCGGGCCTGGCCGACCTGCTCGGCGGAGACCTCGATCTCGGCGCCCAGCTCGCCGCCATGACCCGCGTCGCCGGCGGCGAGTCCGTCGAGCTCCTGATCGGCATGGACGCCAAGGTAGGCCGTATCATGCCGGCCCTGCCCGAGTCGGCCTCGCGCCTGGCGACCTGGCTGTCCGCGGCCGTGTTCGAAAGCTGCAGCACGGCGATCGCCCAGAGGGTGCTGCGGGAGCTGACGGGCCCCCGCCGTCTCAAGCCGGGCGATGCGGACGCGGAAATCGACCTGCTGCGCGCCCTGGCCATGGCGCTGACCGCCGCCGGCGACCGCGTGCTGAGCCTGGACGACATCCACGAGGCCTTCTCCGCCCGGTCGCGCATGCTGGTCACCAGCGACTTCGTCGAGGCGCTTCTCGGCGACTCCATGACCGCGCGCGAGGAAGTCGAGGCGCTGGTCCGGCTGGCCGAAAACGTCACCGGGGCCGCCAACAAGCGCCAGGCCGCCCGCTACCTGGCCGCCAATGTCTCGGCGCTGCGCTTCGAGAAGGAGCAGCGCTACGGCCCTGACTCGCCCGCGACCCGCATGGCGGGCCTGGCGGTGCTGCAAAAGTCCATCCTCAGGGCCGGGCTGGTCACCGAGGACGCCGCGCCGGTGCAGGCCAAGATCGGCGAGATCGGCGGCCTGATCGAGGCCGACGGAAAGATCGTGACCCTGATTTCCCGTGCGCCGGCGCCGGCCGTACACCGGCTTCAACTGTTGTTGCGGATGGCCGTCGGCGAGGCGGCGCCGCTGGGCCCGGCGGCGGATCGCGCCCGCAGCGAAGCCCTGAAACTGGTGCGCAATCCCGACCTTCGGGACGAGCTCAGCCGCTCGCCCGAGGCCGTCGAGAAGGTGCGCGGAATGATGCAGATCGCCGGCATGGCGGCCTAGCCGCTACCGGACCAGCGACGCCTGCAACGCATCGACCACCCGCGCCACGTCGCCGTCGTCCATCGACGGATACAGCGGCAGGCTGAGACAGCGTTCATACCAGGCCTGGGCGCCGGGCAGGTCCAGCGGACCATTGCGGGCTTGCCAGTAGGGCTGGCTGTGAACCGGGATGTAGTGGACCTGGCTGCCGATACCCTGGGCCGCCAGCGCCTCGACGACCTGTCGCCGCGACGTTCCGGCCGCCTCGAAGTCGATCAGCACCGTCAGCAAATGCAGCACCGGATCAGACCCCTCCGGTCGCGCGGCGAGGCGGACCGTCGGCGCAAGCGGCTCCAGGGCGGTCTCGTACAGCGCGGCCAGTGTCCGGCGACGGCCCATGAACCGGGGCAGCTTGGCCAGCTGTGACAGGCCCAGCGCGCAGTTGATGTCCGGCAGGCGATAGTTGAATCCCGGCTCGGCCATCTCGTAGAGCCAGGGATCGGCGCCCGGCGTGCGGGTCATGCCGTGGCTGCGGGCCAGCCGCAGCCGGCCGGCGAGGTCCGCGTCGTTGGTCGTGACCATGCCCCCCTCGCCGGTGGCGATGGTCTTCACCGGATGGAACGAGAAGGTCGCCATGGATGAATGGGCGCCGTCGCCGACCCGGGCGACATGGTTGCCGACCTTCAGGCTGGAGCCGAGCGCATGGGGCGCATCCTCGACCAGGATCGCGCCGGCCTCGCCGGCCAGCGCCGCCAGAGCCGGAAGATCGCAGACGTCGCCGCGCAGATGCACCGGCAGGACAGCGCGCACGCGGCGCCCCTTCGCCCGTTGCAGCGCCTGGCCCAGGGTTTCGGCGGTCATCAGCCCGCTGTCGGGATCCACATCGGCGAACACCACGTCCGCGCCGACATAGGCGGCGCAGTTGGCGGTGGCGAGGAAGGTGATCGAAGGGACGATACAGACATCGCCGGGGCCGATCCGGGCGGCCAGCATCGCCATGTGCAGGGCCGCCGTGCCGTTGCTGCAGGCGACGGCGTGTTCGGCGCCGACCACCTCGCGGAAGGCGGTCTCGAACGCCTCGACGGTCGGGCCGGTGGTCAGGTAGTCGCCCCTCAGGGCGGCGGCCACGGCCGCGATATCGTCGTCTTCGATGGTCTGGCGGCCGTAGGGAAGGAAGCCCTCCGTCACGACCCCGTCTCGTCCAGCATCGCCATCAGCCCTTCGGCCGACAGCCAGTCGTCATTGTTGTCGCTGGCGTAGGAGAAGCCCTCGGCCACCGGCCTGCCGCCATCGGCGGGACCGAACGGTGTGCGGGTGTATTCGACGAAGGCCGGCTCGATCACATAGCGATCATCGAGCTCGACGGTCTGGCGGGCGTCATCGGCGCCGACCATGATCTCGTGCAGCTTCTCGCCGGGCCGGATGCCGACCACCTTGATCCCGGCGCCCGGCGACATGGCGTGAACCAGGTCCGGCATGGACATGCTGGGGATCTTGGGCACGAAGATCTCCCCGCCGCGCATCAGGGTCAGGGACGACAGGACGAAGTCGACGCCCTGGTCGAGGGTGATCCAGAAGCGGGTCATGCGCGGATCGGTGACCGGCAGTTCCGTCGCGCCCTGGGCCAGCAGCCGACGGAACAACGGCACCACACTGCCGCGCGAGCCGACCACGTTGCCGTAGCGAACCACCGCGAACCGCGTGCCGATGTCGCCCGAAAGATTGTTGGCCGCCACGAAGGTCTTGTCCGAGGCCAGCTTGGTCGCGCCGTACAGGTTGACCGGGTTGCAGGCCTTGTCGGTGCTGAGCGCGACCACCTGCTTCACGTGGTTCGACAGGCTGGCCCAGACCACGTTCTCGGCGCCGATGATGTTGGTCTGGATGCATTCGGACGGGTTGTACTCGGCCGCCGGCACCTGCTTCAGGGCCGCCGCGTGGATCACGATGTCGACCCCTCGCAGGGCGAGTGTGAGGCGCGAACGGTCGCGCACGTCGCCGAGGAAGAAACGCATCTTCGACAGCAGTTCGGCCGGCAGACGCTCGCGCATCTCCTGCTGCATCTCGCTCTGCTTCAGCTCGTCGCGGGAATAGACGATCACCTTCCGCGGCGCGTAGCGGGTCAGGACGGTGTCGACGAAGCGTTTGCCGAAGGACCCCGTGCCGCCGGTGACCAGGATCACCTTGCCGTCGAGATCAAGATTGTCGGGCGCGAAGCCGGTCATGGACGTTCCACAGCGGGTGCTGATTCCCGATTGAATCCCGCCGTCTGCTACGCTTCGCGCGAATGTGTAAACGCCGCGTCAACCATGTTCGCGCGATGATGCCGCATGGATCGCCGCCTCGCCCTCGCCGCCGCCCTCGCCCTGCTGCCGACCGTCGCCGCCGCAAGCGGCGGGGAGGAGAAGAAAAAGGGCGGCGGGGTTCAGTTTCTGCAGATCAAGGCGATCCTGGCGACCATCCTCCGGCGGGACGGGAGTCGCGGCGTGGTGACGGTCGAATGCGGGCTCGATGTGCCTGACGAGAAGCTGCGCGCCCTCGCCGACCAGTCCCAGCCGCGCCTGCGGGCGGCCTTCGCCGGGTTCATCCAGGCCTATGCCGGCGGCCTGCCGGCCGCCGGGGTTCCGGATGCCGACTACATCGCCCGCGAACTGCAGCGGCTGACCGACGCGACCCTGAAGAAGAAGGGCGCGAAGCTTCTGCTGGGCACGATCCTGGTGAACTGACCGCCGGGGGCTCCTACTCGAAGATCAGGTCCGTCGCCGCCGACAGCTCGGCCAGCGCCTGGTCGACGCCGCCGACCTTGATGGCCCGCATGCCCAGCATCGCCGCCGGCTTGCAGTTGATGCCGAGGTCGTCGAGGTAGACGCAGTCCGCCGGGTCGACCGCCAGCTGCTCGCACATCATCTGGTAGATGCGCGGATCCGGCTTGCGGACGCCGGCCTTCGAGCTTTCGATCACCACATCGAACATGGCCATCACGCCGGCCACCTGGGCGGCCTTGCTGCTGGTGCCGGCCATGCCCGCGCCGTGACCGGTCTGCACGTTGTTGGTGATGCAGCCGACCTTGAAGACGTCCTTGCAGGCCGCGAGCGCCGCGACCATGCGCGGCCGCACGTCGCCGGACAGTCTCGGCAGGATGTCGGCGCCGCGCACCGCGTGGCCGAGCGCCGTGGCCTCCTCGAGGAACTTCACGTCGAAGCCGGCCGTATCGATCTCGTTGCGCTCGAACAGGGCCCAGGCGTTGGAGTCCGGGTTGGTCGAATTGACCCGCCGGATGAAGTCTCGCGGCAGGCCGCGCTCCTCCTCAAACCGGTTGAACGCCTCGAACGGCGAGGAGGTGATCACCCCGCCGAAATCCCAGATCACCGCTGCAACCACGATCAACACCCCTTTTCGCGCCGCTGTGCGCGAAACCTGTTCCACTGCCCGATCAACGCGCTCTAGAGACGGGTGGTCCAGGACGCAACCCGCAGGCCCACCCGCATGGTCCCTCGCCCCCTCCGTATCGGCGTTTTCGCCCTCGCCTGCGCCGTCGTCGGCTGGCTGTCGCTCGTCCCGACCACCACGATCCCGGGCCTGTTCACCCTGTGGGACAAGATCGAACATGCAGCGGCCTACCTCGGCCTGACCCTGCTCGGGCTCTACGCCTTTCCACAGCGAATGGCCCGGCTGGCGATCGGCCTGGTCCTGGGCGGGATCGGCGTCGAGATCCTGCAGACGACGATGGCGCTGGGCCGACAGGGCGATCCCGCCGACGCCCTGGCGAACACCCTCGGCATCGCCACGGGCCTGCTGCTGGCGCTCGCGATCCGCGAACGCATCAAGGTTAAGTCTCCCGCCGGGGGTGAATAGCCGGGTGCGAGCAGCCTCTCGCGCCTAGGGTGGCGTCCTGATCTCCACCGGAGAACCCTGGATGTCCGTTCGGCTGACCCTGCTGGCCCTGTCGACGCTGGTCCTCAGCGCCTGCGACGGCAATCCGCTGCAAACCGCCGCGCGCGAGACCTGCTGCTGCGACCGGTGCCCGACGTCTGCCGCGCCCGTCGCGCCGGCGGCCAAACCCGCAAAAGCGCGTCCCGTCGAAACCCGTACCGCCGCCCGCACGGTGCGCGTGCGCCATGAGCGCAGGGTCGAGCGCGACTACGTCTACCGCGAGACGGCCTCCAGCGGCTATGGCGGTCGGTACGGCGCGACCTATGCCGGCGGTTCGGTCCAACAGACGGCGGGCTATGGCTACAGCGAATCCTCCAGCGGCTATGCCTACGGCTCGGCCTCGGGCGGCGGCTATGGCTATGTGCCGGTCGCCGGCCCCTGCTGCGCCGGCGGCGGACCGGTTCCGGCGCCGTCGCCCTGTTGCGCGCCTGGCGGCCAGGGCGGCCCGCACTATCGCGGCTACCGCTCGGCCAGCACCGACAGGGACGGCTACCTGACCTGGCCCGGCAAGGTCGAGGACTAGGCCGGACGCCCCGCCAGGCCGAAGCCGTAGCGCTTGAAGATCGCCGCCGCCTGCGGCCCCTGCAGAAACCCGAGGAAGACCGCCGCCGCGCTGTTGCGCGAGGCGGACGTCACCGCGCCGGGATACACGATCGGCGGATGGCTGGAGGCCGGGAACACCCCGACCACCTTGACCTTCGGCTCGGCCCTGGCGTCGGTCGCATAGACGATGCCGAACGGCGCCTCGCCCCGCGCGACATAGGCCAGCGTCGTGCGGACGTTCTCGGCCGGCAGCAGCCTGTCATCCACCGAGTCCCAGACGCCGAGGGCGATCAGCGCGGCCCTCGCATACTTTCCCGCCGGCACGGCGGTCGGATCGGCCACGGCGAGCCTGCCGGCGCCGAGCGCTTTTGCCAGAGGGAATCCCGGCGCGATCCCAAGGGTGACCTTCGCGCGCGCCGGCGCGATCAGCACCAGCCGGTTCGAGAGCAGGCGACGGCGCGAAGCCGGGACGATCCCGCCCTTGCCGGCCAGCCAGTCCATCCACTCTTCATCGGCGGACAGGAACAGGTCGGCCGGCGCGCCCTGGTCGATCTGGCGCGCCATCGCCGATGAGGCGCCGAAGCTGAAACGGACCGGCGCGCCGGTCTTCGCTGTCCAGGCTGCGCCCGCCGCCGTCAGCGACTCCTGCATGGACGCTGCGGCGAACACCGTCAGGGGCGGGGCGGCCCGTACGACGGAGGGCAGCAGAAGCGTCGCCGCGCCGGCCAGGACCATCCGTCTGTTGTGCATCATCTGCTCCGCGGGCGTGGCGTGGCCCTTGCGATCCATCTGGTCGCTGGATCGAAACGGGACAAGGGGAGACCACATGCGTTCGCCAAACGGGCCACTTTTCAAGACCTACGAGATTGTCGCCATCGTCGCGTTCCTGACCGCCGCGGCCGCCTGGGCCGGTCTGAAGCTGGTCTACTAGACCGTCCTTTCGACGGAACCCCTTCGGCTTCCCCGCGCTTAAGCGCCGGGGGTCGCCGGAGACCTGAGTATTGCCGATCCGCTGGCCAACAGCCGCGACCGCCGCCGTGGCCCACCCCGTCGCGGGCTGGACAGCCATGTCGCCACGAGCCCGCATCGGCGTCTCGGTCGTGAGCGTCTTCATCGTCGCGCTGATCGCGCTCCTGCTGCTCTTCGACTGGAACTGGCTGCGCGGGCCGGTGGGCGCGGCCGCCTCGGTGCGGCTCGGCCGGACCGTCGAGATCGTCGGGGACCTCAAGGTCCGCCCCTGGTCCCTCAGCCCCAGCGCCGAGGCCTATGACGTGCGGATCGCCCAGCCCTCATGGGCCGGGACGGACGCCGACATGGCCCGGATCGGCAAGCTGGCGGTCCGGATCGAGATTCCGCCGCTGTTCGCGGGGCGAACGGTGTTGCCGGTCCTTGAAGTCATCCGTCCGCGCCTTGAGCTGGTGCGACTGGCTGACGGCCGCGCGAACTGGACGTTCGACGGCAAGGGCGGCGGCAAGGGCATGAAGCTGCCCGCCATCCGGCGTTTCATCATCACCGACGGCCGGATCAATCTGGACGACCGTCAGCGCCGCACCCGGTTCTCCGGCACGGTCTATACAGACGAAACTTCCGACGGCGCGGATCGTGGCCTGTTCGCCCTGCGGGGCGAGGGCCGCCTGAACGGGGCGCGGTTCCTCGCCAGCGTCACCGGAGACCCGCTGCTGAACGTCTCGCCGAACCGGCCCTGGCCGTTCCGCGCGGACGTGCGGGCCGGCGCGACGCGGATCCAGGCCAATGCGCGCATCGTGAAGCCCTTTGATCTGGGCCGGTTCGAAGGCTCGGTGACCGTCACCGGCGCCGATCTCAACGAGCTCTACGGCCTGACCGGCCTGGTCCTGCCCAACACGCCGCCCTACTCCGTTTCGGGACAGATCACCCGGCGCGGCACGCTCTATCGTCTCGACAAGACGAAAGGCCGGATCGGCGACAGCGACCTGTCCGGCGACCTGTCGGTCGAGACGCGCGGCGAGCGTCCCTTCCTCACAGCCGATCTGCGTTCGCGGCGGCTGGACTTCGATGACCTCGGAAGCCTCATGGGCGGCGCGCCGGCGACGCGCGGCGGTGAGACCGCCTCGCCGGAACAGGCCGCCATGGCCGGACGGATGGAAAAGGCGGCCCGCCTGTTTCCGGACGCGACGCTGCAGGTCGAGCGCATACGGGCGATGGATGCGAAGGTTACCTATCGCGCCGACACGGTGAACGCGCCCGGCCTGCCGCTCTCGAAGGTGGCCCTGACGCTCAGCCTCAAGGATGGGGTGCTGACCGGCGATCCGGTCGCCCTGACCTTCTCGCGCGGTTCGATCGGGGGCCTGGTGCGGCTCGACGCGCGCGGCGCGCAGCCGCGGACGGACGTCGACCTGCGCCTGACCGGAGCGCGACTCGAGGACTGGATCAGGTTCGGCGCCGTGGGCGGACAACCGGCCGTCGAAGGCCAGATCGTCGCCCGCGCGAGACTGACCGGATACGGCAATTCCGTCCGCAAGGCCGCCGCCAGCGCCGACGGGTCGCTGACCATCGTCAGTCCGCGCGGCGAAATTCGTCAGGCCTTCGCTGAGCTGTTGGGGGTGAACGTCTTCAAGGGTCTCTACCTGTTGCTGTCGGAAGACCCGCGGCAGACGGCGATCCGCTGCGCCGTCGCCGATTTCCGGGTGAAGGACGGCATCGCCCGCTCAAACCGGATCATCGTCGACACCGGGGTGGTGCTGGTGACGGGCTCGGGCACAATCAACCTGAAGACCGAGCGACTGAACCTGGTCTTCGAAGGCGAGAGCAAGAAGCCGCGCCTGCTGCGCCTGTTCATCCCGATCCGGGTCGATGGCCCGCTGGTGAAGCCCGGCGCGACCTCGCAAACCGGCAACGCGGTGGCCCAGGGCGGGGTCGCCGTCGCCCTGGCCACCCTGCTGTCGCCGCTCGCGGCGATCCTGCCGTTCGTCGAGGCGGGTCTGGCGGACGACGCCAACTGCGCTGCGCTGGTCGCCCGGGGCCGGGCGAAGGGCGCCCCGGTGCGCGGGACGACCACCCCTGCCGGGGCGGACGCCGGCCGCTAGATCAGCCCGCGGCCGCTCGCGAGGGCCGAGGCCGTGGAAAAGTGGCGGCCCCCGGCCCCCGAAGACACCACCTCACGCAGGGTCTTCGCCGGCCTCGGACGATTCAGCCGGCGGCGATTCTCCTGCGGGTTGTGATCGGGTTGACGCTGGCGACAGCGATTGCATACCGTCGGTCGTCGGGAGGGGCCGGGGATGAAACTCATCGCGTTTGGCCGGCCGCTGCTGGCGGCCCTGGTCTGCCTCGTCGCCGTCTCGTCGGTGACCGCCGCCCGCACCCAGCCCGGCGGGCTGAGCCTCGAGGTGTTCGCCGCCGCGGTCGACCAGGGGGACGACACGGCTGTCAGGGTCGCCCTCGCTGACCCCGTCTTCCGCGCCCGGATCGAAGCCGCCGACCAGACCGTGCCGCTGCTGCAGGCGGTCGGCGCGGCCGAGACTCTCGACCTCGAGCTTCGCCGGACGGTCTGGCAGGAAGCGCTTGGCGAGGCCCGGCGGCAGGCTGAGCTGCCCGCGCCGGCCGAGGCCGTCGGATTCCGCAAGGCCGCCCTGTTCGAGGTTGCCGGCCAGTACCGGGCGTTCCTTCAGGACGAGTATCTGCTGTACCGGTTCGCCACCCTGGCCGGACCGGGCGACGCCAATACGGCGAACATCCAGACGCTCGTGGCCGTTCGCAGTGACATCCGGCAGCTCTTCGACCAGGCTTTCGGCGGCATGGCCAATTGTGACGCCGGCACGGCCTGTGACGGACGCCGGACCGCCCTGCAGGCCGAGGAAGCCGCGTTCGACGCCGGGCCCGCCGCAAGGTCGATCGACCTCATGGTGCGGGCGGCGGCGGCCGAAGATCGGGCCTATCGGCTGTTCAAGGTCTACGACCCCGGGCGGCGCGGCCGCACGCGGGCGTTCGAGGCGTCCCGCGACGCCTTCCTCGAGGCCGCCGGCCTCTATGGCCAGGCCCGCGACCAACTGCGGTCGGCGGGCGCCGCGGACGCGGCCGGACGGGCCGAGGCCTATCGCCTGAGAGCCATCGAGCGGGCCGACTGGGCCGACGACCAGGTCAGGGACATCGGCCGGGACATGGTCGATTCCGCGGCCCCGCCCCCGCCGCCGCCGCCACCTCCCGTGATGCTCGCCGCGCCGCCGCCGCCGCCGCCGGCTCCTCCGTCGCCACCACAGCCGGCGCCGCCTGGCCGGGCCAGCGACCTCGCGAGGGATGAAGGCAAGGCGGCGGTCTATCTCACCCCCTACGAGCAGGAATGCCTGCGCAAACGCACCGCCGCGGGCACCCTGGAGGACCCCAACAGCGCTGAAGTCGGCGTCTACTACGCCACCAGCCGCCAGGGCGTGACGCCCGATCCGGCCCGCGACCGCTACTTCGGCGCGCGCTCGGAACCGTTTGCCGGCGACCGAGTCCGCCTCAACTACGGTCTCGCCAGGGTCAACGTGCCCTGCATCCGCAAGCGCGGAGAGCTGGAGCGCCCGGGCGAGTTCCTGATCATCCAGTTCGAGACCGCGCACCCGAACAATCACTTCATCCTTGAGGGCGTGACGCGCTTTGACAGCCAGGACGCCTGGCTCGCGGCCATCGACAGCGACGTCGACCGGTCGCGCCGCAAGGAGGCCCTGCTTTACGTGCACGGCTACAACAACAGCTTCGCCGACGCCTCCTATCGCGCCGCCCAGCTGCATGCGGACCTGTCGATCGACGGCGCCACGGTGTTCTATTCCTGGGCATCGAAGGAAAGCATGCTGTCCTATGCCGCCGACCGCAGGACGGTGGAGCGGAAAGAGGAGGTCGAGGCCCTCGCCGACACCCTGATCGCCCTGCGCAAGAGCGGGGCGACGCGGGTCTATGTCGTCGCCCATTCGATGGGCAACCGGCTGACCCTGGCGGCGCTCCAGCGGATCGCCCTGCGCGCGGACCGGCCCGACAGGCCCTTCGACGAGCTGGTCATGGGCTCGGCCGACATCGAGAAGGCGCTGTTCGAAACCTACTGGCAGTCGGCCTCGCCGCTGGTCACGCGGACGACCCTGTATGCCTCCAGCCAGGACAAGGCGATGCTCGGAGCCCGCCTGCTCCCCGGCCCGCAGCGGCTGGGCGACGCCTTCCCGTCGCCGATGACCTTCCCCCGCGTCCAGACCATCGACACCAGCCTGGTCGCCGGCGCCGGCCTTGGCCACAACGACTACAGCGGTTCGGGCCTGGCCGACGTGCGGGCCACCCTCTGGCTCAGCATGGCGCCGGACGCACGGTGCATTCTCGAGGCCGACCAGAGCGGCGGGTACTGGCGGATCCGGGCCGAGCGGGTAGGCGAGGTCGACTGCTCGGACGACGCCTTCGACGACGCGGTCCAGCTCAGCCGCCTGAAGGGCTCGCCGGCCGAGGCGCAGCTGTGGATCGACAGCCGCGCCCGCGCCACGCCCGGCAACTCCTATCTCGCGCGGTTACGCCAACTGGTCCTGAAGCTCGTCGGAAGGACCTAGGGGGCTGTTGCGGCAAACGGGGGCAGGGCCTGGCGCTCTGCGGCGGCCTGGCCACCCTTCAACACCACGATGGCGCACCCGACACGATTCGAACGTGTGACCTTTGCCTTCGGAGGGCAACGCTCTATCCAGCTGAGCTACGGGTGCGGATCGCTGGCGGAGGCGGGTCAATAGCGGAAAGATTCGCCGCGCGCTACCCCGCCGCCAGCCAGATGAAGCGGGCGGCGAACAGGGCCGCCAGCAGGTAGAGCATCCAGTCGCCTGCGCGGGCCTGACCGCGGGCCAGTTTGAGCAGGGCGTAGGCGATGATCCCGAACGCCAGGCCGTTGGCGATCGAGAAGGTCAACGGGATGGCGATCAGCGTCAGGAAGCCGGGGATGGCGACCAGCGGGTCGTCCCAGTCGAGCTGGGCCAGCGGGGCCATCATCAGCGCGCCGACCAGGATCAGCGCCGGAGCGGTCGCCGCCGCGGGGATCAGCTGCGCGAACGGAGCGAACAGCAGGGCGACGAGGAACAGCAGCCCCACCACCACCGCGGTCAGGCCGGTGCGCCCGCCGGCCGCGACCCCGGCGGCGCTCTCGATGAAGCTGACAGTGGTGGTCGTTCCGGCCATCGAGCCGACGATCGCCGCCGCCGAGTCCGCGACGAGAATCCGGTTGAGACGCGGGATCGTCCCGTCCGGCGCGACCAGGCCCGCGCGCTGGGTCACCGCGACGAGGGTGCCGACATTGTCGAACAGGTCGACGAACAGCAGGACGATGATGATCTCGATCAGCGCCAGCACCGCGCCCTTGCCGCCGATCCCGAGGGCGCCGGGAATGTCGAGCCGGAAGGCGGTGCTGGTCAGCGCCTCGAAACTGTAGTCGACCGGCGTCCACTGCATCGCGCCGACGGCCCAGGCCAGCGCGGTGGTGGCGAGAATCCCCACCAGCATCGCCGCGCGGATACGCCAGGCGAGCAGGGCCCCGGTCAGGACCAGTCCGAACAGGGTCAGGCCGGCGGTCGGGGTGGTCAGGTTGCCGAGGGTCACCGTCGTGGCCGGGCTGGCGACCACCAGTCCCGCGGCGCGCAGGCCGATAAAGGCGATGAACAGACCGATGCCGGCGGCGATCGCCGCATACAGGGAGCGCGGCACGGCGCCGACCAGCAGCCGTCGCACGCCCGAGACCGTCAGGATCAGGAACAGCACGCCCGACAGGAAGACGCAGCCCAGCGCGGTCTCCCACGGCAGGCCCATGCCCTTGACCACCGTGTAGGTGAAATAGGCGTTCAGCCCCATGCCGGGCGCCAGCGCGATGGGGTAGTTGGCGAACAGGCCCATCATGATCGAGCCGAAGGCCGCCGCCAGACAGGTGGCCGCCGCCGCCCCGGCCATCGGCATCCCGGCGTCGGCCAGGATCGTCGGGTTGACCATGATGATATAGGCCATGGTCAGGAAGGTGGTCAGCCCGGCGAGCACCTCGGTGCGCACGGCGGTGCCGTTTTCCTTCAGTCTGAAAAGACGCTCCAGCATCGCCTGACCTCCCCCGCCGTCGGGAGGGCGAGGTTAGCGCGCCGGCGCGCGCCCGCAAGCGGCGCGGGGCGCCCGGGCGGTCAGGTCATCCGGTAGCGGATCGGCACCGACTTGGGCCCGCAGACGAAGCTGGCCTCCATACGCTTCGGCTCGCCGTCCAGTTCGACGCTCTCGAGGCGCGGCAGCAACTCTTCCCACAGCACGCGCATCTCCATCCGGCCCAGATGCTGGCCGAGGCAGACGTGGGCGCCGTAGCCGAAGGCGACGTGCTTGTTGGGCGTGCGCTGGATGTCGAACTTGAACGGATCGGTGAACACCGACTCGTCCCGGTTGCCGGACGGGTAGCTGAGCATGATCCAGTCGCCCTTGGCGATCTTCTGGCCCGCGACCTCGGCGTCGGCCGTGGCGCTGCGCATGAAATGCTTCACCGGGGTCTCCCAGCGGATCGACTCCTCGACCAGTCCGGGGATCAGCGACAGATCCGCCTTCACCTTCGCGAACTGGTCAGGGTTCTGGGCCAGGGCCCACATGGCGCCGGACGTGGTGTTGGAGGTGGTGTCGTGGCCGGCCGTGGCGGCGATGATGTAGTAGCTCATCGCCTCAAGGTGGCCGAGCGGCTTGCCCTCGATCTGGCCATTGGCGATCACGCTGGCGAGGTCCTGGCGCGGATTGGCCCGGCGGTCCTCAGTCATGGCGTTGAAGTAGGTCATGAAGTCCATGACCGTGGCCTGGAGGTTGGCCAGGCCGGTGTCGACGTCGGTCACCGCGCCGCCGCGGTTCAGTTCCGGGTCGGCGCTGCCGAACAGTTCCTGGGTCAGCTTCAGCATGCGCGGCTCGTCGATCTCCGGAACGCCGAGGACCTCCATGATCACATGCAGCGGGTAGAGGAAGGCGACGTCGCGGGCGAAGTCGCAGCGGTCGCCCATGGCGGCCATCCGGTCGATGAAGCCGCGCGCGATCTCGCGGATGCGCGCCTCCAGGCCGCGGATGTTCTGCGGCAGGAACCAGGCCTGGGTCAGGCGCCGGTAGTTCATGTGGTCGGGGTTATCCATCTGGACCAGCGAGCGGACCAGGTGCGGCGAGCCGCCGGTCATCTCGCGGACGCGCTTGTCGACCTCGATCGGCGTGACCACCGTGGCCAGGTCGCCGTTGTGGAACAGGTCGTTCTGCTTCTCGATCTCCTGGATGTCGGCGAAGCGGGTCGCGACCCAGAAGGGATCAAACCCCTCCGGCTGGGCCTTCGCAAACGGCGCGTTGGCGCGCAGCCACCGGAACGCCTCGTCGACCCGATGGCCGTCGGCGTAGGCCTTGGGATCGACGATG
Source organism: Caulobacter sp. FW305-C-30-S16 (assembly GCF_058783025.1). Lineage (NCBI taxonomy): Bacteria > Pseudomonadati > Pseudomonadota > Alphaproteobacteria > Caulobacterales > Caulobacteraceae > Caulobacter > Caulobacter sp. FW305-C-30-S16. The sequence continues at coordinate 635,464 of NZ_JBYSYH010000001.1, read as the reverse complement.
GTGTTGGCCACGTCCTGGGGAATCATCATCGCACGTCTTCCTGTCCGGTCCCGCGCCGCCTGTCTCCAGCGGCTGCGAGACATGTTGTTGCCTCGCCCGCACTACGGACCAACAATTCGGCGGTTGAATTGACGTGGATCAGTTCACGGCGATTGGGCGTCAATCAGGCTGGGGATCACCCCCTCAGGCTCTCTCGACGAAGGACGACCGATGGCCGACGCCCTGCCCTACAAGACCTGGCAGTGCCGGACGTGCGGCTACCTCTACGACGAGGCCGAGGGCGATGTCGGCGAGGGCCTGGCCGCCGGGACGCGATGGTCCGATATCCCTGACAGCTGGATCTGTCCGCTGTGCGGGACGGCCAAGGCCGACTTCGACATGGTCGAGCTGGAGTTCTGAGGGGGCCGCTTGGCGCCGACGCTTGGCAGGGGTCGTCCTGATGTCTTGATGAGCATTCTTGCTCCGGCGGGACCTTCGTCAAGGACGACCCCGGCGGGGTCGCCGCTGCGCGGCCGCGAAGCGGTCCTTGACCAAGGTCACCGTCCGGAGCGAACCATTCCATCAAGGCCTTCAGGGCGTATCAGCATCCGGAGATGCAGGGAGGAAGGCGTGGGACCGGAGCGCCTCGCCCCTCAGTCCTTCGTCGGGTCCTTGCCGTCGGCGGCGCCGTAGGTCAGGGCGAGGAAGACGTCCTCGAGGTCGGGGTCTTCGGTGGCGATGTCCTTGATGTGCAGGCCGCTGGCCCGCACGGCCGCCAGCACCTGTTCGACGCTCGACTGGCCGGTCTTGTAAGTCACCGAGAAGGACCCGCCGCTGCGCAGCTTCGCCTCGAAGCCGGTCAGGTCCGGGGCCGTGGCGACCGGCTCTTCCGGCGTGACGATCACATTGCGGGTGTCCAGCCGCTGCAGCAGCGTCGAGGTCGGCTCGCAGGCGACCACCTCGCCGCGGTTGACGATGGCGATCTGGTCGCAGAGCTCCTGCGCTTCCTCGAGGTAGTGGGTGGTCAGAACGATGGTCACGCCCAGCCGGTTCAGACCGACGACGTAGTTCCACAGCTGCCGACGCAGCTCGACGTCAACGCCGGCGGTCGGCTCGTCGAGGATCAGCACCGGCGGATTGTGCACCATGGCCTTGGCCACCATCAGCCGGCGCTTCATGCCGCCGGACAGCTGGCGGACATAGGCGTCCGCCTTGTCGGTGAGGCCGAGGGCCGCGAGCAGCTCGTCGGTGCGGCGCTCCTTCTTCGGCACGCCGTACATCCCGGCCTGGGTTTCCAGCGACTCGCGCGGCGTGAAGAAGACGTCGGCGGCCAGTTCCTGGGGCACCACGCCGATCGCGGCGCGGGCGTCGCGCGGGCGCTCGTCGATGTCGCGGCCCCAGATCTTCACCGTCCCGCCAGTCTTGCGGGTCAGGCCGGCGAGGATGTTGATGAAGGTCGACTTGCCGGCCCCATTGGGGCCAAGCAGACCGAAGATCGAGCCGCGCGGTATCTTCAGATCGATGCCGTTCAGCGCCGTCTTTTCCGGCGTGGTCTTGGTGGCGGCGTAGGTCTTCACGAGACCGGTAGCCTCGATGGCGTGGTCAGGCAGGTCCATTCGGGCTTTCTGGCGGGCTTGCGGTCAATTGACGCCCCGGCGGGACCTCGCATAGGTATGCCTGACAGGCCGCATCGCCAAGGGCGGCTTTACCCGGGGACGATCCAAATGGCGCGCAAGGCCTCCGCAAAATCCGTCAACGGAACGACCCCGACGGCTACGCCGCCGCAGGCCGCGGCCTTTCCACCGCCCGAGACAGTGACCGTGCGCTCGCACCGTATCGCCTGTGACGGCGTCGGCGGGGCGCTGGGTCACCCGCGCGTCTGGCTGGAAATGGGCGGCGCGGGCTTCGTCGACTGCCCCTACTGCGACCGCCGCTTCGTCGCGGCGACCGCGGCCGGCGACGAGGACGAGCGGCTGGCGCCAGGCGTCTACGAGGGCTCCGGCGGCCATTGAGGTCCGGTTCCCGCCAACCGCGGGGCTGACGATCCGACAGGGCGGCTCTAGTCTGGCGTCATGACCGATCACGCCGAGACCTTCCGACGCCTGCACGCGGGCCCCGACCTTTTCATTCTGCCCAACGCCTGGGACGCAGGCAGCGCGCGGGTCATCGAGACCCTCGGCGCGAAGGCGGTGGCGACGACCAGCGCGGCCGTTTGCTGGAGCCATGGCTACGCCGACGGCCACCATCTGCCGGTGGAGTTCCTGGTCGCGACCGTGCGGGAGATCACGCGGGTCATCTCCATTCCGCTGACCTGCGACTTCGAGGGCGGCTATGCCGATGATCCGGCGACGGTCGGCGAGAACGTCCGCAAGGTCATCGACGCCGGCGCGGTGGGGATCAACATCGAGGACGGCGGCGGCGATGCGGACCTGCTGGCGGCCAAGATCGAGGCCGTGCGCAAGGCGGCCGACGGCGCCGGGGTTGACCTGTTCATCAACGCAAGGACCGACATCTACCTGCGCCGGATGGCCGAGGGCGAGGCGGCGGTCGCCGAGGTGCTGCGGCGGGCGGCGCTCTACCGGTCGGCCGGCGCGGACGGCCTGTTCGCGGCGGGCGTCACTGTCCCCGGCGAGATCAGCGCCATCGCGGCGGGCTGCGGCCTGCCGCTGAACGTCATGGCGAAGGCGGGGCTGCCGAACGGGCCGGCGCTTCAGGCGCTCGGCGCGCGGCGGATCAGTTCGGCCACAGGCCTGGCCCGCGCGGCCCTGGCGGCGCTGAACGCGGCGACAACGGCGTTCCTGGCGACCGGCGACTCCGACGCCCTGGCCGCGACCGACACGGTCGGCGGAAACTACAACGACCTGTTCAGATAAGGCCGAACGGCACGATCCGGTTGTCGGCGTCGTGGCCGATTTCGGCGCGGCCGAGATACGGGATGCCCGAGCGTTCGCACCAGTGTCGACACACCTCTTCGGCGGTCATGCCGAAATCCGGGTCGTTCTGCGGAATGTCACTGCAGCGGCCCAGCCGGATGCCCGCGACCTCGCGGATGCCCGGGTTGCTGGTGATGTGGAACAGCGACCGGTCGAGCCGGTACATGTATTCGCCGACGTCCTCGAGCAGCAGCACATGCCCGGTGAGGTCCGGCTGCAGGTCGGTGCCGAGCAGCTGGCTCAGCACGGTGATATTGAACGCCGCCGCCTTCTGGCCCGGCTTCAGGCCGGGCTCCAGCGCGGCGCGGTCGCTGTCGACGATCCAGGCCAGCGCCCGCGCAACGGCCGCCTCGCCGCCGGACCGGCGGATGTCATGCGCCGCCGGACCATGCACGGGCCGGCCGATCCCATGACGGTGAAGGCCCGCCAGAATGAAGCCGAGATCGCTGTAGCCGAGATAGATCTTGTCCCGCGCGGCGGCCGTCAGGCCGGCCAGCACCGCCCCGGCGATACGGTTGGAGCCATAGCCGCCGCGGGCGATCCACAGGGCGTCGAACGTCGGGTCATTGGCCACCCGCAGGAAGCCCTCGGCACGTGCCGCGTCGTCGCCGGCGAAGTGGTTGTGGGTCAGGAAACACTGCGGATCAAAGACGAGCTGGACGCGCCCGTCGGGGTACAGCCGGGCGACCAGGGCCTCGACTTCGGCCGGCACGGCGGGGTCGATGCGCGAGGCGGGGGCGACGACGCCGATCCTGACCGGTTTGACCATCTGCTCGCGGACCTGTCGGGCGGTTTGTCACCCTGTCCCCGACCGTATATTTCCCGGGGATGATTCAGGACAGACCCTACTTCTTTTGCGGGATTGGCGGCAGCGGCATGCTGCCCCTGGCCCTGATCGTCCAGGCGACCGGCGCGACCGTCGAAGGCTCCGATCGCGCCCTCGACCAGGGCCGCACGGCGCCCAAGTTCGAGTTCCTTCGCGCCCGGGGGATCAGGCTGTTTGCGCAGGACGGCAGCGGCGTCACGCGCGCTGAACAGATCATCGTCGCCACGGCCGCCGTCGAGGACACGGTGCCGGACGTAGTCGCCGCCCGGCGGGTGGGGGCGACGATGCTGTCGCGCGCCGAGTTGCTGGCCGACCTGTTCAACGGCGCGCCGCAATCCGTCGGTGTCGCCGGCACCAGCGGCAAGTCGACGACCACCGCCATGATCGGCTGGATCCTGCACCGCACGGGCCGCGATCCGACGGTGATGAACGGCGCGGTGATGAAGAACTTCGTCACCGAAGACACGCCCTTCGCCAGCGCCCTGGTCGGCCAGGGCGGGCTGTTCGTCAGCGAGGTGGACGAGAGCGACGGCTCAATCGCCCGCTACTGGCCGCAGGTGGCGGTGATCAACAACATCAGCGAAGACCACAAGACGATGGACGAACTGCGGGTGCTCTTCCGCGACTACGCCCTGAAGGCCCGCACCGTGGTGCTGAACCTCGACAACGACGAGACCGCCCGGCTGGCCGCCGAGCTGCCGGGCGAACGCCAGTTGACCTGGAGCTTCGAGGATCCCTCAGCTGATCTGTATGCGGACGATATCGCGCCCGCGCCCGATTCGATCGCCTTCCGGCTGCGTGAGCAGGCGGGCGACACGACAGTGTCGGTGCGGTTGAAAGTTCCCGGCCGGCACAATGTCGCCAATGCGCTCGCGGCGCTCGGCGCCGTTCGCGCCCTGAACGTTCCGCTGGCGGACGCGGTGGCGGCCATCGAGGGCTATGAGGGCGTCAAACGGCGGCTGGAGGTGGTCGGGTCGAAAGGCGGGATCACCGTCATCGACGACTTCGCCCACAACCCCGACAAGATCGCCGCAACGCTCGACACCCTGCACGCCTTCCCCGGCCGCCTGCTGGTGATGTTCCAGCCGCACGGCTTCGGCCCGCTGCGGCTGATGCGGAAGGAGTTCGTGCGCGGCTTCCTGGAGGGTCTTTCGGAGGACGACGTGCTGCTGATGCCGGAGCCGGTCTATTTCGGCGGTACGACGATCCGCGAGGTGACCAGCGAGGACATCGCCGCCGATATCCGCGCCGGAGGCCGCACAGCCGAAGCCCTCTCCGACCGCCCGGCCTGCGGCGACCGGCTGGTCGCGCTCGCCCGGCCCGGTGACCGCATCATCATCATGGGCGCCCGCGACGACACCCTGTCGGTGTTCGCAGCCGAGGTGCTGGAGCGGCTGGCGGACTGAGCACCATCCCGTTCCACCGCTCGCTGTCGCGGGAGGTGGTGTAGGTGCGCCGGACCATTGGTCCAAAGGCCAAACGCCTTGCGGACTACCGCAGTTGGGCGCTTGGATCAGCCGGGTTGGTCAGCCTGATGCTCACGATGATGTCCGAGTTGACCATGTTCCCGCCCGCTGCGCCGATATCCACCCGATAGGCCGGAGCGAGGGACAGGGCCGCGCGACCCAGATCTGACCGCCACGGTGTTTCACCCGCGACGCGGCAGTTCGAAAGGCTGCCGTCTGCCTCAATGCGACAACGGAGCGCGGCGGTTCCCTGTACAATATTCGTCAGCGCTTTCGGCCAGGCCATGCGGATCGCCTCGCCGGAGGGAACCTGCGCCCATGGCGCCTCGGTGACGAAGGTCTGACCACCCACCGGCGCTGCGACGGTATAGAAGACGCGAACTTCGTTGCCGGTGTCCACCCCCGACACGCGACCCGTCGTCCATTGCGCCTCAACCTGTTGCACAGCGACCCGGCCAAAGCCCATGCCCTCCGGGATTTCCCGCTCGGCCCGGCACGCCTCGAGCTTCCCGCCAGCGCGACGGCAGACGACCACGACCCACCCGTTGACGGTCGGGTCAAGCGACTCACGCGGATAGAGGTCCGGCGATAGGCGGCGACCGGCTGTGGGTGACCCGCGCATCAATCGCGACACACCCCTTTGCCTCGGCTCCGTCCACGACGGTGACGGAAGGGACCGCGGCTGGCCGGACTGGGCCCAGGCGACCGTCGTCGCGCTGCCGCCAAGGGCGAGGAAGGCCAACACGATCAATCCTAGGCGCTTCATAACGTCCCCCACCCACTCGCCCTACAGTCGCAGGCTCCCCGTCGTTGGCAAGAGCCGCCAATCCACGGATGACCACCGCCGCGCGGCCCACTATCCTCTCCCCATGACCGACACTGACGCCGCCGCCCTGCCCGATCGCCCGCTGACCCAGGACGGGCCGCCCGTGCGGCTCTATCTGGTCGACGGGTCGGGCTACATCTTCCGCGCCTTCCACGCCCTGCCGCCGCTGACGCGCAAGTCGGACGGCCTGCCGGTCGGGGCGGTGCAGGGCTTCTGCAACATGCTGTTCAAGCTGCTGCGGGACATGAAGGAGGACGGGCCGACCCATCTGGCGGTGATCTTCGACCACTCCGACAAGACGTTCCGCAACACCCTGTATCCCCAGTACAAGGCGCACCGCCCGCCGCTGCCCGAGGACCTGGTCCCGCAGTTCCCGCTGGTCCGCGAAGCGACCAAGGCGTTCGGCGTGCCGAGCATCGAGCTGTCCGGCTACGAGGCCGACGACCTGATCGCCGCCTATGCCTGCAAGGTGCGCGACGCCGGCGGCGAGGTGGTGATCATCTCCTCGGACAAGGATCTGATGCAACTGGTCGGCGACCGCGTGTCGATGCTCGACACGATGAAGAACGTGCTGATCGGTCCGGACCAGGTGTTCGAGAAGTTCGGCGTCAGTCCCGACAAGGTCGTCGAGGTCCAGGCCCTGTGCGGCGACAGCGTCGACAACGTCCCCGGCGCGCCCGGCATCGGCATCAAGACCGCCGCCTTGCTGATCAACGAGTACGGCGACCTCGAGACGCTGCTGGCCCGGGCGGGTGAGATCAAACAGGAGAAGCGCCGCGAGACGCTGATCAACTTCGCCGACCAGATCCGGCTGTCGCGCCAGCTGGTCCAGCTCGACTGCGACACCCCCCTGCCCGAGCCGGTCGAGGACCTGGCGGTGCGCGATCCGGACGGCCCGACCCTGGCCGCCTTCCTCGAGCAGATGGAGTTCCGCAGCCTGGCCCGCCGGGTCGGGGACGCGGCCGCCGGCAACGGCATGCCCGCCGCGCCGATGCCGAAGATGAGCGCGCCCCGCCCCGCTCCCAACGGCGGCTTCAGCGCCGGCGAGCGGGAAGCCGCCGCGCCGGTCGAGCCCGTCCAGATCGACACCACGAAATACGTCTGCGTCCGCGATCTGCCGACGCTGGAAGCCTGGGTCAGCCGCGCCACGGAGATCGGCGTCGTCGCCTTCGACACCGAGACCGACGCCCTGGGCTCGGCGGTCGCCGGCCTCTGCGGCGTCTCCCTGGCCGTCGCGCCCGGCGAGGCCTGCTACATCCCGCTCGGTCACTGCGAGAAGGAGGAGGGACTGTTCGGCGGCGAGAGCGGCGCGGACCTGACCCAGATTCCGCTCGCGGCGGCCCTGGCGGCGCTCAAGCCGATGCTGGAGGATCCGTCGGTCCTCAAGGTGGCCCAGAACGCCAAGTACGACATCGCCGTCCTGACCCGCTACGGCATCGACGTTACGCCGATCGACGACACCATGCTGCTCAGCTCGACGCTCGAGGCGGGCCTCCACGGGCACGGCATGGACGAGCTCAGCGAGCTCTGGCTGGGCCACAAGCCGATCCCGTTCAAACAGGTCTGCGGGACGGGCAAGAGCGAAATCAGCTTCAAGCACGTCGCCCTGGAGCCCGCGACGGCCTACGCCGCCGAGGACGCCGACGTTACCCTGCGGCTGTGGCGGATCCTGCGGCCGCGGCTGGCGCGCGAGGGCATGCTGACCGTCTACGAGACCACCGAACGCCCCCTGCCGCCGGTGGTGGCGCAGATGGAGAACGCCGGCATCAAGGTCGATCCCGACTTGCTGCGCAGCCTCAGCCACGAGTTCTCCATGCGGATGGTCGACCTCGAGGCGAAGGCCCACGTGCTGGCCGGGCGGCCGTTCAATCTCGGCAGTCCCAAACAGATCGGCGACATCCTGTTCGGCGAGCTTGGCCTGGAGGGCGGCAAGAAGACCGCCACCGGCCAGTGGGCCACCGACGTCGACGTGCTCGAACGCCTGGCGGCCAGCCACGACCTGCCCCGCACCCTGCTCGACTGGCGCCAGTTGGCCAAGCTGAAGGGCACCTACACCGACAACCTGATCGCCGCGATCAACCCCGCGACCGGCCGGGTGCACACCTCCTACAGCCTGGCGGCGGCCAACACCGGGCGCCTCGCCTCGACCGACCCCAACCTGCAGAACATCCCGATCCGCACCGAGGAAGGCCGCAAGATCCGCAAGGCCTTCATCGCCGAGCCAGGCCATGTGCTGATCAGCGCCGACTACAGCCAGATCGAGCTGCGCCTGCTGGCCCATGTGGGCGACATTCCGCAGCTGAAGCGCGCCTTCAAGGAGGGTCTGGACATTCACGCCATGACCGCCTCGGAGATGTTCAACACCCCGATCGAGGGCATGCCCGCGGACGTGCGCCGCCGCGCCAAGGCGATCAACTTCGGCATCGTCTACGGAATCAGCGCCTTCGGCCTGGCCAACCAGCTGGGCATCGACCAGTCGGAGGCCGGGGCCTACATCAAGACCTACTTCGAGCGCTTCCCCGGCATCCGCGAATACATGGACCGGATGCGGGCCGAGGTGCGCGAGAACGCCAGCGTCACCACCCTGTTCGGGCGCAAGATCAACATCCCCGACATCCGCGGCAAGGCCGTCGGCATGCGTCAGTTCGCTGAACGGGCGGCGATCAACGCGCCGCTTCAGGGCGCCGCCGCCGACATCATCCGCCGGGCCATGGCGCGGATGCCGGCGGCGTTGAAGGACGCGGGGTTGTCATCGCGCATGCTGCTGCAGGTGCACGACGAACTGGTCTTCGAGGCGTCCACGGCCGAAGCCGACGAGACCATCCGCGTGGCCAGGGCCGTGATGGAGAAGGCCGCCCTGCCGGCGGTGGAACTGTCAGTGCCCCTGGTGGTCGAAGCGCGCGCGGCGAGCAACTGGGACGAGGCGCACTAGGGCAGGCCGCGCCTGGCGAATCGGCCCGGACCGACCCGATCGGTCAGGCCGACCGACGCAACAGCTGGACGATCGCCGCCAGGGCCGCCGGTTCATCAAGCATCGGGGCATGGCCTATGCCCGGGACCTCGACATAGGCCATGTCGGGCGCGGCCTCGCGCATGCGCGCCGCGATGTCCGGGCTGAGAATGTCGGAGGTCGCGCCTCGCACCAGCAGGGCGGGCCGGCCAGCGACCAGGGCACGGAAGAAGGGCCAAAGGTCCGGCGCCGGGGTCGCCGGGTCCGACGCCTGGATCGGCGCGGCGATGTTGGCGTCGTAGTCCAGCACCGGCCGGCCCCCGGCCTCGCGAAAGGTCCGGCGGGCCATGCGGACCCAGTCCTCATCGCCATAGTCGGGGAAGACGCCGCCGTTGCCGGCCTTCACATAGGCGGCGGCTCCACCCCAGTCGTCGACCGAAGCCGGCAGGCCGACGTAGCCCCGGATTCGCGCCAGGCCTTCCGGCGCAATCTCGGGACCGACGTCGTTGAGAACGGCCGCGGCGATGGCTGTCGGCCGCAGCGCCGCCAGGGTCATCATGATCAGGCCGCCCATGCTGGTGCCGACGAAGGCCGCCTGCCCGATCGCCTGGTCATCCAGCAGCGCCAGCACGTCCCCGGCATAGACCGCAGGATTGTAGGTCGCCGGATCGGTCGCGTAGTCCGAGCCGCCCCGCCCCCGAATGTCCACCGCCAGGACGCGTCGGCCGGTCTGCTGGACGAGCGCCGGGGCGAGGTCCTCGAAGTCGCGCGCGTTGCGGGTCAGGCCATGAATGCAGATCACCGGGGGCTGGCCCGACGGCGCCTGATAGTCCCGGGCGTGCAGGGTCAGCCCGTCAGCGGAGCGCCAGTAGAGGTCGGAGAAAGGGGTCATGGCTCCAGTCTGCCGCGCGGGCCGGACGGTATCAACCGCGGGATTGATCGCCTCGGCCAGACGGCCTTCGGCCGCCGGCGAGGTCTGTTCGACATCGAAGCCGCACGGGTGCGTGACGCCGCCCCGCCGTTCGCATAACGTCGCTCTTAAGGGGTCGGCGGAACGGCCCGTCCGGGGGGATACACCGCGATGCCGACGCTCAGCCGACCAGCCGTCGCACCCACCCGGGGCTACTACTGCGACAGCGCCCAGTGGGACCCCTACGTCCCGCGCCAGGGCGACATCGTCATCGGCACAGCGCCGAAGGTCGGCACCACCTGGATGCAGCAGATCGTCAGCCTGCTGGTGTTCCAGTCCACCGAGCCCAAACCGCTGCAACTGATCTCGCCGTGGCTCGACTGCCGCCTGCGCAACAATCTGGACCAGATGCTGGCGCTGCTGGAGATGCAGACCCACCGCCGGTACATCAAGTCCCACCTCCCGCTCAGCGCCCTGCCGGTGTGGGACGAGGTCAAGTACATCCATGTCGCCCGCGACGGCCGCGACGCCTGCCTGTCGTTCATGAACCACAACAACGCCTACACGGCCGGCGCCTGGGCGCGACTGGACGCGACGGCGCAGGCCGATCCGGACCTGCCCGCCCCCGCCCCGCGACCGCCCCGCGACCCGCGCGGCTTCTTCCGCCACTGGATCACGCCCGGCGGCACCACCTCCGCAGAACAGATGGGCGACGGCTTCTTCGAGATCGAGCGGACCTGGTGGGCCGAGCGGACGCGACCCAACCTCCTGCTGGTTCACTACGCCGACCTGAAGGCCGATCTCGACGGCGAGATGCGGCGGATCAGCGCCTTTCTCGGCATTCCCGTGGACGAGGCAATCTGGCCGTCCCTGGTCGAGGCCGCAGACTTCGAGTCGATGAAGGCCGCCGGCGCGGACCTCATGCCCGGCGCTGAAATGTCCTTCGAAGGCGGCCACAAAACCTTCCTCAACAAGGGGACCAACGGCCGCTGGCAGACAGAACTGACCGCCGGGGACCTGGCGCTGTATCAGCGCCGGGTGGAGACGGAACTGTCCCCCGCCCTCGCCCGCTGGCTGGAGCAAGGCCGCCGCTCCGCCGGCGACCCCGCGACGACCCCCGACTGACCGGAACCTCGCCCCGCGCCCGACGTTGGTCCGACGGGCTGTTGCGTAAAGGGCTGACGATGAAACGGATGATGTACTGGACGTTCGCCGTCCCCGTGACGGCCATCGCTGCGCTGGTCGTGCTGAAACTGATGCAGGCGGCGATCTGAACGATCACCACATCCTGGTGGAGCCGAGGGGAATCGAACCCCTGACCTCCTCATTGCGAACGAGGCGCTCTACCATCTGAGCTACGGCCCCCTCCCAGGAAGAGGGAAGCGGCGCACATATGGCCGGGTCGCCTTGCCTGTCAAGGCTGGCGGCGCGGAAGGCGGCTCCGCCTTGCCGTGATTCAGGCGCCCGGATAGAAGCGGGGTTCACGAACACCGGAACCCGCTCCATGGCCGCCATCATTGGCTTCGTCTTTTTCATCATCAACAGCCTGCTGGGACTGCTGGTCCTGGCCCTGGTGATCACGGCGATCCTGTCCTGGCTGGTGGCCTTTGACGTGGTCAACCTGCGCAACAACGCCGTCCGGCAGATTTACTACACACTGGAGCGGATCACCGAGCCGCTGCTGACGCCGATCCGCCGCTTCGTGCCCCCGCTCGGCGGGGTCGACCTCAGCTTCATCGTGCTGTTCCTGATCATCCAGGGCATTCGCAACTACCTGTCGCCGGCCCTTCAGGTGGCCCTGCTCGGGCTCGTCGGCTAGGCGGGTGCGACTGGCCGTCCGCCTGACGCCGCGTGGCGGCCGGGACGCCATCGACGGCTGGGCCAGCGGCCCTGACGGCCGCCCCTATCTCAAGGCGCGCGTCTCCGCCCCGCCGGTGGAGGGCGAGGCCAACGCCGCCCTGACCGTGCTGCTGGCCAAGGCGCTGGGCGTCAGCAAGTCGAGCGTGCGCATCGCCGCCGGCCAGACCGGCCGGCTGAAATCGGTGGAGGTCGAGGGGCTGGACCCCGCCGGCCTCGCCGCCGCCTTTGGTCCACCCCCGGGAGCCTGATCATGGCCGGAAGCCAGGACTTCGCCGCAGATCCGCGCAACGCCAGCGCCCGCATCTGGCTGAACGGCGAGATGGTCACGCGCGAGAATGCGCGGGTGTCGGTGTTCGACGCCGGCTTCGTCGTCGGCGACGGCGTGTGGGAAGGCCTGCGGCTGCACAAGGGCAGGCTGATGTTCCTCGACGCCCACCTGGACCGGCTGTTCGAGGGCGCGAAGGCGATCAACCTCGACATCGGCCTTGACCGCCAGGGCGTCACCGACGCCCTGGAAAGCCTGCTCGCGGCCAACGGCATGGAGGATGGCGTCCACCTGCGCCTGATGGTCACGCGCGGCGAGAAGACCGGAGCCAACCAGGATCCGCGCAATGCGCTGGGCCGGCCGACCATCGTGATCCTCGCCGAATGGAAGGTCCCGAGCCCGGCCATCGTCACGCGCGGACTGTCGCTGTTCACCAGCTCGATCCTCTGCACGCCGGCGCACATGTTCGACATGCGGCTGAATTCGCACAGCCGGCTGAACCTGATCATGGCGCTGAACCAGGCGATCGCGGCCGGGGCGGACGAGGCGCTGATGCTCGATCCGGACGGCTACGTCTCCAGCTGCAACGCGACCAACTTCTTCTGGATCAGGGACGGCGAGGTGCGCACCTCGACCGGCGAGTTCTGCTTCAACGGCGTGACCCGGGCCAATGTGATCCGGCTGTGCGAGGCCAACGGCATCCCCCTGCGGCTGGGCGATTTCCCGGTCGAGGACGCGCGCGGCGCCGACGAGGCCTTTGTCACCGGCACCTTCGGCGGGCTGACGCCGGTGCGGGAGATCGACGGCCGCGCGCTGCCGCTGACGCTGCCCGGCCCCATGACCGCCCGCCTGAGGACCCTTTACGAGGGACTGAAGGACGCGGAGGCCGCCCGATGACCGTCCGCATCGCCATGTGGTCCGGCCCGCGCAACATCTCCACGGCGATGATGCGGGCGTTCGAGAACCGGCCGGACACGGCCGTCAGCGACGAGCCGTTCTACGCCGCCTATCTCGCCGGGACCGGGCTGGACCACCCCATGCGGGCCGAAGTCCTGGCCAGCCAGCCGACCGACTGGCGCGTGGTCGCCGACGCGATGGCCGGCGCGGCCCCCGGCGACGCGCCGGTCTGGTACCAGAAACACATGACCCACCACATGCTGCCGGGGTTCGGCATGGCGTGGGCCGGCGCCTGTCGCAGCGCCTTCCTGATCCGCGCGCCCGAAGCGGTGCTGGCCAGCTACACCGTCAAGCGCGAGCAGGTGACGCTGGACGACATCGGCTTTGTGCAGCAGCGCGAGCTGTTCGAGCGGGAGGCCGACCGGCTGGGCGCCGCGCCGCCGGTGGTCGAGGGGCGCGACGTGCTCGCCGACCCGCGCGGGACGCTGGACAAGCTGTGCGCGGCGCTGGGCATCGCCTTCGACGACGCGATGCTGGCCTGGCCCGCGGGTAGGCGGGACAGCGACGGCGTCTGGGCGCCGGCCTGGTACGACGCGGTCGAGGCCTCCACCGGATTTGGCCCGCCCCGGCCCGAGGCCGGCCGCGACGATCTGAACGATGACCTGCGCCGGATCGCCGACGCCGCCCGGCCGCACTACGAGCGGCTGGCCGCCTTCCGGTTGTAACAATCACTCGCCATCTGTGCTCGCCTCGTCCTATCCGCCGTCACAATCGCCGGGTAGGGTGAGCCTCATGGACGATCGCCAGACCCACTATCCGACCGCCGGCGCGAAATGCGCGGATCTGGTCGTGCACATCGTCGGCCTGGCGCTGGCGCTGTTCGGCGGCGGGACCCTGCTCGGGCTGGCCGTCGGCGCGGGCGGCGCGGGACTGACCGCCTCGGTCGTGATCTACGCGCTCGGCATGGCGGTGATGCTGGGCTGCTCGCTGGCCTACAACTTCGGCAAGGCCCCCTGGCGGCCCCTGCTGCGCCGGTTCGATCACGCCGGCATCTTCCTGATGATCGCCGGCAGCTACACCCCGTTCACGACCCAGAGCCTTACGGGCGGCTGGGCCATCGGCATGACGACGGCGGTCTGGAGTCTGGCCCTGCTCGGCGTGGCCGGAAAGCTGTTCCTGCCCGGCCTCGGCAAGGGCTTCTGGGTGGCGCTGTATCTGGCGCTGGGCTGGGCCGTGCTGATCGCGCTCAAGCCGATGATCGAGGGCGTGTCCTGGGTCTCCCTGATGCTGCTGGGCATCGGCGGGCTGCTCTATTCGGTCGGGGTGATCTTCTACCTGATGAAGCAGTTCAGGTTCCGCCGGGCGGTCTGGCACGGCCATGTGGTCGCCGCCGCGGCGGTGCAGTACGTCGCCGTGCTGCTGGGCGTGGTTCTCGCCGGAGCGCATTGATCGCCCCGATCTAGATCAGGCGGCGCCGGCAAGCCTGTGGTACGGTGGCGTCGCAACGGCATGCGGGCGAGCCCGCTCCGACTCTCTACCTGCTTCCCATCGATGCCGTTCGGGCTTTCGCTCCGCGAGCCCGCGGTCGTCGAGGACACTTGATGTGGCCGACATAACTGATCCGACCGAGGCCGCGCCGAGCCTGGCGAGCGCGCTCCTCAACACCTCGCACCTGCCTCTTTTGCTGTTCGATGGCGACCTGCGGGTCGTCTCCGTGACGCCCTCGTTCAGCATCGCCTTTCGCCTCGAGCGCGCCATGGTGCTCGGCAGGTCGCTGGCCGAAATCGGCGCCGGCGAATGGGACATTCCCCAACTGCGGCTGCTGCTGGAGAACGCCCTTCTGGGCGGCCCCGCCCTGGGCGACTACGAAACCGATCTGGTCCGGCCGGGGATCGAACCGCGCCGGCTGATCGTCAATGTCCAGACCATCGTCTATGACGACATCCACAACGCCCGCATCCTGCTGACCATCAACGACGTCACCAGCGTGCGGCGGATCGAGCAGCAGAACGTCAATCTGATGCTGGAGAAGGACCGCCTGCTCAACGAGCGCGGCATCCTGCTGCAGGAGATGCAGCACCGGGTCGCCAACAGCCTGCAGATCATCGCCAGCGTGCTGCTGCTCAAGGCCCGCACGGTCACCTCCGAGGAAACCCGGCTGCACCTGCGGGACGCCCACGACCGGGTGATGTCGGTGGCCGCGGTGCAGAACCTGCTCCAGACCAGCCTCGGCGACGTCGAGATCGGCCCCTATCTGACCAAGCTCTGCGCCAGCCTCGCCACCTCGATGATCGGAGAGTCACGTCCCCTGGACATCCAGGTTCGCGCGGACGCGGTGACGGTCAATTCGCACGAAGCGGTCAGCCTGGGCCTGATTGTCACCGAACTGGTGATCAACGCGCTCAAGCATGCCTTCCCCGACGACCGCGGCGGCCACGTCGATGTCATCTATACCGGCGGCGCGCCGGGCTGGTCGCTGACGGTGTCGGACAACGGCGTCGGACGCGACAAGGCCAAGGTGACAACGAAGGGCGGACTTGGCACCGTCATCGTGGATTCGCTGGCCAAGCAGCTCGGCGCTATTGTCGTCATCTCCGACGAGACGCCGGGAACTCACGTAAAGCTCGAGAGCCATTCAGCGCACACGGGCTAGCGTCGGCGTTTTTACTGTCACGGCACGCCAGCATATCTGCCACCCTGACCCTTTATTTTCCCGCTCCGGCAACGAACGGGCGCCGAATGCTTTGACACTCCAAGGGCCGCCGAACGGCTGACCCAGGAGCTTCCCCCATGCGCAAATCCCTTTGGGTCGCCGGCATCGCCGTCGCGACCATGATGCCCTCGTTCGCCTTCGCCCAGGAAACCTGCCGTCAGCAGGAAGATCGCCGCGCGGCCGGTACGGTCGTCGGCGCCGTTGTCGGCGCGCTGGCCGGTAACGCTGTCTCCAGGGGCGGCGGCAAGACCGGTGGCACGATCATCGGCGGCGTCGCCGGCGCGGTGATCGGCAACCAGATCGCCAAGGGCGGCGCCGACTGCAGCAACGCCTACGGCTACTACGACCGGACCGGCGCCTGGCACGCCAGCAACACGCCCGCCTCGCAGGCGGCCGGCTACTACGACCGCGACGACCGCTGGGTCCAGGGCGCGCCGCAGGGCTACTATGGCCAGGACGGCCGCTGGGTGCAGGCCGGCATGGACTCCTCGTCCAGCGGATACCGTGACAGCCACGGGCGCTGGGTCCCCGCCTCCGCGGACGGCTACTACGGCGCGGACGGCCAGTGGAACGGCGGCGCGGCCAGCGGCTACTACGACACGGCCGGTCGCTGGAACGCCGGTCCGGCGCGCGGCGCCTATGACGCGTCGGGTCGCTGGATCAGCGGCCAGGCCAGCGGCTATCGCAACAATGACGGGGTGTGGGTCTCCAACGCCCAGACCGGCTACTATGACACCGACGGTCGCTGGCGTTCGGGCGCGGCGCGCGGCTACTACGACGCGCGTGGCCGCTGGGTCGGCAACACCCTGCCCGTCGCCATGGTTCGCGACACCCGGCCCGACCGGATGGACCGCGACGACCGCGCGGTGGATCTCTGGACCGGGGCCGGCGCCGGCACGCGCCAGCGGGAGGCCTTCCTCGACAGCCGGATCCGCGCGAGCCTCTCGCGGGGGGCGCTTGACCGCGCCACCGGCAATCGCGCGCTGACCATGCTGGCCGCCATCCGCAAGGAGGACACCAGCATGCGTCGCCGCACGGGCCGACTGACGCCGAAGAACCAGGCTTATATCCTGGGCCGCCTGGATCGTCTGGCGATCAGCGTCAACCAGGACCTGCGCCAGGAACGCCGTGAAGACCGCCGCGAAGGCACGCCGTCGTACTAGGCTCGCCTGAGCCGACGAGACGAAACGGAGCGCCCGGGAGCCGAAAGGTCCCCGGGCGTTTCCGCGACCGGGCTCAGCCGCCCGTGAGCGTCACGGCGATGAAGCTCTTGCGGACCGGGTCGGTCGCCACGTCGCAGACGTAGGCGCGGCGCTCCGCGGTCGCCTCGCCGACCGACGAAAAGCCCATCCGGTCATAGAAATCGGCCACCAGTCCGTTGCGCGGCGTCGGCAGATACTCGCCGGTGATCCGCTGCGCGCCCGCCGCCCGCGCCGCCGCGACGAGGTGGTTCATCACCGTCTCCTCGACGCCTCGCTCGAGAATCCGGCACGACTGCAGCCAGCTGTCGATCGCCCACTCGGTCTCGCCCTTTCGGACGACGACCACGCAGATCATCCCCTGGGCGGCGAAGGCGTCGTCGAGCCGCACCTGCCAGCACAGCAGGTCCGGATCGTCCTGCATCCGCCGCACGTCCTCCTCGTTGTAGCGACGGGTGGTCAGGTTGAACTGGTTGGACTTGGCGATCAGCTGGGCGATGCGCGCCCGGCCGACATCGTCGAACGGCGAGATCGTCATCCGCATGTCCAGCGAGGCCAGATAGGCGTCGTAGTCGCCGATCTGCGCGCGCACCTCGGCCTGGCGGGCTCGCGCGCCGTAGGCGTCGGCCCGGGCGGTGTCGTCGCTGTTCAGGGGCAGGTGTTCGAACACGCCGCTGTCGGCGACGCGGGCGATGTACCAGGCCGGGTCGTCGCCGACTTCGGGCACGGCCACCAGCGGCAGCGCCTGGCGCACCCGCGCCCGCTCCGCCGGATTGTCGTCGACGAACACCAGCGACTCGAGACCCAGATTCAGGGTCTCCGCCACGGCCGTGAGGTTGGTCGCCTTGTCGTTCCAGTTGGCCTGGAAGACCGCGATATGCTCCTCGCGCAGCAGCATGTCCGGGTGGCTGCGGAACGGTTCGCGGGCCACGGCGTCAGTGTTCTTGGAACAGACGGCCAGGACGACGCCCCGCGCACGCAGGGCCAGAGCATAGCGCTGGAAGGCGATGAAGGCTTCGCCCTCGGCGGAATTCTGGCCAAGGCGAATGCCATCCAGCCCGTCGTCGCCGATCACCCCGCCCCAGACGGTGTTGTCGAGATCGAGCACCAGCGCCCGCCCGGCCTTGCCGACCATCGCGGCCAGCAGCGCGCACAGGCTGTCGGCGACCAGCGGTGCGTGTTCGAGCCCGAACGGCGCCTTGGCCAGATGGAACCGCACCGGATCGAGCCAGCGGTCGCGGCCGACCCGGCCGGCGAGGCCCGCCAGGTCCCAGACGATCCAGTCGCGCCGCGCGCCGCCCCGGGCGATGATCCGGTTGACCTCGGCCTCAAACCGTCCGGGATCGCCAGGCGTCGCCAGATCGGCGGAGGCGATGCGCGGCGAGGCCGGCGGCAGGGTCGCGATGATCACCGGGCAGCCGGCCTTGGCGCGGACGGCCTGGCTCAGGGCCTGCAGAAGGCTCTCGGCGGCGTCCAGCCGGCGATCCTCGGCCGCGCCGTCGAGCAGCGGGGCGTCACCGGGGAATGAGGCTTCGTCCAGCACCACCACCACCGCGTCGAGGGTCTCGCCGGCGAAGGGATTGAACGGGCCGTAGGCGAAGGCCCCGATCTGGTCGTAGGGCGCCTCGATGGTTTCGACGAGCAACCCGCGCACAGGCCCCGCCGCCGCGACCGGTCCGGTCATGAAGCTGAGCGTCCGCGCCGCCAGCAGGCCGATCCTCAGGCGTCGGAAGTGAGCGGGGACGAGGCCCGTGGCGACGAACCGCCGGGCCAGGTTCTCCATCTTCAGCTGCTCGCGCGGCCCCAGCCGCATCCCGGAGAGCCGGCGCAGCTCGACGCCGGCGTCATCCAGCAACGCGCCCTCGCCCGGCGCCGCGCGGACGAAGCCGTCGAGCGCCTTGCACCGCTCCGCCCAGTCCTCGGCCGGCGCGGGTCGCCAGGGGAACGGCTCGCCGGAGCTCATCCGGCGGCGTCCGGCTCGGCGGCGATGTCCTCCGGCGGCACGATGCTCTGGGTGGTTCCGCTGGCGATCACGCGGTCGCCCGCGCGAATCTTGAAGCGCCCCTCGACGATTCCGGTGCCGGGAGAGGTGTTGATCACCTCGAAGTCGATCCGGGCGGCCTCGTCGACGTAGAGCGGCCGCCGATAGTCGATCGTCCAGCGCGTCGAGGCTCCCCGCGCGCCGGGGATCATCATCCCCAGGATGTGGGACAGGTGCGCCAGCATGATACCGCCGTAGGCGATCACGTCATCGAAGCCGCGCGACCGGGCGTAGTCCGGATCGGTATGGATCAGGCTGGTGTCTTCGGAAACCTGCTGGAACCAGCGCATCGCCTCGCGGTCGACGACGAACGCCCGGCTGGCCTTGTCGCCAACCCGGATCGGCATGGCCTAGGCCTTCTTCTTCTCGATGAGATCGATCAGGTCGCCCAGGGTGGCGAAGGTCTGGATCTCATTGGTCGAGAACTTCACGCCGCAGGCCTGTTCGACCATCACGATGAACTGCACATGCGCCAGGCTGTCCCACTGGCCGACATCCTTTGCCGAGATGGCCCGCGTAACCGGACCTTCGTACTCGTCGAACAAGTCGCGCATGATCTCGGTGATCTGCGCCAGGCTGTCTTGCGACATGCGGTCTAACTCCCGGAAGCTACGGTTTGCGGCCGATGACGGCGGCGGAAATGGTCAGGTTGAGGCGGCGCGCACGGTCCAGCGTCGCCCCGGTGCAGGGCGCGAAGCAGGTGTCTTCGATTTCGAAGCCGGCGGCGGCGACCATATCGCTGACCTCTTCGGGCGTGCGGAACAGATACAGATGATCCGGCGCTGGCGAATTGACCGGCGCGTTGATGAAGATCCGCCCTCCCGGCGCCAGCAGTTTGTAGAGCGCCTTCAGCGCTTCGAGCGGCTCCTCGAGATGTTCCAGCACTTCGGAGAAGGTCACCGACTGGAAGGACGCCTCGGGCGCGGCGAAGATGTCCACCTCACGCAGGATGATCCGCTCGGGATCACAGCCCATGCCGTTCAGGGCTTCCTGGGTGTTGGCGAGGCTCGCCTGGCTGATGTCCCAGCCCTCGGCCGTCGCGCAGGCCGGCGTCGCGGACGCCAGGGCCAGGAACAGGCCATGGCCGGGGCCGACCTCGAGATGGGTGAAGCCGTCCGGATTTCCGGCGAGGAAGGCGTCGCGGTAGTAGCGCATCACCTCGGTGTGGTTGCGCCACCAGAGCTGCGAGGCGAGCAGCCCGTTCATGTAGCGGGCCATGTACTCGCGGTTGGCGTAGACCTGTTCCAGCGCATCCGCGAACGAGGTCAGCCGGTAGCGTCCGTTGCGGCGGAAGAACAGCTCCTCCTCCAGCACGATGCCGCTCAGCCAGTGGTAGTCGGTGAAGATGGTCTTCAGGTCGCCCTGCGCGACGCGGTCGACCATGACGGCGAGCTGGTCGAGAAACACCAGCCCGGCTTCATCTTCCCCGACGAACCGCTTCTCGAGATAGGCGCGGTGCTCGGGGAAAACGTCCAGCTGAAGATCGATGGCCCGGGAGAGATTGGGGTACGCGTCAGGAACCAGTTTCATTACCCAATCCCAGCTTTGAATTCCGCAGTTGATAGGCTTTGGCCGCCGCCCTGAGCCTGACTGCATACGCATCGACGTTCCCGGGCGTCAATCGATAGGCGGGATCATCAACCGCCAACAGGACCTTTTTCAGAAGCGCGGGATCATACAGGTGCGAAGTGTCCCGGAAGGCGCCCAGATCGGACACGTTTCGCGGGTCGCTATCGATCGCCGAGACCGACACGCCGGGCAGCGTCGCGGCGACCTCGACCATGCAACGCCGCAGCAGCAACTGGTCGGACAGGAAGGTAGAGCCGCCCAGCGACAGGTACTTCGGTCCCGCGACCCATTCGTAATACATCGCCAGCGAATAGGGCGGGACGATGATGTCGACCCGCTTGCCCTGCGCGGACAGGGCGCGAAGAGCGGGCAGGAACTGCACATTGAAGGCGGGGAACGCACCGCAATCGGTCGCGCCGACGCGGTCTACATCAGCGCGATGCCGACCGAGCAGGCGCTCGATGCGCGCCATGGTCTTCTGCGTCTGAAAGCTCTGGTATCCCCTGTCGTTGAAAGCAGTTTCGTCCGCGTCTGCGACCGCCGGATCGGGCATCGAGCTGCCGGTCCGAAGCAACCTGGCGGTCGCCGCCAGGCCGCGTTGATCGACCATCCGCAGGTCGTTGAACGGGTCATCGTCGTAGAGATAGACCGGAAAATTGTCCCGCTTCTGGTCAACGGACCGCGCGTAGAGCCAGTCCAGTACGATCAGAACGCGGGGCGCGGCCGACTCCTTGACGATCGTCGTCGTCGCCAGATGGCGATCAAGCGCGCGGCTGGCGTGATAGCTGATGTTCCAGGGATCGCGCGCGCCGGGAAAAGCGTCGCGAAGGTCGGCGGCCGAATAGGTCGTCGAGGTCGATCCGCCGATCAGGACGAGATCCGCCTTCGGATCGCGCGCGGCCATCTTCAACAGATAGCCGGCGAACCGGGGCTGGTGGGCGGCGCCCGCGTCGGCGCGCAGTCCCCAGCGGTAGAGATCATAGGGGTCGGCGCCGAGCACCAGGGCCGCGGCGGCCCAGTAGGCGACGAGGATCGTGCTGAACACCAGCAGGACCGGCGACAGCCGGCGCCGGAAACCTCGCCCCTTGCTGCGGGACGAAGCGGGATCGACGGAGGGATTGGGCGCCATGCCTAGAACCCCTGATAGAGGAAGGGTGGCTGCCGGGAGACATAGTAGAGCCCCCAGACGAACAAGGCGCCGGCAAACAGGGCCCAGGGCCAGGTCGGCCGCCAGGCGGGAAACAGCCAACGCACGGCGGGCGAGGGGTTGTCGTAGGTCGCGAGACCCGGTCGCCAGCGCCGCAGGAGCTCCACGCTGTTGGGCATGAGGTAGATCACCGCGAAGGCGGCCATAAGCGTCGCGACAGCCTTGTAGAACGGCACCGCGCCGGGAATGCTGAAGTCGAACGCGAACAGCGATTTCAGCAGATGTCCCATGGCGCCCAGGCTCTCCGACCGGAACAGGGCGAAGCAGAGCGCCATCGGGATCAGGAATATGCAGCGGCCGATGAACGTGCGCAGCCAGTCCGGCGACTGCTTCTTCCAGCGCTTCCACGCCTTGGTGTTCCGCGCTTCGGTCTCGAGAATGTACCAGGCGCCGTGGACCAGTCCGAAGGCGACGAAGGTCCAGAGCGCGCCGTGCCACAGGCCGATGACCTCGAAGTTCACCAGGAGGGGAATCCAGAGGGCCAGCATCCGGGTCGGGCCTTTCGGCCAGCGGCGCTTCATCGCGAAGCGCGTGCCATTGAGCGACAGCGGCGTGTAGAGGAACCGGGAGATCACCCGCGTCAGCGTCATGTGCCAGCGGCGGTAGAAATCGATCACGCCGACCGACTTGAGCGGCGAGAAGAAGTTGATCGGGTACCGCAGCCCGAACATCCGCGCGAGGCCCAGCGCCATGTCGGAATAGCCGGAGAAGTCGAAATACAGCTGCGCGTAGTAGGCGAAGACGCCGATCCAGCCGCTGATCGGGTGGATCGCCAGCCCGTCGCCCGCATGGCTGAAGACGGTGTCGGCGTATGGGGCGAGGTTGTCCGCCAGCACCAGCTTCTTGAACATGCCGATGGTCATCAGCGTCAGGCCGACGGCGATGTCGCTCTGCCGGAGCCGGCCGAACCCCTGTGTCGCGACCTGGGGCTGGAATTCCTTCAGGTAGGTGATCGGCCCGATCACCAGCTGCGGGAAGAAGGTCACGAAGGCCGCATAGCGGACAAAGCCGGCGGCGCGGTCGCCCAGGGTCTTCAGTCCGCCCAGATACCGCACGACGCTCTCGTCGCGACGATAGGCGTCGGCGAGGAAGGCCGCCTGGTGGAAGGTGTAGAAGGATATCCCCGCCGGAATGATCAGGTCGGTCGCCTCGAGGCCGCCGCCCCTGAGCACGAAGGCGCGCAGGATATGGTACTTGAACCAGATCAGGGTGAGCAGGTTGTAGCCTTCCCCGCCCCAGACCAGCGCCAGCCTCAGGCGACGGCGGTCGTCGGGCAGATTCAGCAGGCCCTGCGAAATCAGGAAGTTCACCGCCACCGAGGTGATCAGCAGCCCCGTGCTGAAGGCGCCCCACGGCAGGTAGAACACCATCGAGGCCGCGAAGATCACCGCGAGGCCCGCCGTCGCGCCCCACAGCCGGCTCAGCCCATAGAACAGGGCGCAGGCGACCGGCAGGAACACGAACAGGAACAGGGGGTCGGTAAACAGCATCTCAGAGTCTTGCGGGTCGTCGATCGTGGTTCACTGGCACACCCCCGCAACACTCATACGACCGGCCCTCCTCGGGCCGAAAGTTGCGTCGTCATCGTCCGGAAGGCCGGCGGTGCGACAACGCCCTTCACGGCGACGACCCGCCCCGGGTGTCCGGAACGGGCCGTCTGGTGCGACAATCTGACTATGGCATGGCCCTCACGGCCTCGCCAGTCCCGGTGGTGGTCGGGGCCGGTCCCGGGCAGGAATGCGCAGGCCGCAGGCACGGGCGCTGCGCCCCGATCGCCAGGAGCCTAGCCGATGCGCTTGAGCTCCGCCTCGATGGTCAGGGTGACCTCGTCGCCGACCGCGGGCACGTAGGCGGTGATGCCGAACTCGGACCGCTTGATCACGGCCTTGCCGTCGAAGCCGAGCGAATAGGTCTTGTCGAGCGGGTTGACCCCGGCCTGGTTGAAGGTCGCCTCGACCACGACGGGCCGGGTGACGCCGTGCAGGGTCAGGTCACCGGTGATCAGGGCTGTCCGCTCGCCGGTCAGCTTGACGCCGGTCGCCCTGAACGTCGCGGTCGGGAAGGCGGCGACGTTCAGGAAGTCCGCCGACTTGAGGTGGGCGTCGAGCGCGGGATTGAGCGTCCCCAGCGAGGTGGTGTCGACGGTGACGTCCAGGCTCGCCGCCGTCGGTTTCGCAGGATCGAGCGTCAACGCGCCGGACACCGCCGCGAACTGGCCGGTGTAGGTCGAAAAGCCGAGGTGGTTGATCGACCAGGTGATCTTGCTGTGCCCGGCGTCGAACCGGTAGGCCCCGGCCTGGACCTCTGCGGGAACGCTGGTGAACGGCCCGCGGGCCTCCACGGCGAAGGGGGCGATGGCGAGCGCCAGGGCGAGGCCGGCGGCGGCGAACAGGGCGGGACGGGTCATGCGGGGATCTCCACGGAAAGCAACGTCCGAGCAGATGCACCGCCGCGTCGAGAACCGCAACTGCGTCAGTTACGTTACTTTCTGAAGGCGCATGCAGCCCTGTTCACGGCTGGCGCCGGCAGGCGCACGTCCGGTCGAAACCTTGTGGGAAAAGGAAGTGGTGCCGCTTAGGTGACTCGAACACCTGACCCCATCATTACGAATGATGTGCTCTACCAGCTGAGCTAAAGCGGCCCTTGTGGGGCGTGGGGCCCCGGAAGGAGCGCCTATTTAGCGGCGCGAGTCGGGCTTGCCAAGCGGCGCCGACGCGGAGGCGGCGAAGTGGGTGGCGGATCGTCCTGCGGCGGCCGCGCATAGTCGGGCACGCCGGGGTCGTCGGGGATCGGCATGATCGCCGCTCCGGCCTCGGCGGCGGCGAGAAACGGCGTCGATTCCACATAGGAAACCGGCAGGTTGGGCAGGTCGTTGATCGTCCGCTCCTGACGCTCCAGGCGCGGGTGGATCAGTTCGCCGGTCTCGCCATAGACGGCGACCAGACGGGTCCAGTCCTCGGGACGATAGGCGAAGGCGCGGCCTTCAGGGTCGAGATCGGACCAGTCCGGCTCCTGCGGCGCGGCGGCGCCCCGGGCGATCCAGGCGCGGGCTTCGTCGACGGCGCCGGCGGCGTTGGCGGCGCGGGCCTGCAGTCCGGCGAGGCGCTGGGTCACCGGCTCGTCGGCAAGGCTACGGGCGGCCTGGCGGGCGGCGCTCACCTCGCCGCCGATCAGGGCCTGTTCAACGGCCAGCACGCGGCTCTCCCGCGCCCCGGGATTGAGCGCGACCAGGCCGCTCAGGCGTTTGGCCCGCTCGCGCGGGGTCTCGTCGGTGCGCAGGTCGCGGTAGGCCAGCCAGAGCGCCGGGTGCGGCTGGCTCTTCCAGGCGCCCTCCAGCAGACCGGATGCGCGGCTCGCCTTGCCATCGGCGGCCAGCAGGCGCGCGGCCATCACCACGCCCGGCGCGAAGTCGGGCTTGAGCTTGACCGACTGCAGCGCGAACTCGAGCGCCTGAGCGCGCATGCGGTCGCTGGAATGGTTTTCGAAACTGGCGGCCGAGGCGGCCAGCAGGGCGGCGCGCGTGCGGTCGGCGACCAGCGGCGAGACGACCTTGCGCTCCTGAGCGCCCTGGACGAGGTCGAGCGCCGCGGCCCAGTCACCGGCCTCGAGCCGCGAATCGACCAGCGCCCGCCAGGCCCAGCGGGCGGTCTTGGCGAGGCCGTAGGCGCTCTGCGCGTGACGCAGGGCCGCGCCCTTGTCCCCTTCGGCGAGCGCGGTCTGCATCAACCCCTTGAGGCCGGCCAGCCGCATGTCGGGGAAGCCGAGCATCGCGGAATAGGCGGCCTTGGCGGCGGGCAGGTCGCCGGCGGCTTCGGCGGCCTGGGCGGCCAGCACCCGGACCAGCGCCGGCGCGTCGTCCGCAAGTTCGGCGGCCTTCTGCGCCAAGCGGCGCGCTTCGGATCCGTCGCCGGCGGCGGCGGCGAGGAAGCCGCGCGCGAGGGCTTCGCCGCCCTGTTTGCGGCGGCTGTCGGCCTTGGCCCGGGCGGCGCGCTGCGGCGCCTCGAGCAGCCACTTGAGGAAGCTCCAGAAAATCGTCGCCAGCAGGGAGACGAACAGCACCAGCAGAGCCGCGGCGGCGGCCGTCATGTCCACCCGCCAGCCGCGCCAGACGAGGCTGGCCACGCCCGCGTCGCCGCCAAGGGCGACCGCAGCGACCGCCAGGGCCGCGACGAGGAACAGGACGATGGCGGTACGGATCATGGCTGCGCCCGCGAAACGGCCATCAGGTCGGACAGGGCCATGGCGCGGATCGTCGCCACCTGCCGGTCGACGGCGATGCGCTGCAGGGCGCGGGTGCGCCAGGGCGCCATGGCCTCGGCGGCCTTGGGCGGCAGGCCACGCAGGACCTTCAGCGCGCCTTCGAGGTCGCCCCCGGCCACGGCGTCGCCGGCTCGGGCGAGGAGGGCGTCGGGGCCATCGCCGCCGGCGCCGACCCGGCGAATGGTGACGATCGCCGACAGGGCGTGGCCTACGCGCGCCAGGAAGCCTGCTCGCTCGCCCGGATCGCGGGCGGCCACGGCCGCGCGGGCGGCGGAGGCGTCGAAGTCGGCGGCCAGCGCAGCGCGGCTGGTCACGCCATTCTCGGCATAGGGACGCAGGGCGCGGACTTCGCCCGACAGCGGCAGCACGCGCTCCAGCGCCGCCAGCTCGGTTTCGAACGATCCCGACCCTTGCGTCGCCTCGGCCAGCGATGCGGCGGCCAGGGCGGCGGCGGCGGCGTTGACGGTGCGCGCCTGGCTGGTCTCGAGCGCCAGGACGCGGGTCTGCAGGGCGGCGATCTCGGCCGAAGACGCTGCGGCGTCCGCAGCGGGCGCCAGGCCAGCCGCAGGACCCGTCGACGGCGCGGGCAGGTCGAAGGACTCGGCCGGCGGCGCAGCGGCCGTCGCCGCGGGCGCCAGCGCATCCTTGCCCCAGATTCGCGGGGCGAATTTCGTCACGGCGGCGCCGGCTACGACGCTGAGCACGCACAGGGCGATAGCGGCCCAAAACCCGACGCCGAAACGGCGCGGTCGGCTGTACACGGCCGGATCCATCGGCGGCGAGATCTCGGCGGGGTCGGGCGCGGCGGTCATCGGCTCTTCAAACGCCTCGTTGCGGTCCTGGGGGAGGTCCCGGTCGAACCCCCTCTTCCTATCAGATTAAGCAGCGCCGCCTCGATCGGAAACGGGGCGCGGACAACTTCTCGCACTTTCGTGCGCGCGACCGGCTTCGCCACCGCGGCCGAGAGGCACAGCAGACGCAGTTTGGGCAGGTCCCGACCGCGCAGCAGGCGCGCCAGCGCCCGGGCCGCCTTGGGCGAATGAAGCAGCGTCACATCAAGGGTTTCAAGCTTCGCCAGCAAATCCTCCGGAGGCGGCGTGACCACCGAATCGTACAGCGCCAGGCCTCTCGCCTCGAGCCCTTCGGCGATCAGCGCGCCCACCAGGTCGCCGGCGGGCTCGGCGGCCCCGGCATGCAGCACGGCGCCGCGCAACTCGATCTTTCGGGCGGCGATTCGCCCGGCGAGGGCGTTGACGTCGCCCTCGGCCGACAGGATCGCCTTGAAGCCCGCCGCCTTCGCCGCGGCGGTCGTGCCGGCGCCGACGGAGAAGACCCGCACGTCCCTGCTTGGAGAGACCTCGGCGAAGGCGCGCACGCCGTTGGCGCTGGTGAAGGCGAGGGCCGCGACGCCGCCCAGGTCGACCTGGACATCCGCGAGCGTCTCGATCCGCAGCAGGGGCGCGACGATGGGCGTATGCCCCAGGGCGGCGACCCGCTCGGCGGTCGCCGCGGCGCCGGGTTCGGCGCGGGTGATCCAGACGGTGAGCGGGGGCGAGGCCATGGCCAGCACCCTGACGCCCGGCCCGTCGGGGATCAATCCTTCAGCAGGATATCCGCGCCGCCTTCGATCCTGACCGCCTCGCCGAGGCGCAGACCGAGGTCGCGGGCGTCGGCCTCGGCGTCCGCGCCCAGCTCGACGGCGTCTTCGCGGCGATAGCGGCGCGCGCCGTCCGGCGTCAGGGCCTCGACGATGAGGCTGAGCCGGCGCCCCTCGAGCCGCGCATGCGCCCCGACGGCGGTGCGGCAGGATCCTTCGAGGGCCACCAGGGCGCCGCGCTCGGCGGCGACAGCGATGGTCGTCGCCTCACAGCGCATCGCGGCGACCCATGCGGCGTTCGCATCCCCGGCCCGGGTCTGGATCGCGAGAGCGCCCTGGCCCGGGGCGGGCGGCGCGGCGACGGGGTCGAGGAACCCGCGTGGAGCATGGCCGAGGCCAAGCCGGTTCAGACCGGACGCCGCCAGCAGGATCGCGTCCGCCTCACCGGCGGCGAGCTTGGCGAGCCGCGTGTCGACGTTGCCGCGCAGCATGAAGATCTCGAGATCGGGCCGCACATGCAGGGCCTGTGCCTGGCGGCGAAGGCTGGCGGTGCCGAGCTTCGCGCCCTTCGGCAGCTCGGCCAGCGAGGCGTAGTGCGTTGAGACAAAGGCGTCGCGCGGGTCCTCGCGCTCGGGGATGGCGGCGATCACCAGCCCGGGCGGATTTTCGGCCGGCACATCCTTCATCGAATGGATCGCCGCGTCGATCCGGCCCTCGAGCAGGGCTTCCTCGATTTCCTTGGTGAACAGCGCCTTGCCGCCGATCTCCAGCAGGCGGCGGTCCTGGATCCGGTCACCGGTCGTGGTGATGACCACCAGCGGGGCGGCCTCCTCGGCGCGATCACCGGCGCCGATCGCAGCGGCGATGCGGTCGCGCATCATGCCGCTCTGGGCGAGGGCCAGCTTGGACCCGCGGGTTCCGATCCGGATGGGCGGTTGCGACGACACGGCGGGGGGGCTACCTCGGGCGGGAAGAAGACGCCCCGCTGCTATACGACGGGCGTCCGGGCCGCAATGTAGATGACCACGCTCACCGTCCTCGGGATCGAGACCAGCTGCGATGAAACCGCCGCCGCCGTCGTGCGGCGGGACGCGGACGGGCGCGTCACGGTGCTGTCCTCGATTATCGCCAGCCAGATCGCCGAACACGCCCCCTACGGCGGGGTTGTGCCGGAAATCGCCGCGCGGGCGCATGTGGAATCCATCGACGGCATCGTCGCGCGGTCCCTGTCCGAAGCCGGGCTGGGCTGGAGCGACCTGTCCGGCGTCGCGGCCACGGCGGGTCCCGGCCTCGTCGGCGGGGTGATGGTCGGACTGTCGTTCGGCAAGGCGGCGGCGCTGGCCCGCGACCTGCCGCTGATCGCGGTCAACCACCTGGAGGGGCACGCCCTCAGCGCCCGGCTGGCGGACGAAATCCCCTATCCCTTCCTGCTGCTGCTGGTCAGCGGCGGCCATTGCCAGCTGCTGGAGGTGGCCGGAGTCGGCGCTTGCCGCCGCCTGGGCTCGACCATCGACGACGCGGCCGGCGAGGCCTTCGACAAGATCGCCAAGAGCATGGGGCTGGGCTACCCGGGCGGACCGGCGCTGGAGCGTCTGGCCGAGGGCGGAAACCCGGAACGCTTCCCCCTGCCCCGCGCCCTGCTGGGCCGGGAGGGGTTCGACTTCTCCTTCTCGGGCCTCAAGACCGCCGCCGCCCGCGCTGCGGAGGGCCTGACCGCCGACGCCGACCGGCGCGACCTGGCCGCCAGCGTCCAGTTCGCCATCGCCCGCCAGTTGGCCGAACGGACCCAGCGGGCAATGGCCGCCTATGCCGAGGCCCATGACGGCAGGGACCTGCGCTTCGTCGTCGCCGGCGGTGTCGCGGCCAATATGGCGGTGCGCACGCGACTGGAGCAGGCCTGCGCCACGCACGGCTTCTCGTTCCACGCCCCGCCGTTGAAATACTGCACCGACAACGCGGCGATGATCGCGCTCGCCGGCGCCGAGCGGCTGGCGCTGGGGCTCGTCGACGGCATGGACGCCCCGGCGCGGCCGCGCTGGCCGCTGGACGCCGCCGCGGCCAGCGCCAATCCTACCCATGTTCCCGGACGCAAGGGCGCCAAGGCATGAGCGAAGCTTTCAACTACGCCGGAGTCATCGGCGGCGGCGCCTGGGGCACCGCCCTGGCCCAGGTCTGCGCACGCGCGGGGATGTCGGTGGTGCTGCAGGCCCGGGAAGCCGAAGTGGTCGACGGCATCCGCGCCAACCGCGAGAACGCAGCCTTCCTGCCGGGGGTGAAGCTCGACGAGGCCATCGACGTCACCACCGATCTCGGCGACCTGTCGGCCTGCGACATCATCCTGGCGGTCGCCCCGGCGCAGCATCTGCGCTCGACCCTCGACGCCCTTTGCTCGCACGTTCGCGACAACCTGCCGATCCTGCTGTGCGCCAAGGGCGTCGAACAGGGCACGCTGCAGCTGATGACGCAGGTGCTGGCCGAGACCGTGCCGCAGGCCTCGCCCGCCGTCCTGTCCGGTCCCAGCTTCGCCGGCGAGGTCGCGCGCGGTCTGCCGACGGCGGTGACCCTGGCCTGTCCCGACGAGGACCTCGGCCGGGCGCTGGCGGAGGCCGTCGCCACCCCGACCTTCCGCCCCTACCTCTCGACCGACATGATCGGCGCCGAGGCCGGCGGGGCGATCAAGAACGTGCTGGCCATCGCCTGCGGCATCGTCGAGGGCAGGGGCCTGGGCCGCAGCGCCCACGCCGCCCTGATCACCCGTGGTTTCGCCGAGATGACCCGCATGGCCGAGGCCCTCGGCGGTCAGGCGGAGACCGTGGCCGGCCTCTGCGGCCTGGGCGATCTGGTGCTGACCTGCTCCAGCCCCCAGTCGCGCAACATGAGCGTCGGTCTGGCGCTCGGAGCGGGTCAGTCGCTGGAGCAGGCGCTGGCCGGCAAGTTGACCGTGGCCGAGGGCGTCGCCTCCGCCCCGGCCGTCCGGGCGCTGGCCCGCAAGCTGGGCGTCGAGACGCCGATCAGCGAGGCCGTCGCCGCCATTCTCGCGGGAGAGGTAGGGGTGGACGAAGCGATCCTCGGCCTGCTCTCGCGCCCGATCAAAACCGAACGCTAGGAAAGCTCATGCCGCTCTTCATCGTCCAATGGAAAGACCGGCTGCCCGACGGCCCGGCGATCCGCGCCGCGACCCGCGAGGCGCATCTGGCCTGGGCGGCGGCCCAGCCGCTGAAGATCAGGCTCGGCGGGCCGTTCCTGACCGCCGATGAGGGCATGGCCGGCTCGATGATCATCGTCGAGGCGCCCGATCTCGCGGCCGCGCAGGCGTTCCACGCGGACGATCCCTACACAAAAGCCGGCCTCTACGAGACCTCCAGCGTCGAACCCTGGCGGGTCACCATCCCGTGGAAGGACTGAACCCGGCCCGTCCGCCGGCGGGGACGGTCCTGTGCCGCCTCGACGAGATCGCCGACCCCGGCTCCCGCGGCTTTCACTTCCAGGCAGGGGACAAGCTGTTCCTCGGCTTCGTGGTGCGGCGCGGCGATAGCCTGACCGGCTACGTCGACAGCTGCCCCCACACCGGCCAGCCGCTCGGCGGCCCGACCGGTCGCCATGTCACGCGCGAGAACGACCTGATCCTCTGCACCGGGCATGGCGCGCTGTTTCGCATCGGGGACGGCCTGTGCACCAGCGGGCCGTGCGAGGGGAAGCGGCTGACCGAATGGCCGGTCGCGGTGGTCGACGGCGCGGTGCTGACGGCCTGAACTAACACTGTCATCCCGGCCGGAGCGCAGCGGAGAGCCGGGAACCAGATTTGGCTTCAGGCAGGGTGGACGAGATTAAATCTGGGTCCCGGATCGACCTGGCGGCCGTCCGGGATGACAGGATGAGGTTAGGGCGCGACCTCAGCGCCGAACGCCGCCACATCCTCGATCAGCGCCTTCGCGGCCAGCGCCACCAGCTCGCCGCCCTTTTCCGGCGTCGCCTGCGCCGGGTCGGAGCCCATGCGGCCGTCGGCGTAGCGCGCGCGGAAGTCCACCGCCTCACGGATCGGACCGGTCGGGGCGATCTGTGGCGCGTAAGACGCCGTCTTGATCGCGTCCGGATAGGCCCACTGCGTCACCGCGATCTCGGACGGCGTGGCGTGGCTGCCGTGGCCGATGGGAAACTGGCGATTGGCCAGGCCGTTCACGCCCGACAGGTCCCACCAGTTCTTCAGCTTGCAGGCAAAGCCGCGCGGCTTTCCGGCGAAGCTGGCCTCGGCGTAAAGCTCGCTGAACGCCGCCTCGATGGTGTGCACGTTGCCGCCGTGCCCGTTGAGGAAATAGATCTTCTCGAACCCGTGCCCGGCCAGTGACCGGCACCAGTCGCCGATCGCCGCCATGAAGGTCGAGGGCCGCAGGCTGATGGTGCCGGGGAAACCCAGATGATGCTGCGCCATGCCGATGTTGAACGTCGGCGCGATCAGCAGGTCGTCGCGACCTTTCTGCGCCTCGATGGCGATGATCTCCGGGCACATCCAGTCGGTGCCGAGCAGACCGGTCGGGCCATGCTGCTCGTTCGAGCCGATCGGCACGACGACCGTCCTCGACCGCTGAAGGTAGGCCTCGATCTCGGGCCAGGTGGATTTGGCGAGCAACATGATCAAACTCCCGCAGCGGCATCCTTGCGCCGCCGACCTCCATCCGCATACTCGCGCACAACAAGAAGGCAAGGGAGTGCGGCGTGAGCGAGGGTCAGGTGTTTCCGGTTCCCGAGGCTTGGGCGAAGCGCGCCCACATGGACGCCGCCGCCTATGAGGCTGCCTGCGCCCGCGTCGACAGCGATCCCGACGGCTTCTGGCGCGACGTCGCCGGCCGGCTCGACTGGATCAAGCCGTTCACCCAGGTGAAGGACGTCTCCTGGAACCGCGACGACTTCCGCATCAAGTGGTTCGCCGACGGGGTGCTGAACGTCTCGGTCAACTGCCTCGATCGCCACCTGCCGACCCGCGCCGACGACGTGGCCTTCATCTGGGAAGGTGACGACCCCGCGGACTCGAAGACGATCACCTACCGCGAGGCGCACGCCGAAGTGTGCCGCATGGCCAACGTCCTCAAGAACCACGGCGTGAAGAAGGGTGACCGGGTCACGATCTACCTGCCGATGATCCCCGAGGCCGCCTACGCGATGCTGGCCTGCTCGCGGATCGGCGCGGTGCATTCGGTGGTGTTCGGCGGCTTCTCGCCCGACAGCCTCGCGGGCCGGATCCAGGACTGCGACAGCCGGCTGGTGATCACCGCCGACGAGGGCGTGCGCGGCGGCAAGATCGTGCCGCTGAAGATGAACGTCGACCTCGCCCTGACCCAGTGCCCGGACGTCGAGAAGGTGTTGGTCATCGAGCGGACCGGCTGCAAGTGGCTGAAGCACAGCGGGCGCGACGTCGCCTATGGCCCCGAGCGGGACAAGGCGTCGGCCGACTGTGCGCCCGAGCCGATGGGCGCCGAGGACCCGCTGTTCATCCTCTACACCTCCGGCTCGACCGGAAAACCCAAGGGCGTGCTGCATACCACGGGCGGCTATCTGACCTGGGCGGCCTGGACCCATGAGCTGGTGTTCGACTACCGCCCCGGCGAGGTCTTCTGGTGTACGGCGGACGTGGGCTGGGTCACCGGCCACAGCTACATCGTCTACGGCCCGCTCGCGAACGGGGCCACCAGCCTGATCTTCGAGGGCGTGCCCAACTACCCGACCGCCTCGCGGTTCTGGGAGGTGATCGACAAGCACCAGGTGGAGATCTTCTACACCGCCCCCACGGCCCTGCGCGCGCTGATGCGCGAGGGCGAGGATCCGGTGAAGAAGACCTCGCGCAAGAGCCTGCGGCTGCTCGGCAGCGTCGGCGAGCCGATCAATCCGGAGGCCTGGCTCTGGTATCACCGCGTGGTCGGCGAGGGCCGCTGCCCGATCGTCGACACCTGGTGGCAGACCGAGACGGGCGCCTGCCTGGTCAGCCCGCTGCCGGGCGCCACAGCGCTGAAACCCGGCTCGGCCAGCAAGCCGCTGCCTGGCGTGAAGCTGCAGCTGGTCGACGCCGAAGGGCTGGTGCTCGAGGGCGCCGTCAGCGGCAACCTCTGCCTGACCGACAGCTGGCCCGGCCAGATGCGCACGGTCTACGGCGACCACCAGCGCTTCATCGAGACCTACTTCACCACCTATCCCGGCAAGTATTTCACCGGCGACGGCTGCCGTCGGGACGAGGACGGCTACTACTGGATCACCGGCCGGGTGGATGACGTGATCAACGTCTCTGGCCACCGGATGGGCACCGCCGAGATCGAGAGCGCGCTGGTCGCGCACCACGATGTGGCCGAGGCCGCCGTGGTCGGCTTCCCGCACGACATCAAGGGCCAGGGCATCTACGCCTATGTGACGCTCAACGCCGATGTTCAGCCTACGGAGGACCTGCGCGCGGCGTTGGTCAAATGGGTGCGGCGGGAGATCGGCCCCTTCGCCGCGCCGGACGCCATCCAGTGGGCGCCCGGCCTGCCCAAGACCCGCTCGGGCAAGATCATGCGCCGGATTCTGCGCAAGGTGGCGGAAAACGACATCTCCAGCCTCGGCGACACCTCGACCCTCGCCGACCCTGCGGTGGTCGACGATCTCGTCGCCAATCGCCTGACACGATGATGCGGCCGGGGAGCGGACAGACGATGCGCCGGATGCTCCCCGCCCTGCTGCTGCTCCTCGCCGCCGGCCCCGCCCAGGCCGACTGGACCCTCGACGGCGACGCGCTCCGCCAGCTGTCGCGCGGCGCGGTTCATGCCGAAGTGCATCCGGACGGCGACGGGGTTTCCGGCGTCGTGCTCGGCGCCGTCGAGATCGACGCCCCGCCGGCCGTCGTCTGGCGGACGATCACCGACTGCGGCCGCGCCGGACGGATGGCGCCCAGCGTCAAGTCCTGCCGCATCACCACGAGTGACCCGGAAGGTCGCTGGGATATCCGGGAGATGATTGTCCGCAGCGGGATCATGCCCGCTTTCCGCACCGAATTCCGGTCCGACTTCACCCCGCTGCGGTCGATCCGCTTCCGCTGCACGGCCGGCGACATCCGCACCTGCAAGGGCGAATGGCGGCTCGAACCGCTGGCGGGCGGCCGAACCCGGGTGCTCTACGAAAACCGCGCCAGCTCGCCCTTCCCGGCCCCCGCCATCGTCGCCCGGGCAGCGATGCGCCTGGACCTCGCCGACGCCCTGCGCGCGCTGCGCCGGGAAGCGGAGTCCCGCGCCCCCTAGCGCGAGATCGTCTGCCGATAGGGGACGTACAGCGCCAGTTCCAGCGGCCCGGACTGGTACCAGGTGACCGGCAGGGTGAGCCCGTCGATACTGACCCCGTATTTGTCGCCGAAGGCCGCCGCCGTCCTGTTGGCGTCCGCCGCGACCAGGTTGATGATGTCGCCGCGATACTGTCCGGGACCGATCAGGGTCAGGTCCCAGCCCCCGCTCATCAGCACCTCGGTGCGGCCGGTCTTGGGCGTCTTCCTGACGAACGCGGTGACGCGGCCGGTGACCGAGTCATAGGTGTCGGTCGGCAGCACCCGCGTCTTCAGGGTCAGGGTCGCGGTGCTGGTGTCGACCTTGGCGGCCGCGCGGATGATGCCGTCGAGATCGGC
Organism: Caulobacter sp. FW305-C-30-S16; assembly: GCF_058783025.1. Lineage (NCBI taxonomy): Bacteria > Pseudomonadati > Pseudomonadota > Alphaproteobacteria > Caulobacterales > Caulobacteraceae > Caulobacter > Caulobacter sp. FW305-C-30-S16. The sequence goes on along the minus strand of NZ_JBYSYH010000001.1, from coordinate 600,330 downwards.
GGCGTCGAACTTGCGCACGACGTCGTCGGTCTCCACCGCCAGTTCGATGCCCGCCGCCGCCGCGCCCTTCACCAGCGCCTGCAGCGTGGCCTTCAGTTCCGCCCTGCGCTGGACAGGATCGCGCGTGTCGCAGGTGACCTCGATCCGGGTCAGGATGTTGTCGGCCCGCTTTTTCAGCACGATCGCCGGGGTTTCGGTCGGCTCGTAGTCCTGCATCCGCGAGCCGGTGACGACGATCTCGGAGACATCGCTGTCCTGGGCGACGGCGATCGAGCCCGCGACGAGAACCAGACCGAGGGCCAGAGCGGTCAGACGCACGGCTTTCATGGAAACCTCCCGTTGTTTCCACCGAGCTTGGTCGCGGAGCGCGTCGGCGTCCAGCCGCCACATGACAGGACCGTAAGGTTTCGCCGCCGCCGCCCGGTGCTAGGGTCCGCGCACAGTTCATCCGGAGTTCTCCATGCGCCGTCCGGCCAAGGCCTTCCTGCTCGCCCTCGCACTTGCTTCCTCGGCCCTCGCGCCGGTGGCCTGGGCCCAGACCGCCCCCGCTCCGGCTGTCGCGTCCGCCGCCACGGACGTGCCGCCGATCGGCTTCAAGAGCCGCGTCCTGGCCAACGGGATGAAGGTCTTCTATTCGACCGACCGCACGACCCCGAACGTGACCGTGCAGGTCTGGTACGGCGTCGGCGCCAAGGATGATCCCGCCGGTCGCTCGGGCTTCGCCCACCTGTTCGAACACCTGATGTTCAAGGCCACCCGCGACCTGCCCGCGGAGTCCTTCGACCGGATGACCGACGATGTCGGCGGCTTCAACAACGCCTCCACTTGGTCGGACTTCACCAACTACTACGAGGTCGTCCCGGCCAGCCATCTGGAGCGCATCCTGTGGGCTGAGTCCCAGCGCATCGGCTCGCTCGTGGTCGATGAGGCCACCTTCAAGTCCGAACGGGACGTGGTGAAGGAGGAGCTGCGCCTGCGGGTGTTGTCCGACCCCTACGGCCGGTTCTTCCGGATCGTCATCCCGGACGCGAGCTATACGACCCACCCCTACAAGCGCCCGGGCATCGGCTCGATCGAGGACCTCGACGCGGCGACCGTCGACGACGTGCTGGCCTTCCACGCCACCTACTATCGCCCGGACAACGCCGCCCTGATCGTGGTCGGCAATTTCGACGAGGCCGAGCTGAACGGCTGGATCGACAAGTATCTCGCCCCGCTGAAGACGCCGGCGACGCCGCTGCCGCGCGTGACCGTCCGCGAGCCGGCCCGCACCGGCGCCCGCACGGTCACCGCCTACGCCCCGAACGTGCCGCTGCCGGCGGTCGCCATCACCTGGCAGGGGCCGTCCGCTTCGGACCCGGACGCCGCGGCGCTGGTGGTGCTCGACGCCATCCTGTCGGGCGGCAAGTCCTCGCGGCTCTACAACAGCCTGGTCTATGACCAGCAGTTGGCCCAGGCGGCCTTCTCCAGCGCCGACCTGAACGCGCAGCCCGGCCTGTTCTGGGTCGGCGCGATCATGGGCGGCGGCAAGACGGTCGAGGAAGGCCAGGCCGCCCTGATGGCCGAGATCCGCCGGCTGCGCGATGCGCCGCCGACCGAGGCCGAACTGGCAGAGGCCCGCACCGAGATGATCGCCAGCGCCGTTCGCGACCGCGAGACCATCGACGGCCGCGCCTTCTCGCTCGGCTACGCCCTGATCATGGAAGGCGACGCGGCCAAGGCCAACACCGGCATCGCCGAACTCCAGGCCGTCACCGCCGCCGATGTCCAGCGCGTGGCGCGCAAATACCTCGCCGACGACCGTCTGGTGACCATCCGCTATCTCGACGAAGGCCAGCGCCCAGCCGGCGAGGCCGCCCCGGCGCCTGCCAGGGTCAAGCCCGTCAAGTCGCCGAAGTTCAAGGGCCAGGTGTTCACCCTGGCGCCGGAAGCCGAACGCGCGACGCCCCCGGCGCTGGGAACGCCCGTCGCGCCGGTCCTGCCGGTCGCCTCTGAGAAGATCCTCGCCAACGGTCTGCGCGTGATCGTCGCGCGCAGCAGCGACCTGCCGCTGGTCACCGCCGAACTGACCGTCCGCTCCGGCGCCGCGGTCGACCCGGCCGACCGCGCCGGCGCCTCGGCCATGATGGCCGAACTGCTGACCGAGGGCACGACCACCCGCAGTTCCGTCGACATCTCCAGCCAGACCGAGGCGCTCGGGGCGGACCTGTCGGCCGGCTCGGGCTGGGAGTCCTCGTCGGTGACGCTCAACGTCATGCCGCAGAATCTCAAGGCGGCCATGGGCATCATGGCCGACGTCACCCTCAACCCGGCCTTCGCCCAGACCGAGCTGGACCGCGTCCGCGACCAGTCGCTCGACGGCTTCTCGGTGGCATTGAAGCGGCCGGGCACGGTCGCCGGCTTCATCACCCCGACGATTATCTACAGCGGCTCGTCCTACGGCCACGTGGCCGGCGGCACGCCCGCCTCGCTGCCGAAGCTGACCCGCACCGACCTGCTGGCGATCCACAGCACCTGGTGGCGGCCGGACAACGCGGTGCTGGTCATCGTCGGCGACCTGACCCCGGAACAGGGTTTCGCCCTGGCCGAGTCGGCCTTCGGCGGCTGGGCCCGTCCCGCCGCGCCCCTGCCGGCCCTGCCGATCGCCGACGCCAACCCGCCGGTGCGCAATGTGATCATCGACATGCCGGGCGCCGGCCAGGCTGCCGTCACCCTCGCCCGTCGCGGCATCGCCCGCAGCGACCCGCGCTACTACGCGGGCGTCGTGGCCAACGCCATGCTCGGCAGCGGCCTGTCCTCGCGCCTGAACCAGGAGATCCGGGTCAAGCGCGGCCTCGCCTACGGCGCCGGGTCCAGCCTGTCGGCGCGTCGGGTCGTCGGCGGCTTCACCGCCTCGACCCAGACCAAGAACGAGTCGGCCGCCCAGGTCGTCGGCCTGATCCGTCAAGAACTGGCCGGCATGGCCACCGTCCCGGCGACGCCGGCCGAGCTGACGGCCCGCAAGTCGGCGCTGGTCGGCGACTTCGGTCGCGACATCGGCACCACCGACGGCCTGGCGGGCATGCTCGGCGGGCTGGCCGTTTACAACATCGATCTGGGCGAGATGAACCTGTTCACCGGCAAGGTCGAGGCGGTCACCGCCGCCGATGTCGCGGCCTTCTCCGCCGACATCCTCGACCCGTCGAAAGCCAGCGTGATCATCGCCGGCGACGCGGGCAAGTTCGGACCCGACATCAAGACCGCCGTCCCGAACGCCACGGTCATCCCGATCGGCGAACTCGACCTCGACAGCCCGACGCTGAAGAAGGCGCAGTAACACCGCCTCAATCCTCCCCAACGCAGTTGGGGAGGGGGACCGCTCGAAGAGCGGTGGAGGAGAGTCCGTGCACCACCGCCCCTCCACCACGCTCCCCGCAAAGCGGGGAGGATCGTGTAGAAGATGCCCCCATGACCGCGCAGATCGACCCGTTCCACGCCATCGCCATCAGCCGGCTGGCGCACCAGCTCAAGGGTGAGGGCCGGTCGATCATCCACATGGAGTTCGGCCAGCCCTCGACGGGCGCGCCGGCGGCGGCGATCGCGGCGGCCCACCATGTGCTCGACACCGACGGCATGGGCTACTGGGAAAGCCCGGCCCTGCGCGCGCGGATCGTGCAGCACTATCGCGAGACCTACGGCGTCACGGTCGAGGAGAGCCGGATCATCCTGACGTGCGGCGCCTCGCCGGCGCTGGTTCTGGCCCTGCTGTCGGCCTTCTCGCCCGGCGAGCGGGTGGCGCTGGCCCGGCCCGGCTATGTCGCCTACCGCAACACGCTCAAGGCCCTGCGGATGGAGCCGGTGGAAATCGCCTGCGGCGCCGACAGCGGCTTCCAGCTGACGGCGGCGCATCTGGCGGCGCTCGACCCGGCGCCCGCCGGGGTGATCATCGCCAGCCCGGCCAACCCGACCGGCACGATCATTCCCGCCGACGAAATGCGCGCGATCGCCGAGGTCTGCCGTACACGGAACATCCGCATCGTCTCGGACGAGATCTACCACGGGCTCAGCTACGTCGAGCCCTGCCACTCGATCCTCGAATTCGAGCCGACCGCCCTGGTGGTCAACAGCTTCAGCAAATACTTCAGCATGGTCGCCTGGCGGCTGGGCTGGCTGCTGGCCCCGGCGGACCTGATCGCCAGCGCGCGCGCCTATGTCGGCAACCTGTTCCTCACCGCGCCGTCGCTGAGCCAGCATGCGGGTCTGGCGGCCATGGATGCGACCGCCGAGCTCGACGGCCATGTAGAGGTTTATCGCCGCAACCGCGCCCTGCTGCTGGAGGCCCTGCCGTCACTGGGGCTGGCCGACATCGCCCCGCCGGACGGGGCCTTCTACATCTACGCCAGCGTCGCCCATCTGACCGACGACAGCCTGGCCTTCTGCATGGACCTGCTGCGCGACACCGGCGTCGCCATCGCCTCGGGCGTCGATTTCGACCCCGTCGAGGGCCGCCGCTTCATCCGCATCAGCTTCGCCGTCTCGACATCCGAGGTCGAGGAGGCGCTGACCCGCCTTCGCCCCTGGTTCGCGGCGCGCAGCCAGGGGACATGTACCGAAGGCACGTGTCCCCCAAACCGGCAACTCGATTAGGGGACACGTACCTGCGGTACATGTCCCCGCGCCCTCAGCTCTTCAGCTTCAGCGCGCCGAGGAAGTAGCGCTTGCCGAGCGGAACGCCGTTGGCGCGCAGCACGTCGTAGGCGGTCGAGGCGTGGAAGTAGAAGTTCGGCAGCGAGAACGACAGCAGGAAGCCCTCGGCGGTGAACGGCATCTTGGTCGGGCCGAACTCGAAGGTCACGTCCTTGCCGGCCAGGGCGTTGACCTCGTCGGGCGTCAGGGCCCGCAGCGCCGCCTGGGTGTCGGCGATGATCTTGATCAGACCCTCGTAGGTCTCGGGCATGGCCGGGCCGCCGACCGCCTTGAACAGGCCGACTTTCACCGCCTCGATGGCGCCGATGGAGTGGTGGGCGATCGAGGTGACCTGGAACGCCAGCGGCAGCATGTCGCCGGTCAGCCGCTTGCCGACCAGATCATCAGGGTTCGCGCCCTCGTCGGTGCAGTGCTTGAGCCCCCGGTCAAGGAAGCCCGCGGCGGCGTCGACGGTCTGGAGGAACTGGCCGACGGTGATGTCATAGAGCGAGATGGTCATGGCGGTCGCGCCTCCCGGGTGCGTTGTTTTGTGAAACGGTGGGCACATTGCCCAGCGCGCCGTCCGGCGGCAATCCCCAACCGTCAGCCCGCCGCAAAGACCTCGCCGGCGATGTCGCTGATCTGGTCTCTGAGCCAGGCCAGCAGGGCGTCGCTGCTGCGGTGGCTGGCCCAGACCAGGGTCATCTCGTAGTCGCCCCCGGGGAAGGGCGCGGCCGCCAGATGGAGGCCGAGGGAGTCGCGAAACCGCTCCGCCAGGGCCCGGGACACGGCGGTGAGGCTGTCCCCGGCGGCAACCGAAGCCAGCGCCGCCACGAAGCTGGGCGTGGTCAGGGCGATGCGTCGCTCCAGCCCCTCCGCCGCGAGGATCGAATCGATCGTCGACTGACCATCGCCGAACAGACTGACGCCGACATGACTGTGCCGGGCATAGTCGGCCAGGCCCAGCGCGCCTGCGGACGCCGGATGACCCCTGCGCATGGCCACGACCAGACTGTCACGGGCGATCGGCGCGCTGACGGCGCCGGGCGGCAGCGGGGCGCCGGTGACGGCGAAGGTCAGGTCGACCTCGCTGCGGGCCACGCGCAGCGGCAGGTCGGGACTGTAGGCCTCGATGCGCAGTGTCACCCCGGGCGCCTGCGTCGCCAGCCGGGCGGCCAGCGGCGGGACCAGCAGCACGGTGTGGATGTCGCTGGCGACGAGACGGATCGTGCGGGTTTCCGTGCGAGGATCGAACACCGGCCGTCGGAAAAGACCTTTCAGGTCCCCGAGCGCCGTCTCCAACTGGGGAACCAGCGCCTCGGCGAACGGCGTCAGCACCAGGCCGCCCCCCTGGCGGACGAGCAGGGGATCGCCCAGCAAGTCGCGCAGGCGTCCCAGCGCCCGGCTCATGGCCGGCTGGCTGAGCCCGGCGTCCGCCGCCGCCCGCGTGACATTGCGCCGCCGCAGCAGCGCCTCCAGGGGCGGCAGCAGGTTCAGATCGACGGCGGCCAAATTCACTTCACGCATAGTCTGGATATAATCTATGCATTTCCGGCATGAACAAGGCCGTGACACGGTTCAGGCTCGATCGCAGGGAGCCGCCCATGTCCGCCAACACCGCCTCACCCGCCGCCCCGAAGACCGGCTGGCCGTTCCGGCTGATGCTGGCCGGATCGCTGCTGATCGCCCTGGCCTCGGCGCGCTACCTGGTTCCCGGCGCACCGGGCGGGGCTCCGGACATCATCACCAACGCGTTTGCGAAGTACGGCGCCCTGACCGTCCATGCCGGCTTCGCTATCGTCGCCCTGACGATCGGGCCGTTCCAGTTCCTGCGGGGCCTCCGGGCCCGGCGGCCGGGCCTGCACCGCTGGATGGGGCGGACCTATGTGCTGGCCTGCCTCGTCGCCGGCGCCGCCGGCCTGGTGCTGGCCTTCGGTGCGACCACCGGACCGGTCTCGACGGCGGGGTTCGGCCTGCTGGCGGTGCTGTGGCTGTTCACGACGACCAAGGCCTGGACCTCGGCGATGAACCGCCGGTTCGACGAGCATCGCCGCTGGATGATCCGCAGCTTCGCCCTGACCTTCGCGGCGGTGACCCTGCGCCTCTACCTGCCCTTCGCCTTCTTCTCGCCGTTCGGCTACGACGACACCTACCGGGCGATCAGCTTCCTCTGCTGGGTCCCGAACCTGGCGTTTGCGGAGGTGTTTGTGAGAGTGCGGCGGTAGCGGCCCCTACCCCGCCCGCTCACTCCAGTCGTCCAGGTCCTCTTCCGCCCCAAGCAGCGCAAGGCCCGTCGCGATCGACACCAGCTCGGCGCCGCTCTCCAGCTTGCCCGCCCCGAAGCGGCGCTCGAAGATCCCCCTCACCGCCGGCACGAAGCTCGACCCGCCCGTGAGGAACACCCGGTCGACGCCCGCCTCGGTCAGCCCGGCCCGCGACAGCGCCTGATCGACCGCGCCCTCGATGGCCGTCAGCTCCGGCTGGATCCAACGGTCGAAGGACGCCCGCTTCACCGGCCCCTCGATCTCCACCGACCCGCCTTTGAAGCTGAACACCGCCTCCTCGGCCCCCGACAGCGCCTCCTTCAGCCGCGAGACGGACTGGTAGAGCCGGTAGCCGTGGTTGTCGTCGAGCACCTCGACCAACCGCTCGAGCTTCTCCGGCTCGACCGCGTCGCGCACCAGCCGGCGGATGTCGCGCATGTCCTTCGACGCCCGCAGCAGGGCCAGCTGCTCCCACCGCGCGAAGGCGGTGAAGTAGCGGTTGGGCAGCGGGATGACGTTGTCGAACGCCTTGTACAGGCTGCCCTTGCCGAGCTTGGGCGACACCAGATGGTCGATTATCCGGTAGTCGAACGCGTCCCCCGCCACGCCCACCCCGGCGTTGGACAGGGCCTGCGACTTCACCCGCCCGTCCTGGCGCGTGAACTTCACCAGCGAGAAGTCGCTCGTGCCGCCGCCGAAATCGGCCACCAGCACCGTGGCGTCGCCCTCCAGCCGCTTGGCGAAGAAGAAGGCCGCCGCGACGGGCTCGTAGACATAGCGGATGTCCTCGAACCCCAGCCGTTTGAACGCCGTCTCATAGCGGGTCAGCGCCAGCGCCGGGTCCGGCCGCAACCCGGCGAACGCCACCGGCCGCCCGACAATCACCCGCTTGGGCAGATCGGCGAGATCGGCGCCGCCGTGCTCGCGCACCTTCAGCAGGAAGGCGCTCAGCAGGTCCTCGAAACTGAACCGCCGCCGCAGGATCTCGGTGTCGGTGAACAGCGTCGAGGCGGCGTAGCTCTTGAACGACTGTATGAACCGCGTCTCCAGCGGCTCCTCGACATAGGCGTCGATGGCCCAGGGCCCGGCCTCTACCACCCGGCCGGCGGGGTCGTCGGCGGGGGCGTGGAAACTCAGCGCCGAGCGGAAGGCGTTGAACGGCTGGCCGTCATGGCTGAACCCGGCGAGGGCCGCCTGGCCGTCACCCTGGTCGAAGGCGACGACCGTGTTGGTCGTGCCGAAATCAACGCCGATCGCGGCGTCGGGTACGCGCGTCATGGGATTGTCCCTTCGCGGAAAATGGAGTGGCGCGCGCGCCACCCCGGCGAAGGGGCGGGCGTCAGGCCTGGAGGATGAAACTCGTCACAGCGCGGCTGATCATGAAGCCATGGCCCTACTCCGCCACCGGCTCGAGCGGCTGGTCGTAAGCCGCCATGAGCGCCATGTTGAGAATCCGGGACACCGAGGCCGACAGCGGCGCGATCTGCACCGACTTGTTCATGCCCAGCAGGATCGGACCCATCACCGTCGCCCCGCCCAGGCTCTGGACCAGCTTGGTCGAGATCGAGGCGGAGTGGATTGCCGGCATGATCAGGATGTTGGCCGGGCCGGTCAGGCGCATGAACGGGAAGTTGCCGCGCGACTCGGGCTCCAGCGCCAGCTCGGGCGGCATCTCGCCTTCGTACTCGAAGTCGATGTCGTCCCGCTCGTCGAGCATGGCGACCGCCTCGCGGACCTTCTCCGAGCGCAGCCCCATCGGGTTGCCGAAGGTCGAGTAGCTGAGGAAGGCCACCCGCGGGGTGAAGCCGAGCCGACGCACCGCGCCGGCCGCCTCGCAGGCGATCTCGACCAGCTCGTCGGCCTCGGGCATCTCGGTGACGTTGGTGTCGGCAATGAACACCGTGTGGCCCTTGGCCAGCACGATCGACATGCCCATGACCCGGCCGCCGGGGGCCGGATCGATGACCCGCAGGACCTCTTCCAGCACCTGGTCGTAGCTGCGGGTAACCCCGGTGACCATGCCGTCCGCGTCGCCGAGCGCGACCATCGAGGCGGCGAAGCTGTTGCGGTCCTGGTTGATCAGCCGCTGCACGTCGCGCTTTAGGTACCCCTCGCGCTGGAGCCGCTGGTACAGGTGCTCGACGTAGTCCGGATTGCGGTCCGACAGGCGCGCGTTGACGATCTGCAGGTCGACCTCGTCCGGGTTCAGACCGGCCAGACGCATGTTCTCCTGCACCAGTTCCTCGCGACCGCAGAGGATCGCCTGGCCATAGCCCTGGGCCTGGAAGGCGTAGGCGGCGCGGATCACGCTGGGCTCCTCGCCCTCGGCGAAGACGATGCGCTTCCTGGGGCCGTTCATCACGGCGCCGGAGATTTTCTGCAGGAAGGCCGCCGTCGGATCGAGCCGCTGCGCCAGCGAGGCGCGGTAGGCGTCCATGTCGGCGATCGGCCTGCGCGCCACGCCGGTGTCCATCGCCGCCTGGGCGACAAACGGCGGGATGTACCAGATCAGCCGCGGATCGAAGGCCGACGGGATGATGTACTGCGGGCCGAACTTCAGCTGCCGGCCGTGGTAGGCGGCGGCCACCTCATCCGGCACGTCTTCCCGCGCCAGCATGGCCAGGGCGTTGGCGCAGGCGATCTTCATCTCGTGATTGACCCGGCGGGCCCGCACATCGAGCGCCCCGCGGAAGATGTAGGGGAAGCCCAGGACGTTGTTGACCTGGTTGGGATAGTCGCTGCGGCCGGTGCCCATGATCGCGTCGCCGCGCACGGCGTGCACCTCTTCGGGCGTGATCTCCGGATCCGGATTGGCCATGGCGAAGATCACCGGATTGGGCGCCATGCTGGCGATCATTTCCTTGGTGAAGGCGCCCTTGGCCGACAGGCCCAGCAGCACGTCCGCCCCAACCACGGCCTCGGCCAGGGTGCGCTTGTCGGTGTCGACCGCGTGGGCGCTCTTCCACTGGTTCATGCCGTCGGTGCGGCCCTGGTACAGCACGCCCTTGGAGTCGCAGGCGATGACGTTCTCGGGCCGCACACCCATCGCCTTGATCAGTTCCATCGAGGCGATGCCGGCGGCGCCGGGCCCGTTCAGCACGACCTTCACGTCTTCCAGCTTCTTGCCGGTGATGTAGCAGGCGTTGATCAGGCCGGCGGCGCAAATGATCGCCGTGCCGTGCTGGTCGTCGTGGAACACCGGGATATCCAGCAGCTCCTGGCAGCGCTGCTCGATGATGAAACACTCGGGGCTCTTGATGTCCTCGAGATTGATGCCGCCGAAGGTCACGCCGATGGTCTTGACCACGGTGATGATCTCGTCGGGATCCTCGGTGCTCAGCTCGATGTCGATGGCGTCGACGTCGGCGAAGCGCTTGAACAGCACCGCCTTGCCTTCCATCACCGGCTTGGAGGCCAGCGCGCCGAGGTTGCCCAGCCCGAGGATCGCGGTGCCGTTCGAGATCACCCCGACGAGGTTGCCCTTGGAGGTGTAGTCGTAGGCCAGGTCCGGGTTCTCGGCGATCGCCAGCACCGGCACGGCCACGCCCGGCGAATAGGCCAGGCTCAGGTCCCGCTGCGTCGCCATCGGCTTGGTCGCCGCGATGGCGATCTTTCCGGGCGTCGGGAACTGGTGGAAGGCCAGCGCTTCCTCGTCGGTGAAGGTCTTCTTTTCGGAGTCGCTCATGGCGAAGGGGACGTCCTTGGAACGCGAATGCAGGCGCTGTGGCGCCGGAATGTGCTGAGAGGCGCGCAACCTAACGGGCGGGAGGGGGCGGGACAACCTGTCGCGGTCTCTCAATCAAATCCGTCATCCTCGCCCTTGCGGCGAGGACCCATGCGCGGCGACCTTTCCGGAGAGGACTGTGTGCATGGGTCCTCGGGACAAGTCCGGGGATGACGGGGGTTTGATTCGGCAAGGGTGACGGGCGCGGAAGCAGGCGCTAATCCTTCCCCATGACCCACACCGCACCCGCCCCCGTGAAGATCGCCGTCGCCGGCGCGCTCGGCCGGATGGGCCGGGCGGTGATCGCGCTCTGCGAGGGCCGCGAGGATGTCGCCGTCGTCGCCCGCTACGAACGCCCGGGCGTCGAGGGCGAGGGGCTGGTCACGATCGACCAGGCCATCGCCGCCGCCGATGTGGTCATCGACTTCACCACGCCCGAGGCTTCCGTCGCCCTGGCCGAAAAGGCCGCCGGTCGCGGCGCGGTCGCCCTGGTCATCGGCACCACGGGCTTCTCGCAGGACCAGACCCGCCGCATCGACGAGGCCGCCGGCCGCATCGCCATTGTGCGCTCCGGCAGCTTCTCACTGGGCATCAACCTGCTGCTGGGCCTCGTCGAACAGGCCGCCCGCGCCTTCGACGCGAACGACTTCGACATCGAGGTCTTCGAGGCCCACCACAAGCGCAAGGTCGACGCCCCCAGCGGCACCGCATTGATGCTCGGCGAAGCGGCCGCGCGGGGCCGGGGCGTCGCCCTGAACGACGTGATCCAGCCCGCGCGCCACGGCCTGACCGGCGCGAGGCCCGACGGCCAGATCGGCTTCTCCGTGATGCGCGGCGGCGGCATCATCGGCGAGCACAGCGTGACGTTTGCCGGTGAGGAGGAGATCCTGACGATCAGCCACTCGTCGCGGGACCGGTCCCTGTTCGCGCGCGGCGCGGTGACGGCGGCAAGGTGGGTCGCCGGCCGAGGGGCCGGGGCGTTCGACATGCAGGATGTGCTGGGGCTGCGGGGATGAGCGGGAGTAGCGGGTTGGGATCTCGCCCACACCCCGCCCTTCATCTCATGGCGGGAGCTTCGCCGCTCGAGCCAGGTCACTCAAGGACCGCCCGCCGGGCGGCCGCGCGCGGCGGCGCGGAGCGCCGTCCTTGACTGACCTGACCCGACCGGCACGCTGGCCTACATGAGACAAAGGGCTTTCCTCCCCTCGCAAAGGGGAGGGGGACCACGCGGAGCGTGGTGGAGGGGCAGCGCCGGTCTCGCCGGAAGGACCGGAATTCAGGATGGGGCCGCCAGTGTCCGCGCCGGCCCCTCCACCGCCTCCGGCGGTCCCCCTCCCCGGCTACGCCAGGGAGGATTGCCGAATTACCCGCCGCGCGCCACGAACCACTCGTTCAGGAACCGCTTGTCGGCCTTGCCGTACAGAAACTCGGCCCCCTGATACCCGGTCACCGACCCGCCGGCGGCCTCGAGCACCGCCTGGGCTGCGCAGATGTCCCACTCGCTGGTCGGGCCGTGGCGCGGATAGATGTCGGCCACGCCCTCGGCGATGCGGCAAAGCTTGACCGAGCTGTCCATCGCCAGCTTGCGGTGAAAGCCGTACTCGGCCGTCAGTTTCGCCAGTTCCTCGTCCTTCATCGTGTGGCTGATCAGGGCCACCGCCTCGTCCTTCGGCCAGGGCCGCACGCGCACGGGCGAGGCCGGCCCGCCCTCGGCGCGCTTCATCGCGCCGCCCGCCGTGGTGAACCAGGTCTCGTTCGAGGCCGGGGCGCAGACCGCGCCCGCGACGGGACGCCGGCCCGCGACCAGACCGATGTTGACGGTGAAGCTCGGATCGCCGCGCATGAACGCCTTGGTCCCGTCGACGGGGTCGACGAGGAAGAACCGGTCGCCGATGGCTTCAGGGGTGCCGAACTCGGCGGCGGCTTCCTCGGCGACGATGGCGATGTCGGGAAAATGCTCCTTCAGCCGGGCGACGATCAGCTTCTCGCCCTCCTGGTCGGCGATCGTCACCGGGCTCATGTCGGCCTTGCTGGTGTGGGCCACCGTGCCGCCATGCGACCAGTAGGGCAGCACCAGCCGTCCGGCCTCCTCGACGATATCCGCCAGGATGAGTCCAATATCAGCGTCGCTCATCGGCGGGCTCCAGGGTCGTCGGCCACGAAGACCAGGCGCACGACCGACCCGTCGATCGCCTGTTTGCCGGCATGTTCGAAGTTCACGGTGACCCGCCGCCCGGTCACCGACTGCACCTGTCCCAGACCCCAGTCCTCGCGATCCGGATGGCGCACCAGGGCGCCGGGTTCGATGAACGGGTCCATGGGCGCTTCGTTAGGGGCCGGAAGGACGTTTGCCAACGCTTCAAATCAGGTCAATTTCGCTGGCCATGACCGACCCTGATCCCATCGAAGCCGCCTCGCCCGTCGTCGAGGAGACCCTGCCGGACGCCGCCGAGCTGGCGGCCCAGATCTCGGCGCGCCTCTGTCACGACTTCATCAGCCCGGCCAGCGCCATCGTCTCGGGCCTGGACCTGCTCGAGGACCCGACGGCGCAGGACATGCGCGAGGACGCCATGGACCTGATCGGCCAGAGCGCCCGCAAGCTGGCCGACCTGCTGCAGTTCAGCCGCGTGGCCTTCGGCGCCTCGTCGACGGCAGAGAGCTTCGATCCGCGCGAACTGGAGTCGCTGGCCAAGGGCGTCTTCGCCCATGTGCGGCCGGAGCTGGACTGGAAGGTCGAGCCTGCGACGGTCAACAAGGCCGCCGCCCGCATCCTGATGAACCTCTGCCAGATCGGCGCGGGCGCCCTGCCGATGGGCGGGACCGCCGTGGTCCGCGTGGTTGAGGCCGACGGCCGCGCGGCGATCACGCTCGACGCGACCGGCCCGCGCGCGCGGCTGAAGCCCGAAGTCCTGCGCGGCCTGAAGGGCGAGGGCCGCGGCGACGCGGTCGGCGGCGCCTGGGTCCAAGCCTACTACCTCTCCCTGATTGTCAAATCCGCCGGCGGCCAGCTGGCCGCGGAAGTCGGCGACGACAAGGTCACACTCGCCGCCTGGGCGCCGGTCTAGAATCCTCCCCGTCAGGGGAGGTGGCTCGCCTTCGGCGAGCCGGAGGGGGTTGCCCCCGATCAGCATTGTCATCCCGGACGGCCGCTCGGCCGATCCGGGACCCAGACCAGATCCAGTCCCCGGCGCCTGAAGCCAAATCTGGGTCCCGGCTCTCCGCGCTCCGCGCTGCGGCCGGGATGACAGTGTTTGTGACTTTCCACAGCTTTGGACAGGCCACCGTCTACGTTTTCTACGTCCTCTCACCACCCGTTAACCGACACGGCTCAAAACATCGGAAGGGGAAGGAGCGCTCGCGCCTTGAAAACCTGTCTGCTGGTTGATGATAGCCGGGTGATCCGCAAGGTCGCCCGCCGGATCCTCGAGGATCTGGGGTTCGAGGTCGCCGAGGCGTCCGACGGGCTGGAGGCGCTTGCCTGGTGCCGGGCGGCGATGCCCGACGTGATCCTGCTCGACTGGAACATGCCGGTGATGAACGGCCTGGACTTCCTGCGCCAGCTGCGGACCGAGCCCGGCGGCGACAGGCCCCAGGTAGTGTTCTGCACGGTCGAGAGCGAGCCGGCCCGCATCCGCGAGGCGCTGGCCGCCGGCGCCTGCGAGTACATCATGAAGCCGTTCGACGGCGACATCATCCAGGCCAAGTTCGCCGAGGCCGACATCTCCGCCCGGGAGACCGTCTCGATATGACCCCGGACGACATCAAGCTGGTCGTGGCCCTTTGCCGCCAGCGGGCGGGCCTGAACATCGACCCGACCAAGACCTACCTGATCGAAAGCCGCTTGGGGCCGCTCGCCCGGCGGGAGTCCTACGGTTCGGTCAGCGAGCTGATCGCCGGCCTGCGCGCGCGGCGCGAAGAGCCGCTGATCTGGGCGCTGGTCGAGGCGATGACGGCCAGCGAGACCGCCTTCTTCCGCGACCGGACGCCGTTCAGGCTGTTCCGGGACGACATCCTGCCGACCCTCACCCGCATGCGCGGGCCCGAGCCGATCCGCATCTGGAGCGCCGGCTGCTCGACGGGCCAGGAAGCCTACAGCCTGGCCATGATCGCCGAGGCCGGCGTCGGGCTGGAGCCGGGCGCGCGGATCGAGATCTACGGCTCGGACATCTCCGAGCGCTATCTCGAGAAGGCCCAGGCCGGGATCTACAACCAGTTCGAGGTCCAGCGCGGCCTGCCGATCCGGATGCTGGTCGACTATTTCGAGAAGGTCGAGGACAGCTGGCGGCTGTCGCCACGCATCCGCGGCCGGGTCCGCTGGCGGCGCCTGAACCTCGCCAGCGACCTGTCGGCGGTCGGCCGGTTCGACGTGATCTTCTGCCGCAACGTGCTGTCGGCGATGGACGATGCGATCCGGCCCGGCGTCCTGGAAGGCCTCGCCCGCGCCCTGCCGGCGGACGGCTTCCTCGTGCTCGGCCAGGGCGAGAGCCCGCTGGGACTGACCGACGCCTATCGGCCGATCAGCGGCCGCGACGGCCTCTATGCCCGCAACCCCGCCTTCCGGGTCGCCGCCTGATGCCGGAGAGCCGGGACCAGGCCGTGCTGGCCTGCATCCGGGTGCCCAAGAGCGGCTCCAAGAGCCTTTCGCGGATCGTCGCCGGGGCCTTTCCCGACCGCACCACCTTTTATCTGCCCGACACGCTGGGCCGTGAGGCGATGATCAGTCGCTGGCAGGCGTTCCGCCTGTGGCGCTCGCAGGCCCAGAACCTCAGCAAGCACCTGAAGGTGCTGACGCTCGACGCGGCCCTGGCGAAAATCGACGCCGCCGCCAGGCCGGGCGACCTGCTGATCGGCGGACACTTCGACCAGCCCGCGGTGCAGTCCGGCCTGGGCCTTCCCGTCCAGAGCATCGTCCTGCTGCGCGACCCGGCGGAACGGGCCCGGTCCGACTACAACTACGCCCGGCAGGGGTTCCTGAAGAAGAAGCCGTGGCAACGGTTCGACGCCCACCTGACCGCGCAGGCCGCCGGACGCTATGGCTTCGAGGGGTTCCTCGACTACCAGCTCGAGCATCCCGAGGTGTTCGGGGACCTGGCCAGCGCCTACCTGGGCTGGCTTCCCGGCCAGCCACTGGAGGCGGTGCTGCCGACGATCTGGTGCTGGGGCGTTTTGGAAAAGGCCGACGCCTTCGCAAACCGGATGTCGGAGCTGACCGGCAGGTCGCTGACCCTAAGCCAGTCGAATGTCACCCGCCAGGTCGAGGTGCTCGACATCTCCGCCGCCGAACGGCGCAAGATCGAGCGGCTCTACGCCCGCGACCTCGAGCTCCACGCCCGCTGCGGCCAGGACTACGGCTGACGCCTCCGTTCGGGGCCCCTTTGCTTCCGTGACGTCACGACGGCATGGTCGCGCCGGGGCAAAGAAGGAAACCACCATGAGCGGCGCCGAGCGCATTCCCGACGAGATCGCCTTCCAGGCCATCAATCCGGCGGCCTATGCCGACGACAGCGTCCATGACGCCTTCCGCTGGCTGCGCGCCAACAACCCGCTGGGCAAGGCCGAGCTCGAAGGCGTCTATCCGTTCTGGCTGGTGACGAAGCACGCCGACATTCTCGAGGTCAGCCGGCAGAACGATCTGTTCCACTCCGGCGACATGCCGACCACCTTCACCACGATCGAAGGCGACAAGATGGTCCGGGCCATGACCGGCGGCAGTCCGCACCTGGTGCGCACGCTGGTCCAGATGGATGCGCCGGACCACCCCAAGTACCGGATCATGACCCAGTCGTGGTTCCTGCCGCAGAACATCCGCAAGCTGGAAGACCGCATCCGCACGATCGCGCGCCAGCACGTGGATCACATGGCCTCGCTCGGCGGCGAATGCGACTTCGTCAACGAGATCGCCCTCTACTATCCGCTGCGGGTGATCATGGAGATCCTCGGCGTGCCGGCCGAGGACGAGCCGAGGATGCTCAAGCTGACCCAGGAGCTGTTCGGCGCCCAGGATCCCGACCTGAACCGCAACAAGAGCTCGGCCGAGACGATGCAGGGGCCCGAAGCTCTGGCCGCGCTTCAGGGCGTGATCGCCGACTTCTTCATGTACTTCAAAACGATCACCGACGACCGCAAGGCCAATCCGCGCGACGACGTGGCCAGCGTGATCGCCAACGGCAAGCTGGACGGCGAGCCGATCAACGACTTCGAGGCGATGAGCTACTACGTGATCGTCGCCACGGCCGGACATGACACGACGTCGTCGTCCACCGCGGGCGCCATCTGGGGCCTCTGCCAGTACCCCGAAGAACTGGCCAAGCTGAAGGCGGACCCGTCCCTGATCCCGGGCCTGGTCGACGAGGCCATCCGCTGGACCACGCCGGTGAAGCATTTCATGCGCTCGGCGACCGCCGACACCGAACTCGGCGGACGCAAGATCGCCAAGGGCGACTGGCTGTGGCTGGCCTATCCGTCAGGCAACCGCGACGAGACGGTCTTCGACGATCCCGACGCCTTCCGCGTCGACCGCTCGCCTAACAAGCATCTGGCCTTCGGCTACGGCGCGCACCTGTGTCTGGGCCAGCATCTGGCCAAGATGGAAATGCGCATCCTGTTCGAGGAACTGCTCCCGCGCCTCGAGACGCTGGCGTTCAACGGCGAGCCGCGCCGCAGCCTCGCCAGCTTCGTCAGCGGACCCAAGTCCCTGCCGATCAAGTACAGCATGACCTGAACGCGAAACGGCCCCCGACGATGAGGTCGGGGGCCGTTCCGTGGTCCGGATCCTTGCGACGCCTACTTGGCGTCGTTCGCGGTATCTTCGACAGCCGCGCCGGCGGCCTGGACGTCCTTGCCGGCGCCTTCGATGGTGTTGCAGGCGGCGGCGAGCAGGCTGGCGGCCGCAACGGCCAGAATTACGATCTTACGCATGGCGCAGTCTCCTCGAGCCCCGATGAGCGGGGCGGTTGTTGCACGGGGGAACAACGCCTCCCGCACCTTCAGGTTCCGTCCGCGGGAACCTCGGGCATCGGAAAGACAAGGCGCGCGGTAAGGCCGCCCATGGGGTTCTGTTCAAGGGTCATCTTGCCGCGCAATTGACGCGCGAAGGCATTCATCAATGTGCGGCCGACACCGGCGGTCTGGGAGGACTCGGCGGTCGACGCGACCCCGCCGCCGCCGTCGTCCGCGATCGCGAGTTCCGCCTCGCCGTCGCGCAGGGTGAAGTCGACGGTCAGCGTCCCGCCTGTGTTCCGCAGGGCGTGCTTCTGGGCGTTGGTGACGGCCTCGACCGCGAACAGCGCCAGCGGCGCGAGCTTGTCAGGGTCGATCGCCAGCATGTCGGCGCGCACCTCGGTACGGATGTGACCTCCCGCCTCGCCGGCCAGAAGCTGCCCGATCAGATCTTCCAGGAAGGGCTTCAGGTCGACGTGCCTGAGGTCGGGACCCTGGTAGAGGGCGCGGTAGATCAGGGCGAGGGCAGTGATCCTCTGACGGGTATCGCTCATCGCGGCCCGCGCGGCCGGGTCGCTGAGCGCCCGCTCCTGCATGCTCAGCAGGGAACTGATGACCTGGAGATTGTTCTTCACCCGGTGATGGATCTCGCGCATCAGCGCGTCCTTCTGGTCCAGGTTCTCGTGCAGGGTGGCGTCTCGCTCGACGATGGTCGCGGCCATGTGGTCGAGCGTTTCCGCCAGATCGCGAATCTCCGGCGGCGCCCGCTCTGCCCGCAACGGCCGGACCGTGAACCGCCCCCGGGCGTAGATTTCGGCGATCCGCTGCAGATAGGCGATCCAGCGGCCGACCACGCGCTCGGCCGCGAAGAACACGGCGAGCAGGGCGACGATGAAGGCGACCAGCGGGAAGACAATGCCTGACAGAGGGTCCAGCCAGTCTGTCGAAAACAGTCCCGCAGAGGGCGCCGACAGAACGACGAACAGGCTGTCCCCGACCAGTGGCGCGGCGGAATAGACCCGCCGTACGTTCCGGCCATCGGGGCCATAGCCCAGGTAGGAGCCCCTGACGGCGACACGGTCGACCCAGGCCTTCATCGCCGGCGGAAAGGCCCTTCTGTCGGTGACCGACAGAATCTGGCCCTGACGATCAATAACCGCCACCTGCGCGCCGCGCGGAAGCGTGCGCTCCTCGGGCTGCGGCTGCAGGCTGGACAGCGGAATGACCGCCGCAAGCACGCTGAAGCCGGTCTTGGGGTCCCAGGATCGCGTCGCGGTGAACAGGCTCGGCTCAGTCGAATACCGGACCCCCGGCGTCAGGGTCACCACCATCGTCTCGCCGCCCTGAAGCCGGCGGAACCAGTCACGGTCGCGCCGCGCCGCATCCGCCGGGACGGTTTGCGCCGAACAGGCCACGCGCCCGATCCGGTCGAACCGGATCAGGTTGGCGTACTCGGGCAGCCGTTGCCGGATGTCGCCCAGCCGTCGCGAGCAGTCCATGCCGATCGCGCCCGGGCCGAGGGTCTCGAGCAGAACGCCCGCCGCTTCCATGCGGGCGCGCGCTGACGCCGCGCTCCGTTCGGCGGCCGATTGCAGGACCGCCTGCCGGTCCGCGGCTTCGCGCTGATAGGCGAGCAGGGACTGGCCCGCGCCGAGCAGAAGCACCGGCAGCAGGGCCAGCGCCATGGCGACGCCCAGCCTCACACGGATCGTGGTTGCAGGCCCCCACCGCAACCGGTCGGACAATCTCACCGGATGGCGCTCAGCCGCTCCGCGTCAGCGATGATCGAGCGCATCGCATCTCCGGCCTCGCGACCGTCACGGTCATAGGCGCCGGTCTCGAGGATGCCTTGCAGGGCCTTTCGCGCCCGGCTGACCCTGCTCTTCACGGTGCCGACAGCGCAGCCACAGATGTCCGCCGCCTCTTCGTAGGCGAAGCCGCCGGCCCCCACGAGGATCAGCGCTTCGCGCTGCTCATAGGGCAGCATGCCCATGGCCAGCCGAAGTTCATCCAGGGCGAGGGGGGCCCCGGGATCATCAACGGCGACCAGCGTACGCTCGGCGGCTTCCTGGTCGAGCTGGGTCGAGCGCCACGAGCGGCGCTTGTCGGAATAGAACTGGTTGCGAAGGATCATGAAGGTCCAGGCCTTCATGTTGGTGCCCAGCTGGAAGCTCGCCCGGGCGTCCCAGGCCTTGATCATGGCGTCCTGCGCGAGATCGTCGGCCTGCGTCGCGTCGCCGGTCAGCGTTCGGGCGAAAGCGCGCAGATGCGGGATCAGGGTGACCAGCTCACGCTGGAACACCTTGTCGCGGGCTGCCCCTTCGAGGGGGACGGCCTCGCCGGCGGGTGGTGCGCTCATCTAGCCCTCACCGTTCTTCCGGTCAGCCTGACGCAGGATATCGAGGAACTCGTCGGGTACGGGCTCGTTGACGACCTCATCGAACATCTGGCGCAGCTTCACGCCGATCGCCCGTTGCCGCAGCCTCGCTTCATCGAGCGGGGCCGCACCCTTCCGCCGTTCATCCATGGGACCTTGATCGATCATGCTATCGGCGCGGCGACATGCCCGCCCCCTCCTGGAACTGAGACTCAGGCGGTTCAACGCCCGATTTCGCGCCCGGTTCCCAAAACAATGCCCGGCATGATGGCCCAGACAAATTATTCTGGGAACCGCCGCCGTTCCGGCGCGTTGGCGCTCCTGAGGGAGACGCGTCCCGTCCTTGCGGGCGTCGATGCGCGCTCCCAGTTCGAGGCTTGAAAACGGGAGGGGTTATGAGTCTTCTTGCTCGTCTGGCGCCGCATCTGCCCTACATGCGCCGATATGCGCGAGCCCTTACGGGAAGCCAGTCCACTGGCGATCAGTATGTGCGCGTCGCGCTCGAAGCGCTGGCGGCCGGCGAAAAGCAGCTCGACAGCCGGCTTTCGCCCCGCGTCGCGCTCTATCATGTGTTCCACGCCATCTGGTGCACCTCGGGCGCGCGCCTGGAGGATCGCACTCCGTCGGAAGGCCATGAGGCCAGCCAGCGGTTGATGCGGATCGCGCCCCGCTCGCGGCAGGCCTTCCTGCTGACCGCGCTCGAAGGGTTCACCCCCAGCGAAGCGGCCCAGATCCTCGACACCGACTTCCCGGACATCGAGCGGCTGATTTCCCAGGCCCAGACCGAAATCGACGCCGAACTGGCGACGGACGTCCTGATCATCGAGGACGAGCCGGTGATCGCTGCCGACATCGAGGCGCTCGTGCGCGAACTCGGCCATACCGTGGTCGACATCGCCGCAACCCGCTCCGAGGCCGTCGAGGCCGTCGCCCGCAAGGCGCCGGGCCTGGTCCTCGCCGACATCCAGCTGGCTGACGGCTCGTCAGGCATCGACGCGGTGAAGGACATCCTCGGCCACTACGATATCCCGGTCATCTTCATCACCGCCTTCCCGGAACGCCTGCTGACCGGAGAGCGTCCCGAGCCGACCTTCCTGATCACCAAGCCCTTCCAGCCGGAAACGGTGAAGGCGGCGATCGGCCAGGCGCTGTTCTTCCATCCCGGCCGGACCGCCAAGGCGGCCTGATCGCAGCCCTAGTCTGCCGGTGCGCCGACGGCCCGCGATTCCGCGGCCGTCGGCGTATTCGTCGCGTCAGCCGCCGACAGATCGCCGGCGCGGAACATCCAGCTGCCGAACAGGGCGGCGATGGCCAGCACCGTAGAGCAGACGAGCATCCAGAAGGCATGACGACCCCAGCGGCCCTGACGGGCGTCGGTAGCGTCGATGTGCACCTCACCGGACGGGGGCGGGCGGGAAAAGCGCTTGAAGATCGCGGCCATGGGATCGGTCTCCTGTCCGTTTGGTCGGGCTGGAAACGTTTCGCGACAGGGGGACGTTCCGGTTTCGCGTGTGCGGCGAAAAAAGATTCAACTTTTCCCGGATCGATCGGAACGAATTTCGGACAAGGGACGTTTATGGATTGCGGAGGCGGCGACGCCCCCCCCGACTTGAGGCTGGTGAAAGCCAGCCAGTCGCCTCCGCACCCTTTTCCCGACACTGCAGACTTCAGGGGGCGGACCCAGCATCCGCCCCCTGTTTCTTTTGCCTGAAGCCCCGCCTTCGGCGCTCCGGGCCGGGGCGTCTAAGGTCCTAGCGCGACAGGTGGAAGGTAACGTCCGTCCGCCGACGCAGGGGACGATCAGCGCCCGAGGCCGTCACCGCGCCCTGCTCGCCGACAGCGGCGACGTCGAAGTTCACGGTCGAGAAGCCCAGACGCGAGACCGCCTTGCGCACGGCGTCGGCGCGCTTCCGGGACAGCGCCAGGTTCACGGCCGGATCACCGACCGAGTCGGCAAGACCGGTGACGTCGACCTGACCCAGCGTGCAGCCCCTGGCCAGGTCGCCGGCGCCCTTGAGTACGGCCTGGGCCTCGCGGGTAATCGTCGCCGAGTCCCGCTCAAAGTAGATCGACACGGTCAGGTCCTGGCAGACATTGGGGGTCTTCGCCCGCCAGCTGCTCATCGTGCCACAACCGCCCAGCGCCAGCGCGGCGACGCCCAGCGCCGCCAGCTTCGAGATCCTGTTCATCACCCAACCCTCAGACCAAAATGAAAGGGCGGTCGACCACCTGGCCGACCGCCCCTCGCACATCAGCGAGCACAGGGCGATCAGGTCCGGGGACGGCCGTCTTCCCAATAGTAACGGCCAGACGCCTGATCGTAATAGTAATACCGACCGGCGGCCTCATCATAATACTGACGCCGGTTCGGGGCAGGCGTTGCGCCGCAGCCGCCGTCCTCACGGCAGCCCTTGATCGCGCCGACCCCGCCACCGACCACCGCGCCGACCGCAGCCCCGGATCCGGCGTCGCCGTCGCCGGTGTTGTTGCCGATGACGGCGCCGGCGATGGCGCCGACGACCGCGCCGCCGGCGGCGTTGCGCTCGACGTTGCCCGTCGTGGTGCAGGCGGCCGAGAGCAGGCCGGCCCCGAGAATGGCGATGAAGGACTTGGACATGGGAGGTACCTCGTATTCCGGTGAGCCCCGCCCGGATCGCCAACGTCCGGACTGCGGTCGGGTTCCCGATCGGGAACCTGCAGGCCAGGCCAGCCGTTGAGCAGCGGACGGGGTGCGGGAGCAAAGCAGCGTGAAGTCCAGACAGAAGGCGCTCGTCTTCAACCGGATCGCCGTCGTGGTGAACCCGGCCTCAGGCAGCGCTGGTCCCGACGCCGTGTCCGAAGCGGAGCGCATCCTCGCCGAGGCGGGCGTGACCGGCGAGGTGACGGCACCGGGCGAGGCCGGGCTGGAGGCCTGCCTGCAGGCCGCACTCGACACCCGGCCCGATCTGCTGGCCATCGTCGCCGGCGACGGCACGGCGCGGGCGGGCGCGGAGTTGTGCGGCCCCAAGGGCCCGCTCGTCGCGCCGCTGCCCGGCGGAACCATGAACATGCTGCCGAACGCCCTCTACGGGGGGCGGGACTGGAAGACCGCGCTCGCCGACATTCTCAGGGATGGCGTCGTCAAGCCGGTGTCGGGCGGCGAGATCGAGGGCAAGGCGTTCTACGTCGCCGCGATCCTCGGGTCGCCCGCGCTCTGGGCCGAGGCGCGCGAGGCGGCGCGGCACGGTGACCTGAAGGGCGCCCTGATCCGCGCGCAGCGGGCGCTGCACAGGGCGTTTTCGGGCCGGTTGCGCTTCAGTCTCGGGGGTCGCCCCCGCGCCAAGGCCGAGGCCCTGGCTCTGATGTGTCCCCTGGTCTCCAGGGCGATGGACGACGACGAGGGCTATCTGGAAGCCGCCGCCATTGATCCGGGCGGGGCGCTGGAGATCTTCCGCCTCGGCTTCCGCGCGGCGCTCGGCGACTGGCGCGCCGACCAGACGGTCGAGGTCACCCATATCCGCGCCGGACGCGCCTGGGCGGCGGGACGCATTCCGGCCGTGCTGGACGGCGAGCCGGTCCGGCTCGGACGCGTCGTCGACTTCCGCTTCCGGCCCGTGGCGTTCCGGGCTCTGGTGCCGCGCGATACGGAGACAACAGCGTGACCCTGCGGCTGGCCCATTTGTCGGATATCCACTTCGGCGGCGAACATCGCGACGCGGTGGGCGCTGCGGCCGGATGGATCGCCGAGCACCGACCGGATCTGGCGATCATCACCGGCGATGTCACGCGCGAAGGCTCGGAGACGGAATTTGTCGCCGCGCGCCGCTGGATCAGGAGTCTGGCGGTCGATTCGCTGGTCGTCCCGGGCAATCACGACACCCCCTATTTCAGCCTGATGAAGCGGCTGTTCGCGCCGTGGAAGCGCTACGAGCGCCACTTCGGCCCGGTCTCGCCGACGCTGTTGCGGCGACCGGGGCTGGCGGTCGCCTCGATCAACACCGCCCGCGGCGTGCAGTTGCGGACCAACTGGTCGAAGGGCGCGATTTCGACTGGCCAGGTGAACGGGGCTGTCCGGGCCCTCGCAGACGCGCCGGCCGGAGCGCTGAAGATCGTCGCCTGTCATCATCCGCTGATCGAAATGATCGGCGGCCCGATGAGCGGTCAGGTGCATGGCGGACACGATGCGGCGGTCGCGCTGGCCGACGGGGGCGTCGATCTGGTCCTGACCGGTCATGTGCATGCGCCGTTCGCCCTGCCCTATCCGGGGGGTGACGGTCACACCTGGGCGGTCGGCGCCAGCACGCTTTCAATCCGTGAGCGCGGCTCACCGATCGGCTTCAACTGTATCGAGGTCGACGAGGACATCGTCCGGATTTCCGCCCTGGCGTGGTCGGGCTCGCACTTCGAGACCTGGCGCACCTGGTCGATCGACCGGCGGCCGGAGCCGGCCAGACCCTGAACGGAAAGCGGCGGCGGGATGACCCGCCGCCGCTTCTGACGTCTCATCGAAGACGTGCGCCCCTAAGGCGCCCGGCCCCGGACCAGGTGCATCACGGCCGAAACCAGGAACAGCACGAGGAAGATGAAGAACAGGATCTTGGCGATATCCACCGCCGTCCCGGCCAGTCCACCGAAGCCGAGGAACGCGGCGACGAGCGCCACGACCAGAAAAATGAGCGCCCATCTGAGCATGATGCTTCTCTCCTGTTTGTATCAGGCGGCGTTGACCAACCCTTGTTCTGGCTAACGCCTGGCCTGGCGAGCTGTTCCCTCCGCGGCCTCCGGCGCGGGATAGGTCCACGCCGCGCCCTGTTCCTGCGCCGCGGCGAACTGGGCGGCGGCCAGGTCCCAGTTCAGCAGGGTGTCGAACCAGGCCGCGAGGAAGCCTTTCCGGTCGTTCTGATGGTCCAGGTAGTAGGCGTGTTCCCAGAGGTCGCAGACCGTCAGCGGAACCACGTCCTCCTGCGTCAGCGGCCCCTCGGCGTCGTGGGTCGCCACGACCTTCAACCGGCCGCGCTCGGCCAGCAGCCAGACCCAGCCCGACCCGAAATGCTCCGCCCCGGTCTTGACGAAGGTCGCCTTCAGGTCCGCCAGCGCGCCGAAGCCTGTCTCCACCGCGCCGGCAAGGGCGCCGGTCGGCGCGCCTCCGGCCGGCGACATCGCATCCCAGAAGAAGCCGTGGTTCCAAGCCTGGGCGGCGTTGTTGAACAGCTTGGCGCGGGCAGGATCAACGGCCGCGTCGCGCACAACCTGTTCAAGGCATTCCGGCGTCTCGCCGGCTTCCTCGAGCAGGGCGTTCAACGTCTCGACGTAGGTCTTGTGGTGCTTGCCGTGGTGAAACCGCAGGGTTTCAGCCGAAATCACCGGCGCCAGGGCGTCGGGTCGGTAGGGAAGCTCGGGAAGGATAAACATGGCGCGCTCCGGAACAGGGGTCCGGAGGGAAGCGTTCCGCGGCGGCGTCAGTTCCGGCCGGGCGGCGGTCTGTGCGGCGGCTTGTCCATGAAGGCGCGGATCACGGCGGCGGCCAGCTGCGGATTGCGCAGGGCGTAGATCCCGGCGGCGACGGCGGCGCCGGCCGACAGCAGCGGGCGGTCACGGACCACCGTCATGATCGTGTCGATCAGCGTGGGGTCCGCGACCGGGGCCGCACCCGGCTTGCGATCCCCCTCGGCCTTGCGGGCGGCCAGGAGGCCGGCCGCCGCCACGACCAGCGCCGAGCAACCGGCGATGATCGCAGCTGCGCCGGGCGTGCCGACGTAGGGCTGGATGAAGGCGAAGAGGGCGAAGAAGGCCGAAAAGACGCCGGCGGCTGCGGCGGCGGCGATAGCGGCGCCAGCCGCTACAGCCATCAGCGTCCGTTCTATCATCAGCGGCGATCGCCCCGGCTGGCCAGCAGCAGGCCGACGAGCACGCCGAAGCCGACCCCGGCGAGCAGGGCCGTGGCGGGCCGTTCCTTGACCTTCTCGACCACATAGCGCTGGGCGTCGTCGAACTGGGCCGTGGCGGAGTCGGCATAGACGCGGCTCTGCACGCGCAGCGTCT
The DNA here is from genome assembly GCF_058783025.1 of Caulobacter sp. FW305-C-30-S16. Lineage (NCBI taxonomy): Bacteria > Pseudomonadati > Pseudomonadota > Alphaproteobacteria > Caulobacterales > Caulobacteraceae > Caulobacter > Caulobacter sp. FW305-C-30-S16. Next base: position 574,340 of record NZ_JBYSYH010000001.1, on the reverse strand, counting down.
CCATACCCTCGCGGACGGCCGCTTCGGTGCGGTGGGCCGCTTCGGTCAGACGGTCACGCGCCTGGTCAGCGGCGTCGATGAAGCTGCGCTCGGCGTGCTTCGCGGCGCTCTTGAGATCGGCCTTGGCCTGTTCAGCTTCGCGGGTCGATGGGGTCGAGGCGTTGGTAGGCATTGGAAACTCCGTAGTCGCGGGCGCACCGATCAGGCGACCCTCCAGGCGGGGGGCTGACCGGGAACGCGATCACGATAGATCGGGTTCCATTCTAGCCACACAAGGGGTCAGGCGCCACGAATTCTCGCCTGTCGCGTGCGCGGCGGTTACCCGTTATGGTGAGGCATGGACGACGCCCCGCTATTGGCCCCCGCTGTGAATGAAGCCGCGCGGCTCAAGGCGCTGCGTTCCCTTCATGCACTCGACAGCGGCTCGGACCGACGTTTCGACCGGATTGCCCGGATGGCGGCGCTGATCCTGCACGCGCCGCGCGCCGCCGTCGTGCTCGTCGACGAGGATCGCCTCTGGCACAAGGCGCGTCTCGGCGTGCCCGCCGGACAGTACCCGCGGACCGGTAGTCTCGCCGACTTCATGGTGCGCAATCCACAGGTCATCATCAGCGGCGACATCCGCGCCGATCCGCTGTTCAAGGGATATCTGCAGAGCTTCAGCCAGGTTGACGTCCGCTTCTATGCCGGCGCGCCGCTGCTGGCGCCGGGCGGCGAGGCGATCGGGGTGCTGTCGGTCGGCGACACCGAGCCCCACGAGCCCCACACGGAAGCCGAACGCCTGGCCCTTGCGGACCTGGCCGCGCTGGCCAGCGAGATGCTCGCCCACGATGCGGAGACGATCGACGCCGAACGGCGCGCGCGACTGGACCAGAGCCGGGTCGAACTGGCCCTCGACGCCGCCGGTCTGGGTGAATTCGAATGGGACATCGCCCGCGACCGGATGATGATCAGCGACCGCATGCGCGCGATCACGGGCGTGGCCTCGAGTGCGGCCCGGGGCGAAGGCGGCGACCTGTCGTTCCGCTTCGTGCATGCCGACGATGTCGCCGCCCTGAAAGAGACCGTCGACAAGGGCCTTCGCGGGGCCGGCCGTTACAGCGCCGAATACCGGATGATCCGCCCGGACGACGGCCGCCTGCGCTGGATGCAGGGCTCGGGCGTCGTGGTGACCGGTCCGGGCGGCGCGCCGCAACGGGTCATCGGCGTGGTCCGCGACATCTCCGACCGCAAGGCGGAGGAGGAACACCGCGAGACCCTGCTCGCCGAGCTCGATCACCGGGTGAAGAACGTCCTGGCCGCCGTTCAGTCTCTGGCGGCGCAATCAGCGCGCCGCACGACATCCACCGAGGGCTTCATGGCGGCGTTCGCCGGCCGGCTGAAGGCCATGGCCTCGGCGCATGAGCTGCTGACCGCCACGCGCTGGCGCGGCGCCAGCCTTGCCCATATCGCCGCCGCCGAGCTGGGCGGACTGGCGCCGGGTCAGGCGCGTTGGGAGGGACCGGATCTGATCCTGACCCCGCGCGCGGCGAACGCCCTGTCGCTGGCGCTGCACGAACTGGCCACCAACGCGGTCAAGTACGGGGCCCTGTCGGTCGAGTCCGGCCGGGTCGAGGTGACCTGGGAGCAGGCGCCCGAGGGCGGCTTTACCTTGCGCTGGAACGAGAGTGGCGGCCCGGCCGTATCGCCGCCGGAGCGGCGCGGCTTCGGGTCGACCCTGCTCGACCGGGTCACCGGCCGCGAACTGGGCGGAGAGGGCCGTGTCGAGTACCGCGCCGATGGCGTTCAGGCCATGCTGCGCGCCGACGCCAGGGCGATCGCTGATCCGGTGGCGGAAACCCCGGTGATCGAGATCGACCTGCCGACAGGCGCCTCGCAGGGCCGGGCCGATACCCCGCATGGCGGCGTCGAGGGTCTGCGGCTGCTGGTGGTCGAGGACGCGGTCCTTCTGGCCATGGAGCTTGAGGCCGGACTGGTCGAGGCCGGCGCCACGGTGGTCGGCAGCGCGGCCGACCTGGGCGAGGCCATGGCGATGCTCAGCCTCGAGATCGACGCCGCGGTGCTGGACGCCAATCTCAACGGCGAGTCGGTCGAGCCGCTGGCCGCGGCGCTGCACGCCCGCGGCACGCCCTTCGTGTTCGCCACCGGCTATGGCGAACGCGGCGCGCCGGAAGGCTTCGGCGCGCCCGTTGTGCGCAAGCCCTACAATGTCCACCAGATCGTCCGCGCCCTGGCCGAGGTCACGGGGCGATAGACCACAACCACGGTCGCCCGGGTCGCAGCAGCGGGGAGCGCCAGGCGTCAGACGATGCCCTTCGACCGCAGATCAGCGACCTCGTCCGGGGACAGCCCTGCCCGTGCGGTCAGCACCGCGTCGGTGTGTTCTCCCAGCGCGGGGCCGGGCCAGCGGACCGCGCCCGGCGTATCCGTCAGCCTGGGGAAGGCATTCTGCATCTGCACCGCGCCGAACACCGGATGCGGGACTTCGACAATAGCATCGCGGGCGGCGAACTGGGGATCAGCCAGCATGTCAGGGGCGCGATAGACCCGGCCGGCGGCGACGCCCTTCTCTTCCATCAGCGCCAGCAGGGCGTCCGCGTCGAGGGTTGCGGTCCAGCCGCCGATCAGCGCATCCAGTTCGGTCTGGTTCTCGCCGCGCGCCGCATGGCCGGCGTACCGTGGATCGTCACTGAGCCCGGGCCGGCCCATGGCCTCGCAAAGCCGCTTGAACAGCGTGTCCTGGTTGGCCCCGATGACCACCAGCGCCCCGTCCCGCGTCGGATAGGCGTTCGACGGCGCGATGCCGGGAAGCACCGAGCCTGACCGCTCGCGGACATAGCCGGTCAGGCCGTATTCGGTGATCAGGTTCTCCATCACCGACAACACGCTCTCATAGATCGCCGCGTCGACGATCTGGCCCTTGCCGGTGCGATGGCGCGAATGCAGCGCCATCATGGTCCCCAGCGCCGCGTGCAGGCCGGCCAGGCTGTCGCCCACGGAAATCCCGGCCCGGGCGGGGGCGCGGTCGGGCTCGCCTGTGATGTAGCGCAGTCCGCCCATGGCCTCGCCGATCAGGGCGTAGCCGGCCCGCGAGGCGTAGGGGCCGGTCTGGCCGAAGCCCGAGACCCGCGCCATGACCAGGCCGGGATTGTCGGCCGACAGGCTGTCGTAACCCAGGCCCCATTTCTCCAGCGCGCCGGGACGGAAATTCTCGACCAGCACATCGGCGCCGCCGATCAGCTTGCGGGCGATAGCCTGACCCTCTGGCGTCCGCAGGTTCAGGGTCACGGACTTCTTGTTCCGCCCGATCACCGGCCACCAGGGCGAATGGCCTTTGGGCAGGCTGCGGCCCCACTGGCGCATGGGGTCGCCCGCCGCCGGGTCCTCGATCTTGATCACCTCGGCGCCGAAGTCGCCGAGGATCTGGCCGCAGAAGGGACCCGCGATCAGGGTTCCCATCTCGATCACGGTCAGGCCGTCCAGCGGACCGGGGATTTTCGGCTCTTGGTCGGAACTCATCACGCCCCCGTGAGGTTGTGTCTGCACAGGGTCCGCTTGGGGGCGGCGGGCGACCTTGTCAATCAAGTGGAGTACCCAAGATGAACCGCAACCTTCTCCTCGTCGGCGCCGCCGCCATGGCCCTGACCCTCGCCGCCTGCGGCAAGAAGTCCGAAGAGGCCGCCATGGGCGCGCCGGACGCCAACCCCTCGGCGACCATCCCGACCGCCGCGAACGAGGCGGCCGCGCCCGACTTCGTCAGCAAGGCTGCCCTCGGCGACATGTTCGAGATCGAGTCCAGCAAGATCGCGCTGGAGCGGGCGACCAACCCCGAGGTCAAGGCTTTCGCCCAGATGATGGTCGACGTGCACACCCGGACGACGGCGGACCTGAAGACGGCGATCGGCGCCTCGGGCCTGACCCTGGCGCTGCCGTCCGCCCTGCCGGAAGACGAGATGAAGACGCTCGCCGACCTGCGCGAGGCCAAAACCGAAGATTTCGACAAGGCCTATATGGACGGCCAGATCGATGCCCACCAGGCGATGCTGGACCTGATGACGCGCTACGCCCAGGACGGCGACAACGCGGCCCTCAAGTCCGCCGCGGCGACCACCGCGCCGGTCGTGCAACAGCACCTCGACAAGGCCGACGCCCTCCGCAAGGGCCTTTCCTAAGGCTGTCTGGGGCGGGCGGCCCTCTAGCCGCCCGCCTTCAGCAGATTGTCGTCTGAATTGCGGTCGATCAGGTAGTTGTAGGGATCCACCCCGCCGTACGTCGGCGCCTTGTCGACGGTGAAGGTCAGGGTCTGCGTCCCGCTACGGATCATCCGCGGCTGCATGATGACGACCTTGCTCCGGTCGAAGGTCTTGTCGCCCGGCATGGCCGTGAACAGACCCACGTCCAGCATCTCGGCCATCGGCGCGGTCGTCTCCACGCCCTTGCCGTCGGCATAGACCTTTTTGGCCTCGACCGTCAGGCTGACGTCAAACCGGCCGTCGGCACGCTTCTTCACCGTCATCGCCTTTGTCTTGAGATCGTAGAGGGTGATCTTCTCGAACAGGTCGGTGATCAGGGCCTGTTTGTCGGCCGGCGCCACGGCGCGCAGCTCGGCGATCAGATCCAGCGAGGTCGGATAGGGCGCGGCCTTGAAGGCGAACCTCTGCAGCAACCGGCGCAGGGCGCGGTTGACCGCGTCCTCGCCCAGCTCCCGCTGCAGCCGGTACATGACCAGCGAGCCCTTGCGGTAGTGGATGTAGCCCTGCCCCTCGACCTTGTAGAGCGGCAGCTCCTCGACCGGCTCGCCACCGCGCGCGCGCAGATAGCGGTCCAGCTCGTACTTGAGGAACTTCCGGATCTGGTCCTCCCCGTACATGTGCTTCATGACCATCAGCGCGGAGTACTGGGCGAGCGTTTCCGACAGCGAGGTCGCGCCCTGCTGGTCGGCGCCGACGATCTGGTGGGCCCACCACTGGTGCCCGATCTCGTGGGCGCCGATGTAGGTCACCAGGTCGAACTTCGACTTGTCGCGATAGTCGGCGATGAACCCGAGGTTCTCCGACCAGGGCATGGTGTTGGCGAAGGCCTGGGCGAAGTCGGCATAGGCCGGGAACTCGAGGAACCGCAGCTGGCGGAACTGGTAGGGGCTGAAGTTGGTCTGGAAATAGTCCAGCGAAGCCTTGCCCGCCGTCTTCATCCGCTCGACGTTCCAGGGGTGATGCGGGTCGTAGTAGACCGCGATCTGGACGCCCTTGTAGACCTCCTTCGACACCGTGTAGCGCGCTGACTGGACCGAGAAGAACGGCAGCACCGGGGCCTCGGTGACGAACCGTGCGGTGCGGCGACCGTCCTTGACGGTGTTGGACACTTCGTAGCCTGGCGCGATCGGCGTCTGGTCGGCGACCGTCGTGACGGTGATGTCGGCCGTCACCCAGTCGGCGTCATGGCGCAGATAGTGGAACGACCGGCTGGCCGTGTCGCCGAGCTTCGCCGGGCGCAGTTCCGCCGGCAGGCCGTACTTGCGGCGCTTGGCCCGGTCCTGCAGCAGCCCGGACCGCTCGACGCCCAGGAGCGGCGCGATCTCGGCGTTGTTCAGGAAGGTGCCGTTGTCGACGACGCGCGTTTCGTTGCCGCGGTTTCGGAAGCCCCGCTGGGCGCGTTCGGTGGTGAAGGTGATCACCCGGCGCTCGCCCGGCAGCATGGGCGTGTCGAGGGCGAAGATCCTGTAGTTGAACCGCTTGTAGGGATTGGCCGCCGGCCGGCCGCCCTCGATCGAAACGGCCTTCACCGTCAGGTCGCGGTCGAACAGCAGGTGGATGTCCTTCAGCGGCGCGTCGGTGCGGTTCTCGACCACATAGGAGCCGAGCGTCGTGGCGCGCGGCTGGTGCGGATAGAGGTCCACCTTCAGGTTCATCGACACGATCTTGGGCCGCGGCAACGTGTCGAAATGCTGCTCGCTGATCAGGGTCTTTTCGAAGTCAGCCAGCCACTTCTCGTCAGCGATGGCCGTGCGGTATTCATTCCAGACATTGGTGTTGATGTAGATGAACACGCCCGTGCCGGCGAACAGCGCCAGCGCCAGGGCGAAGGTCGCGCCGGCCTTGCCGGTCAGACGCCGGGGCAGCCGCTTCAGTCGCGGCCACAGGCGGGTCTCCGCGCCCCGCCGCCAGAGCGCGTAGCTCAGCACCAGCAGCAGGACCGCGGAAGCGCTCCAGTAGACGCGGAACCAGGCCGCGCCGATCCAGAACTTGCCCTGTCCGTTCATGTCCGACAGCGGCACGCCGGGCGCGCCGCCGTAGTTGTAGAGATTGTGCTCGTAGCCGAGGTTCACGAAGGTGACCGTGGTGATCAGGTAGATCACCATCAGCCCCCAGCCGATGAACTTGTGCGGCGAGAGCGTCTGGAAGAACACCGCCAGCACCGCCAGCAGCAGCCAGTCGATCCCCTGCGGCAGCACGTACCACAGCAGATAGTCGCCCAGCTGGAACAGCTGGTAGCCCTTCAGCGCCTGGATGAGGACGGCCGCGAACACGCTGATCACCAGCGTCGAGAGCAGCACGAGCGAGATGGCCAGCGTCTTGGGGCCGACGAAGGCCCAGTCCGGGACCGGCGTGGAATCGACGATCTCGTGGGTCTTCTTCTCGCGCTCCCGCCAGACCAGCTCGCCGGCGTAATAGACCGCGATGATCATCGGGATCAGGCTGAAGGAGCCGAGCAGCGGCGGGATCAGCGCGCGGGTCACGGGCCAGATCTGGCCGCCGTAGCCCGTGTCGTCGGTCGCGAACCACAGGGCGCCGATCGAGTTGAACAGGCCCATCGCCAGCAGCACGAGATAGGCCGGACTGCCGAACACCTGGCCCATGTCCATGCGCGTGCGGGCAAGCAACTGGGCCCAGGCGGAGGCGGCGTCGAAGCGCGCCCTGGGCAGGGCCGCCAGCGGCGGCGGCGCGATGTCGGGCGCCGCGCTGGCCATCAGCTTCGCCGCCTTGGCCCGCTTGCCGGACTGCGCGCCGGACTGGAAGCGGAACAGGATGAAGGCGAGCGACAGGAACAGCGCCGACAGGGCCACCGCGAAGAGGCGGTTGAACAGCAGCGCGCCGGTCAGCGGCGGGACCAGCGTGTTGCGGTCTGCGACGGTCCAGTACTTGGTCGCCAGACCATACGCCGCGGTGCCGAACGGCTCCCAGAGCGCGGCGGCCTTCTCGAACTCGGGCTTGTCGAGCGCGATCCCCGCGACGGTCCACAGTATGAGCAGGGCGATCACCCCGACATAGGTCCACATCAGCGAGCGGGTGACGGTCGCCAGGGTAAAGAACAGCGACGAGGTCAGGAACAGCGCCGGCAACGCCAGCACGACATAGGCGTAGACGAACGGCTGGAGCGTCAGCGGACCGAGCGTCTCCTTGTCGACCCAGGGCATCAGCGAGCCGATGGCGATCGCCGCCGGGACTGCGAAGAAGGACAGGCAGACCGCCGCGAAGGCGCCGGTGAACCGGCCGTAGAGGTAGTCGAACTTCGAGATCCGCGTGGACCTCAGAATACCGCCGAAGCCGGTCTCGTCGTCGCGCACAACGATGTTGGCGACGAAGGCCGTCGACACGAACATGTAGAAGATCGCCAGGATCAGGTGGATCAGCCCGATCATGAAGGGCGCGTTCTTGTGCACCCCGCCGCCGCCGCCGCCGATGCTGACCTGCTGGATGGTCACCGAGGCGAAGGTCAGCAGGAAAAAGATGCCCGCCGCGACCCAGAACACCGGGTTGCGCAGCTGGTAGCGGAATTCAAAGCCCGCGATTTTGCTGAACATGGCCGGGCCCTCAGGCGGCTTTGCGGTGCGTCGAGAGGGTGGAGAAGTAGACGTCCTCCAGATCCCCCTGCACCGGCGTGAAGCCATCGCCCGGGTTGTCGTCCGAAATGATGTGAATGACCGTCCGGCCGGCGAACAGGCGGGTCGAGATCACGCGGTAGCGGGCCTGGTGGTCCTTGAGCTCGCTCTTGTCGATGATCTTCTTCCAGATCCGGCCCTGCAGGCCGGCGACGAGGTCGGCGGGCGCGCCCTGACCGACGATGCGGCCGTCGCAGATGATCGCCATGGCCGGGCAAAGGTCGGAGACATCCTCGACGATGTGCGTCGAGAGGATCACCACCACGTTCTCGCCGATCTCGGCCAGCAGGTTGAGGAAACGGTTGCGCTCTTCGGGGTCGAGACCGGCGGTGGGCTCATCGACGATGATCAGGCTGGGGTCGCCGATCAGGGCCTGGGCGATGCCGAACCGCTGGCGCATGCCGCCGGAGAAGCCGGCGATGGCCTTCTTGCGCACGTTCCAGAGGTTGGTCTGGCCCAGCAGGGTCTCGACCGTCTCCTTGCGATCCTTCGCGTTGGAGATGCCCTTCAGCACGGCCATGTGGTCGAGCATGTCGTAGGCGGAGACGCGCGGGTAGACGCCGAAATCCTGCGGCAGGTAGCCGAGGGTGCGGCGGAGCTGTTCGGGATCCTTGAGCACGTCGATCGCGCCGAACCGGACGTGGCCGGAGGTCGGCGCCTGCAGCGTCGCGACGGTCCGCATAAGGGTCGACTTGCCCGCGCCGTTCGGACCCAGCAGGCCGAACATGCCCTTCTCGACGGTCAGGTTGACGTCATCCAGCGCGACCGTCCCGTTCGGATAGACGTGCGTCAGGTTCTCGATGATCAGCATGTTACGGCCCACCCCCCGGTGATGACAGTTGCGCTCGATAGTCCCCGCGAGAGTCATGGCGGGCGAGGCCCGGTGGAGCAAGTGAAAGAACGGTAAGGCGCGGAACGTCTCGCCATCGTCATCCAGCTTCGCTAGGAACCGGAGCATGACCCGCAAGATCAGCTTCGACGCCATCGAGAACTTCCGCGACTTCGGCGACTACGCCGCCGGCTCCCGCCGCCTCAAGCGCGGCCTGCTCTATCGCGCCGCCCACCAGTCGGAGGCCACCGAGGCCGACCTGGCCGCCATGCAGGCGCTGGGTCTGTCGGTGATCGTCGACCTGCGCCGGCCCAACGAGCGCGAGCGCAGCCCCAGCCGCCGCTGGGAAGGCTTCGACGGCCTGGTGATCGAGAACGACATCGGCCAGGAAGACGACGATCCCTGGCACACCTTCATCAAGGGCTCCGATCTCAGCCCCGAGGCCTTCATCGGCTATATGGTCGAGTACTACCGCGAGGCGCCCTTCGTGGACCGCCACATCGATCTCTACAGCCGCTATTTCCACGCCCTGTCGGAGACCACCGGGCCGGTGCTGATCCACTGCGCCGCCGGCAAGGACCGCACGGGCATCCTCGCCGCCCTGACCCATCATCTGGCCGGAGTCAGCGAGGAGGACATCGTCGCCGACTTCCTGCTGACCAACGACATCCACCGCTTCGAGCGCCGCGCGCCGCAGTTCGCCGCCCACATCGAGGAGATGACCGGCCGGCTGCCCAGCCGCGAGGCGATGATCACGGCGATGGGCGTCGAGGCGCAGTATCTGGAAACCGCCTTCGCGGCGATCCACGAACGCCACACGACGCTGGACGCCTACCTCGAGGACGTCCTCGGCGTAGACGCGGCCCGCCGCGAAGCCATCGCCCACCGGATTCTCGACTAGGGGGTCGGGGTCGGCTCCGGGCGCCGCAGAACGGCGATCAGTTGAAGCGGTCGCCCAGATAGACGCGGCGGACGTCGGGATTGTCGACGATCTCCTGCGGCGCGCCCTCGAACAGCACTTCACCGGCATGGATGATCGAGGCGCGGTCGATGATGTCGAGCGTCTCGCGCACATTGTGGTCGGTGATCAGGATACCGATGCCGCGACCCTTGAGGTAGCCGATCACGTCGCGGATGTCGGCGATGGCCAGGGGGTCGATGCCGGCGAACGGCTCGTCCAGCAGCATGAACGACGGCTCGCTGGCCAGGGCGCGGGCGATTTCCACGCGCCGGCGCTCGCCGCCCGACAGGGACACGGCCGGGGCCGATTTCAGATGGCTGATCCGCAGTTCCTCAAGCAGGGCGGCGGTCGCCTCGCGGGCGCGGCCGGTCTCCTTCTCGCGCATCTCGACGACGGCCAGAACGTTTTCCTCGACCGTCATGCCGCGGAAGATCGACGCTTCCTGCGGCAGGTAGCCGACGCCCATGCGGGCGCGCTGGTACATCGGCAGGGCGGTGATGTCGCGGCCATCCAGGCGGATCGCGCCGTCGTCGACCGGGATCAGGCCGGTGATCATGTAGAAGCAGGTCGTCTTGCCCGCGCCGTTGGGGCCGAGCAGGCCGACGACCTCGCCGCGCTTCAATCGCAGGCTGACGCCGTGCACGATCTGGCGCTCGCCGAACGACTTGAACAGCCGGTCGACGACGAGGCCCTCGCCGCTCTGGTCGAGGTCGGCGGCCACCTAGTTGGAGGTCCCCTGGTTGGGATAGAAGACGCCGCGCACGCGGCCGGCCTTGTTGCGGCCGGTGACGCCGGACGACATCTGCGCCTGTCCGGTGCGGGTGTTGATGACCAGACGATCGCCGCGCACGACGCTGCGGCCCTGCACCACGATGACGTTGCCGCTGAGCGTGATGGACTCGCCGCCGAAGCTGTAGACGGCGGCGTCAGCCCGGACGGTGCGCTCGGGCGTCACGAAGTAGACTTGGCCGGCCGCCTCCATCCGGTCGCTGGCGCCGCAGGTGTCGCCCTTCTTCAGGCTGTACATGCGGACGCTGTCGGCCCGCAGCCGCGTGCGCCCCTGCAGGGCCTCGACCGCGCCGCTCCAGGTCGACTGGCACTGGCTCTGGATGACTTCCGAGGAATCGGCGGTGATGTCGATCGGCGCGCGCGGATCGAGCTGCGCCAGCGCGGCGCTCGCGCCGAACAGCACGCCGACGGCGACCGTGGCCGCCAATCCAAGATGTTTTACCGCGCTCTGCATGCGCGCTCCCGACCTGATCATGACCCGTCTTATTCCGGATTGACGCGCGTGCGAACCCTGCCTCGGAACTCGATGCGGTCGCCCTTGTCCTTGACCGTATATGAGTCGGCCGAAACCTGACCCACCGGACCGTCGCCCTCGATGCCCTGTTGGCCGACAGCGGACCCGGTCCGGGTGTCGATCGTGATGTCGTTCGAGGCGATGCGGTTGCCGAGGCCGTCGTCGATGCGGACATCGCCGGTCAGCTGAAGCAGCCGTGTCTTTTCGTCATAGACGCCCATGCGCGCCATCAGCCGGCGCGGCGTCGCGGTCTCGGCGCCGACGACCATGATCGGCTCGATCAGACTGACCCGGTGCGGCTGGCGCTCGTCCCGCGCGGCCTCCTGGGCCCCGATGAGGAAGCTGCGGCCGTCCTCGACCCGGCCCTGGAAGCGGGCGCCGACCATGCGGATGATCGGATCGTCATTGCGGACCAGCTTTGGCGCCTTCACGGCGCTGAGCGTCACAAGACCCACCAGGCCGAGCGTGATCAGCGCCATCAGAGCGGGCAGGGCGCGACGCAGACGGGTGATCAGCCGCAGCCGGCGCTCCCAGCGCGCGAACGCGGCGTCGCGATCAACGGGCGTGTCGGCGGGGTGCGCGGCGACCGTCATCAGCCGCCTCAGCTATGGGCGAAGATGTCGACCTCTTCCCAGCCGGCGAGGTCGAGCCGCGCGCGCTGGGGCAGGAAGTCGAAACAGGCCTGGGCCAGGTCGGCCCGGCCTTCGCGGTCGAGCATCGCCTGCAGGCGGTTCTTGACGCCGTGCAGATAGAGGACGTCGGAGGCGGCGTAGGCGATCTGTTCGGGCGACAGCACGGCCGCCCCCCAGTCCGAACTCTGCTGGGCCTTGCTCAGGTCCACGCCAAGCAGCTCCTTGCACACGTCCTTCAGGCCGTGGCGATCGGTATAGGTGCGGGCGAGCTTGGAGGCGATCTTGGTGCACCAGACGGGGTTGGTCGTGATCCCCAGATGATGCTCGAACATGGCGATATCAAAGCGGCCGAAGTGAAAAATCTTCAGCACTGAGGGATCGGTCAGCAGCGCCTTGAGGTTGGGGCAGTCATAGACCGGGCGATTGAGCCGCACGACATGGGCGTCGCCGTCGCCGGCCGAGATCTGCACGACGCACAGCGGATCCCGCTGGAGACTCAGCCCCATGGTCTCGGAATCAATGGCTACCGACGTCGCGCCCGCGAACAGGCCCGCCGGGATGTCGCCTTCATGCAGATGATTGGCCAAATGCAGTCGCTCCCACTCTCACTCTACTACCATATAGAAGAGGAGGGTGGTGCCCAGGAGAGGACTCGAACCTCCACGGCCGTTAAGCCACTGGCACCTGAAGCCAGCGCGTCTACCAATTCCGCCACCTGGGCTCGCATACCTTTCCGGAACCCCGGATCAGCGCGAAGGCGAGCCTCATAGGGCGCCGTCTTGATGCGGTCAATGGCGCGTTGCGCATGGAGCGCCTGTCGTCTATCCGGGCGCTATCACAAAGGGAAAAGGCGCCGTCATGCGTGGGCTCGTCACCGTCTTCGGAGGAACCGGCTTTATCGGCCGTCAGGTCGTCCGCTCGCTGGCGAAGCAGGGCTACCGAGTCCGCGTCGCCGCCCGCAATGTCGGGCGCGGCTATCGCCTGCGCATGCTGGGCGATGTCGGCCAGATCGAGGTGGTCCAGGCGAATGTCCGCAATCCGGATTCGATCGGCCGGGCGCTGGACGGCGCCGAGGCCTGTGTAAACCTGGTCGGGGTGCTGTTCGAAAGCGGCCGCCAGGGGTTCCAGACGATCCACACCATGGGCGCCAGGGCGATCGCCGAGGCCGCCGCGGCGCGCGGGATCACCCGCTTCGTGCAGATCTCGGCCATCGGCGCCGACGCTGAGTCTCCGGCGAAATACGCTCGCAGCAAGGCCGAGGGCGAGGCCGCCGTGCGCGCCGCGATCCCGACGGCGGTGATCCTGCGCCCCTCCGTGGTGTTCGGGCCGGAGGACGACTTCTTCAACCGCTTCGCGGCCATGGCCTCGATCAGTCCCGCCCTGCCGCTGCCCGGCGGCGGCGCGACGCGCTTCCAGCCGGTTTATGTCGCCGACCTGGCCGCCGCTGTCGCGAAGGTCGTGACCGACCCGGACTGCGCCGGAAAGACCTATGAGCTGGGCGGGCCGGGCGTGTTCACGTTCCGCGAGCTGATGGCGTTCGTGCTGCTGGAAACCGGCAAGAGCCGCATCCTTGCGCCGCTGCCGTGGCCGATCGCCTCGCTGGTCGGCAAGCTGGCGGCCGTGACGGCGGTGGTCGGAATCGCGCCGGTGCTGACGTCGGACCAGGTCGAGCTGCTGCGCAGCGACAATGTCGTCGCGGACGGCGCGGCGGGCTTCGACGCGCTGGGCATCACCCCGCGCAGCATCGAGGCGATCGTCCCGAGCTACCTCTATCGCTACCGCAAGGGCGGCCAGTACGCGGCGACGCCCGAAGGCGCCGTCTAGTCGGTCAGGCCAGGTAGATCACGGCCAGACCACCGGCGCCGACCAGGATCCGCCACCAGCCGAACGGTGAGAGGCCGCGCTTGCTGACGACGTCCAGCAGCACCTTGACCACCACCAGGCCGGACAGGAACGAGACGACGAAGCCGACGGCCAGCAGGCCGAGGTGGCTGCCCACCATCAGGCTTTCGCGGCTTTCCCAGAAGTCCTTGGCGAAGGCGCCGACCATGGTCGGGATAGCCAGGAAGAAGCTGAACTCCGCCGCCGCCCGCTTGTCGACGCCCAGCATGACGCCGCCGACGATGGTGGCGCCGGAGCGGGACACGCCCGGGATCATCGAGATGCACTGGATCACGCCGATGCCGAGCGAGGTCAGCAGCGGCAGCTTCATGGCGTCGTGCTCCTTCGGCGCGGGGCTCCAGCGGTCGATGGCCAGCAGCACGAACCCGCCGAGGATCAGCGACCAGCAGATCAGCGCCGGGCTCTCAAACAGCACATGCTTGATGAAGTCGTAGAGCAGGAAGCCCAGGAACACCGCCGGCATGAAGGCGACCAGCACGCTGAGGGCGAACCGGCGCGCAGCCGGATCAGTCGGCAGGCCGATCAGCACGGCCCACAGACGTTGGAAGTAAAGCGCCACCACGGCCAGGATCGCCCCCAGCTGGATCAGCACGATGAAGCTGTCCCAGGACGGGTCGGTCAGCCCCAGCGCCACCTTGGTCAGCAGCAGATGGCCTGTTGAAGAAACGGGGATGAACTCCGTCAGACCCTCGACGAGGCCGAGGATGATGGCGGCCAGAAAATCGCTCATGAAAGACTCACGGATTGATGGTCTACAAACGGGACATAATCTGCGGCCCGGACAGGCGAAGCCTGCCCGAAATCCGAACGGCGGCCAGAAAAGTGGTCAACTAAACGGACCGACGCATGTTTCATGCGTTTCCCAACGCCTAGAAGGCCGGCAGAGCAAACTTTTCCTTCAGGAAGGCTGGGGCACGGCATGGCCGAGCGGATGCTGAAGTTCACGATCATTGATCGTCGCACTCCCGAGAAGCGCGATGCGCGAGAGCGCGACCGCGACTTCCATGAAATCTATGCCGACTTTATCGACGCGAAGGCCACCGAACAGGCCTCGCGCTGTTCCCAGTGCGGCGTCCCCTTCTGCCAGACCCATTGCCCGCTGCACAACAACATCCCCGACTGGCTACGGCTGACCGCCGCCGGCCGGCTGGAGGAAGCCTACCGGCTGTCGCAGGCGACCAACGCCATGCCCGAGATCTGCGGCCGGATCTGCCCGCAGGACCGCCTGTGCGAAGGCAACTGCGTGATCGAGCAGTCGGGCCACGGCACCGTCACCATCGGCGCGGTCGAGCGCTATCTCACCGACAAGGCCTGGGAAGAGGGCTGGGTGAAGCCGCTGGTCGCCCGTGCCGAGATCGGCCAGTCGGTCGGCATCGTCGGCGCCGGGCCGGCGGGTCTGGCCACGGCGGAGATCCTGCGCGAGCTCGGCTACAGCGTCACCGTGTATGACCGGCACGACCGGGCCGGCGGCCTGCTGATCTACGGCATTCCGGGCTTCAAGCTGGAGAAGGACGTCGTCGAGCGCCGCACGCAGCGACTGGCCGACGGCGGCGTGGAGTTCAGGCTGAACTTCGAGGTCGGCCGCGACGCGACGCTGCCGCAGCTGCGCGAACGGCACGACGCGGTTCTGCTGGCGACCGGCGTCTACGCCGCCCGCGAACTGGAGATGCCGGGAACGGGATCGCAGGGCGTGGTCGCTGCGCTCGACTATCTGATCGCGTCCAACCGCAAGGGCATGGGCGACATGGTCGCGGACTTCGAGTCCGGCGCGCTGAACGCAGCCGACAAGGACGTCGTGGTCATCGGCGGCGGCGACACGGCCATGGACTGCGTGCGCACGGCCATCCGCCAGGGCGCGACATCGGTCACCTGCCTCTATCGTCGGGACAAGGAGAACATGCCCGGCTCCCTGCGCGAGGTCGCCAACGCCGAGGAAGAGGGCGTGGTGTTCGAATGGCTGGCCGCCCCGCGCAGCCTGCTGGGCGACGCCGACGGCGTGACCGGCGTGCGCGCCATCCGCATGCGGCTGGGCCCGCCCGACAGCTCCGGGCGCCGCGCGCCGGAGGCGGTCGACGGTTCGGATTTCGACCTGCCGGCCCAACTGGTGATCAAGGCGCTCGGCTTCGATCCCGAGGACCTCCCCACCACCCTGTCAGCGCCCGATCTGTCGGTCAGCCGCTGGGGCACGGTGAAGATCAACCACAGGACCCAGGCCGCCAACCTCGATGGCGTGTTCGCTGCGGGCGACATCGCGCGCGGCGCCTCGCTCGTCGTCTGGGCCATCCGCGACGGCCGCGACGCCGCCGACTCCATCCACAGCTATCTGCAGGCGAAGGCGGCCTCCCCCGCCCTCGTCGCGGCCGAGTGACCGACATGAGCGCTGAACTCACCCGCTATCTGGCCAACCGTCAGCTGCTGATCGACGGTCACGCCTATGATCCGACGTCCGAGCGCGACAACTGCGGCGTCGGCCTGGTCTGCGCGATTGATGGCAAGCCGCGCCGCGAAGTGGTCGAGCTGGCCATCAAGGCGTTGAAGGCCGTCTGGCACCGGGGCGCCATCGACGCGGACGGCAAGACCGGCGACGGCGCCGGCATTCTGCTGTCCGTGCCGCAGGACTTCTTCATCGACCAGGTCCGCAACACCGGCCACAAGCTGCGCCCGGGGGCCATCGCCGTGGGGCAGATCTTCCTGCCGCGCACCGATCTGGGCGCCCAGGAAGCCGCGCGGACGATCGTCGAGAGCGAAGCGCTGCGCTTCGGCTTCTACATCTACGGCTGGCGCCAGGTGCCGGTCGACACCTCGGTGATCGGCGAGAAGGCCAACGCCACCCGGCCCGAGATCGAGCAGATCATGCTCTCGCCGCCGGCGGGCATGGAAGGCGAGGCGCTGGAACGCGCCCTCTTCCTCTGCCGCAAGCGGATCGAGAAGAAGGTCGCCGCCTCGGCGATCAACGACTTCTACATCTGCTCGCTGTCGGCCCGGTCGCTGATCTACAAGGGCATGTTCCTCGCCGAGAACATCGACGACTTCTATCCCGACCTGCGCGACGAGCGGTTCGCCGCCGCGGTGGCGATCTTCCACCAGCGCTATTCGACCAACACCTTTCCCCAGTGGCGGCTGGCCCAGCCGTTCCGGATGCTGGCCCACAACGGCGAGATCAACACGCTGAAGGGCAACACCAACTGGATGAAGAGCCATGAGATCCGCATGGCCGCCCAGGCGTTCGGCGATTTCGGCGAGGACGTGAAGCCGGTGATCCAGGCCAGCGGCTCGGATTCCGCCGCGCTCGACAACACCTTCGAGGTGCTGGTCCGCGCCGGGCGCGACGCGCCGATGGCCAAGGCCCTGCTGATTCCCGAGGCCTGGGCGAGCAAGAGCGACGAGCAGATGAAGCCCGAGCACCGGGCGCTCTACAGCTACTGCAACGCTGTGATGGAGCCCTGGGACGGTCCGGCCGCGCTGTGCGCCACCGACGGTCGCTGGGTTGTCGCCGGCAAGGACCGCAACGGCCTGCGCCCCCTGCGCGTGGCCTATACCTTCGACGGCCTGGTCATCATGGGCTCGGAAGCCGGCATGTGCGGCGTCGCCGAGAACCGCATCGTCCGTAAGCTGAACATCTCGCCTGGGCGGATGATCGCCATCGATCTGGCCGAGGGCCGCCTCTACGATGAAGAGGCGATCATCGACAAACTGGCCGAAGCCCACCCCTACACCGACTGGCTCGGCAACATGGTCGAGCTGGAAGAACGGATCGGCCCGGGACCGGAGCCGCGCCGGTTCCACGGCGAAGAGCTGGCGCGTCGCCAGGCCGCCGCCGGCATGACCCTGGAAGACCTCGAGATGGTCCTCGCGCCGATGGTCGAGGACGGCAAGGAAGCCGTCGGCTCGATGGGCGACGACACGCCGCTGGCGGTGCTGTCCGACGGCTACCGGCCGCTGAGCCACTTCTTCCGGCAGAACTTCAGCCAGGTGACCAACCCGCCCATCGACCCGCTCCGCGAGACCGGGGTGATGAGCCTGAAGACCCGCTTCAAGAACCTCGGCAACATCCTCGTCCAGGACGAGGCCCAGACGGACGTCTACGTGCTGGAGAGCCCGATCCTGACGACCGGGATGTACGAGCGGATCCTCGGCTACATCGGCGACAAGGCGCTGGCGGTCATCGACTGCACCATGCCGATCCCCGCCGATGAAGCCAGGCCTGGCGACGCCCTGCGCGCCAATCTCGACCGGGTTCGCGCCGAGGCCGAGGACGCCGCCCTGCGGGGCTGCGCCACCATCGTCCTGACCGACGAGATGAGCGGTCCCGACCGCGTCGCCCTGCCGATGATCCTGGCCACCGGCGGGGTGCATGCGCACCTCGTCAGCAAGGGTCTACGGTCCTACGTCTCGATCATCGTGCGCTCGGCCGAGTGCATGGACACCCACTATTTCGCGGTGCTGGTCGGGGTCGGCGCCACGGCGGTCAACGCCTGGCTGTCGCAGGAAAGCTTCCAGGACCGGCTCGACCGCGGCCTGCTGGGCGACACCACGCTTCGCCAGACCTGCGTGAACTTCAAGACGGCTATCGAGCAGGGCCTGCTGAAGATCATCTCCAAGATGGGCATCGCGGTGATCAGCTCCTACCGCGGCGGCTACAACTTCGAGGCCGTCGGCCTGTCGCGGTCGCTGGTCGCCGAGTTCTTCCCCGGCATGCCGTCGCGCATCTCCGGCATCGGCTTCGCCGGTCTCGAAAAGCGGGTCGTCGAGCTGCACCAGCGCGCCTGGGATCCGGCCTTCGTCGCCCTGCCTGTCGGCGGCTTCTACAAGGCCCGCCGCTCGGGCGAGGCGCACGCCTTCGAGGCGCGGATGATCCACGCCCTGCAGCAGGCCTGCGACACGGGCGACTACGAGACCTACAAGCGCTTCTCCGCCGGCATGCGCACCCTGCCGCAGATCCAGCTGCGCGACCTGCTCGACTGGCGCAGCGACCGCAAGCCGTTGAACCCGGACGAGGTCGAAAGCGTCAACGAGATCCGCAAGCGGTTCCTGACGCCGGGCATGAGCCTCGGCGCCCTGGGGCCGGAGGCGCACGGCGCGCTGAACATCGCCATGAACCGCATCGGGGCCAAGTCGGTCAGCGGCGAGGGCGGCGAGGACCGCGCCCGCTACCGGCCGCTGCCCAACGGCGACAACCCCAACAGCGCGGTCAAGCAGGTCGCCTCGGGCCGGTTCGGCGTCACGGCCGAGTACCTGAACGAATGCCGCGAGATCGAGATCAAGGTCGCCCAGGGCGCCAAGCCCGGCGAGGGCGGCCAGCTGCCCGGCTTCAAGGTCACCGAGATGATCGCCCGGCTGCGCCACGCCACCCCCGGCGTGATGCTGATCAGCCCGCCGCCGCACCACGACATCTACTCGATCGAGGATCTGGCCCAGCTCATTTACGACCTGAAGCAGATCAACCCTGACGCCCGGGTGACGGTGAAGCTGGTCGCCATGACCGGCATCGGCGCGATCGCCGCCGGGGTGGCCAAGGCCAAGGCGGACATCATCCTGATCTCCGGCAGCGTCGGCGGCACGGGCGCCAGCCCGCAGACCTCGATCAAGTACGCCGGCGGCCCCTGGGAGATGGGTCTGTCCGAAGCCAATCAGGTGCTGACCCTGAACAACCTTCGCCACTCCGTCCGCCTGCGGACGGACGGCGGTATCCGGACGGGCCGCGACGTGGTGATCGCCGCCATGCTCGGCGCCGAGGAGTTCGGCATCGGCACGGCCAGCCTGATCGCCATGGGCTGCATCATGGTCCGCCAGTGCCATTCCAACACCTGTCCGGTGGGGGTCTGCACCCAGGACGAGGCCCTGCGCGCGCGGTTCACCGGCACGCCGGACAAGGTCGTCAACCTGTTCACCTTCATCGCCGAGGAGGTCCGCGAGATCCTCGCGCAGCTGGGCTTCCGCTCGCTGGAGGAGATCGTCGGCCGCACCGATCTGCTGACCCAGGTCAGCCGCGGCGGCGAGCACCTGGACGACCTCGACCTGAACCCGCTGCTGGTTCGCGCCGACCCCGGCTCGAACAAGCCCTACTGCACCGTCGAGGGCCGCAACGAGGTCCCCGACACGCTCGACGCGCAGATCGTCCGCGACGCCGCGCCGCTGCTCCAGCGCGGCGAGAAGATGCAACTGACCTACACGGTGCGGAACACCGCCCGGGCGATCGGCGCGCGCATCTCCAGCCACATCGTGCGCAAGTTCGGCATGAGCGCCCTGCCCTCCGACCACCTGACCGTCGAGCTCAAGGGCTCGGCCGGCCAGAGCCTCGGCGCCTTCGCGGTGCGTGGCCTGCGGATCGTGCTGACCGGTGAAGCCAACGACTATGTCGGCAAGGGCCTGTCCGGCGCGACGATCGTGGTCCGGCCCTCGCCGCATCTGGCGTCGCCGGAGTCGAACGCGATCATCGGCAACACCTGCCTTTATGGCGCGACGGCCGGCAAGCTGTTCGCCGCCGGCCAGGCGGGCGAGCGGTTCGCCGTACGCAACTCGGGGGCCGTTACGGTGGTCGAAGGCTGCGGCGCCAACGGCTGCGAGTACATGACCGGCGGCGCGGCGGTTATCCTTGGGCCGACGGGCGGCAACTTCGGCGCCGGCATGACCGGCGGGATGGCCTATGTGCTCGACATGGCCGGACGGTTCGAGGGCCGGGTCAATACCGACAGCGTCATCGTCCAGCGACTGGCCTCCCCGCACTGGGAAGAGCATCTCCGGCGCCTGGTTACCGAGCACGCCCACGAGACGGGCTCCGCCTTTGCGGCGGGTCTGCTGCGCGACTGGGACCGGATGCGGAACCTGTTCTGGCAGGTCTGCCCCAAGGAGATGGCGGGTCGGCTCGACCACCCGTTGCAAGCGGAAGAGGCGTCGTTCGAGCGGGCCTGACCGACGGGGGTGAGACGTCTCGTCGCACCATTACCGTTTCGTCATGTTTCCGGTCGATTGCCCGGAAGGCCGCCGGTATCGTGCCGGTGAACGCGGGTCTTCGAGTTGCCGCGTCCGGGGGATGACATGGCGACGACGCTGGCGCCGGAAACGGATGCGCTGGTCAAGCAAGCGGAAGCGGCTCTGCGACAGCGCGACGTCAAGGCCGCCCTGGAGCTGCTGAACCGCGCCGGGACCGCCGCGCCGACGGACATCTCGATCAAGATGCTCAAGGCCTCGGCGCAGCGCTTCGCCGGGGACCTCGACGGCGCCCTGATGTCGCTGGACGGCGTGCTGGCCATCGATCCGTACCACTTCGTCGCCCTGCTTTCGAAGGGGACCCTGCTTGAGCGTCTTGCGGGCGTGCGGGTCGCTGCGCGCTTCTATCGCGACATCCTGGAGGCCGCCCCGCCCGAGGGGGAGATTCCCGCAGCGCTGGCGGCGCCGATCGCCCATGCCCGCCGCCTCGTCGCCGAGAATGCGGACACCCTGGCGGACTATCTGCGCCGGCAGGTCGAGGACGTGAAGTCGCGGCATGGCGGCGCATCCCTCGGACGGTTCGAGGAGGCGCTCGACATCTACGCCGGCCGTCGCAAGCCGTTCGTTCAGGAGCCGCTGCTGCTTCACTACCCCCAGCTGCCGGCCATTCCATTCTATGATCGCGACCTCTTCCCCTGGCTGCCGCAGCTGGAAGCGGCCACCGATATGATCCGCGGGGAGCTGGAGGTCGCGCTCGAGAAGGCCAGGAACGAGTTCGCACCCTACGTCGCCTATCCGCCCGGCTCTCCGGTCGGCCAGTGGGGCGAGCTGAACAACTCGATGAACTGGCGCTCGCTGTGGCTGTGGAAGGATGGCCGCCGGCAGGACGAGGCCTGCGCGGTCTGTCCGGGCACGACCGCGCTCCTGGACAGCCTGCCGATGGCCGACCAGCCGGGCTTCGCCCCGACCGCGCTGTTCTCCGCCCTGGAGGCCAATACCCGCATTCCACCTCACACCGGTTCGACCAATACCCGCCTGCTGGTGCACCTGCCGCTGATCCTGCCCGGACCGGCCCGCTTCCGGGTCGGCAACGAAACCCGCGACTGGAAGATGGGCGAGGCCTGGGTGTTTGATGACTCGATCAATCACGAGGCCTGGAATGACGCGGACCAGCTTCGCGTGATCCTGATCTTCGATATCTGGAACCCGTTCCTCAACGACGCCGAGCGGGAGCTGGTCACGGCGATGATGAACGCGCGCAACAGCTACTACGCCGGCGGCGCCTCGCCGATATAGCGGGCCCGCGGGCGGATCAGGGCGCCGGTCTGGACCTGCTCGACCGCATGGGCCAGCCAGCCGGCTGTCCGCGCCACGGCGAACAGGGCGAACGGGGCGTCTGCCGGCAACCCGAACCGGGCGCTCAGCGCCGTCACCGCGAAATCGACATTGGCCGCCTCGCCGGTCATGGATTCCACCGCGACCTGCAGCGCCGCGTACTCCGGAGGCGGCTCGAAGGCGGCCAGCAGCGCCGCCGCCCGCGGGTCGCCATCCGGATAGAGCGGGTGGCCGAAGCCCGGCGTGGGTCCGGCGCGGGCGATCCGTCCGGCGACCGTCGCCTCAGGGCCGATACGACGCGCCTCTTCCACCAGGTTGATCACCCGTCCCGCCATGCCGCCGTGCAGGGGTCCCGACAGCGCGCAGAGGCCGGACAGGGCCGAGGCGGCCAGCGACGCGCCGGTGGAGGCCGTCACGCGGGCGGCGAAGGTCGAGGCGTTCAGCTCGTGATCCGCCAGCAGGACCAACTGGCGGCGAATGAAGTCGGCCGCCTCGGGCTTGCCCCAGGCCGTGGCGATCCGCCGATGGATCGGCCCCTCGCCCGCAGCGCCGGCAGCAGCGTCGGCCACCAGGTCCAGCAGCCCGACCGCCTCCACGGCCAGCGCCAGCGCGGCCCGCCCCCGCGACGGCGGGTCCATGCCGGCCCGCGCCGAGAGGGCGCTGAACAGCCGTTCGCGCAGCGACTGGCCACCTTGAGGCAGGGCCGGCGGCGCGGTCTTCAATGAAGCGCCGTGCCCGCCCCGCAGCAGCCGCGCGACGGACTCGAGGGTTTCGGTCTCGGAGAGGTCGACCGCGTCGCGTCCGCGATAGAACAACCGCCCGCCGGCGACGGTGGTGATCGCCGAGGCCAGCACCGGTTCACCCCAGGCGATGGCGCCGGCGGCGACCTCGGAGGCCTTGCGGCCACGCTGCTTGCGCTGGGCCAGCCCGTCGATGTCGGCGAGGCGATAGCGACTGCGGCGCGGGTCGGCGGGATCAGGTCTGGCCTCGATCCGGCCCCGGCTGACGTAGGCGTAGAGCGTCTGCGGGCGCACCCCCAGCCGGTCCATCGCCTCTTCCGCCGAAACCCAGTCGCGATCCATGATCTTACATTGATTATATTGATCAAGATTGACGATATCACAGCCCGGGCGGATTTGTCTCCCCATGAAAAGGAGACAGGACATGAGTGACGGTCTTGAGGGCGTGATCGCCGCCCGCACAGTGCTTTCGGACGTGGACGGCCTGGCGGGCCATCTGATCATTCGCGGCTACAGCCTCGACGACCTCGCGGGACGGACCCGCTTCGAGGATGTCGCCCACCTGCTGTTCGACGGATTCTTCGACGACATGCCGGCTGATCTGACGCGGGCGCTGGGCGAGGCGCGGGTGGCGGTATTCGCAGAGACTGCGGCGCTCGATGCGGGCCTGCTGAAGCTCAATCCGGTCGAGGCCATGCGCGCCCTGACCGCCCGGCTCGCCGACGGCGACGGGCTCGATACGGCGCTGAAGCTGCTGGCCGCGCCGGCTGTGTTCACTCCGGCCGTAGTCCGGGCCCAGGCCGGCCAGTCGCTCGTGCCGCCGGACGCCTCGCTGCGGCACAGCGCCGACATCCTGCGGATGCTGCGCGGACGCCCTGCGGCCGAGGCGGAGGCTGACGCCCTGGACGCCTATCTGGTGACGGTCAGCGACCATGGCCTGAACGCGTCCACCTTCGCCGCCCGGGTCGTCGCCTCGACCCAGGCCGGTCTGACATCGGCGGTGCTGGCGGGCATTTCGGCCCTCAAGGGGCCGCTGCACGGCGGCGCGCCGGGTCCGGTGATCGACATGCTCGACGGCATCGGCCGGCCGGAGAACGCCCGGGCCTGGCTGGAGGCGGCCCTGGACCGGGGCGAGCGGCTGATGGGCTTTGGCCACCGGGTCTATCGGGTTCGCGATCCCCGCGCGGATGTGCTGAAGGCTGCTGTGCGGCGGATGAGCGAAGGCTCCAGCGTCCTGCCCGGCCGTGTGGCCTTCGCCGAGGCCGTCGAGAAGGCCGCCCTGGCCATCCTCAAGGACCGCAAGCCGGACCGGCCGCTGGACATCAACGTCGAGTTCTACACCGCCCTGTTGCTGGAGGCGCTGGCCTTTCCGCCCACGACCTTCACCGGCGTCTTCGCCATGGGTCGCGTGGCCGGCTGGATCGCCCATGCGCGCGAACAGCTGGCCGGCGGACGCCTGATCCGCCCGGCGTCGCAGTACATCGGCCCGCAGCCGCGCCAGGCGGCCTGACACCCGCGAGTCGTTCGCGCTGGGGTCGGCGGGCGCGGGACGCTAGAACGGCGGCATGACAACCACGCCCCTGACCCCGGCCCAGACCGCCGTCCTGACCCGGCGGGTCACCAGCCTGTCGGTGGCGACCGCCGTGGTCCTGGTGGCCGCCAAGACGGCCGCCTGGCTGGCCAGCGGCTCGGTGGCGCTGCTGGCCTCGCTGGCCGACTCCGGCCTCGACCTGCTGGCGTCGCTGATCACCCTCTACGCGGTGCGCTACGCCGTCGCGCCGCCGGACGCCGAGCATCGTTTCGGCCATGGCAAGGCCGAGGCCTTCGCCAGCCTGATGCAGGGCGGGCTGGTGTTCGCCTCGGCCGCCCTGATCGGCCGAGAGGCCATCGTCGGCATCATGGATCCGAAGCCGATCGCGGCCGGCGGCTGGGCGATCACGGTCATGGGCCTGTCCGTCCTGCTGACGCTCGGACTGATCACCGTCCAGTCCTGGGTGCTCAAGCGCACGCGGTCGGTGGCCGTCGCCGGCGACCGGGCCCACTACGCCGCCGATCTGGCGTCCAACATCGCCGCCATGGCCGGGATCGCCGGCGCGGCGTTGCTGGGTCTCGCCTGGCTCGACGCCGCCGCGGGCCTGCTGGTGGCGGCCTGGCTGCTGTGGGGCGCCATCGGCGTGTTCCGCGAGGCGGGCAACCAGCTCATGGATCATGAGCTGCCGGAGGGCGACCGGGCCCGGATCATCGCGCTGATGAAGCAGGACCCGCGCATCCAGGATGTGCACCAGCTGCGGACGCGCGCGTCCGGACCCTATATCCACATCCAGATGCATGCCGACCTCGACCCGGACAGCACGCTGGCCGCGGCGCACGAGGCTATGGTGGCGGCGGAGAACCGGGTCCTGGCGGCCTTTCCGGCCGCGGACATCATCATTCACCCCGATCCTCACGGTCGGGCGGAGCCGCACGGCGGGACTTTCGGCGAGGCCGAGCACGCGGCGCGGTAAACGCGCCCTTAACGCCCCCCGGCGTTAGCTGCGCGACGAATCAGTCAGGCCCGCGATGAGCGTCGAACGCATCCTCCATCACTTTCCGCTCGATCCGGCCTCCCGGCAGGTGCGGCTGGCGCTGGGCGAGAAGCGGCTGCCGTTCACCGAGGTGCAGGTGCGCTGGTGGGAAAGCCCCGCCGACTTCGCCCTGCTCAACCCGTCGGGCGTGCCGCCGGTGCTGGTCGAGGGCTCAGGTCCCGGCCGGATCGTCGTCTGCGAAACCCGGGCGATCCTCGAGCACCTGGAGGAGCAGAACCCCGAGCCAGCGCTGCTGGGCCGCGAACCTGCCGAACGCGCCGAAGCCCGCCGCTTGCTGCAGTGGTTCGACCGCAAGTTCGACGCCGAGGTCTCCGGCTTCCTGCTGCACGAGAAGATGGAAAAGCGTCTGCTGGGCCTGGGCGCCCCGGCGCTCGCCAACATCCGCGCCGGCCGCGACGCGCTGAAGCTGCACATGCAGTACATCGAGGGCCTGCTGGCCCACCGCGACTGGCTGGCCGGCAAGCGCATCTCGCTGGCCGATATGGCCGCCGCCGCCCACCTGTCGGTGATCGACTACTTCGGCGACGTGCCGTGGAACGACTTCACGATCGTCCGCACCTGGTACATGAAGATCAAGTCGCGGCCCTGTTTCCGGCCGCTGCTGGCGGACCGCTGGCCGGGCATGGCCCCCGCGCCGCACTATCACGACCTTGATTTCTGACCCTGACAGAGCTCGCCTGCGCGCCGGAGCCCTCGGCCTCGGCTTTGACGTTTGCGGGTTCGGCTCGGCCGCCGACGCCTGGCCGGCCGGCGCGCGGCTGGAGGCCTTCGTGGCCGAAGGGCTGCACGGAACCATGGGCTGGATGGCCGAGACGCTGCCCCGCCGCGTCCATCCGACCGGCATGTGGCCCGAGGCCCGCTCCGCCGTTGTCCTCGGCCTCAACTATGGTCCCGACCGCGACCCGCTCGAGGCGCTGAAGGCGCGGTCGACGGGCGCGATCTCGGTCTATGCGCAGGGCGACGACT
The DNA here is from genome assembly GCF_058783025.1 of Caulobacter sp. FW305-C-30-S16. Classification (NCBI taxonomy): domain Bacteria; kingdom Pseudomonadati; phylum Pseudomonadota; class Alphaproteobacteria; order Caulobacterales; family Caulobacteraceae; genus Caulobacter; species Caulobacter sp. FW305-C-30-S16. Next base: position 548,278 of record NZ_JBYSYH010000001.1, on the reverse strand, counting down.
ATCACGAGGTGATCAAGGGGCGGCTCAAGACGCTCGCCGGCCAGATCGTGGCGCGGCATGGCGGCGATGTGAAGGTGTTCGTCGACACCGCGCCGCTGATGGAGAAACCGCTGGCCCAGCGGGCGGGCCTCGGCTGGCAGGGCAAGCACACCAATCTCGTCTCGCGCGAGTTGGGGTCGTGGCTGTTTCTCGGCTCGATCCTGACGACGCTGGAAATCACGCCGGACGCCGCCGAAGTCGATCACTGCGGCAGTTGCCGCGCCTGCCTCGATATCTGCCCCACGGGCGCCTTCCCGGAGCCCTACCGGCTCGATGCGCGGCGCTGCATCTCCTACCTGACCATCGAGCACGCGGGACCGGTCCCGGAGGACCTCCGGGCGGCGATGGGCAACCGCATCTACGGCTGCGACGACTGCCTGGCCGTCTGCCCCTGGAACAAGTTCGCCGCCGAGGCGCGGGAGAGCGCCTTTCACGCGCGGGAGGAACTGCAGTCGCCCCCGCTGGCCAGTCTGGCGGCCCTGGACGATACAGCCTTCCGGGCGATGTTCCGCAAGAGCCCGGTCAAGCGCATCGGCCGCGACCGGTTTGTACGCAACGTCCTCTACGCCATCGGCAACAGCGAGGATCCAACGCTGTCGGCGTCGGCGGCGGCGCTGACGGGGGACGCGTCGGAGGTGGTGCGCGATGCGGCAGTGTGGGCGTTGGGTCGGCTGGGGGCGATGCTCCCCTTCGGGGGAGCTGTCCGCGAAGCGGACTGAGGGGGTCACCCGAGATCTGAGCGGACCCCCTCCGTCGCTGCTGCGCAGCGCCACCTCCCCCGATGGGGAGGATCAGGAGGCTCGCAGCGTCTCCGCCAGCCGGATCATGAAGGCCGCGCCCTGGCGCATCTGGTCGATCTCGACGTACTCGTCCGGCTGATGGGCCTGGTCGATCGCGCCGGGACCACAGATGACGGTCGAGAAGCCCGCGCCCTGGAACTGGCCGCCCTCGGCCGCATAGGGCACGGCGCGAACCGGGCCGTTGTCGCCGGTCAGGCCACGCACGAAGGCCTCAGCCGCGCCGTTGTCCGGCGCCATCGACGGCACATTGGCGAGCATCTCGAACACCGCGCCGCAGTCGGGATCGCGGGCCTTCAGTCGCGCGTCCAGGTCGACGACCCGGGCGATGAACGGCGCCAGCACGACCAGCGGGTCGTCGCCGGGCTCGGCGCGGACGTCGAAGACGATCTCGCAGCGACGGGCGAGGATGTTGGCCGCCGTGCCGCCGTCGATCCGGCCGATCGTCAGGCTGGTCCCTTTCGGCTCGAACGGCGAGGCGGGGTCGGCATTCGCCGCCAGATCATCGGCCAGTGTCGACAGGGCGCTGATCAGCTCCACAGCCGCCATGTTGGCCGAGACGCCGAGGTGGGTCTGGCTGGAGTGGGCCTCGCGGCCGCTGACCACCACGCGGAAGAAGGCCGCGCCCTTGTGGCCGCCGACCGCCTTCATCAGCGACGGCTCGCCGACGATGCACAGGGCCGGCCGGGGCAGGTCGCGGGCGATCACCGCGATCATGTCGGGCGCGCCGAAACAGCCGACCTCCTCGTCGTAGGAGAAGGCTAGATGGACCGGCCGCTTCAGGCCGTCGTGGAACAGCGGCACGGCGGCCAGGGCGAGGGCGATGAAGCCCTTCATGTCAGAGGACCCGCGGCCATACAGCCGGCCGTCGCGCTCGGTCAGGACGAACGGATCGGACGTCCAGGGCTGGCCGTCGACGGGGACCACGTCGGTGTGGCCCGACAGGATGACGCCCCCTTCGGCAGCAGGGCCGATGGAGGCCAGCAGATTGGCCTTGTCGCCGTCGCGGCTTGCGATGCGTCGGCTGACGATCCCCTGGTCCGCCAGATGAGCCTCGACCCAGTCGATCAGGGCCAGGTTCGATCCGCGCGAGGTGGTGTCGAAGGCGACGAGCTTGCCCAGAATGGCGATGGCGTCGTCGACGAGAGAGGCGGCGTCGGTCATGGGGTCTGTTTAGGATCGATCCGCCAGGGCGCCTATCCTCTCCCGATTGGGAGATGAACGCGTGGCGCGCGCAAAGGCTTGCCCTGAACGGCCTTCCCCCCTTAAGCCCTCCCCCATGTCGACCCAGGGCCTGATCCTCACCCTCGCCTGTCCAGACCGCCGCGGCATCGTGGCGGCGGTGTCCGCGTTTCTGGCGGAGCGGGACTGCAACATCCTCGACGCCCAGCAGTATGACGACGCCGAGACGGGCGTCTTCTTCATGCGTGTGGTGTTCTATCCGGACGGCCATGGCGCCGACGCCCTGCGCGTGGACTTCGCGCCGGTGGCCGACAGCTTCTCGATGACCTGGAGCCTGCGCGATCCGGCAGTGCGCAAGAAGGTCATGATCCTGGCCAGCAAGTCGGACCACTGCCTTTCGGACCTGCTCTACCGCTGGCGCATCGGCGAGCTGCCGATGGACATCGCCGGGGTGATCTCCAATCATCCGGCCGAGACCTATCGCAACGTCGATCTCACCGACCTGCCGTTCCACCACCTGCCGGTGACCAAGGACACCAAGCTGGAGCAGGAGGCGCAGGTCTGGTCCCTGATCCGCGACTCCGGCGCCGATCTCGTGGTGCTCGCCCGCTACATGCAGGTGCTGTCAGACGGCCTGGCGGCCAAGCTGGAGGGGCGCTGCATCAACATCCACCACTCCTTCCTGCCGGGCTTCAAGGGCGCCAAGCCCTATCACCAGGCCCATGCACGCGGGGTGAAGGTCATCGGCGCCAGCGCCCACTTCGTCACCGGCGATCTCGACGAAGGCCCGATCATCGAACAGGACGTCGAACGCATCAGCCACCGCGACACCCCCGATGACCTGATCCGCAAGGGCCGCGACATCGAACGCCGCGTGCTGGCCCGGGCCCTGCGCTGGTCGCTGGAGGACCGGGTGCTGCTGAACGGTCGCAAGACGGTGGTGTTTACGGACTAGGACGACCTCTCCCACTTGGGAGAGGAAAGCTAGTTTCCGAACCCGGTGCTCCCAGCCGCCGGGAGAACCCCGATCAGCTGGATGCGGAAGATCAGCACGGCGTTGGGCGGGATCGGGCCGCCGGGGGTGCCCTGCTCGCCGTAGCCGAGCGCGGGCGGGACGTAGAGGATCCATTCGTCGCCGGGCTTCATCTTCTGCAGCGCTTCGATCCAGGCGGGGATCAGGCCGCCCAGCCGCATGACGGCCGGGGCGCCGCGCGCGAAAGAGCTGTCGAAGATCTCGTCCGTGACCAGCTTGCCTTCGTAGTGGACCTTGACCTCGTCCTGACGACGCGGCGACACGCCGGAGGCCGGGCCGGAGGCGACCACCTTGTAGAGCACGCCCGACGGCAGCTTCTGGATGCCCGGCTCCTTGGCCGTCTTTTCCATATAGGCGGCGGCCGAGGCGGCGTTGGCCTGGATCAGCGAGGCGTCGGCTTCCGCATTCTTTGCACAGCCGGCGACGGCGAGGCTGGCGAGGGCGGCGACGATGAGGACGCGTTTGAGCATCAGCGAAACTCCTAGACCGTGCGCGGCGGGTAGCCGCAGTCGCGCAGGGCGACCATGATTTCCTGGGTGTGCTGGGCGTCGCGGGTCTCGATCATGATGTCGAACTCCGCGCCCTTGGCCGGCACGTCGAGGGCGAGGCGGTTGTGGGCCACCTCGATGATGTTGCCGCCCATCTCGCCGATCACCCGGCTGACGGTGGCCAGCAGGCCCGGGCGGTCGTCGCCGATGATCCGCAGCGAGACGAGCCGCTGGGCCCGCACCAGTTCGCGGGTCAGGACGGAGGCCAGCAGGCGGGTGTCGATGTTGCCGCCGCAGAGGATCAGGCCGCACTTCTTGCCGCGGAACCGCTCCGGGTAGGCGAGCAGCGCCGCCAGCGACGCCGCGCCGGCGCCCTCGGCGATGGTCTTCTCGACATTGCAGTAGAGCGCCACGGCCCGCTCGATATAGGGCTCTTCCAGCAGCAGCACGTCGTCGATCAGGGGGCGGGCGACCGCATAGGTCTTGGTCCCGACCTCTCGCACCGCGATACCCTCGGCGATGGTCTGGCCGCCGGCCTCGGCGTTCAGGCCGCGCATGCGGGCGGTGAAGCTGGGGAACATCGCCGGCTCGCAGCCGATGATGCGGATGTTCGGATTGATCGCCTTGGCCGCCGTCGCCACGCCGCTGATCAGCCCGCCGCCGCCGATCGGCACCGGCAGGATTTCCAGGTCGGGCACGTCTTCCAGCATTTCCAGGGCGATCGTGCCCTGGCCGGCCATCACGTCGTAGTCGTCGAACGGATGGACGAAGGTCAGGCTGCGCTCCTCGCGCAGCTGCTGGGCGTGGGCGGCGGCCTCGTCATAGGTGTCGCCGAAGATGACCACGTTGGCGCCGTGCTGGCGGGTGTGCTCAACCTTCACGAAGGGCGTGCCCTTGGGCATCACGATGGTCACCGGCACGCCGAGGCGGGCGCCGTGATAGGCGAGGCCCTGGGCGTGGTTGCCGGCGCTGGCGGCGATCACGCCGCGCGAGCGCTCCTCGTCGCTGAGCAGCAGCAGCTTGTTCAGCGCGCCGCGCTCCTTGTAGGCGGCGGTGAACTGCAGGTTCTCGAACTTGACCCACACCTCCGCGCCGGTGATCTCCGACAGGGTGCGGGAATAGCGGCAGGGCGTGCGCTCTACGTGGCCTTCCAGCCGGGCGGCGGCGGCCCTGATATCGTCAAGGGTGATGGTCATGGGGACTTCAGACGGGCGGGGCGCCAGCCTTCACCGCAAACCCCGCATGAGGTCAAGCCGCCGCATGGCCTTTCCGGGCAGTTCCGACATCCGGCCAAGCGGCAGGGACTCGGCGGCCTTGCGCACCGCATAGGCCGTTTCGCGCATCAGCGCCGCCGCCGACGGGGCGCCGATGAAGCCGTGGGTGACCCCGACCTGCACATTGCCGAGCTCGCGCTTGAACCGGTAGGTCCCCGCGCCGAGATCGAGCCGGCTGTAGGGCGTGTCGTCCATCCAGCGCAGGATGTCCTGGAACAGCAGCATGCCCGGCGAATAGCGATCAAACTTCGGATCGTGACTGATGATCCAGCTGTGGATGTTGCGCCCGCCGCGCAGGTTCATCTGCGCCGCCGCCAGCTCCTCGCCGATGTGCAGGGTGAACAGGATGCCGCCGAAGTCCGGATCGCGGCTGGCGAACAGACTGCGCACGAGCGGCAACGGCCAGCCGTCGGCGAACAGGTCGGTCTGGCCTGTCGCCTGCCACTGCGCCTGTTTCCAGGCGACGAGCTGGTCGAAGTCGGACTTCGAGCGGGAGAAGGCGGTGAAAGTCACCGGGCCGAGGTCGCGCTCGGCCTTGCGGCGCTTCTTGTCGGTGTCCTTCAGCGCCGAGACGCCGGCGGCCTTGCGCTCGGCTTCGTAGGCCGCGTAGCCGCCCGCGACGTCGATGACGTGGGAGTCCTCGCGGCCGCGCGCCAGCGGCGCGAACAGGGGCTGGTCCTCAAGCATCTGGGAGAAGTCGAACCGGCCGACGCCGAAGGCCTCGGCGATCCGGCGGGGATCGATCCGCAGGCCGGGTTCGGCCACCAGGCCCTGATAGTCGCACATCGGCGCGCCGGCCGGCATGGCGGTGAAGGCGTTGACCTTGGCGGCGATGAAGCCCTTCGGATCGGCCATTCCGCCCAGCACGGCGACGCGAAGACGCGACCCGGCGCCCTGGGCGCGGGCCACCGCGCGCGGCCAGAACGGCGAGAGGAACGGACTGTCGAGGGCCGGGTCGGCCGCCTGCAGCGCCGCCCACCGCTCGACGGCGAACGCGGTCATCTCCCAGGGTCTGACGACATCGATCTGCACGGTAGCTTCCCCGGAGGCGGCGTATTCCGAAAGACCCTAGCGCCCAACTGTTGCGGGAGGGTTTAGGCGCGGACCGATCTGGTCCGGACCGGCAAATACCCATAAGGGTCGAAGGGACACAGAGGGGATCCCTGTCATGCGCCGTATGCTCGCCGCCTTCACCCTGACGTTCGCGGTGCTGTCCGCCGGCGTCGCCCAGGCCAAGACCGTGGCGGTCACCGCCGCCCGCCTGCTGGATGTGGCGACCGGCAAGTATGTCGAGCAGCCGGTGGTACTGATCACCGACGGCCGGATCACCGCCGTGGGGGCCGCCGGTACAGTGACGATCCCGGCCGACGCCGAGCGGGTCGATCTGCCGGGCCAGACCCTGCTGCCCGGCCTGATCGACATGCATGTGCACCTCGATTCCAACCCGAAATACGGCGGCTACGGCGGCCTGCGGTTCACCGACAGCTTCTGGGCTGTGGTTGCGGTGCCGAACGCGGCGGCGACGCTGAACGCCGGCTTCACCACCGTGCGCAATGTCGGCGCCGACCGCTACAACGACGTGGCCCTGATGGAGGCGATCAGCGAGGGCCTGATCCCGGGACCGCGGATCGTTCCGGCCGCCTACGCTCTGGGCGCCACCGGCGGTCACTGCGACTCGACCTACTTCCCTCCGTCTGTCGAGCTGACCTCGCCGGGCGTCTTCGACGGACCGGAAGAGGCCCGCAAGATGGTCCGCAAGATGAAGAAGTACGGCGCGAAAGTGATCAAGATCTGCGCCACGGGCGGCGTCTTTTCCAATGACGCCGTCGGTATCCAGCAGCTGACCGTCGAGGAGATCAAAGCGATCGTCGACGAGGCCCACATGGATGGCATGAAGGTCGCCGCCCATGCCCACGGCCCGGAGGGCATCCGAGCGGCCATCCTAGGCGGCGTCGACACCATCGAACACGCCAGTCTGGTCGACGACGAAGGCATTCGCCTGGCCGTCAAGGCCGGCTCCTACTTCGGCATGGACATCTACAACACCGACTACACCCAGGCCGAGGGCCGGGCGAACGGCGTACGCGAAAGCGAAATCAAGAAGGACGCCGACATCGGCGAGGCCCAGCGGCAGAACTTCTGCAAGTCGATCAAGGCCGGGGTGAAGCAGGTCTACTCGACCGACGCCGGCATCTATCCGCATGGCTGGAACGCGAAGCAGTTCGCCGTGATGGTCCGCTATTGCGCGACGCCGCTGCAGGCGATCCAGGCCGCCACGGTCAACGCCGCCGCCGCGCTGGGCCAATCGGGCGATGTCGGCCAGGTGGCCGTCGGCCGCTACGGCGACCTGATCGGCGTCCAGGGCGACCCGCTGGCCGACGTGACGGTGCTCGAGCGCGTGACCTTCGTGATGAAGGGCGGCGTGGTGGTGAAGCGGTAGCTTGCGTGGTTCGAGACGCTCGCTTGAGGCTCACTCCTCACCATGACGACCATGGGTGCGCCCATCCCTGGACGTCATCCTGAGGAGCGATCCCTCAGGATCGCGTCTCGAAGGACACCCTAAACCCCGCAGGTCGCCTTGATCTCGGCGCGCAGGACCGGGATGTTGAAGCCCTTCTCCGACGAGGTCGCCAGCACGCGCGGGAAGGCGGCCGGACGTTTGACGATCTGGCCCTGCGTCTTTTCGACGACCGCCTCGACCTCGGCCGGTTTGATCTTGTCGGCCTTGGTCAGGATGATCTGGTAGGACACCGCCGCGTTGTCCAGGGCGTCGAGCGCCTCGGTATCGGGCTCCTTGAGCCCGTGCCGCGCGTCAATCAGCAGATAGACCCGCTTCAGGTTCGGCCGGCCGCGCAGATACTGGCGGCCGAGGTTCTGGAACTTGTCCTTCGAGGTGCGGGAGACCCGCGCGAAACCGTAGCCGGGCAGGTCGACCAGCCGCATCTTCTCGTCCAGCAGGAAGAAGTTGATCTCCCGCGTGCGGCCCGGCTCGTTCGAGGCGCGGGCGAGGTACTTCTGGCCGACGAGGGCGTTGATCAGGCTCGACTTGCCGACGTTCGAGCGGCCGGCGAAGGCCACCTCAGGCAGGTCCGCCGGCGGCAGCCCGTCCATCTTCACCGCCCCCATCATGAAGGTGCAGGGGTGGGCGAAGAGGACCCGGGCGGCCTCGATCTCCTCGGCGTCGAAGGCCTCGGTCACGCTGGCGCCTTACCCTCCCCGCGGATGCGGGCGATGAAGTCGTCGATCGGGTTGTCGGTCTTGAGCCGGTGCATGATCACGTACTGCTGGAAGATCGAGAACACGTTCGAGAAGGTCCAGTAGACCAGCAGGCCGGCCGGGAAGGCCGCCATGATGAAGGTGAACATGATCGGCATCAGCTGGAAGATCCGCTGCTGCATGGGATCGGGAGCCGGCGGGTTCATCGCCGTCACCAGCCACATGGTGAAGCCGTAGAGCAGCGGCAGAACGCCGATGTGCAGGTACTGGGCGAGCAGGCCGCCGATCACCGGCACCGTCGCCGGGTCATAGGGCAGCAGGCCGAACAGGTTCAGGATCGTCGTCGGATCCTGCGCCGACAGGTCGTGCAGCCAGCCGAAGAACGGCGCGTGACGCATTTCAATCGTCACCGACAGCACCTTGTAGAAGGCGAGGAAGACCGGGATCTGGATCAGGATCGGGATACAGCCGGCCATCGGGTTGACCTTCTCGCGCTGCATCAGCGCCATGGTCTCCTGCTGCGCCTTGACCGCGTCGTCCTTGTAGCGGGCCTTGATCTCGGCCATCGGCTCCTGGAGCTTCTTCATCCGGGCCATCGACTCGGAGCTCTTCTGGGCCAGCGGGTAGACCAGCAGGCGCACGCAGAGGGTCACCGCCAGGATCGCCAGGCCGAAGTTGCCCAGGTGGCTGAAGAAGAACTCCAGCGCCAGGAAGAACGGCTTGGTCAGGAAGCTCAGCACCCCCCAGTCCACGGCGTCCTCGAAGCGCGGGATGCCGAAGGTCTTCTGGTAGGCCTTGAGCGTCTTCACTTCCTTGGCGCCGGCGAACAGCCGGGTCGTGGTGGTGATCTGGCGACCCGGGTTGATCAGCCGCGGGGTCCCGCCGAAGTGGGCGTCATAGATGTCCACGCCCTGGGTGGTGGTCAGGCCGTACTCGCCGGTTATCTTCTCCGACTGGTCCGGCACCAGGGCCGCGAGCCAGTATTTGTCGGTCAGGCCGAGCCAGCCGCCGGGCGACTGGAAGCTCTTGACGATCACGGCCTGCCCGGGGGCGTAGACCTGTCCGGCGCGGGCGGCTTCGCTGGCCAGGGACTCGGCCTTCTTGGCGGCGTCCTTCTTCCAGGGAGCGAACTTGAGCAGACGCAGCTCGGCGGCCGCCTTGTCAGGCAGGTCGCCCATCGCGCCCACGGCGCCTTCGTGGACGTTCTGGGCCTTGTCCTGGTGCTTGGGCAGGCCTTGCCGCTGGACCGAGGCGTAGGGGCGGATCGTGATCGGCGCGGCGCCGAGGTTGGCCACGGTGTCGGTGACCGTGAACATGAACTTGTCATCGATCGCGATGGTGCGGGTGAACACCAGACGGTTGGGCGCGACATAGGTCAGCTCGACGGGCTTGCCGGGGGCCAGAACGGTGTTGGCCGAGGTGACGGTCCAGACGGTGTCCGGCGTCGGCAGGCCCGGGACCTTCGGAGTCGGCACGCCGGGGGCGACCTCGTCGGTCCAGCCGAAGTCGGCGAACCAGGCGTTCTGCGCGCCTTCCGGGCGCAGCAGCTCAACCGGCGGCGATCCCTTGGCCAGGGTTTCGGCGTAGCGGAGGGCGTCGCCGTTGCGCGCGGTCAGGAACAGGTCGTCGATCCGCGCGCCCTGCAGGCGCAGCGAACCGGTCAGGGACGGCGTTGCGATGGTGATCCGGGGACTGGCCGCCTTGGCCGCATCGCGCGAGACGATAACGGTGGGGCCGCTGACCGCCTTGGGCGCGGCGGCCTGCTGGGCGGCGACGGCGCGCTCCCGCTTCAGCGCGTCCTGCTTCTTCTTGTTGGCCGGATCCAGAACCAGGGTCTGGTAGCCGATGAGCATGGCGAACGCGATCACCATGAAGATGATCATGTTGCGGGAATCATTGTTCGGCATGACGCGCTTAACCGGTGCGGGAGGGATCGGACGTCGCGGCGGGTTGCGCGGACGCAGGGTCTTGATCGGCGGCGAGCCTTAACAGCGCGCTTTTCACATCGTCAAGGAGACGGGCCCAGGGGCGCGTCGTCGTGCCGCCCCGGGCGATGAAGACATAGTCGGATCCGGCGCGTCCCGCCTCGGGCAGGAGAAGCCGTGCGGCCTCGCGCAGGCGGCGTCGGGCGCGGTTGCGGACGACCGATCCCCCGACCCGTTTGGTGGCGGTAAAACCGGCCCGGATGACGGAGTCTTCGTCGGCCCGGTCGCGTCGCTGCACGACCACGGCGCCGCGGGCGACGGAAGGCGCTTTGGCGGCCGCGAGGAACTCGGGCCGCTTTCTGATGCGCTCTATGATGGGTTTCGTATCCAAGTCGTCCCGGCCCCGTGCACGAGGCAGATGGGGACGCGCGCCGCCAATACTAGGCGGTCAGGCGCTTGCGGCCCTTGGCGCGACGACGCGCAACGATCTTCTGACCGCTCTTGGTGGCCATCCGCGCGCGGTAGCCGTGACGGCGAGCGCGCACGAGACGCGAAGGCTGAAAGGTCCGCTTGCTCACGGGTTAGCTCCGAAATCTAAAGGTCTGGACGCGCCAGGCGGGGCCCGTCGCGATGAGCGGGGGTGGATACGGGAAGGCAGGGGGCGAGTCAACCCAAGGCCCTACAGGTCCGGGCGGATGATCGCCTTGCCGACCACCTTGCGGTCGGCCAGCAGGTCGAACGCCTCACGCCAGTCGGCCAGCGGCAGTTCGGCATGAACGCGCGGACGGATCGTCCCGGCCTCGGCCATGGCCCAGACCGCGGCCATGTTCTCACGGCCACGCTCGGGGAACTGACGGCCGTACTCGCCGGCGCGCACCCCCATCACCGAGAAGCCCTTGATCAGCGGCATGTTGACCGAAACGGTCGGAATCCGGCCGGAGGTGAAGCCGATCACCAGCAGCCTGCCGTCGAAAGCGATGCAGCGCACGCTCTCGTCGAACACCTCGCCGCCGACGGGGTCATAGATGACATCCGCACCGCCGCCGGTGATCGCCTTGACCTCCTCGCGGAAGCCCTTGCCGACATTGAGCACGGCGTCGGGCGCATACTCGTCGGCGACGACCTTGAGCTTGTCATCCGAGGCCGAGGTCGCGATGACCCTGGCGCCGAGGGCCTTTGCGAGGTCCACGGCGGCCAGGCCGACCCCGCCGGCTGCGCCGTGCACCAGCACCCACTCGCCGGGCTCCAGCCGCGCCCTGCGGACCAGCGCCACGTAGGCGGTCAGATAGGCCGCCCCGACGGCGGCCGCCCGCGAATAGTCGAGGTTGTCAGGCTTGCGCCGGATCGCCGCGGCCGGCAGCACGGCGAACTCCGCGAACCCGCCGAGCTTGGCGCCGCCGACTACCGCGTCCCCGACGGCGAAGGTGGTGACCCCCTCGCCCAGGGCCACGACATCCCCCGCCAGCTCCATCCCGCCAACGAACGGCAGCGGCGGCTTCATCTGGTACTCGCCGCGAGTCATCAGCAGGTCGGGGAAGTTGACGCTGGCCGCGCGAACCCGGACCAGCACCTCGCCGGGACGCGGCGCGGGGGTCGGAATGTCACGCAGGGCGACGCCGGCATAGTCCGGACCCAGGCTGTCGACGACGAGCGCGCGCATTTCCACCCCTGATCCGCTCATCCCGGTGAAGCCTGCAAGGCCTACTTCAGCATCCCGTCCGCCGCCTGGCGGACGAAGCCGGCGATCTCGCGGCAGGCGGTGTCGGCGGGCGGGATCGCGCCGGTGAAGGCGGTGAACCCGTGCGCCAGACTGTCGTAGCAGCGGTAGATGACCGGCACGCCCGCGTCCTTCAGCCGCTTGGCGTAGCACTCGCCCTGGTCGACCAGCGGATCGAACCCGGCCGTGACCACGATGGCCGGCGCCAGGCCCGACAGATCCTCGGTCTTGATCGGCGACAGGCGCGGGTCGGCGGGGTCGGCGTCGGGGCCCATGTAGTGGCCCATGAACCAGGTCATGGTGTCGCGCGACAGGGGGTAGGCGTCGGCGTAGGTGGTCATCGACTGGGTTTCGCTGGCCACGTCCACGGCCGGATAGATCAGCAGCTGCAGGGCCGGCTGGGCCTCGCCGGCGCGCTTCAGGTCCTGGGCGACGATGGCGGCGAAATTTCCGCCCATGGAGTCGCCGCCGATGGACGCTGTGCCCGGCGCCGCGCCGAAGCGGGCCGCGTTGTCCCGGCCCCAGCGGAAGGCCGCCAGCACGTCGTCGAGGCCGGCCGGGAAGCGATGCTCGGGCGCCAGTCGGTACTCGACCGACAGCACGGCCGTCCGCGCGATCCGGGCGAGGATGCCGCAGAAGGCGTCGCAGGTTTCCAGGTCGCCGATCACGCCGCCGCCGAAGTGGGCGAAGACCATCAGCGGCGCCGCCGAATCCTGATCGGCCGGGCGATAGGCGCGCAGCTTCAACGGCCCGCCGGGGCCGTCGATCGACAGGGTCTCGGTACGGACGCCGGCTTCGGGCTTGCCGCTCATCATCGCCAGACCGCCGGCGCTGGCCGCACGGGCCTCCTCAGGCGACAGCGAGGACATCGGCGGCATGCGCCCGGCGCTGGCCGCAAGGAACTGCAGGCGCGGGTCGAGCGTGCGGCCGCCCTGCCAGACCACCCCGCCGCCGGACATCATGCGCAGCACCGGAGACGGCAGCGACAACATGACCTTCAGGATGGCCTTCTGGACGGCGGGATCAGCCATTCGGTCTCTCGGGTCAGGGCGCCAGTCGGGGCAGGGCGGGCAGACCGCCCAGGATCAGTCTGGTGGCGAAGTCGGTGGCTTCGACGGTGTTTATCGGTCGCCGTTCGAGCATCTTGTCGCCGACCTGCCGCGCCACGGCGATGCAGGCGGCCGCCAGATAGTCGGCGTCGACCCGCGGCGCGCCGCCGTGCTCGATCGCCTTGGAGAAGGCGTCGCGAACCTCTTCGAACACCCGCTCCATCTCCGGCGTCTGCACGGCCATCTGCGGGTGGCGCTCGCCGGCCGGCCGGTTGGTCTGCCAGGTTTCATGCTCGTCGGCGATGAAGTCGAAATAGGCCTGGATCGCCGCGCGGAGGTAGCCGTCGAAGCTGTTCGACGCCTCCCAGCAGGCGCGGAGGATCGGCCGGAACCGCGCCGCGCCGTCGTCGGCCAGGGCCTCGAACACCTCATCGCGCGAGCGGAAGTAGTTGTAGAAGGTGCCGGACGCCAGGCCCGTGCGGCGGATGATGTCGCGCACCGTCGCGACTTCGTAGCCGAGCTCGGAGAACACTTCGCGCGCGGCGTCCAGGATCGCCCGGCGATTGGCGACCTTGGTCTGCTCGCGTTTTCCCGAGGCAAGAATGGCGACGTGACTCATCTCCGGCAGGCTAACAGGTCGCGCCGCCCGCCGGGAAGAGGAAGGTGAAGCTCTGTCACGCTTTGAACGGACCGAAAGTTCAGGCCCGCGCCTGCAGCCCGTTCTGCTTCATCCGCCAGATCAGCACGTCGAGACGGTCCTGGCCGAAGAAGACCTCGCCCTCGAAGACCATCGTCGGCACGCCCCAGTGGCCCGCCGCCTCCAGCGCCTGCTGGTTGGCCTGTATGGCAGCGTCCAGACGCTCGGCGTCATCGCGGGCGGCTGTCTCGAGGGCCACGGGGTCGAGCCCCGCCCGCTCCGCCGCGCCGGCCAGGTGGTCGCCCTCGTGCCAGTTGTCGACAGACCCGCCCCAGATCACCCGGCCCGCCTCGGCGATATAATCCAGTCCCCTGCCCGCCTCGGCGGCGGCCTGACCCATGCGGGTGATGCGGTAGATGTAGGGCTGGTCCTTCGGCACTTCGCCGGTGGCGATATCCATGACGACGGGGTCTGGCCGCGGCCAGCGGATCGGCGTGCCCTGCATCTGGCCCAGGCGGTAGACGTCGCGCGCCAGATAGGGCGGCCAGAGCGGGTTCACCTGCTTGAAGAAGCCGTCGATCCGCACCGCGATCGGCATGACGGGCCGGACGTTGATCGCCACGTCATACTCAGCCCGGAATTTGACGAGGCTCGGCGCGATCAGCCACGAATAGGGGCTGCGGAATGACCAGAAGACGTCGACACTGAGAGTCATCGTTCCACTTCCTGATGCGGAAACCGTTTTGTTACCGGCGAGTATACCGAACGATGACCGGTGAGCCATGGGGGATTCTATGACTGGTCGAATCGGTACAGCGCCGCCGCCCGCGCGGGCGCTGACGGCCGCCGCCCGCAGCGAACGGGCCCGCGCCCGTCCGCGGGAGATTCTCGATGCGGCCCGCGACGTCTTCGCCCGCAAGGGTTTCGAGGCGACGCGCATGGACGAGGTGGCCACGGCCGCCGGAGTCACCAAGCCGGCGGTCTATCGCTATTTCCCCGGCAAGGACCGGCTGATCGCCGCGTTGCTGGAAGAGGACCTGGCGATCCCGTTTCGTCAGATTTCCGCATGGACCGAGGCCTATAACGGTCCGATCGAGGGCCTGATCGAGGGCTTCGCCGATCGGGTGGGCGACATGCAGTCGCGAGGCCTGACCCGCGGCTACCTGATCCTGGCGCTCGACGAATCGGGACGCCGGCCCGAGATCGCCGCCTTCATCCGCGACCAGATCCTCGCGCCGGGCATGATGGTCCTGGCTCGCGCCTTCTTCCTGGCGATGGAACGGGGAGAGCTGAGCAAGGGCCATGATCCGGCGTTCATGGCGCGGATGTTCTTCGCGCCGTTCCTGCAGTCCTCGCTGGGCGCGATCGGATACGCCCTGCCGGTCGGCGACGATGTCGAACAGGCGCGCTACCGCCGCTTCCACACCTCGGCGTTCCTGCAGGCGTTCAGGGCGTAGCGCGGGGACAAGCACTTCAGTGCGCGTCCCTGATCTCTAGGCCTTCACGGCTTCCGCGCGCGCCTTGACCGGCAGGGTATTGCCGGCCGCCTTCGCCCGCTTCTCGCCCTTGACGATCTCCTTCATCAGGTCATGGCAGTAGATGCCGAAGTCGACCTGGATCGTGTGGCGTTTGGAGGCGTAGTACTGGCCCTTGTGGGTCTCTTCGTCCTTGACGGTGATCGCCTTCATGTCGGCCTCCGACGGCGGCAGGTACTTGCCCGTCAGATAGGCGGCGACCAGCTTGGACTGCTGCTCGGCGAAGTTCACCAGGGTCGGCAGCGGCTGGGCCAGGGCCATGTAGAACAGGTTCGGCACGCCGGGTTTCATCATCCGCTTGAACAGCGGCAGTTGGTGATCGGCGTCCGGGACGAGATCCGCGTCATCAAAGAACGGGAACCGCATGTCGTAGCCGGTCGCGAAGATGATGGCGTCGACCTGTTCGACCGTGTCGTCGGCGAAACGGACGTTGCCGCCCTCGAGCGCCTTGATCGCCGGCTTGAACTTGATGTCGCCGCAGCCGGCGCGGGTCAGGAACTCGCCGCTGACGGACGGGTGGGCTTCCAGTGGCTCGTGGTCGGGCTTGGGCAGGCCGTAGTCTTCCATATTGCCGAGCGTCTTGCGGATGGTCTTGCGGGCGAGGCTCAGGCCGAGCTTGCGCGGCATCCAGTGCGGCATCGACGATTTGTCCGCCGGCTTGCCGTTCATGTACTTGGGCAGCACCCAGACGCCGCGGCGAGCGGAGACCCACAGGTTCTTCGCGATGGGCCGCTGGGCCAGTTCACTGGCGATATCCATCGCCGAGTTGCCCATGCCGACGACGACGATGTTCTTGCCGCGCATGTCGACCGGCTCGAACGGGTCGCGATAGGCGTGGCTGTGGAAGGCAGCGCCCTCGAACTCGCCGGGGTAATCCGGAATGCGCGGGCTCCAGTGGTGGCCGTTGCAGACGAACAGGACGTCGTACAGCCGGGTCTCGCCGGTCGAGAGGGTCACCTCCCAGAGGCCGTCGGCATTGCGCCGGGCCTTCTCGACGCCGGTGTTGAAGGTGATCGTCTCGCGCAGGCCGAAGTGGGCGACGTAGTCCTTGAAGTACTGGAACAGCTGGGCGTGCGACGGGAAGTCCGGCCAGTCAGACGGCACGGGATAGTCCTCGAACGCCAGCCGCCACTTTGACGTGTCGATGTGCAGGCTCTCGTAGCAGGCCGACATCCCGTTGGGGTTCTTGTAGTACCAGTTGCCGCCGATCTCGTCGGAGACCTCAAAGCAGTCGTAGGGGACGCCGACGTCCTTCAGCCGCTTGGCGGTCGTGAAGCCGGAGCAGCCGGCCCCGATGATGCAGGCCTTCGGCAGACGTTCGGCCATGGCGGCGCTCCCTGACTTATCGTTGTTCAGGGAACCCTATCGGGCATGACGTGCGCGTCAACCGTGACGCAAGGGCGCCTAGCCGCAGCTGGCGACGCAGCGACTCCAGTACTGCGGGCAGAGCTCATCCTCGCCCGCGAGACAGAAGTAATAGGTCTGGGAGCAGCTCAGCCGGCACTGGCTGCCGCCGGTGGTCGCGAGCGTGACGGCGGTCGGCTGAAAGGGCGGCGGCAGAAGCGGCGCCTCTTCCTCCGGCGGCGGCGCAGGGGCGGCGCTGACGCTGCCGCGCAGGCCGGCCTGGTCGCCTGACGTCTGACCGACCGCGATCCGGCCCTGCTGCGCCGCGGCGGGCGCGGCGAGGGCGAGGGACAGGACCAGACAGGCGACGAGGCGGCGCATGGCAGCCACCTTGCGGCAGGTTCGTTAAATCCCGATTAACCATACCCCTTGCGCAAAACGGGTATTTTACGCCAGCATCCGACAGGGTTGTATCAATGTCGGGGGCGACCATGACGACCATGAGGATGTCCATCGCGGGCGCGAAGGAACTCGCCGGGCATGAGGCGATCGTTCTGACACGCTATCTCGACTCCGTCGGGGTCTGGACGATCGGCATCGGCCACACGGCGGCGGCCGGTCCTCCGGACCCGGACCATCCTGCACCCGCGCTGTCGCTCGCGGAGGCCTTCGCCCTGTTTCGGCAGGACCTCGCCACCTATGAGGCGGACGTGAACGCCGCCGTCCGCATCCCGCTGGCGCAGCATGAATTCGACGCCCTGGTCTCGTTCCATTTCAACACCGGCCGGATCGCTACGGCGTCGCTGACGGCCTCGATCAACGCCGGGAACACGACCCTCGCGGCGACGCAGTTCATGAACTGGAAGCGTCCCGCCGCAATCATTCCCCGGCGCAGGAAGGAGCAACTGCTGTTCCGCAGCGGGGTCTACTCCAACGCGGGCAAGGCGACGCTGTATCCGGCGACGGCCGCCGGCGCAGTTCAATGGAGCAAGGGCAAGCGCGTCAGCCTGGACGACCTGTCGCCGTCCTGAACACGGCCTTCAGGGACAGGGTGCTGACCTCAGCGTCCGAGGATCACCGGTTCAGCGGGCAGGTCGCCCGCCAGCACCGCCGGAAGATGAACGATCAGTTCCTCCGGAAAGAACACATCATCACTGCCGAAAATCTCCTCCGGCGCCCACCAGCGCATGGCGGTCACGACACGCCGCTCCAGCTCGGTCCAGTGGTGGTCGACGATCTCCTCATGAGGCGCCTGCGCAAGGAAGTAGTGCTCAAACAGGCGGCGTGGTTCGCCCTCGATCAGAAGATCCAGCTCGCGGGTCCAGACCTTCGGGCCGAGAACCATTTCGGTCAGGCCGGTTTCCTCGCGCAGCTCCCGCCAGGCCGCCGCCTCCAGGCTCTCGCCGTCATCGACGCCGCCGCCGATCGTGCACCAGCCGCCGCCCGCGTTGTCCGGATCCTCGAAGCGCATGAGCAGCAGCCGACCTGCCGGCGAGATCAGCAGGAGCCTTACGGTCGGCCTTGCCCGGGGTGTCGTCATACCGTCCGCTGGGCCCGGTCCTTCTCGTTGGTCGACTTGATCATGTCCTTCACGGCCTGCCACTGGTCGTCGCCCCATTCGGTCATGCGGGAGAAGTTGCCGCCGCTGGCGTTGTACTGGCCGCCGTCGATGGCGATGGTCTGGCCGTTCACATACTCTGACCCCTTCGACAGAAGATAGACCGCCAGATTGGCCAGTTCGGCCATCTCGCCGACCCGGTTCATGGGATTGCCGCTCATGTTCTCGTAGGCGCTCTGCTGCTGCCCGGGATTGAGCCGCGCGCTCATGCCCTCCGTCGGGAAGGGGCCCGGCGCGATGGCGTTGAAGCGGATGCCCTTGGGGCCCCATTCGACGGCCAGGGACTGGGTCATGACGTTGAGGCCCGCCTTGGACATGGCGCTGGGCACGGTGAACGGCCCGCCGTTCCACACCCAGGTGGTCAGGATCGAGATCACCGACGCCTTGCGGCCCTCGGCGATCCAGCGCTTGCCGCATTCGAGGGTGACGAAGAACGACCCGCGGAAGACGATGTTGGCGATGGCGTCGAAGCCGCGCGGCGAGAGGTCCTCGGTGCGGCTGATGAAGTTGCCGGCGGCATTGTTGACCAGGCCGGTCAGCGCGCCGCCGTCGGCCCAGATCGTATCGATCATGTCCTTGATCGCTTCAGGCACGCGGATGTCGCAGGGGATGCCGACAACCTTGCCGCCATGGGCGGCCATCAGTTCCTTCGCCGTCTCCTCGAGCACCACGCCGCGCCGCCCGCAGATATAGACCTCCGCGCCCAGCATCAGGCAGGCCTCGGCCATGACCTTGCCCAGACCGGTGCCGCCGCCGGTTATCAGGATCCGCTCCCCGTTCATCAGGCCGGGGCGGTACATCAGGTCGTCGGGTTTGAAGGTCATGGCGGCTCTCCCTGTTTTCCGCAGAAGGGTCCGCCTTACGGTAGGGCGGTCAAGGGGGTCAGGCCGCCTCCACCCCGGACAGGGCCCGCTGCGCCCGGACGCTGCGGATCGTCAGGTGACGCACCGTGGCGAACTGGATCGCGAACAGGACGATCTTCGAAACGGTCGGGAAGATCGCCAGGAACGCCGGCCAGATTTCCGGGAACTGCACGGCGACCACGAGGTTGGCGACCGCGGTCAGCGCCATCAGCGCCGCCCAGACATAACCGAAGAGGATCATCGGCCCCTCGCCATGGCCGACGGCCACGGACGGCATGTAGCGCAACATCCAGCCCCGCTTCAGCATCATCACGGTCAGGATCAGATAGATCAGGGTTGGCTTGGCCATCAGGAAGCGGATGTCGTGAAACATCAGGCTCGCCGCGCCGAACATCAGCACCAGCGCCAGACTGGCCCACTGCAACGGCGCGACCGGCTTGCGCAGCAGCATCCACAGGGCGACGTGGCCGATGCCGAAGCCGATCGCCGCCACGGTCGCGATCTGCCGGTCCACGTTCATGGCGATCAGCGCCGCGAACAGCAGGCTGGAGAGAAGGTCGTTCGCCAGCGGGCGAGCGGCGTGCATGAAGTTTCGCATGTGACGGGGTCCGGTTGGATCTGATGGTTCAAGCCTAGACCTTGTGACCTGCACCCGGTGAATCCGCTCACGAAGCCGTCGTGGCGTTCCACGAAGTTCACCCGGCGATTGGCGCTTCGCGAATTGCGATCGCCTCGCCAGGACAATCTGTCCCCCGGCCTTGCCCATTCTCCGCTAGGCTGGCGCCATGAGCGTCGCCTTCACCAAGGAAGAGGATTACGAGTCGGTCGCGGCCAATCTGCCTGACCGGCCGATATCGCCGCACCCCAATCTCGTCACGCAGCATGGTCTGGCCCTGATCGAGGCGGCGCTGGCCGAGGCGCGCGCTGCGATGAGCTCCGCCAAGTCCGGCGGCGACGTCAGCGCCGACCGCACCGCCATGGCCCGGGCGACGCGGGACCTGCGCTACTGGTCCTCGCGCCGCGCGACCGCCCAGCTGGTCGAGCGTGGCGAGGACGACGGGACCCTGCGGTTCGGCGACGCCGTGACGTTTGAACGCGAGGACGGTCGCCGCCAGACCTTCCGCATCGTCGGCGAGGATGAGGCCGATCCGGCCAAGGGCAGCGTGTCGTACATCTCGCCGCTGGGCCAGGCGCTGCTGGGCAAGTCCGTCGGCGACGAGGCGGTGCTGGCGGGCGCGACCGTCGAGATCGTCGCGATCGGATAACGGCACGCCCTGGGTCCGTCTTCCCGGCGAAGGATCGGGTGTCGACACCGCGCCCTTCCACCATCTGTTCAGCCCGTCCGGGATGACAGTCGGGGGAAAGCCGCTATAGGGACCGCGTGACTGATCAATCTCCCCTTTTCGGCGTCTATGGCGCCCCGCCGCGCGAGGTGGCCGAGGCGGCCGCCGGCGCGATCCAGTTTTCGCCGCTCGTCCCTGGCAGTGCGCGACTCGAGGACCTGACCGAGGGCGCGCTCGCGGGCGTCACCCTGCTGGCGCCGCCGGGCACGGTGGAGCGCCGCTACGCCATGGCGCAAAGCCTGCGCGCCCTGTCGCCCGAGGGCCTGCTGACCATCGCCGCGCTGAAGGACAAGGGCGGCTCGCGGCTGCGCAAGGAGCTGGAAGCCTTCGGCTGTTCGGTCAACGAGGAGTCGCGGCGGCACCACCGGATCTGCACCGTCCGCCGCCCCGCAACGCCCGTGGGGCTGGACGAGGCCATCGCCGACGGCGCGCCGCGCTTCCACGACGGACTCAACGCCTGGACCCAGCCCGGCGTGTTCAGCTGGGACCGGGTCGACCCGGGCAGCGCGCTGCTCGTCAAAACCCTGACGCCGCTGGCCGGCAAGGGCGCGGATTTCGGCGCGGGCATCGGCTTCCTGTCGAAAGCCGCCCTCGCCTGCCCCAAGGTCGAAAGCCTGTTGCTGATCGACAGCGACCGGCGGGCGATCGACGCGGCCAGACGCAACATCGACGACCCGCGCGCGACCTTCGCCTGGGCCGACGTGCGCGCCGCCGGGATCGAGCCGGGCAGCCTCGACTTCGCGATCATGAACCCGCCGTTCCACGACGGCGGGGCCGAGGACAAGCAGCTGGGCCAGACCTTCATCCGCCAGGCCGCCAACGCCCTGCGGCGCAGCGGGACCCTGTGGATCGTCGCCAACCGCCACCTGCCCTACGAGAAGGTCCTGGCCGAGGTGTTCAAGGTCTCGCCATCGCGGGCCGACATCGCCGGCTACAAGGTGTTCGAGGCCCGCAAGTGAGCAGGGCGCCGACCCTGCGTCTGGACCGGCTGCTGGCCAACCTCGGCTACGGCTCGCGGCGCGAGATGCAGGCGCTGGCGAAGAACGGCCGGATCACCTTCGACGGCGCGCCGATGACGGACGCGGACAAGCACGTGCCGCTGACCCGCGACCTGCCCGATCACCTGCACCTCGACGGCAAGCCGATCGATCCGCCGCCGGGCATCGCCCTGATGCTGCACAAGCCACTGGGGACCACCTGTTCCCACAAGGAGGCGGGGCCGCTGGTCTATGACCTGCTGCCGACCCGCTGGCGCATGCGCGATCCCGCCATCTCGACCATCGGACGTCTCGACAAGGACACCAGCGGCCTGCTGCTGCTGACCGACGACGGCGCGCTGCTGCACCGGGTGATCTCGCCGAAGAACCATGTCGCCAAGCGATACCGCGTGACGCTGGACCGCCCGCTGCGCGGCGATGAGGCTGAGACCTTCGGGGCCGGCGGACTGATGCTCGAGAGCGAGACAAAGCCGCTTCTTCCGGCGGTGATGGAGACCCTGTCGCCGACCGAGGCGCTGCTGACGCTGACCGAGGGCCGCTACCACCAGGTCCGGCGGATGTTCGCCGCCATGGGCAACCACGTGACCGCCCTGCACCGGGAAAGCATGGGCGGGCTCGACCTCCCCGCGGACCTGGAGCCCGGCACCTTCCGCCTGATGACCGACGCGGACCTGGCGGCCATCTTCGCCTGAGGGAACCTTCGCCGGGACGGCCGTCAGCGCGGTTTCGCCAGCGTCTTGCGCCACTTGGCCCGCAGGATCGTCGGGCGTTCCGGGTAGCGTTCGTCCAGGAAGGCCGCGTCGATGACGCGGTCGGTGCGGAAGCTGCGGAAGTCCTGCCGCAATTCGCACCAGGCGATCAGCAGCCGCACCGCGTCCATATAGCCGACGGCGACGGGCCAGATCGTGCGGCGCGTCTCCCGCTCCTGCTCGTCGCGATAGTGCAGTTCCAGCTTCAGGCCCGCATGGATCGAGGCGCGCACCCTGGCCATGTCGAGGCCGTCGGGTCGATGCCAGTTGCTCGGCGTCGAGCGGGTGCTGGGATCGAGGATCAGCGGCCGCAGCCGCTCGGGCACAGTCGCGCTGATCTTCGCCACCAGATCCAGCGCCGCCCGGGCGAGCGCCGGATCGCCCCGGCTGGCGACCCACTGGGCGCCCAGCACCGCCGCCTCGATCTCGTCGGCCGTCAGCATCAGCGGCGGCAGGTCGAAGCCGCCCTCCAGCACATAGCCGACGCCGGCCTCGCCGCGGATCGGCACCCGCTGGCTCATCAGGTCGGCGATGTCGCGATAGATGGTCCGCTTGGAGGTCTCCAGCTCCTCGGCCATCACGTCGGCCGTCACAGGCCCGCGCCCGCGGCGCAGGATCTGGATGATCTGGAACAGGCGGTCGGCGCGTCTCATGGCGGGGTTCTAACGAGGACCTGCTGACAGCATGATGGCAGCAGGCTGGCGGGAGCAAGGGGGACATGTACCGAAGGTACGTGTCCCCTAAACCTGAGCTGCTCGATTGGGGGACACGTACCTTCGGTACATGTCCCCTATCCCGCCCCCTCATGCGCCAGCAGCCAGCGTTTACGCTCGATCCCGCCGCCGAAGCCGGTCAGGGACCCGTCGGCGCCGATCACCCGGTGGCAGGGGATGACGATGCCGATGGGGTTGGCGCCGTTGGCCAGGCCCACCGCGCGAACCGCGGTCGGGCGGCCGATGCGCACGGCCTGCTGACGGTAGGTGCGGGTCTCGCCCGCCGGGATTTCTGTCAGCGCCCGCCAGACCTGGCGCTGAAAGTCCGTGCCGGCGACGCGGTACGGGATCTCCGCCAACGCCGTCATTTCGCCGTCGAAATAGCGGCCGAGCGCAATCGCGATGGCCTTCGGCGTTTCGCCCTCGATCACCGGAACCCCGGCGTAGTGGATCTTCATCAGCCGCCGGGTGCGCGGGCTGTCGTTGTCGAAGTCGAGCACGCGGATGACCTCGTCCGGATCGACGACGATCTGCAGCGTCGCGACCGGCGTCTCCAGCCAGCTTCGGATGAGGCGTTCAGGCCGCGCGCTTGGCATCGGCGATCGCCTTCAGCACCACGGTGTCGGACGCCCAAAGATGCAGGGCCGCATAGGCGCGCCACGGTCGCCACTGTTCGGCCCGTGACAGCAGCTCGGCCGGCGAGGGGCGAACGCCGTCGACCTCCAGCGCCCGCATCAGCCCGATGTCGGCCGCAGGGAAGGCGTCCGGCTCGCGCAGCTGGCGCATGGCGATGTACTGGGCCGTCCATTCGCCGATGCCGGGCAGGGCGCGCAGCCTGACCACCGCCTCCTCGAGGCTGGCCTGCGGTCCGAACAGGGCGGGGTCGGCATGCACCGCCGCCGCGATCGAGCCGATGGCCCGCGCCCGGGCGCCGGGCATCAGGCCGAGGCCCGCGATGTCCTCGCCCGCCATGCGCGCGGGGCGCGGGAAGGTCAGGGTCAGGCCCGGCCGGGCCCAGCCCTCGGCCAGGGGCTCGCCGTACTCGGCAGCCAGCCGTCCGGCCAGCTTCACGGCCGCGGGCACGGTGATCTGCTGGCCGAGGATCGCCCGCACGGCCAGCTCGAACCCGTCCCAGGCGCCCGGCACGCGCAGGCCGGGCCTGGCGGCGACCATGGCGGCCAGCGCCGGATCGACGCTCAGATGCTCGCCGATCTGCAGCGGGTCCGCCGACAGGTCGAACACGCGCCGGACCCGCGCGAGGATCGTCGGCAGGGCGGTCAGTTTCGGAAAGCGGACCTCGACCGAAAGCCGGTTGCCACTGGCGTGAGTGACCGACAGCGTCCCCGCGTCCTCGCCGACCGTGATCGTGCGGCTGTAGGTGTCGCCGACCACCGTCTCAACGCCCGGGATGGCCCGCAGCCTCAGGAAATCGAGCAGGCCGTCCCAGTCGTAGGGCGGCTTGTAGCGCAGGTGCAGCCGGATCGATTCGCCGGCCGGCTCCCGCACGCCCCGGCGGCGCAGGGCCAGCGGCGGGCGGTTGTAGAGCCGCTGGAACGTCTCGTTGAACCGCCGCACGCTGCCGAAGCCCGCGGCCAGCGCCACCTCGCCCATCGGCAGGTCGGTCTCGTGGATCAACTGCTTGGCCAGCAGCACCCGGCGGGTCTGGGCGACGCCGACCGGCGAGGCGCCGAGATGCTCCTTGAACAGCCGCCGCAGCTGGCGGTCGCCGACGCCCAGCCGTCCGGCCAGGGCCTCGACATCGCCATCGTCCAGCGCCCCGCCCTCGATCAGGGTCAGCGCCCGACGCACCGTCGCCGAGGTCCCCAGCCAGGCGCCGAGATCCGGCGAGGTCTCCGGCCGGCAGCGCAGGCAGGCGCGGAAACCGGCCTCCTCGGCGGCGGCGGCGCTGCGATGGAAGGTGCAGTTCTCGCGCTTGGGCGTCCGCGCCGGACAGACCGGCCGGCAGTAGATGCCCGTGCTCGTCACCCCGATGAACAGCCGTCCGTCGAACCGGGCGTCGCGCGTTTCGATGGCGCGGTAACAGGCGTCAGGGGTGAGATCCATGCGGGGATAGTCGCGCGGCGGCGACGGCGAGTCTCGCGGTTTTCGGACTCTGTCGTCGAAGTGGTTTTGGCAGATCCGCCCTGATGTCTTGAAGGCCAGTGTTGCTCCGGCGGGCGGCCTGCTCAAGGACCGCTTCGCGGCCGCGGAGCGGCGACCCCACAGGGGTCGTCCTTGACCAGGACGACCGGCCGGAGCGCATCATTCCATCAAGGGCAAAGGGCCGGTGTCATCAGGTCAGAGGGGACATGTACCGCAGGTACGTGTCCCCTAAGCCCGCGTCTGCTCGATTGGGGGACACGTACCGAAACCGGTACATGTCCCCTATCTGTCCACCAGCCCCTGCAACGCCACCGCCCCATGCGGGGCCCGCACCTTGCCCTCGTGGATAATGAAGGCGAACACGTCACGCGGCTTGGCGACAGGAAGGAACCCCGGATCGACCTTCGGCAGGTCCTCCGGCTCGCCGCCGCCGGCCCAGGTCTTCAACCGGCCGGCCCATTGGTCCAGCATCGCCGCGTCGTAGGCGGTCTCCACATCGTCCGACCCGGTCTGCAGCCGGGCGTAGACGAAGTCGGCCGTCACGTCCGCGATCTCCGGATAGGTGGCGTGGTCGGCGTAGACATTGGCGATGTTGTGCTTGCGCAGCAGGGCCGGGAACTCGGGGGTGCAGAAGCTGTCGTGCCGCACTTCGACCGCATGGCGCAGCGGCACGCCGTCGAGCGTCTTCGGCAGCAGGGACAGGAAGCCCTCGAAGTCGTCGGGGTCGAACTTCTTGGTGTTGGCGAACTGCCAGAAGATCGGCCCCAGCTTGTCGCCCAGTTCGCTGATGCCCTGGTCGAAGAATTTGCCGAGGCTCTCGCCGGCGTCCGCCAGAACCTTGCGGTTGGTGGTGAAGCGGCTGCCCTTGACGGTGAACACGAACCCGTCCGGCGTCTCGTCCCGCCACTTGCGCCAACTGTCGGGCTTGAAGCTGGAATAGTAGGTGCCGTTGATCTCGATCGAGCGCAGCTGACGGCTCATGTAGCCGAGCTCGTCCTTCTGCTTGAGCGTGTCCGGGTAGAAGACCCCGCGCCAGGGCTCGAACGTCCAGCCGCCGACGCCGACGCGGATTTGGGTGGTCATGCTCATCTCAACCTCCGCTCATCCCGGCGAAAGCCGGGACCCAGGTGTTTTGGCGTTCAGCACCGCTCTGTCAGGAAAAAGCCTGGGTCCCGGACTTCGCCGGGATGAGCGGATCCAGGAAATACTCCTCAGCACTCCACCCGGTTCACAGCCAGCCCGACCGCCAGCCCGCCCAGTGAGGTTTCCTTGTAGATCTCGTTCATGTCCTCGCCGGTGCGTTTCATCGTGGCGATGACCTTGTCGAGCGACACCGAGTGCTCGCCGTCGCCCAGCAGGGCCAGTCGGGCGGCGTCGATGGCCTTGATGGCGCCCATGGCGTTGCGCTCGATGCAGGGGATCTGGACCAGGCCGCCGATCGGGTCGCAGGTGAGACCGAGATTGTGCTCCATGCCGATCTCGGCGGCGTTCTCGATCTGGCTGTTGCTCCCGCCCAGCGCCGCGCAGAGGCCAGCGGCGGCCATCGAGCAGGCGACGCCCACCTCGCCCTGGCAGCCGACCTCCGCGCCGCTGATCGAGGCGTTCTTCTTGTAGAGGGCGCCGATCGCGCCGGCGGTCAGCAGGAAGGTGCGGCGACCCTCCGCCGTGCCCTGGTAAAACCGGTCGTAGAACCGCAGCACCGCCGGGATCAGGCCCGCCGCGCCGTTGGTCGGGGCGGTGACCACCTTGCCGCCGGCGGCGTTCTCCTCATTGACCGCCAGGGCCCAGAGGTTGACGAAATCCATCGCCGCCAGCGGGTCGCTGATCTGGCGTTCGACCTTGGCCATGATCGCCTGGTGCACCTGCTGCGCCCGGCGCTTGACGTTCAGGCCGCCCGGCAGCGTGCCGCCGATGCGCATGCCGCGATCGATACAGGCCTCCATGGCGTCGAAGATGGTGTCGAGCCCGGCGGTCACCTCGGCCTCCGACCGCTGGACGCGTTCATTGGCCATCATCGCCTCGGCGATGGTCACGCCCGCCGCCTGGGTCATCGCCAGCAGCTCGGCGCCTGACTCGTAGGGGTAGGGCACGGGCGGCCCCTCCTCGTCGCCGGTGTTGCGCAGGATCTCGTCCTCGTCGCGCACGAAGCCGCCGCCGATGGAGAAGTATGACCGCTGCAGCACCACCGTCTCGCCCGCAAAAGCGGTCAGGGTCAGGGCGTTGGGATGCTGCGGCAGCCGCTCACGGCCGGCCCAGACGATGTCGCGCGCCTCGTCGAAGGCAATGCCCGGGCCGTCGCCGCCCAGCGTCATCCACTGCTCCGCGCGCAGGCTGGCCAGGGCCGCCTCGCCGGCGTCGGGATCGAGCGTCGCGGGGACGAACCCCATCAGACCGAGCATCACTGCCGTGTCCGTCGCGTGCCCCCGGCCGGTGAGGGCCAGCGAGGCGTAGAGCTTGACCTCGACCCGGCTGATCGCCGCCGGCAGGCTGGCCGCCCGCAGCAGGCCGACGAACCGCACGGCGGCTGTCATCGGGCCCATGGTGTGCGAGCTCGACGGCCCGATACCGGGCTTGAACAGGTCGAAGACGCTGACGGTCATTCTGCCTCCGGGTCGTGCCGGCGAACCTGTACGGTTCCCCCTCCCCGTCTTCCCGGCGATGGCCGGGATCCAGAGTCAGCGGCGGTGTCGGGTCGGTCCCCGCAACGCGCCGCCCTTTGATCCGGGCCCCGGCCTTCGCCGGGGAGACGGAAACCTGGGAACTACTGGCGCGCGGTCGCCGTGGCGTCGCGGGCCGCCTTGAACTCCGAGCCCGCGCCCCAGACCGGCCAGCGGTTCGACGTCGCCAGGTCGCGACCTAGGTCGTAGAGCATGGTGATGTCGGCGGCGATGCCGTCCATCGACCAGCTGTCGGACCATTCATCGGCCGGCTGGTGATACATGCTGGTGCGGTAGCTCTGGTCAAAGGCCTGGCCGGCCGCGAGACCGCCAGTGACCATGTCCTGGCCCGACCCGAACGAGATCGCCGGCACGCCGCGCTTGGCGAACGGGAAGTGATCGGAGCGGAAGAAGTAGCCCGCTTCCGGCGAGGGATCAGGCGTGTAGGTGCGGTTCCGTTTGGCGCCCTCGGCGATCAGCATGTCGAGCAGCTCGAGTTTGGCGTTGCCGGAGATGGTGAAGTCGCGCGCCGGGCCGGTGGGGTCCAGGGCGTCGGTGTTCAGCACGCCGACGGTGGTGGCCAGCGGATAGAGCGGGTTGGCGGCGTAGTATTCCGAGCCCAGCAGGCCGCGCTCCTCGGCGGTCACCCACAGGAAGACGATCGAGCGGTCGGTGCGCGGGGCGGCCTTGTAGAGGCGGGCCATCTCCAGCAGCGCGGCTGTGCCCGTCGCGTTGTCCACGGCGCCATTGTAGATCGTGTCGCCCTTCGCGTCGGGACGGCCGACGCCCAGGTGATCCCAGTGGGCGGTGTAGAAGATCGTCTCGTTCGGCCGCTTGGCGCCCGGCAGGATGGCGACCACGTTCTTCGAAATGATCACCTCGTGCTTGACCTTGTAGTCGCCCGAGAGGGTCACGCCCTTCAGCTCGACCGGCTTGAACGCGCGGGTCTGGGCCTCGCGCTTGAGGGTCTCGTAGTCATAGCCCGCGGCGGCCAGCCAGGCGGCGGCCGTATCACGCTGGACCCAGCCCTCGACAGGGGCGTGCGCCTTGGTCGGGTCCGTGCGGACGATGTCGAACATCTCGTTGGTGTTGGAGTTCTTGACCGTCGCCCAGCCGTAGGAGGCGGGGCCTGTCTCGTGCACCACGATGAAGCCCAGCGCGCCCTGGCGGGCGGCTTCCTCGAACTTGTAGGTCCAGCGACCGTAGTAGGTCATCGCCTTGCCGCCGAAGTCGCCCCCCGCCTTGCCGGCCACGCCGGCCTCGTAGTCGGCGTCATTGATCATCACCAGGACGATCTTGCCCTTCAGGTCCATACCCTTGAAATCGTCCCAGTCACGCTCGGGCGCCTTGATGCCGTAGCCGGCGAAGACGATCGGCGCGCCCGAGAAGGTGACGCTGTCGACGTTGGTCTGGGCGGCGCGGATGGCGATCTCCTCGCCCTGTGTCAGGGCGGTGGTCTTGCCGTTGATGGTCACGCCGAGGCTCGGCGTTCCGACGATCTGGAAGCGGGCCAGCGGCACGTCCTGGGTCCAGGCGCGCTTGCCGTCCTTCAGGTCGCCGCCGGGCTCGAGACCGATCTTCTGCAGCTGCGCAACCAGGAAGGCGACCGTCTTCTCCTCGCCCGCCGTGGCCGGCGCGCGGCCCTCGAAGGCGTCGGAGGACAGCGTCTTGATGTTGCCGGCGAGGGCGGCGGTGTCGACGACCGGGGCCGGAGCTGGGGCCGCGGCGACCGCGATCAGGGGAACGGCGCAGAGGGCTGCGGCGATCAGAAGCTTTTTCATGGAACAGCGCTCTTGATGGCGAGGATTTTGCGGCCTGGACCCTATCGTCCGAAATCGTTCACCGCAAAGCGCAAGTTCAGAGGGTCAGGCCGCCGTCGACGATGATCGTCTGTCCGGTGATGTATCCGGCCAGCGGCGAGGCGAGGAACAGCGCCGCGCCGGCCATGTCGGCCGGGGTGCCCAGTCGATGCATCGGGATGCCGCGCAAGGCTCCGGCCAGACGGTCGGGATGCTCGGTGGTGACCTTGGTCAGCTTGGTGTCGACGAGCCCGGGCGCCACGCCGTTGACGCGCACGCCGTCTGTCGCCCAGGCCTGTCCGAGCGTGCGGGTCAGGGCCACGACCCCGGCCTTGGAGGCGTTGTAGGCCGGGTTGCCGCGCGTGGCGTGATAGGCCGAGGTCGAGCTGATGGTGATGATGTTGCCGCCCGACGCCTTGAGGTCGGGCAGGAAGCGCATCGCGCAGGCCATCATGCTGTCGAGGTTGACCGAGACCACCTTGCGGAAGCCGTCCATTTCGAACTCGCCCTTGCGATAGAGCACCGTGCCCTGGGCGAGGATCAGCACATCGAGGCCGTCGAACGGCGAGGCGGCGGCGGTCACCGCGTCGGAATCGGAGGCGTCGACGCGGGCGAAGGTCAGGCCCGACAGGTCCGAGCCGTCCTCGACCCGATAATCGGACGCCTCACGCGTGCCCCAGACAGCGACCTGCGCGCCGCGCTCGCGGAAGGCGTGGGCGATGCCGTTGCCGATGCCGCTCGTGCCGCCGACGACCAGCACCCGCTTGCCGGTGAAATCCATGTCGTTCATCGCGTCGCTCCCTGTTTCCGGCAGTCTGCGCGGATGACGCGGGGACAGGGCAAGTCCCCGATCAAGCCTCGGTCTCTCCCGCGCGGGAGCGGACACCCGCCCGGCTGGACCGGCGGGCGTCGATCGCCCAGCGCTCGATGTCGCCATTGTCGGAGACTACGTGCAGGGCGTCATAGAGGTTGATGGTCGGGTCGCAGTGGCCGGGCTGGAGCCAGACGAGGGCTCCGAGGGCCGGGGCGTCCGCGGGCCAGGGCGCGGCGGGGTCGGCGTCGAGGGCGTCGACCGCATTGACGAAGTCGCCGCTCTTCAGCGCCGGCAGGCCCGATGGGTGGATGATCATGCCGTGCTCGTCGCCCATCGGCCGCCAGAGCGATCCGTCGGCGGCCCCCGCCGCCAGGCGGGCGGGCGGGCCGTCGCTGGAGAAGGCCTTGAAGCCGGCGTCGACAGTGACGTGGCTCTTGTGGTTGGCCGAGACGACGCTGGCGACGACGAACAGCGCCTGCTGAAACGGCCAGCCGCCCTCGGGGCCGCCGCAGACTTCGTACTCGACATCCATGACCGCGTATGAGCCGGCCTGGATCTCGGTGAAGACGCCGGAATCGAGGTCCCAGGCGTGCGTGCCCGTGCCGCCGCCGGTGACGACGCCAGGCGCCAGGTTCGCCGCGCGCAGCGCCTCGACCACCTTGGCGAGGTCGGCCGTCACGGCATCGTCCGCCGCCCGTCGCTTGGCGACGTCGTCGAGATGCTGCAGGTGGCCGGCGTAGGCCTGGACGCCGGCGTAGTAGAGGCCCTCCGTCGCCGCAGCGAGGCCGGCCAGGGCGACGATCCTCGAGGGATGGGCGCCGGTGCGGTGGGTGCCGGGATCGATGTCGATGACGCAGTCCAGCGTGACGCCCGCCGCGCGGGCCGCGGCGCCCAGCCTCTCGATCTGGCTCTCGTGATCGACGGTCGCGCCGATCCGGGCGCCGGACTTCGCCAGGGCGGCCAGACGCTCTGCGCCCCAGGGCGCGTGGGGCGCGGTGACCAGCACATCGCGGATGCCGCCGGCGACGAAGGCCTCGGCCTCGCCGACCGTCTGTGCGCAGAGGCCGACCGCGCCGCCCGCGACCTGCAACCGGCCGAGCGTCGAGCACTTGTGCGTCTTGCCGTGCGCGCGAAGCCGCACGCCGGCCTTGTCGCAGCGGCTCTGCATGGTCGCCAGATTGTGATCGAGCGCCGAGCGCAGGACGACCAGCAGCGGGGTCTGGGGCGGGACGAAACCAGGGATCATCAGAGCTCTCCCGCGAGGATACGGCTGAACAGGGCCGGGTCGATGTTCCCGCCCGACAGGACAATGCCGACCGTCTGGCCGGACACGTCCAGCTCCCCGGCCAGCAGGGCGGCCAGGCCGACGATTCCGCCGGGCTCGACCACCAGCTTGAGCGTCGCATAGGCGAAGCGGATCGCCTCGGCGACCTGGGCGTCGGTGACCGTCAGGACGCCGTCCAGCGTGCGCTGGTTGATCGGGAAAGTGATCGCGCCCGGAGACGGCGACTGCAGCGCGTCGCAGATCGAGCGCGCGGCCGGATCGATGGACTCACGCGCGCCACTCGCCATCGAGCGCGCCGTATCGTCGAACGCCGAAGGCTCGACACCATAGACCTGGACGCCAGGCAGGAGGTGCTTCACCGCCGTCGAAACGCCGGCCGCCAGACCGCCGCCGCCGACAGGGGTCAGGACCACGTCGAGCGCCGCGCCGGCTTCGCCCGCCTGGGCGACGAGCTCAAGCCCCACCGTGCCTTGTCCGGCGACGATGTCTTCGTCGTCGAAAGGCCAGACGATGGTCATGCCGCGATCACGCGAGATGTCGCGGGTGATGACGTCGCGATCCTCGGTGTAGCGGTCGTAGTGGATCACCTCGGCGCCGTAGGCCCGGGTGTTGGCCACCTTCATCGCCGGCGCATCGGCCGGCATGACGATGACCGCCGGGGCGCCGAGCATCCGCGCCACGAGGGCCACGCCCTGGGCATGGTTGCCGGACGAACAGGCGACGACGCCTCGGGCCCGTTCAGCGTCGGACAGCTGGGAAATCTTGTTCATTGCGCCGCGGAACTTGAACGCCCCGGCATGCTGCAGCGTCTCCGGCTTCAGCAGGACGCGGGCGCCGAGGCGCGCGTTCAGCGCCGGGCTTTCGACCAGCGGGGTCCTGACCGCGTGGCCCGCGATCCGGGCGGCGGCGGCTTCGATGTCGGCGAAAGTCACGGTGCTCATGCGCCTCTCCTAGACCGATGCGACAAAAAGGGCGACGTTGCGATCATCACATCCGGAGTCCGTTTATGAACGCCCTGACCATCGATCGCGAAGGCTGGACCGCCGCCGGCGACGACTTGCTTCACGACGCCATCGAACTGCGCCGCGCGATCCACATGGAGCCGGAGCTGGGGCTGCATCTGCCGAAGACCACGGAGAAGGTGCTCAAGGCGCTGGAAGGCCTGCCGCTGGAGATCCGTCAGGGACCGTCGACCACCGGGGTGCTGGCGATCCTGCGTGGGTCGGCCAACGGGCGGACGGTGCTGTTGCGCGGCGACATGGACGCCCTGCCGCTGACCGAGGACACCGGCCTGGAGTTCACGTCGCGCACCGAGGGGGCGATGCACGCCTGCGGACACGACACGCACGTAGCCATGCTGGCGGGAGCGGCGAAGGCCCTCTGCGCGAAGCGGGACCAGCTGGCCGGGACGGTGATGTTCATGTTCCAGCCGGGCGAGGAAGGCTATCACGGCGCGCGCTTCATGCTCGACGACGGCCTGATCGAGCCCCTGCCCGACGCGGCCTTCGCGCTGCATATCTCGCCCAACATGCCGACGGGGGTGTTCGCCGGCCGGCATGGTCCGCTGCTGGCCTCGTCCGACAGCATCCGTATCAAGGTCATCGGCGCGGGCGGCCACGCCTCGATGCCCCAGGACGCCATCGACCCGATCCCCGTCGCCTGCGAGATCGTCACGGCGATGCAGACGATGATCACCCGGACCATCTCGGTGTTCGACCCGGCGGTGATCACCATCGCCCATATCGAGGGCGGCACGACCTACAACATCATTCCCGAGTTCGCCCGCATGCGCGGCACGTTGCGGACCCTGTCGGAGCACACCCGCGAGGCGGCCCACGAAGGCATCCGCAAGGTCGCCGAGGGGATCGCCGCGGCCCACGGCTGCCAGGTCGAGGTGGAGATCGAGCGCGGCTTCCCGGTCACCGTCTGCTCCGGCCGCGAGGTCGATCTGGCTGAACGGGTTGCGAAGGACCTGTACGGCGACAGCGCCTGGATGACGATGAAGACGCCGATGATGGGGGCGGAGGACTTCGCCTATGTCCTGCAGAAGGTCCCCGGACTGATGGCCTTCCTCGGCGCGGCGCCGACGGGCGTGGGCGGCGACTACCGATCCTGCTGCGCCCTGCACTCCAACCGCATGACCCTGGATGAACAGGTGATGGCGCGCGGCATCGCCATGCACTGCGCGTACGCCGAAGCGGTGCTGTCAGGCGCGCTGGCGGATTAGACCGGCGCTACTGCTTCGCCAGGGTGTCCTGCACCGTGATGATCGCCGGGCCGAGGATCATCACGAACAGCACCGGCAGGAAGAACAGGATCATCGGCACGGTCAGCTTGGCCGGCAGGGCGGCGGCGGTCTTTTCGGCGGCTGACAGGCGCAGCTCGCGGTTTTCCTTGGACATGACCCTCAGGGCCGAGCCGAGCGGGGTTCCGTAGCGCTCTGCCTGGATCATGGCGGTGGCCACCGCCTTGATGCCCGGATGGTTGGTCCGTTTGGCCAGACCTTCGTAGGCCTGGCGCCGTTCGGGCAGGTAGCTCAGCTCGGCGCTGACGAGCGTCAGTTCCTCAGCCAGCTCGATCGAGGAGCCACCGACTTCCTGGCTGACCTTCTGGATCGCCGCCTCGATCGACATGCCGCTTTCAACGCAGATCAGCAGCAGGTCGAGAGAGTCGGGGAAGGCCGCCACGATCGACTCGCGGCGCTTCTGGGCGATGTTGCTGATGTAGACGTTCGGCGCGTAGTAGCCGACCAGCAGGGCGGCGACGCAGATCGTGAACCGGCTCATCGGCGGCAGGCCGAAGTCGTTGACCACGAAGAGGTAGAAGGCCGCCAGCAAGGCGAAGACGAACGGCATCACGAAGCGGAAGAAGTAGAAGGCGCTGATCGGCCGGGGGCCGCGGAAGCCGGCCTGGGCCATCTTCTCGGCGACCTTGGGGTCCTCCAGCAGGCGTGACAGCTGCAACCGGTCGACGACCTTGCGATAGAGGCCCTCGTCGGTCTGGCGCAGGCTGCTGCCCGCGTTGCGCTTGGCCATTTCCTCGCGGGAGCGGCGGCGCAGTTCCTCCCGGCGGTTGGCCACCGACTTGAGCCGGCCCTCGAGGCTCGACTTGTTCATCATCGGCAGGACGAGCGTCAGGATGGTGGCGAAGCACACCACTCCGACGAAGGCCGTCAGCACGTTGTCCGGGTCGGTCAGGAACTGGACGAGATCCATCGGGTCCGCCTCAGAACTTGAAGTTGATCATCTTGCGCATCACGAAGATGCCAAGACTCATCCAGAACACCGCCCCCATAAGCATCAGGTGGCCGCGCGGATCGGTGAACATCGGCGCCATGTATTTGGGCGAGGTGACCGAGATCAGGGTCACGACCCCGGGCGGCAGGCTGCCAATAATGAACGAGGAGGCGATGGCCTCTGACGACAGCGCCTTGATCTTCTCGCGCATCAGCTTGCGACCGCGCAGCACGACGGAGAGATTGTTCAGCGCCTCGGCCAGGTTGCCGCCGGTCTTCTGCTGGATCGCCAGAACGATCGCGAAGAAGCGCAGCTCGTTGGTCGGCATGCGCTCGTACATCTTCTCCAGCGCCTGATCCATTGGCGCGCCCATGCCGACGCTCTCGACCAGGCGGCGGAACTCGCCAGCGAGCGGCTCGGGGCACTCCTTGCCGATGATCTTGAGGCAGTCGTGGACCGGCAGGCCGGACTTGATGCCGCGGACGATGATGTCAATGGCGTCGGAGAAGGCCTCGGTGAACTTCTTGATCCGCGCCTTGGCGAGGAACCCGACGATCCAGCGTGGCAGGCCGAGACCCGCGGCGAAGGCCAGGCCGAGCGCGATCAACGGCGACTTGCCGAACGGCAGCACGATCGCGCCGACGATCAGGCCGAACACCGCGCTGGCGATCCAGAACTGCTTGGGTGTGAAGGCGAGGCCGGCCTGCTGCAGCTTGGCCGTGATCGACAGCAGGGCCTTCTTCTGCAGCTTGTCCTGGTCCTTGAGCGTCTTGAGGATCTGTTTGCGTCGGGCCTCGGGCGAGTTGGCGGCTGCGCGGGCCGAGCGCACGCGGGTCGCGGGACTGCCGCCGCTGACAATCGCCTGGGCGCGCTTGGTCGTGCGGGCGCTGGCGCTGTCGCCGCCGGCGAAGACGAAGCCGAGACCGGCGATGGTCACAAAGGCGAGGACGGCGACGAGAACCATCATCATGGCCGTCTACTCCGCCGCGTCGAGGGCTTCCGCCAGCTCGCGCTCAAGCCCGTAGTAGCGGGCGCGGTCCCAGAAGCGGGGACGGGCGATGCCGGTCGAGCGGAACTTGCCGAGTACGCGGCCATTCTCGTCCTCGCCGGTCATTTCGTAGACGAACAGGTCCTGGGTGACGATCACGTCGCCTTCCAGACCAACCACTTCGGTGATGTGGGTGATCCGGCGGGAGCCGTCGCGCAGACGCGCGGCCTGGATGATCACATCAACCGACCCGGTGATCATCTCGCGGATGGTCTTGGAGGGCAGGCCATAGCCGCCCATGGTGATCATCGATTCCATCCGGCTGATGGCTTCGCGCGGGCTGTTGGCGTGCAGCGTGCCCATCGAACCATCGTGGCCGGTGTTCATCGCCTGCAGCAGGTCGAACGCCTCGGGCCCGCGGACTTCGCCGACGATGATCCGCTCGGGACGCATCCGCAGGCAGTTCTTCACCAGATCGCGCATGGTGATCATGCCCTGGCCTTCGAGGTTCGGTGGCCGGGTTTCGAGGCGCACCACGTGCGGCTGCTGAAGCTGCAGTTCGGCCGCGTCCTCGCAGGTGATCACCCGCTCGGTCGGGTCGATGAAGGCGGTCATGGTGTTCAGCAGGGTCGTCTTGCCCGAACCGGTGCCGCCCGAAATGACGATGTTGCAGCGGCAGGCCCCGATGACGCCGAGAACCCGCGCGCCTTCCGGACTGATGGACTTGAAGTCCACCAGGTCCTTCATCGTCAGCTTGTCCTTCTTGAACTTCCGGATCGTCAGGGTCGGGCCGTCCAGCGCCAGCGGCGGCGCGATGACGTTGACCCGGGACCCGTCCGGCAGGCGGGCGTCGCAGATCGGCGAGCTTTCATCGACCCGGCGGCCGACCTGGCTGACGATCCGCTGGCAGATGTTCATCAGCTGCGCGTTGTCGCGGAACCGGACGTTGGTCAGCTGGACCTTGCCGCCGACTTCGATGAACACCCGGTTGGCGCCGTTGACCATCACGTCGGCGATGTCGTCGCGCGACAGCAGGGGCTCCAGCGGCCCGTAGCCCAGAACGTCGTTGATGATGTCCTGGACCAGATGCTCGGTCTCGGCGACCGACATCTGGACGTTCTTGATCGCCACCAGTTCGGCGACGATGTCCTTGATCTCTTCGGCCGCCGACTTCTGGTCCAGCTGGGCCAGCTGGCTGAGGTCGATGGTGTTGAGCAGGGCGTTGAAGATCGTCGTCTTGGTCGCGTGGTAATAGTCGCTCTGCTCACGGACGATCTGCGCGGTCGGGCTTTGCGTCGACCGCAGCTGGTCCAGGCCCTTCATCGGCTTGGCCGACGTCCGCTGCGGGCCGGGGGCGACCGTCGCGGGGTTGTGCGGTTCGGCGGCGCGGGAGCCCGCCTCCGCCTTCACCGGCGCAGCGGCGGGTTGCGGTCGCGTCGATATGGCCGCGCCGTCCGCGGCGGGCGGGGGCGCCCTCCGTTCCGGAGCCGGACTGCCTTCGGACCGTTTGCCGAACACGCTGGGCTACTTCTTTCTGAACAGGCCGCCGAGAAGCGACGATTTCCGGGCAGGCGGGGGGTCCCGGCGGGCGACCAGGCGCGCCAGTTGGTCAATGCCCTCGGCGGCCTTTGACTTCGGCGCGACCTCGCCCAGCATCTGGCCGTGGTTGGCCGCCTGGCCGAAGGCCTTGGGTTCGAACGGCAGCACGATCGAGGGCGCGATGCCGAGGGCTTCGCCGAAGTCCTTGACCGGGATCTCGGGACGGCCGGGCACGCCGACCTGGTTCAGCACGAGGCGGGGCGGCGCGTCGTTCGGCCGGGCCTGACGGACCAGGTCGATCATGTTCTTGGCGTTGCGGAGCGACGCCAGATCGGGCGAGGCGACGATGACCATGTCGTCCGACGCGATCAGCATCTTGCGCTTCCAGCTGCTCCAGGCGTGCGGCAGGTCGAGCACGACGAAGGGGGCGGCGGCGCGGATCTTCTGGGAGACCTCCTCGAAGGCGTCCGGATGGATGTCGAAGTCGTCTTCCAGGGTCGCCGGCGCGGCGAACAGGGAGAGGCGGTCGGTCACCCGCGCCATCATCCGGTCCATCAGCACGGGGTCCAGCCGGTCAGGCTGGCCGAGCGCGTCCGCGATGCCCTGCAGCGGGTCCTGGTTGAAGTTCAGACCGGCCGTGCCGAACGGCAGGTCGAAGTCGGCCAGCACCGTGCCGGCCTGCATCCTTTCGGCCAGGCACCAGGCGAGGTTGTGGGCGATCGTCGAGGCCCCGACGCCGCCGCGGGCGCCGACCACCGCGATCTGGCGACCGACGAACGGCGCGGCCGGATCGGCATAGAGGCTGGTGATCGAGCGGATCACCTGCAGCGGGCTCAGCGGCGGGACCAGGTACTCGCTGACGCCGCGCCGCATCAGCTCGCGATACAGGGCGATGTCGTTGGTCGAGCCGATCGTCATAACCTTGGTGCCCGGATCGCAGACCTCGGCCAGACGGTCCAGCAGGGCGAGCAACTCGGGCGCCGAATCAAGGCTTTCGACGATCACGAGCGAGGGCGTCGGCTGGTTCTGGTACTGCTCGACCGCCGCCTGGAGACCGCCCGGCAGCACAGTGGTCGCCGCGCGGGCCATGCGGCGATCGGCGGCGGCCTGTTCGATCAGTTCCGCCGTGTCGGGGCGGGCGCAAAACACGTGGATCGAGATGCGCGGCACGCTGACGTCGCCCAGGGCGCCGTCCCCGCCGACCAGCATCTCGGGCGCGTGACTGGAGGCCGGGCGAGCCGGCTCGGGCATCGAGGCCGGCGTCGACTGCAGGTCCAGGAAGGGGTCCTCGTCGGCGCTCTGCCGGGCCAGCGGGAAATCGGCGAACGGATCGGCCGCTTCGGCCCCACGGGCGGACGCGGACCTGGACGGCTCGCGCCAGGGATCGCCCGGCGACGCCGCGAAGTCGTCGTCAGCGTCGAAGGCCAGGTCAAAGGGATCGTGGTCGGTCGGGCCGGGCATGGGCTACTGCACCGCCGTCGAAACAGCGCCGGACGCCTGCTCGTCCTTCGCGGTGGAGGTGACTTCACCCGCTCGGTATTTGCCGAGCACCGTGGTCCGGCGGCCGGTATCGGCCGGGTCCATCGGGCGAGCCCCCCGCAGGTCGCCGGGATTGGCCACCTGGGCGGCCATGTTCGCGGTCACCGCGCAGCCAAGATTTCCGTAGGGGTTGTTGGCCGCCGTGCGGGCGACCGAACCCCATTCGCCACAGCGCGGGGCCACCGCGACATAGCGCTCGAAGCCGATCACGATCGGGGCGTTCGCGGTCCCGGCGCCGTCATAGCCAATCAGACGCACCCGCTCGGGCGCGGCGCCCTGCTCGAGGAGGAAGGCCCGCGCGTCGGCGCTGACCCTGTAGGCGCCCGAGCCCTGCGTGCCGGTCGGGGCGGCGACGGTGATCACGCCGCCCTCGGCGATCACCCAGCGGGCATGGAACTCGGCGAGGGCGCGGGCCTGGGTGCCCGACAGACCCGTGGGGTGCGGCGCGAGCCGGATTTCCTCGGGCTGGGCGACGACCTGCACGCGGCTGGACCAGGTATCGAGCGGAGTCAGGGCCAGCGAACCGGTCGCGGGCGGAGGCGTCGAGGCGCAACCGGTCAGAACCAGGGCGGCGGCGAGGGGCGTCAGACGGACAAGGGATGACATCATGGCGCTTACTCGATCACGTAACCGATGGGGCCCTGATAGGCGCGGCCCGCGTTCGCTCCCGGCGGCGCGCCGACAGCCTTGTTGAGTCTGCCGAACAGCAGGGTTTCGGCGTCGTTGGCGAACTGCAGCCCGTCCGCGGGCGTCTGGAAGGCGCCGGGGTTGGTCGGGTCGACGATGAAGGCGGTGACGATGACCACCATCTCGGTGTCGCCCTGCAGGAAGTCGCGCGAGCGGAACAGCGAGCCGATAATCGGCACCGAACCAACGCCGGGCAGGGCGTCGAGGTTCTCGCGGGTCGTCTGCTGAATCAGGCCGGCGATCATCATCGACCCGCCCGACGGCAGCTCGATCGAGGTCTCGGCGCGGCGCACGGTCAGGGCCGGAATGGTCAGGCTGGTTCCCGACGTGCCGCCGCTGAGGGTGAAGGCGCCCTGGGTGGTCAGTTCGGAGATCTCGGTGGAGATCTTCAGCGAGATGCGCCCGCCGGACAGGACGACCGGCGTAAAGGCCAGACCGACGCCGAACGGCTTGTACTCGACCGTCACCGAGCCGTTGCTGGAGTCCTGGTTCACCGGAACCGGATACTCACCGCCGGCGAGGAACTTGGCGGCTTCGCCGGACACGGCCGTCAGGTTCGGCTCCGCCAGGGTGCGGACCAGGCCGACGCGTTCGAAGGCGCGGATAGAGCCGGTCAGGATATCGGCCGGCGTGTTCGAACCGGTGTAGGAGCCGCCGACCGTGACGCCGCCGCCGAGCGTGCCGTTGATGCTGAAGTTGGCCGCCTGGCCCAGCGTGATGCTGCCTGAACCCTGCTGGAGGATCGCGTTCAGATTGACGCCCAGCTGCTTGATGACGCTGCGCTGGACCTCGACGACCCGCACGCGGAGCATCACCTGGTCCTTGCCGGCGATGCTGAGCATGTTCAGCACCTGCTCGGGCTTGGACACGTAGCGCAGGGCGATCTGGGCGGCCTTGTCGGCGTCGCCGGCGTTGGCGACCAGACCGGTCAGGATCACCGCGTCGCCGATCGGCTCGACCTGGACGCGGGCGCCGGGCAGCACCCGGTTGATGGTTTCCGCCAGCGCGCCGAAGTCGGCGTCGACGCGAATGTTCAGGGACAGGATCCGGCGACCGGAGGCGTCGAACAGGATCGCGTCGGTCTGGCCGGACGTCATCCCCAGCACATAGATCTGGCGCGGCGTGCGCAGCACGGCGTCGGCCACGGCCGGGTTGGTGATCAGGATGTCGCGCACATCGACCGGCAGCTCGATCACCGCCGACTTGCCGCGCGGCAGGGCGAGGTTGCGCGTCGCGCCGCCCGCGCCGAGGTCGACCCGCACGGTCGCCG
Organism: Caulobacter sp. FW305-C-30-S16; assembly: GCF_058783025.1. Classification (NCBI taxonomy): domain Bacteria; kingdom Pseudomonadati; phylum Pseudomonadota; class Alphaproteobacteria; order Caulobacterales; family Caulobacteraceae; genus Caulobacter; species Caulobacter sp. FW305-C-30-S16. Next base: position 507,841 of record NZ_JBYSYH010000001.1, on the reverse strand, counting down.
GGCCAGTGCCCGGGCCGCCGGACAGGCTCTGCGCCTGAATCGGGAAGTCCTGGGCCGAAACGACCGGCGCCGCGGCCTGGACGAGGGCGGCGGCGAGCAGGGCGGGCGCTGCGGTGCGCAGGAGACGGGACTTGTTCATCGCGACACCGTCACTTCACTTGACTGCCCGGCCCGATAGACCCGGATCGTCCTGCCCGGCCCGCTTGGTCCGGAGCCGCCACTGCCGGCGGGGGCGCCGGCGTCGGTGTAGGCGCGCAGGGCGAGGACGAGTGTGCCGCCCTTCTTGGCTTCCGCCTGGGCGTCGGCCAGCAGCTCGGCGTCGCCGGCCGCGACCTCGAGCGTAGCGACCGCGCCGACGATGGTCTTGGCGTCCTTGGCCACTTCGGCCGACTGGTCGATAGCCAGAACCCGCAGGTTCCGCAGGACTGTCTGGGTGGTCAGCCCCTTGTCGCCGGCGTCCTGGCTCAACAGCACATCGACCCGGTCGCCAGGCATGATGAAACCGCCGGCGGCGGTGTCGACGCTGACCGGCACGGCCATGGCGCGCATACCAGGGGTCAGAACGACGGAGAGGAAGTTGCCTTCGCCGGCGCGAACGATCTTGCGGGCGATGATCGGCTCGCCCTGCAGCAGGGGTTCGCGGACGACCGCGCCGACGATCGACTGGACCGCCGCGCCGCCGAACAGGTTGCCCGCGGCTTCGGCGGCCTTCTTCGCAGCGCCGGCGGCGCCGGCCTGCTGCACCTGGGGCGCGGCGCCGTCGGTGATGTAGGCGGCGTTGAGGTTGGCGGCCGGCCAGTCCTGCCAGATCATGTCCGCCGCCGTCAGGCGTGCGCCCACGAGCAGGTCGTGCTGGGCGACCAGAACCTTGACGGTGGGCGCGGCCGTCGGCGCGGCCGGGGCGGCCGCATCGGCGGCGACGCTCTCGGGCTTCTTGGGCGCAAAGGCGCCGCGCACGACAAACGCCAGCGCGATGGCGGCGATTGCGGCGATCACCAGGATGAAGAGGCGGACGGCGCTCATGAAACTCGAACTGGCCCCGCAAGGGGTGAAGCAGTGTCAGGCCCGGCCGGTCTGGCCCGGGCGAGCGGGCGATTCGTCACCGGCCATTCTGGCGGCAGCCCCAGCTTTTGGGCCGCCATGGTTAACGTCCGCCTAAGCCGCGCCTAGGAAAGACCCCGGAAGAGCGCGGTCAGCAGACTTTCCGGGAAGGCGGCCAGGGCGCCGAACGCGATGGCGATGCCGTAGGGTACGTTCTCGCCGGGCGTCGCGAGGCGGCCGATCCAGCCCGGCCCCCGCGAGACCAGCGGGCGCAGCCACACCGAGCGCAGGGCCAGCAGCATCACCGCCAGCGCGCCGCCGGCGAGGGCCGTCACGAGGAGATAGGACAGCAGGGCCCCCAGCCCCATCCACAGTCCGGCCGCGGCGAACAGCTTGGCGTCGCCGCCGCCGATCCAGCCGACCGCGAACATGCCCATGCCGGCGATCAGGGTCGCGAGACCAATCAGACAGGCGATGCCGATCTGCGACGGGCTGGCGCCCATGATCAGCGCCGTCGGCAGGAAGGCCGCGGCCAGGGCGATCGAGATCCAGTTGGGAATGGTGAAGCTGACGGCGTCGCGCATCGCCCCGACGATCACGAGGGCCGGGAAGGCGAACAGCAGGACGGTCTGGACCAGATGAAGCATGGGACTCCGCCGGAGGACTTTGACCGACCTTCGCGCGCTGCGGTGAACCGATCATTTACGCGGGCTGAAAAAGCGAAGGGCCGCGGATTGCTCCGCGGCCCTGGCCTCTTGAACGTGAACCGGACGGTTTAGGTCAGGTTGCCGTTGATGGTCGTGAAGGCGGTGTTCAGCTTGGTGCCGAGGGTCGTCACGGCGGTGATGATGACGACGGCGATGAGGGCGACGATCAGGCCATACTCGATGGCGGTGGCGCCGGATTCGTCCTTGGCAAAGCGGCTCATGAACTTGGTCATTGGTAGTTCCCCTTCCTGTGACCGCTTCAGTGAACCGGTCGGTTGATTGCAAAACCCAGGGCCCGTTCAAGTAAACTCAGAAACTCGTTGGGCCTTCGATGAGCAATATGGCGGGCGAACGTGAATCTCTCATTGAGCGGGATAGTTAAAAGCCGGAAACCAATGGTATTTCATAACTCGTTTTGAGCCGGCCGGCGCGGGCCGGAAAAGCAGAAAGGCCGCGGATTTCTCCGCGGCCTCCTGTTTTCGACGGTGAGCTGGACGCGTCTTACGTCAGCTTGCCGTTGATGGTCGTGAAGGCGGTGTTGAGCTTGGTGCCCAGGGTCGTCACGGCGGTGATGATGACCACCGCGATCAGCGCGACGATCAGGCCGTATTCGATGGCGGTGGCGCCGGATTCATCGCTGGCGAAACGCTTCATGAACTTCGTCATTTGTGTAGCCCCTTCAGTAGACCGGCCTTTTGCCGGCTGGATTGATGTCTGTTGCAGGACCCGGAAACAGCAACCTCGCGCGGTCGCCGGGCCTTCGAGTGAGACTGTCGCAGAGGATCGTGAATCGATGATTGATGGCCCGGCGTCCGGAGCTGCAAAAAGCGCGTGGTTCACGGAAATAAACCTGGACGCCGGATAGCAGAAAGGCCGCGGATTTCTCCGCGGCCTCCTGTCTTCGACGGTAGAGCGACGCGTCTTACGTCAGCTTGCCGTTGATGGTCGTGAAGGCGGTGTTCAGCTTGGTGCCGAGGGTCGTCACGGCGGTGATGATGACGACGGCGATGAGGGCGACGATCAGGCCATACTCGATGGCGGTGGCGCCGGATTCATCCTTGGCGAAGCGGGTCATGAACTTGGTCATTGCTGTATCTCCTGTCAGCAGGTTTGCGGTGATGGGGATCAAGCCGCATGGCCTGCTCGCCCTCGAAAACAAGGCCAACCTAGACCGGCGCGTTTAATGGCCAGTAAACAGCAAAGTATTGTCGAAAATTTTGTATGGTTTACTTAAGTTTACTATTACCATCTCTTAACCATGAGGGCGAAACAGCGCCAGGAGTCCTTATAGAATCACGTGCGGGCGCGCGCGGGACAATTTCAGCCTTTGTTGACCATTCGGGCCGACTCTGCGGCGTCCAAAGCCGAGGTCTGTTTTCGCCATGCGCCGCCATCTGGCCCTTCTCGCCGCCCTTTCCGTCCTGACCTGGGCCGGCGCCGCCGCCGCCCAGGGGCTGACGGTTCGCATCGATCAGGCCACGCGGGTGGCCCTGTCGGCCCCGGCCCGCGACGTCGTGATCGGAAACCCCTCGGTCGCCGACGTGACGATCCTCGATGCGCGCAACCTCCTGGTGATGGGCAAGGGCTACGGCGTGACCAACATCGTCGTGATCGACGCCCGCGGCCGCACGATCCTGGACCGCCAGATCGTGGTCTCCGCCTCCGACGACGGGCGCGTGTCCTTCTATCGTGGACCGGACGTCTACAACTACGCCTGCGCGCCACGCTGCGAGCGGACCCCGATGCCGGGCGAACGGGACTCCGGCTCGGGCGTCTACAGCCAGTGGTCCGGCCCCTACACCACCTATTCCGACCGCGCGGCCGCAGCCGCAGCGGCGGCGAAAGCCGCTGCTCCCGAGTAAACCGACGGTTAGGGACGACCGGCTAGACTGCCTCCTCCACAGGGAAGAGGCGTCCCGGACCATGGCCAGACCGGCCCGCAAGACCAGGACATTGCTGAAACGCTTCGGACGCGCCCGCGAGGGCTCGGCCGCGGTGGAGTTCGCGTTCGTCGCGGGCCCTTTCCTGGCGCTGATGTTCGGCATTCTCGACCTGGGCCTGGTGTTCCTGGTCTCCACGACGCTCGAGAACGCCGTCGACGAGGCCTCGCGCAAGATCCGCACCGGCGAGTTCCAGACCGCGGGCGGCACCGCCTCGACCTTCAAGACCACCGTCTGCGACGAGATGAGCTGGCTCGGGTCCGGCTGTTCCTCTTCGGTCTACGTCGATGTGCGCACCTTCCCCAAGTTCGCCGACGTCACGACGACCGATCCGACGACCAATGGCGCGTTCGACAACACCAAGACGGTCTTCTCGACCGGATCATCGGAGTCCATCGTCGTCGTCCGCGTCTATTACGAATGGTCGCTGATGACGCCGCTGCTGAACCCCGGCCTCAAGAACCTGTCCAACGGCAAGCGCCTGATCTCGGCCACGGCGACCTTCCGCAACGAGCCCTACGCATCATGATCCGGTTTCTCAGAAAGCTGGCCCGCGACAAGCGCGGCGTTTCCGCCGTCGAGTTCGCCCTGATCGCGCCGGCGATGGTCGCCAGCTATTTCGGCATGGCCGAGATCACCCAGGCCCTGCTGGCCGAGCGCAAGGCCGCCCACGCCGCATCGGCGATCGGCGATCTGGTCGCCCAGTCGTCGAGCGTCAGCAGCTCGGATGTCACCGACATCTTCGAGATCGCCTCGACGATCATGAAACCCTATTCGACCTCGACGCTGAAGATGCGCGTCAGCAGTCTGACGGCGGACAGCGGCGGCACGCCCAAGGTCGACTGGAGCAGCGGCTCGGGGCTGACCGCCCTGACCACCGGCGCGACGGTCACCGGCGTTCCGACCGGCGTCATCGCCGCCGGCCAGAGCGTGGTGATGTCGGAAGTCACCTACAGCTACGACTCGCCGGTCGACCTGATGATGCCCAACGCCGTGACGTTCACCCGCAAGTTCTATCTGCGGCCGCGGAAGTCGGACAAGGTCGCCAAGACTAACTGACCGCCTCGAGCGCCGCGGCCAGGTCCTCGACCTTCCGATGGGTGCGAAGCGGCGTTCCGTCGAGACTGGCGACCAGCCTGACGCCGATCAGGCTGCTGGTCAGGAAGATGGCGTCTGCGCCTTCCAGCATGGCGCGCGGCGCCTGGACCTCCTCGACCTTCGTCAGGGCCATCACCTGGCGCCGCATGATCCCGTCCAGCACGCCGCAGTCGCGGTGCGGGGTGAACAGCTTGCCGCCGCGCAGCCAGAAGATGTTGGCTGCAGCCGCGCAGGCGATTTCGCCGCGATTGTTGAGCAGCAGCGCCTCGGCCGGCGAGGCCATCCGCCGGGCCAGAACGTTGTCGACATAGGACAGGGTCTTGAGCCGGGCCGAGGGCGAGCCTTCGTTGCGGCGCAGCTCGCTGGTCACCAGCGCCACCGGGCCGAGCGGCCGGGGCGAGAGCGCGGCGCTGGCGAAGATGTGCGGCTCGGGCAGGTCCGGCCGCTCCAGGCCCCGTCCGCCGGAGCCGGCGGTCAGGGTCATGCGCACCACCGCCCGGCCGGTCCGGAAGCCGGAGTCATCGAGGGTCGACTGGCAGAGTTCGCGGGCGTCCTCCAGGTCGGGCGCCGACAGGCCGAGCGCCATGCAGCCGCGTTGCATCCGGTCGATGTGCTCGTCGAACAGGACCAGCGTCCCGTCCTTCGCCAGGATGGTTTCAAACAGGCCGTCGCCGAGCAGCAGCCCGCGGTCGTCGAGAGGCATCATGGCAGGGACTCCGTCAGGGCGCGCAGAAGGGCGGCGATCTTGGTTTCGGTTTCGAGGCGTTCGGACGCCGGGTCGCTGTCGGCGACGATCCCGGCGCCGGCCCGGGCTTCATAGCGCCATCCGCCGGCGTCCTCGACCAGCCCGACCGTACGGATCAGCACGCTGGAGTCGAAGGCGCCGTCGAAGCCGGCCCACAGCAGCGCGCCGCAATAGGGTCCACGCGGCGGCTCCAGCCGGGCGATCGACTTCATTGCCTGGACCTTGGGCGCGCCGGTGACCGATCCCGGCGGGAAGGCGGCCTCGAGCAGGTCGATCGCGGTCAGACCGGGCGCCAGGACGCCGCGCACGGTGGACACCAGATGGTGGACGTTGACGAAGCTCTCGACCCGGAACAGCTCCGGCGTCGTCACCGCGCCGGGCGTACAGACGCGCGACAGGTCGTTGCGCATCAGGTCGACGATCATCAGGTTCTCGGCCCGGTCCTTTTCGCTGGCGACCAGCTCGGCGACGAGGGCGGCGTCCTCGGCGGGCGTCGCGCCACGCGGCCGGGTGCCCTTGATCGGCCGGGTCTCGACCGACAGCGAACGGCCGGCGCCGACGCTGATGAACCGCTCCGGCGAGTTCGACACCACGGCCAGGCCCGGCAGGCGCAGATAGCCGGCGAATGGCGCCGCGCTCTGGCCGACCAGTCGCGCCAGCAGGTCATAGGGAATGACGCCTTCGTCCAGCCGCCCGGTCCAGCGGCGGGCGATGTTGGCCTGGAAATACTCGCCGTCGTGGATCCGCGCGATCACATCGGCGACGGCGGCTTCGTAGTCGGCGGCAGGGGTCGGCGGGTCGGCGCGACTGACCAGGCCGCCGGGACGCGGCGCCCGCTCCGGCGCGTTCAGCCAGGCCGCGGCGGCCTCCGCGCCGGCCTCGTCCTCGCCGATGGCCAGCACCCGACGGGCCTGGTGATCGAAGGCCAGCAGGGACGGATAGCGGCCCACCGCGAGGTCCGGCCAGGGCGCCTGCCGCGCCAGCTCCAGCGCCTCGACCCGGTCGCCCAGTTCGTAGGTCGCCAGCCCGGCAAGCCCGCCCTGGAACGGCGGACCGTCCGCCCGGGTCGCTCGCGCCGGGCCGAGCAGCGCCTTCATCGGCGAGAACGGCTCGCCGGCCATGTCCGGCCTCACGGTCAGGGTGAGGTCGGGATCGCGCAGCAGATAGGACCAGCGCGCGCGCTCGCCCTCGCCGCCGGACAGGAAGGCGCAGGTCCACGGCGCGTCGGCGAAGGCCGACAGCACCGCCTCCGGGGCCCTCCAGGGCCGGTCCAGGATCGTCGCCGTGCGCATGGAGGGCCAGATAGCCCTCCGGCGCGGCGCCGCAAAGGTCAGACGGGCTGTTTGCCGCCGCCCTTGACGAACATCATGCCCAGCAGGCCGAACGCGAGCAGGCCGGCGATCGGGATGAACCCGCCCGCCTGGCTCTGCGTCAGGCTGGTGAACAGGCCGACCAGCATCGATCCGATCCATACCGTCAGGGTTCCCGACAGGGCGTACAGACCGAAGAAGGACGGCAGCTTGTCGGCCGGAACCAGCCGCGTCAGCAGCGTGCGGCTGGACGCATACTGGGCGGTGACGAACACCGCGACGCCGAAGCCGATGAGCAGATAGAGAGCCTCCGGCAGGGTGCGGAACATCGGGCCGTTCCACAGCGGTGCATGGGCGGCGGGGTCATAGCTCCAGAAATAGAGGATCCGGTCTCGGCCCATGCCCAGCCAGGCGATCAGGCAGATCAGCGAGCCGGTGATCTCGATCCGCACCGCGTTGCGTGGCCCGAACAGGCTGTCGAACAGCGCGCCGCACAGGCCGCCGGCCACCGCGAAGATGCTCAGCAGGATGCCATAGGCCAGCATCTCGAGAATCTGCCACTGCATGACTCCCGCCGTGTAGATGCCCGAGAAGATCAGCAGGGCGGTCATGCCGTCGTTGAACAGCATGCGGGCGCCCAGGTAGATCACCGCGTCCCGCTCGGTGACCAGCACGCCCAGCACCTCGCGCAGCTTCGCGGGGCCCCGCGCCGCCGCGGCGATCAGCGACCAGGCAACGCCGCCCATGTGCTGGGCGGCCTTGCCGAAGGCCGAGATGAAGCTGACGCCGCTCTTCGGCGCATCGGGAGTGAACAGGAACAGCGGGATCGCGAACAGCACCAGCAGCACCGCCGCGATCGGGGCGACGACCCGCGAGGTCTCCGCCTGGCTGGGGTCGAGCCCGAACAGCGGCTGGTCGGGCACCAGCGGCCAGCCGGCCACGGCCGGGTTGCCCGGCAGGGCGAAGGCCAGCAGGCAGAAGGTCAGGGTGATGACGGAAAAGAAGTTGCCCGCCGAAAGGGCGAGGCCCGAGGCCTGGGGCGCGTGCTGGTGGCCCGCCGCGCGGATCAGCATCGAATTGTGGATCACCTCGCAGTAGGCGAACAGGACCCCGATAATCCCGAACAGCCAAAGGCCGGCCATTACCGGCAGGCCCTCGCCGCCGGGTTTGGAGAACCACAGGGCGAAGATCATCGGCGCCATGGCCGCGACGATCGCCAGCATCAGCGGCTTGCGCGCGCCGTACCGGTCGATGGCCATGCCGAGGATCGGCGCCGTCAGGGCGATCAGGATGCTGTTGAGGGTGCTGACCGTGGCGATCATCGCCTGGCCCTTCACCGGATCGCCGACCACCGCGGTCGTGAAGTAGGGGGCGAAGATGTAGATGGTGATCAGGATGACATAGGGGTCGCGGCCGCCCTGGAAGATCGACCAGCTCCAGCCGCCGAGCGACAGCCGGCCCGCCGCCGGGGGCGCCGCCGCGGCGCCGCCGGCCGGTTCGACGCCATCGGGCAGCACCTCGCCGAGCACGGTGAGATCGTGATCAGCCTCGTTCGGCGCGCGGTCGCTCATGCGGCGTTGGTCCTTCCCTGGAGAGAGGCCGACTGCCGCGGCCTTGAGCTCACGGTGGACTTCAAACGCGTGTTTGTCACGGGCGCCGCCGGGGCAGCGGGGCGATAATCCTGACCAGCGGGTTGGAGCGGGGAATTCAGGGCGGGCCGCCAACAGGCTTCACGCTCACGCGAGAGGATCGAGGTAGGGCCGGCCCAGCGCTGTGCAAGAACCGCGCCGCTTAAGGGCGGCGTTAACTGTCAGGCTGCTTAGCTGTCGGCTGGTTGTTCCGACGGGTGGGGGAAGCGCGTGGCGCTCGGTCCAAGACTTGAGCTGAGACAGGGCCAGAGCCTCGTCATCACGCCGCAGCTGCAGCAGGCGATCAAGCTGCTGCAACTGACCAATCTCGAGCTCGAGGCCTATGTCGAGGGCGAGCTGGAGCGCAATCCGCTGCTGGCGCGCGACGACCGCGACAATGAGCCGGAAGCCGAGCCCGTCCGCGCAGAGACCCCCGACTATTCCGCCGACCAGGTCCCCGACGGCGCGGCCCAGGCCGACATGGACGCCGGCCCGTCCGACCTCTCGCCCGGCGAGCGCGACGCCGGCGACGGCGACACCCGCGAGCCCGGCCAGGCCGGCGGCGACATCGACTGGTCCCGCGCGGGCCGGGGCGCGACCTTCGAGGGCGAGGACAGCCTGGAAGGCCGGCTGACCCGCGACAAGACCCTGGGCGAGCATCTGCACGACCAGCTGGCGGTCGCCCGGCTGAGCGAGCCGCAACGGGTCGTGGCCGCCGTGCTGATCGATGCGGTTGACGATGGCGGCTACATGCGCGCCGACCTGGTCGACATGGCCGAACGTCTCGGCTGCGAGCTGGCGTTTGTCGAGGAGGTCCTCGGCGTCCTGCAGGGTTTCGAGCCCGTGGGCGTCATGGCCCGCGACGTGCGCGAATGCCTGACGATCCAGCTGAAGGACCGCAACCGGTTCGATCCGGCGATCGCGGCCCTGCTCGACAACCTGGAACTGCTGGCCCGCCGCGACATGAGCGCGCTGAAGAAGGTCTGCGGGGTCGACGACGAGGACCTGCGCGAGATGATCGGCGAACTGAAGGCCCTGACGCCCCGGCCGGGCGCGGCCTTCGGCGGCGAGCCGTCCCAGCCGGTGGTGCCCGACGTCTTCGTCCGCGAGGGATCCGGCGGGCTCTGGCTGGTCGAGCTCAACACCGACACCCTGCCCAAGGTGCTGGTCGACCGGCGCTATCACGCCAAGGTCGCCGGCGGCGCGCGGACCGATCAGGAAAAGACCTTCGTCCAGGACTGTCTGGCCAGCGCCAACTGGCTGGTCAAAAGCCTCGACCAGCGGGCGCGCACGATCCTCAAGGTGTCCAGCGAGATCGTCCGGCAACAGGACGGCTTCCTCGCCTACGGCGTCGAACACCTGCGGCCGCTGAACCTTAAGACCGTCGCCGAGGCCATCGGCATGCACGAGAGCACGGTCAGCCGGGTCACCTCGAACAAGTACATCGCCACGCCCCGCGGGGTGTTCGAGCTGAAGTTCTTCTTCACCTCGTCGATCGCTTCCTCGTCGGGCGGCGAGGCCCATTCCGCCGAGTCGGTGCGCCACAAGATCCGTCAGCTGATCGACGCCGAGGGCGCCGAGAGCGACGTTCATTCCGATGACGCGATCGTCGACATCCTGAAGGAAGCCGGCGTCGATATCGCGCGGCGCACCGTCGCGAAATATCGCGAAGCGATGCGGATTCCGTCATCCGTCGAACGCAGGCGGATGCTACGCGCCTCTGCCTGATGCGCGGGACCGAACACCCGGTCGCGCGTTTCGTCCCGGATGCAGAGCGACGCCATGGATCCTGTTGACCGAAGACGACCGCTGTCGGACCTGCTGGCCGAGATAAGCGACGATCCGGATCCCGAAGTCACCGTCGGCGAGATCGTGCACCGCCTCGGCCGGCGCTCCTTCGGCGCATTGCTGTTCATCTTCGCCGCGCCGAACTGGCTGCCGCTGCCGCCGGGCTCGTCGACCTTTCTCGCCGCGCCGCTGATCCTGCTGGCGCCGCAGATCGCCCTGGGCATTCGCGGCCCCTGGCTGCCGCGCTTCATCGACGGGCGGAAGCTCAGGCGGACGGATCTCGCGGGCGCCCTGCGCAAACTGATCCCGACGCTGCAGCGGATCGAGAAGGTTTCGCGGCCCCGGCTGGTGTTTCTGTTCGGCCCGCTCGGGGACCGGCTGATCGGCCTGACGGTGACCCTGCTGTCCCTGGTGCTTCTGCTGCCGATCTTCCTAGGGAACATGGCCCCGGCGGCGGCGATCGCGGCGTTCGGCCTGGCGCTGATCCAGCGGGACGGCGTTCTGGCGCTGATCGGCTACGCCATAGCGGGCGTCAGCGTCGGGCTTCTGGTGGTCGGATGGCGCGTCGCCGCAGCCTTTTTCAGCCATATCGCCCAGGTCCTGGGCTTCGCCTGAGGGTCGCCGCTCACAAGAATGGGAGCAGGCCGTCGATTGCTTGACACCTATGTCCGGCAGGCGCGTTCTAGTCACATGCAAGTGCACGTTTCCGGCAAGCACGTCGACGTTGGGGAGGCCCTGCGTTCGCGGGTCTCGGACGACATCACCGCCACCATTGGCAAGTATTTCGAACGCGGCGGCACGGCCGACGTCGTGGTCTCAAAGGACGGCTACGCCTTCCGGGTGGACTGCACGATCCGGCTCGATTCCGGCCAGCTGCTGCAAAGTCACGGCCTGGCCGCGGAGGCCCACGGCGCCTTCAGCTCAGCCCTTGAGAAGATCGAGAAGCGGGTCCGGCGCTACAAGCGACGGCTCAAGAGCCATTCAATTCAGGCCGGCGCACGGCGCGAGGAGACGGCCGCGATGTTCGTCCTGCGCGCGTCCGACGATGACGTCGAGGACTGGGACGGCGTGGATGATCACGCGCCGCCGTCCGGCATGATCATCGCCGAAACCGAGGAAGTGCTCAAAACCATGACTGTTTCGATGGCGGTCATGGAGCTGGACTTGACCGAATCTCGCACAATCGTGTTCAGAAACGCCGCGCACGGGGGATTGTCTGTGGTGTATCGCCGTCCCGACGGAAACATCGGCTGGATCGACCCTGAACGCACACAGTCACAGAGCGGCAATGGAAAGCGGGTAGTCGCCTGACACGGCGCGACCTGCCCTTCGGCATCCGGTCTGAATCTAGCGAGTCTTGAGCGTATGAATATCGGAGATCTGCTGGAGCCCCGCGCCATCGCGCCGCGGGCCGGAGGCGGAGGCAAACGTCAGGTGCTGTCGGCTGTGGCCGATATCGCCGCCCGGAATTTCGGGCTCAAGGCCGAGGTGGTGCTCGACGCGCTGCTGGAGCGTGAGGCCGCGGGCTCGACCGGCGTGGGTCACGGCGTCGCCGTGCCGCACGCCCGCCTGCCCGGCCTGACCCGCATCCGCGGCGTGTTCATGCGCCTGGACCAGCCGACTCCGTTCGAGTCAGTGGACGACCAGCCGGTTGACCTGGTGTTCGCCCTGTTCGCACCCGCCGAGTCCGACACCGAACACCTGCGCGCTCTGGCCCGCGTGTCGCGGCTGCTGCGGCAGCGAGAGCTGCGGCTGCAACTGCGCCAGGCGCGGTCAGCGGAGTCGATCTACGCCCTGCTGGCGCGCGAACCGCAGTCGACCGCCGCCTGAGGCGATTTCTCTGTTCTCTAGTGGACGGAAACCGGCGCCAGTTGGTGCGCGAGGGCGGCTGCGACGGCTGAGTCGCGATCGCCCAGAACCGCCAGACGCTCGCCGTCGGCGCGGTGCACCGCGAACAGCGTCTGTCGGGGGCTCAGGTCATGGCCTTCGAGGGCCGAGGCCGGGATATCGGCGATGATCTCGGCGGCCGTCACCGGACGCACATAGACCAGGTCGGGCGCGCCGAGGGCCGCAAACGCTTCATTTGTAAGACGTTGGGGTGTCATTGAGACCACCTCCTTCACTAGGCAAACGCCGGGATCGGCCGCCGGTTCAGCGAACGGGCCGGCTTTGCGAAAAACTGGGTCAGTCGGCCGTCCGGATCGGGATCCGCTGGATCAGCCGTTCGGGTTCGGGGCGGGCCAGGTCCACGTGCAGCAGGCCGTGTTCGAGCAGGGCGCCGCGAACCACCATCCCGTCGGCCAGCACGAAGGTGCGGATGAACCCGCGCGCCGCGATGCCCCGGTGCAGATAGGCCTTGTCAGCCGTCTCCGCGCCGTCGCCGCGACGGCCGGCGACCGTCAGCTGGTTGCCCTCGACCTGGATCTCGAGCTGGTCGGGCGAAAAGCCGGCGACGGCCAGGGTGATCCGGACATCGCCGTCGTCGCGCGCCTCGACATTGTAGGGCGGATACCCTTCGGCAGCGGCCTTCGCCGCACGCTCGATCAGGGAGCGGGTATGGTCGAAGCCCAGCAGGAACGGGCTGTCGAACAGCAGGGGTCGTGTCGTCATCAGCAGCGAGTCCTCAACAAGGCGACTCCCGTCCCGCCGGCCCCGTCAGGCGTCCGGCGAACGGTGTGACTTACAGGTGGCGATTGTCGGGCCGGGCCGCAAGGCGGCGACAATTCGTCATGGGGGTTTGCCTAAATTTCCCGGCTGCACCGGCTAGGCGCCCCTTCCGAAACGGGCTTAGGTGCCGTTGTACAACCTGGGGCGGGGGACTCCCTTATGAAGCGTATTCTGTCGCTGGCGGCTGCCTGTTTGATGCTGGCTGCCTGCACCACGACCAATGTGAAGTCGGCCGCCGGCCTGCCGACCGCGCCGCCCCAGAACGCCCTGGTCCTGCTCGCCCAGCCCGACATCGAGCTGAAGCTGCTGACCGCGTCGGGCCTTCTCGAGCCGCGCGCCGACTGGACCGCCTCCGCCAAGGCCAACATGCAGGCCGCCGTCGAGGCCACGCTGAAAGGCAAGTCTCACAAGCTCACCGTGCTTGACCCGACCACCGCCATGGAGGGCCGCGAAGGCCAGGTGCTGCGCCTGAACGGCGCGGTCGGCAACTCGATCCTCGCCTATGGCATGTATGGCGCGGGCCTGCCGTCCAAGACCGGATTTGACTGGACGCTCGGCGAAGGCGCGCAGCTGCTGGCGGCCAGGTACGGCACCGACTACGCCCTGTTCGTCTATGGCCGTGGCTCCTATTCGAGCGGCGGCCGCGTGGCGATGATGATCGGCGCCGCGGCGCTGGGCGTCAGCATTCCGATGGGCGGACAGCAGGCGTTCGCCTCGCTCGTCGAGCTGAAGACCGGCAAGGTGATCTGGTTCAACCAGGCGATCGCCAGCCCGGCCGCCGACATGCGCTCGCCCGAAGGCGCCAAGATGCTCACCGACGCGCTGCTGACGGGCCTGCCCCTTTGAGGCGACAACCGACCCTCCGGGCGGCGGTTTCCTCGGTCCTGGCGGCGTCCATCGCCGTGACGGCCGTTTCGCCGGCGTTAGCCCAGCGTACGGACGGACAGCGCACGGTCGGACAGCGTCCGGACATCAGCACCGACGAGGGCGGCCTGTGGGCCCAGTCCGACAAGGCCGAGACGGAGGCCAAAACCAAGGCCGAGCTCAACCGGGACCCGGACCTGACGCCCTATGTTCGGGGCGTCGCCTGCAAGGTCGCAGCCGAGTACTGCGGCGACATCCGCGTCTATGTGATGGACCGGCCCTACTTCAATGCGTCCATGGCGCCGAACGGCTACATGGAGGTCTGGTCGGGCCTGATGCTGCGCGCGCGCAGCGAGTCGGAACTGGCGTTCGTGCTCGGGCACGAAGTCAGCCACTTCGCCCACGGCCATTCACTCGCGACCTGGCGGACGATGAAGTCCCGCTCCAACGTCGGCATGGTGCTGATGCTGGCCGGCGGCGGCATCGTCGGCAGCCTGCTGTATCTGGGCGTGATGTCGACGGTGTTCGCCTTTTCCCGCGAGCAGGAGATGGAGGCCGACCGGCTGGCGTTCGAGCGCACGGTCAAGGCCGGCTATGATCCCGCGGCCGCCGCGGCCCTCTGGCGATCCCTGCGCGAGGAGACCGCCGCGTCGGACTTCCCCAAGACCCGCACCTCGGACACCCGCGGCAGCATCTTCAACACCCACCCGATCACTCCGGACCGGATCGCGGCGCTCGACGGACTGGCCGCCGGACGCACCACGCCCTCCGAGGGCGAGCGGACGCGCTATCGCGCGCAGATCCGCAAGTTCCTGCCGGCCTGGCTCGCCGATGACATGCGTCGCCGCGATTACGGCCAGACCCTGCACCTGATCAACCGCCTGGCCGCCGACGGCGAGGATCTGGGCGTGCTGGAGTTCTACAAGGGCGAGGCCTATCGCCGGCGTCGCCTCGACGGCGACCAGGACAAGGCGCTGGCGGCCTATACCGCCGCGTCCGTCCATGCCGATGCGCCGGTCGCCGTCTGGCGGGAGCTCGGCGACATGCTGGCCAAGGCCGGCAAGAGCGCCGAAGCCAAGGCCGCGTGGGAAACCTATCTCGCCAAAGCCGTCGATGCCGAAGACCGCTGGCTCGTCGAAGCCAACCTGAAGAAACTCAACGAAGGTACCGAATCATGATCGCCCGCAAGCTGCGCGTCGCCGTCGCCCTGGCCGCCCTCGTCTCCCTGTCGGCCTGCGCCGGGCTCAAGGCCGTTCCGGCCGGTCCCTACGCCTCCGGCGGCAACCAGATCACCGTCGGCCGCACCTGGACCGACATGGGCCGGTTGTTCGACGCCTCGAAGGGCGTGCGGCTGCTGTCCATCGACGGGCCGCAGCTGAACCGGCTGTTCGTGATCGACGGCCTGAAGCCCGGCGAGTTCATCATGCGCCCGGCCAGCAAGGAAAAGCCGACCCCGACCTGGAAGGCCGGCCTGTCGCCCACCGAACAGGTCGAGTTCCTCTCCGACACCCTGTCGGTGATGCAGTACTTCCGGGTCGAAACCAGCGGCCTTCGTCCGGTGAAGGTCGGCGACCGCAGCGGCGTGCGGTTCGACATCACCGCCCAGACGGTCGACGGCCTGGATGTTTCAGGGATCGCCCAACTCGTCGAGGCGGGCGACCGTCTCTACATCCTGCTCTACCTCGCCCCGACCGAGCACTACTTCAGCGCCACCAAGGCCGAGGTCGAGGGCATCATGGCGTCGGCGCGGGTCGGCGCCTGACACCCGGGTTTTCCCAGGAATTCTTCATTTGGTTGAATCTGGACGCGAAGAGGGTCACCTTTCAGGCGAAATCGGCCCGCGAGCCGCCGGCTGGCGTCGATTTTGCGGCAAAAGCTGCTTTTTCTCGGAAACTGGCGCAGTCAGACGCCGGGCCGACTCTGAAGGGAAAAACGCACCATGGCCCTGGCTATGCTTCCACTCGACGACCGCTCCAGCGGTCGTGACATGCTCTCGCGCGGGTTCGCCGTCGCGGGCGCCCTGTTCAGTCTGATGGCGCTGATCACCGCCGCCGTCGCCGCCCTGGGCCTTCTCGGCCTTGCCGGCGTGGCGGTGGATCCCGCCGCTGCGGAACCGGCCCGCATGCTGGGCCTGCCCTGGAGCCTGGCGATCAGCCCGGCCATCGCCCAGACCCCGACCGTCACCCTGCTGCTGACCTGCGCGGCGATGGCGGTCAACGCGACGCTGCTGATGCTCGCGTCACGGCTGGTCCGCGCCCGGGTCCGCTGAACGCATCATCAAGACCACAGCGAAAGGCCCGCCGGTCATCCCGGCGGGCCTTTTCTGTTCGCGCTGCAGGAATCGTCGAGCGGAGGCCCTGAAACGGCGAAGGCCGCGCCCTTTAGGGGCGCGGCCTTCTTGGTGGAGCTAAGCGGAGTCGAACCGCTGACCTCTTGAATGCCATTCAAGCGCTCTACCAGCTGAGCTATAGCCCCGGGGTCTCGGGTTTCCCGCATCCGGCGGGCCGGCGGCGAGGGCGCGGTTCTAGGCCGCCATCCCTCGCCGATCAAGAGCCTCTGAGCGGAATTTCCGCTTATCGGTCCTCGGCGTCGTCTTCACCCGGCAGACCGTCGATTTCGTCCTCGGGGAAGTCGTCCTCATCCTCGTCCTCGAGGAAGGGCACGCCGTCGGCTTCTTCGTCGGCGAGTTCTTCGTCTTCGGCGAAGTCGACGCCCAGATCACCGGCCGGCGCGGGGGCCGCGACGGGGTCATCGGACTCATCATCAGTCTCGATCGGCTCGACGGCGGCTTCGTCGTCGATTTCCGGAGTCTGATCGGGTTCTTCCTCGAAGCCGTCGGCGTCGGGGTCGACCGCCTTGACGGGTTTCTCCTCGGCGTCCTCGTAGTCCGGCACCGCCGTGCGGGCGCGAACCCGACGATTACGCACGGCTTCTTCGGGGTCGAAAGTCTCCCCGCATTTGGGGCAGGCGGCCGGGCGACGGCCCAGGTCGTAGAACTTGGACTGACAGGAGGGGCAAATCTGTTTTGCGCCCAGTTCAGGATTGGCCAAGGGGCGAACCTCTAAGGTCTTGGTGCGGAAGCGGCGGCTCACTTGCCACGGGGCGGGGGCGCTGTCAAAAGCAATCCCCGCCCTTCCCCAGCCCTTTCAGGAGCTTGCGCCCGGCATGACCGCCGCCGTGCTTTCGGCCCGCCCGGGCGCGCCCCTCTCAGGGACCGTCAAGGTCCCCGGCGACAAGTCGATTTCCCATCGTTCCCTGATCCTGGGCGCCATGGCCTCGGGCCGCACCACAATCACAGGTTTGCTTGAGGGCGACGACGTCCTGGCGACGGCAAAGGCCATGCAGGCCTTCGGCGCCGGCGTCACGCGCACCGGCGAAGGGGCATGGACCGTCGAGGGCAAGGGCGGCCTTGGCGAGCCCGACGACGTCATCGACTGCGGCAACGCCGGCACCGGCGTGCGCCTGATCATGGGCGCCGCGGCCGGCTATGCGATCACCGCGACCTTCACCGGCGACGCCTCGCTGAAAAAACGCCCGATGGGCCGCGTGCTCGAGCCGCTCGGCCTGATGGGCGCGACCTGGCTGTCGCGCGAGGGCGGCCGTCTGCCGCTGACCCTGCGCGGCGGCGGGCTCGCCGGCGTCGACTATGTGCTGCCGATGGCCTCGGCCCAGGTGAAGTCGGCGGTGCTGCTGGCCGGTCTGAAGGCCTCCGGGCCCGTCACCGTGGTCGAGCCCGAGCCGACGCGCGACCATACCGAACGGATGCTCACGGCGTTCGGCGCCAGCCTGACCGTCACCGACCACAACGATCGCCGGGTGATCACCCTGCAGCCGGGCGCGCGCCTGACCGCGAGCACGGTGAGCGTGCCGGGCGACCCCTCGTCGGCCGCCTTCCCGATCGTCGCGGCCCTGATCACGCCGGGCTCGGAGGTCACGGTCACCGGCGTCATGCTCAATCCGCTGCGGACCGGCCTGTTCGACACCCTGCGCGAGATGGGCGCGGACCTGACGATCAGCAACCGCCGCGACGCCAGCGGCGAGGACGTCGGCGACATCACCGCCCGGTATTCGGCGCTGAAGGGGGTCACCGTGCCGCCCGGCCGCGCGCCCAGCATGATCGACGAGTACCCGATCCTCGCCGTCGCCGCCGCCTTCGCCGACGGCGAGACCGTGATGCGCGGCGTTGGTGAGATGCGGGTCAAGGAAAGCGACCGCATCGCCCTGATGGCCGCCGGGCTCGAGGCCTGCGGCGTCGACGTCGAGGAGGAGCCGGAGGGCTTCATCGTCCGCGGGACCGGCAAGCCGCCGCGCGGCGGGGCCCTGGTCGAGACACACGGCGATCACCGGATCGCCATGAGCCACCTGATCCTGGGCCTGGCCGCCGGGGCGGCGGTCCAGGTCGACGAGCCCGGCATGATCGCCACCAGCTTCCCCGACTTCGCCCCGATGATGCGTCGCCTCGGCGGCGTCATCGAGGAGGCCTGAGCGATGGGTTTCACGATCGCCGTCGACGGGCCGGCCGCCTCGGGCAAGGGCACGATCGCCGTACGCCTGGGCGCGCTGTACGGCTATCCGGTGCTGGACTCCGGCCTGCTCTACCGGGCGGTCGGCATGAAGGTGCTCGGCCAGGGCGGCGACCTGTCGGACGAAGCCGCCGCCACGGCCGCGGCCCGGGCGCTGGAGCCGTCCGAACTGGAGGGCCCGGTGGTCCGCACCCGCGCCGCCGGCGAGGCCGCCAGCCGGGTGGCCATTTACACGCCCGTCCGCCAGGTGCTGCGCGACTTCCAGCGGGCCTTCGCGCGGCAGGAACCCGGCGCGGTGATCGACGGCCGCGACATCGGCACCGTCATCGCCCCCGACGCCCCGGCCAAGCTCTATGTCACCGCCACCCCCGAGGCCCGCGCTGAGCGCCGCTGGAAGCAGCTGGTGAGCCAGGGCGAGCCGGTCACCTATGAAGAGATCCTCGCCGACATCCATGTGCGCGACGCCCGTGACAGCGCCCGGGCCGACTCGCCGATGGTCGCCGCGCCGGACGCGGTCTTGCTCGACACCACCGAAATGACTATAGACGCGGCCTTCGATGCGGCCCGCCGTATCGTCGAGGCGGCGCGCAGCCGGTGGGAAACCGCCAAAGGCTAATCCAACGCGCCCTGCTCGAACGGCCGCGGGCGCTCAAATCTATCCGCAAACCCATGGACCGCCCGGACTCCGCCGGCATCCCGCCGCCTGTCCGCGATCCGCAACCAAGAGACTGAAACACTATATGGCCGACGATCTCAGCCTGAATCCCAGCCGCGATGACTTCGCGGCCCTGCTCGACGCCTCCATGGGCGGCGCCGGCGGCGACTTCGCCGAAGGCACCGTCATCAATGGTATCGTTGTTGGCATCGAAAAGGACTTCGCCATCATCGACGTCGGTCTGAAGACCGAAGGTCGCATCCTGATCAAGGAATTCGGCGTCGACGACGCCGGCAAGCCCACCCTGAAGATCGGCGACACCGTCGAGGTGTTCCTCGAGCGTCTCGAGAACGCCCTGGGCGAAGCGGTCATCAGCCGTGAGAAGGCCAAGCGCGAAGAAGCCTGGACCCGCCTGGAAGGCGTGTTCGCCAAGCAGGAGCCGGTCATGGGCTCCATCGTCGGCCGCGTGAAGGGCGGCTTCACCGTCGACCTGGGCGGCGCCTCGGCGTTCCTGCCCGGTTCGCAGGTGGACATCCGTCCGGTCCGCGACGTCGGCCCGCTGATGGGCAAGGAACAGCCCTTCGCCATCCTCAAGATGGACCGTCCGCGCGGCAATATCGTCGTCTCGCGTCGCGCCATTCTGGAAGAAGCCCGCGCCGAACAGCGCACCGAGCTGGTCAGCCAGCTGCAAGAGGGCGAAATCCGCGAAGGCGTGGTCAAGAACATCACCGACTACGGCGCGTTCGTGGACCTGGGCGGCATCGACGGCCTGCTGCACGTCACCGACATGAGCTGGAAGCGCGTCTCGCACCCCTCGCAAGTGCTCGCCGTCGGCGACACGGTGAAGGTGCAGATCATCAAGATCAACCCGGACACCCAGCGCATCAGCCTCGGCATGAAGCAGCTGCAGTCCGATCCCTGGGACGGCGTCGAAGCCAAGTACCCGGTCGGCGCCAAGTACACCGGCCGCATCACCAACATCACCGACTACGGCGCGTTTGTTGAGCTGGAAGCCGGCGTTGAAGGCCTGGTGCACGTCTCGGAAATGTCCTGGACCAAGAAGAACGTCCACCCGGGCAAGATCGTCTCCACCTCGCAGGAAGTGGACGTCATCGTGCTCGACGTCGACAGCTCCAAGCGCCGCGTGTCGCTGGGCCTCAAGCAGGCCATGGCGAACCCGTGGGACGCCTTCCTGGCGACGCATCCGATCGGCTCGACCGTCGAAGGCGAAGTCAAGAACGCCACCGAGTTCGGTCTGTTCGTCGGCCTCGACGGCGACATCGACGGCATGGTCCACCTGTCCGACCTGGACTGGAACGCGTCTGGCGAAGAAGCCATGGCGAAGTTCAAGAAGGGCGACATGATCAAGGCCCGCGTGCTCGACGTCGACGTCGAGAAGGAGCGCATCAGCCTGGGCGTGAAGCAGCTGGCCGGCGATCCGATGACCGGCGACACCTTCCGCAAGGGTCAGATCGTGACTGTCACGGTGACGGAAGTCACCACCGGCGGCATCGAGGTCAAGTTCGGCGAGGATGACGCGCCGATGACGGCCTTCATCCGCAAGTCGGACCTGTCGCGCGACCGCCAGGAGCAGCGCCCCGAGCGCTACGCCGTCGGCGACCGCATCGACGCCCAGGTGACCAACATCGACAAGGCCGCCCGTCGGGTGTCCGTCTCGATCAAGTCGCTGGAAATGGCCGAAGAGAAGGAAGCCATCGAGCAGTTCGGGTCCTCGGACTCCGGCGCCTCGCTGGGCGACATCCTCGGCGCGGCCCTGCGTGAGAAGGCCTCGAAGGACTAACCTTCGACGTCAATCGCTACGAAGTCAGACGGCGGTCGGGGTTTCCCCGGCCGCCGTTTTCGTTTCCGCGGCGGGCCTGAACGAGTCCGGGGCGCCCGCCCCGTCGTCACGCCATCCGGCTCCGCGCGCCTGGATTTCGGCCCATTGCGCGCCATCTCGCCGGACTTGCACGCCGCTGTTCCGCTCTTTGGCCGACAACCCCTTGAAGACTCAAGAATGATTGGGCAAAGGTCGGGATGGCCGACGACCGGGCCGGGGGACCGCCATGATCAAATCCGAGCTGATCGCCAGGCTTGCCGCCGAGAACCCGCATCTGACCCAGCGCGACATCGAACGCGTGGTCGGCGTAATTCTCGAGAAGATGACCGTGGCGCTGGAAGGCGGCGGACGGGTTGAGCTGCGCGGCTTCGGCGCTTTTTCGGTCCGGTCACGCCCGGCGCGCGCGGGGCGCAATCCGCGCACCGGCGAGCCGGTGTCCGTCAAGGGCAAGCATGTGCCCTTCTTCAAGAGCGGCAAGGAACTGCGCGAACGGCTCAACGCCGACTGACGCGCGCTTGACCTGGATGGCCCGGCCCGAAAAGCTCGCCGTCTGAATCAGACGGGAGGCGCCCATGAGCGTGATCAAGGAATTTCGCGAGTTCATCGCGCGCGGCAATGTGGTCGATCTGGCCGTCGGGGTGATCATCGGCGGTTCGTTCGGGGCCATCGTGAAGAGCCTTGTCGACCAGGTGGTCATGCCGCCGATCGGCCTGATCACCGGCGGGATCGACTTTTCAAAGCTCGAATGGGTGCTGCGGGCCGACAACCCCGCCACCGAGGTGATCGAGAAGGTCGCCATCGGCTATGGCGGCTTCATCAACACCGTCATCCAGTTCCTGATCGTCGCGGCGGCTGTGTTCCTGCTGGTCAAGGCTATCAACAGCGCCCGTCGCCAGCCGGCCGCCGAGCCGGAAGCGCCGCCCGCGCCGACGCCGAGCGAAGCGCTGCTGACCGAGATCCGCGACCTGCTGAAGGCCGGCGGCGGCAAATGACGCGGTTCGGTCGTCGCGGCGACAGCGGTCTGGCGAGGCCATGAGCGGGTCCAAGATCTGCGGCCTGACGACGCCGGAGACCGTCCAGGCCTCCATCGACGGCGGGGCGTCATTCCTGGGGTTCAACTTCTTCCCGCCCAGCCCGCGCTACCTGACGCCGGACGCTGCCGCGCGGCTGGCTCCGCCGGCGCGGGGCAAGGCCTCCATCGTCGCCGTGACCGTCGATCCCGACGACGACCTGGTCGACCGTCTGATGACCTCGCTTCGGCCGGATCTGATCCAGCTGCACGGCAAGGAGACGCCCAACCGGGTGCGGGACGTCGCGGCGCGGTCCGGCGTGGGGGTGATCAAGGTGATCTCCGTGACCGACGCGTCCGATCTCGAGACCGCCCGGGCCTATGACGGCCTGGTCGACCATCTGATGTTCGACGCGCGGCCGCCGGCGGGGTCGGAGCTGCCGGGCGGCATGGGCGCGAAGTTCGACTGGACGATTCTGGCTGGACGCAGGTTCGCGCGGCCCTACCTCCTCGCGGGCGGCCTCGATCCGTGGAACGTCGGAGAGGCCTTGCGCCAGTCCGGCGCCCCGTTCGCGGACGTTTCCTCTGGCGTGGAGCGCGGCCCGGGGATAAAGGACCCCGGCCTGATTTCGGCCTTTCTGGAGGCGGTGCGCCGCGCCTGAGTGTCTGACGCTGTGAACGCCCCATCCAAGCCTAACGACTGGTCCGCCTTCCCGGACGCCCAGGGCCGCTTCGGCGACTACGGCGGCCGCTATGTCGCCGAGACCCTGATGCCGCTCGTGCTCGAGCTGGAGAAGGCCTATGCGGCCGCCGACGCCGACCCGGCGTTCCATGGCGAGCTGAACGGCTTCCTGAAGCACTACGTCGGCCGGCCCAACCCGCTGTATTTCGCCGAGCGCCTGACTGCGCACATCGGCGGAGCGAAAATCTACTTCAAGCGCGAGGAGCTGAATCACACCGGCGCGCACAAGATCAACAACTGCATGGGCCAGATCCTGCTGGCGCAGCGCATGGGCAAGACCCGGATCATCGCCGAGACCGGCGCCGGCCAGCACGGGGTGGCCAGCGCCACCGTCTGCGCCCGCTTCGGCCTGCCCTGCATCGTCTACATGGGCGCGGTCGACGTCGAGCGGCAGAAGCCGAACGTGTTCCGCATGAACCTGCTGGGCACGGAAGTCCGGCCGGTGACGTCCGGCGCCGGGACGCTCAAGGACGCCATGAACGAGGCGATGCGCGACTGGGTGACCAACGTCGAGGACACCTACTACATGATCGGCACCGCCGCCGGTCCGCACCCCTATCCGGCCATGGTCCGCGACTTCCAGTCGGTGATCGGCAAGGAAATCCGCACCCAGATCATGGAAGCCGAGGGCCGCCTGCCTGACGCCGTGGTCGCCTGCGTCGGCGGCGGCTCGAACGCCATCGGCACCTTCCACCCGTTCCTCGCCGACGAGGGTGTGCGCATCTACGGCGTCGAGGCCTCTGGCCACGGCCTGCTGACCGACAAGCACGCCGCCTCGCTGACGGGGGGCAAGCCGGGCGTCCTGCATGGCAACAAGACCTATCTGCTGCAGGACGACGACGGCCAGATCCTCGACGCCCACTCGATCAGCGCCGGCCTCGACTATCCGGGCATCGGTCCGGAGCACAGCTGGCTGCACGACACGGGCCGGGCGAAGTACCTGACCTGCACCGACGACGAAGCTCTGGCCGCCTTCCAGCTCTGCGCGGAGCTGGAGGGGATCATCCCGGCCCTTGAGACCGCCCATGCGATCGCCAAGTTGCCCGAAGTGGCGAAGGACGTCGGCAAGGACGGCGTGATCGTCCTGACCATGTCCGGCCGGGGCGACAAGGACGTCAACACGGTCGCCGCCGCCCTGGGAATGACGATTTGACCGCCAATCGACTGACCACGCGCTTCGCGGCCCTGGCCGCCGAGGATCGCGCCGCCTTTGTCACCTATGTGATGGCCGGCGACCCGGACATCGCCGTCTCGTCGGAGATCCTCGCGAAGCTGCCGGCGGCGGGCGCGGACATCATCGAGCTGGGCATGCCGTTCTCGGACCCGATGGCCGAGGGCCCGACGATCCAGCGCGCCGCCCAGCGTTCGCTGGCCGCAAAGACGAAGATGTCCGACGTGCTGGCCATGGTCGCGACCTTCCGCCAGCAGGACGACGTCACGCCGATCGTACTGATGGGCTACCTCAATCCCGTGCTGTTCCGCGGCTTCGAGACCTTCGCGGCGGACGCCGCCGCCGCCGGCGTCGACGGCCTGATCGTCGTCGATTGCCCGCCGGAGGAAGCCGACCCGCTGGCCGATGCGCTGGATGCGGTCGGCGTCTCGCTGATCCGCCTGGCCGCCCCGACCACCGACGACGCCCGACTCCCGGCGGTCGTGCGGCGCACCTCGGGCTTTGTCTATTACGTCTCCGTCGCCGGGGTGACCGGGGTCAAGGAAGCAGACTCGTCCTCCGTGGCCCGGCCTGTGCAGAGGCTGCGTGCGGCGTCCGGTCTGCCGGTCGCGGTGGGATTTGGCATCCGGACGCCCGAAAAGGCCGCGGAAGTCGCCAGACTCGCCGACGGCGTGGTGGTCGGATCGGCGCTGGTCGATGAAATCGAAGGCGCCCTGAACAGCGGGTCGAACGAAAACGTGACTGAAAGAGTTCTTTCCAAGACCGCGGAGCTGGCTAAGGCTGTGCGCTTGGCGCGAGTCAGGGATGCTTGAAGCGATGGCGATGGCTGACCCGAAGAACGAGAAACCGACCCGGGGCAATGCGCGCGAGCGTCAGGGCTGGCTTGCCCGGATCGCCCCCGGCGTCCGCGGTGCGTTCGTAAAGCGCGAAACACCTGAAAATCTCTGGGTCAAATGCCCCGACACCGGGGAGATGATCTATCGCCCCGACCTGGAAGCCGCCTGGTGGGTGACCCCGGCCGGCCGCCATATGCGCATCGGGCCCGAGCTGCGCTTCAAGTTCACCTTCGACAACGGCGCCTACGAGACCTTCGACACCCCGACGGTGCCTGAGGATCCTCTGCACTTCACCGATGGCCGGCCCTACACCGAGCGCCTCGCGGCCGCCCGCAAGTCGACGGGCGAGCCTGACGCCATGGCCCTGGCCGCCGGCGACATCGGCGGCACGCCGACCGTGGTGCTGGTGCAGGACTTCGCCTTCATGGGCGGGTCGCTGGGCATGGCCGCCGGGGAAGCGTTCATCGCCGCCGCGCGGCTGGCGATCGAGCGGCAGTCGCCGCTGGTTGTCTACACCGCCGCCGGCGGCGCGCGGATGCAGGAAGGGACCCTGTCCCTGATGCAGATGGCCCGCACGACCCTGGCGATCCAGGAAATGAAGCGCGCGCGCCTGCCCTATATCGTCGTGCTGACCGACCCGACCACCGGCGGCGTCACGGCCAGCTACGCCATGCTGGGCGACATCCATTTCGCCGAACCGGGGGCCCTGATCGGCTTCGCCGGCCAGCGGGTGATCGAGCAGACCATCCGCGAGACCCTGCCGCCGGGCTTCCAGCGCGCCGAATACCTCGTCGAAAAGGGCATGGTCGACCGCGTCGTGGCCCGCCATGAGCTGCCGGCGGTGCTGGGTTCGATCCTGACCACCCTGATGATGGGCCGGGACGGTTCGAAGGCCGCCTGAGTTTTCCGCTCATCCTCGCGAAGGCGGGGACCCAGACTCTTCTGAAGTCTGGTCCGAGCGGAACTGAACACAAACAAGCCTGGGTCCCGGCCTTCGCCGGGATGAGCGGATTTAAGTGTCAGACCACCTTCGCCAACATGACGCCGCCCTTGAGCGACTCCGGCTGCTGCACCCGAAGCTGATCGATCTGTCTCTGGGCCGGATGCACAGACTGTGCACGGCGCTCGGCGAGCCGCAGCGCAAGCTGCCGCCGGTGGTCCACGTCGCCGGCACCAACGGCAAGGGCTCGACCGTCGCCTTCCTGCGCGCCATCGCCGAGGCGGCGGGCCTTCGGGTGCACGTGTTTTCCTCGCCGCATCTGGTGCGGTTCGCCGAGCGCATCCGGCTGGCCGGAACCCTGATCAGTGACGCGCACCTGGCGCAGGTGCTGGAGCGGGTCGAGCGGGCCAACGCCGGCGAGGCGATCACCTTCTTCGAGATCACCACGGCCGCGGCGCTGCTGGCGTTCTCGGAGGTAGAGGCCGATCTCTGCCTGCTGGAAGTCGGGCTGGGCGGGTCGCTCGACGCGACCAATGTGCTCGAACGCCCCGCGCTCAGCGTCATCGCCCCGGTCGACCACGATCACCGGGAGTTCCTCGGCGACAGCATCGCCGGCATCGCCGGGGAGAAGGCCGGGATCATCAAGCACGGCGCGCCGGTCGTGGTCGGGCGACAGTCGGAAGAGGCGTTCGCGGTCGTCGAGGCGCGGGCCATGGCGCTCGGCGCGCCGCTGACCGCCATGGGCGTGGACTTCGACGCCTGGAGCGAGCGCGGCCGGCTGATCGTCCAGACGCCGGACCGGCTGCTCGACCTGCCCCTGCCCGCGCTTGCCGGACCGCACCAGATCGACAACGCGGGGCTGGCCGTAATGGCCGCGCTGCAGCTGCCCGAGGCGCGGATCGACGAGGCGGCGATCGGGCGCGGCGTCGCCTCAGTGATCTGGCCGGCCCGGATGCAGCGGCTGACGAAGGGGCCGTTCGGCGAGCGGGCCCTGGCGGCCGGCGCCGACCTCTGGCTCGACGGCGGGCACAATCCGCACGCGGCCCGGGCGCTGGCCCGGACCGTCGGCGATATGGCGGCGCGGGACGGGCGACCCGTGGCGCTGATCTGCGGCCTGCTGGCCAACAAGGACCTGGACGGCTTCTTCGCGGCGTTCCGCGATCTGCGGCCGCGCATCGTTTCTGTGCCGTTCGAGGCGGACGCGGCCAGTCCGCCGCAGCGGCTTGTCGAGGCTGCCAGACGGACGGGGTTGAAGGCTGACGTTCAGGGAAGCGCTCTCGAAGCGCTGGACGCGGTGCTGGCGGAGAATGGACCCCCGCCGCACATCATCATCTGCGGATCGCTGTATCTGGCGGGGGAAGTGCTCGCCGCGTCGGAGAGCACCTGGCCGACATAGACCCCAAACCGCTCATCCCGGCGAAGGCCGGGGTGAGTGGATCATTGGCTACGCCGCCGGCTGGACGCCCGCTTCATTCAGCCACTCGAGGATCTTCTGCTTGGGCATGGCGCCGACCTTCATCGAGGTCATCTGGCCGCCGCGGAACAGCATCATCGTCGGGATGCCGCGCACGCCGTAGCGCGACGGCGTCGTCGGGCTGTCCTCGATGTTGACCTTGGCGATCACGACATGGTCGGCGAGTTCCTCGGAGATCTGCTCCAGGGCCGGGGCGATCTGCTTGCAGGGGCCGCACCATTCCGCCCAGAAGTCCACGAGGACAGGCTTGTCGGACTGGAGCACATCGCGCTCGAAGGACTCGTCGGTCACCGTCACGGTGCTCATCGGTATTCTCCCGTTCGCGGCGCCAAGGGGCGCGCGTCGTCATGCCAACGATGTAAGCCCGGCCCCGTTCCCTATCAATGACCAGAGGCCAGCTGGTCGAGGGTTCGGGCGATCATGTTTTCTGGAACCGGCATCAGCCGGGGTCCATCGGTCCAGACAAGCGCCGCCTCGATCCGCCGCCCGGGGAAGACTTCAGCCAGAACGGCGGCGTAGAGCGCCATCTGGACGCGATAGGCGAAATCGGCGTCCTCGATGCGGGCGGGGGCCGGCCTGTTGGTCTTGTAGTCGACCACCAGAACCCGGTCGGGCGTCACCAGCAGCCGGTCGACCCGGCCCGAGACGCCGAGCCCCGCGGGCAGACGCGGCGAGGTCCCGGCGATCGCCGCCTCGGCGCGGCTGCCCGGTCCGAACACATCGGCGAACACCGGGTCCTCCAGCACCCCGAAGGCGGCGGTCATCATCTCGGCGCGCTGGCCGTCCGTGAGATCCGGCTCGCGGTCGAGCAGGCGCCCCGCCGCCACGCGGCGATCGGCCGGGACGACATCGGGCAGCAGCTGCAGCAGCCTGTGAATCAGGTCGCCGCGCCGGAACCGGCCGAGCCCGTGCAGGGCATCCAGCGGCGAGGGCGCGGGGCCCCGTTCGCGCTCGGCCACCTGGGACGGCGAGGCGTAACGCATCACCGCCGACTCAACCGGCGCGGCGCGGCGCACCCAGTCCGGCAGGGCGGCCAGCGGCGGCAGGGACGGCGCGACGCCGGGCCGCTGCAGCGGATCAGGGCCCAGCCGGAGGATTTCCATGCCGCCGGACGACGTCTGGCGCACGTCATCCGCGATCGCCTCCCGGCTGAAGGCGTTGCGCATCGCGGCGTACCAGCCCTTGATGTTCTCGTCCTTCGCCCTGGCGTCGATGCGGCCGCAGAGCACGAGCCGGTCGCGGGCGCGGGTCAGGGCGACATAGAGCAGGCGCCAGGCCTCATCCTCGTCGCGGTCCTTGCGCAGCTGACGCGCGGCGGCGCTGGCCGGGCAGTCGTCGCCCTTGCTGGCGCACCACAGAAAGCCCCCGTACGCCGTCTGCATCAGCGGCGAGCCCTGCCCGCCCGACTTCACAGTGGTTTCCGGCAGGAAGACGATCGGCGCCTCAAGGCCCTTGGAGCCGTGGGCGGTCATCACCCGCACCTCGTCGGCCCCTGACTCCAGCTCGCGCTTCACACTGACATCGAGATCGGCGAAGGCCGCGACCAGCCGCTCGAGGTCGAACAGGCCGCGCCGCTCGGCCGCCAGGGTGCGGGCGATGAACTCGTCGAGCACATCGCCGGCCTCCGAACCCAGCCGCGTGGTGATCCGCGCGCGCATCGAGCGACCCTCGCCGTCGGTCAGGCCCAGCACGCGGCGATAGAAGTCGAACGGCTTGTGACTGCGGGCCAGCGTCCGGAAGGTCTCCAGCCGCGCCAGGGCCTCGGTCCACGACGGCCGCTCTGCGGCGCGGCCGCACAGCACGGTCCAGAGGGTTGTCTTCCCGCGCCCCCAGGCGAGGGCGAAGATGTCGTCGTCATCCAGGCCGCAGAACGGGCTCTTCAACAGGGCCGCCAGCGTCAGGTCGTCCTGCGGGAACAGGGTGAACCGGGCCAGGGCGATCAGGTCGTCAAAGGCGATGTGAGCCGACAGCGACAGCCGGTCGGCGCCGGCCACCGGCACGCCACGCTGCTTCAGCTCGCGCAGGATTTCCTCGAACAGCACCTTGCGCCGGCGGACCAGGATCAGGACGTCGCCGTAGCGGGCGGGTCGCCACTCCTTTGCGTCCTTGTCGAACACGGCGTCGCCGCGCGCGACCAGCGCCTCGATCTCCGTGGCGATCTTCTGCGCCAGACGCTTGTTGGCGCTGGTCGCCGAGACGGCGTCGAGCGGGTCGGTCCAGGCCTCGCGCTCCTCGCGGCCCTCGTCCCGCTCCAGCGGCCACAGATCGACGCAGCCGTCGTGATCGCGGAACGGCTCGTGGACGATGATGTCCTGGTCCTGCGGCGCGGGCACGCCCCGCCGCGTCTCGGGATCGACGAACACCGCATCGACATAGCACAGGACCTGCTTCGTTGAGCGGAACGACAGGTTCAGCGGCACGACCCGCGAGTCGAGGCCCGCGGCGCGGATCAGGGTGTCATAGCGGCGCGTCTCGTCGATCAGCCGCTGGGGGTCGGCGCCCTGGAAGCTGTAGATCGACTGCTTCTCGTCGCCGACGACGAACAGGCTGCGGGCGAGCGTCTGGTTCGAGGGCGGGCCGTCGCCGGCGAAGAATTCGGTCGTCAGGCAGTTGAGGATGTCCCACTGCTCGGGCGCGGTGTCCTGGGCCTCATCGACGAGGATGTGATCGATGCCGCCGTCCAGCTTGTAGAGCACCCAGGCGGCGTCAGGCCGCGCGGCCACCAGGTCGCGGCTCCGCTCGATCAGATCGGCGAAGTCGAGCGCCCGGCGCGAGGCCTTGGCCGAGGCATAGGCGTCGGCATAGACGGCGGCCAGGGCCAGGACCATCACCGTGTCCTGCGCGACGCGGGCGGACTTCGCGCGGTTGAGGGCCTCGACGATCCGGGCCTGCTCCTCGCGCAGCCAGTCCTTGACCTGGTCGTCGACGGCCTTGGTGCCGAGGCTCTTCTGCGGGCTGCCGTCCTTGGTCAGCAGTACGGCCTTCACCGCAGCGGGCGCGCTCAGGCCCAGCGCGGCGGCTTCCGCCACCGTTGCACAGTGGAGGCCGCGCTTGTTGTCGGTGACGCTCTTGCCGGGCGCCGACAGGACGACGGCGGCGTTGCGCCAGCGGGCGGCGTCGATGGCGGGCGGGGAGAAGGCCTCGCGCTCGATGAGCTCGGGGTCTTCCAGTCCGTTCAGGCCGCAAGCTTCTGCAATGGCGCCCGGCAGACCCGCCAGGCCGCCGCAACGCCTGACGTAGTCGGCCAGCGCCGCGCGGCGCTCCTCGAACGCGCGGAACATCGCCTCGAACCGGTCGATGTCGAGCGCCACGGCGAGACGGGCGTAGGCGTCGGCGACCAGGCCCTCCTCGTCGAGCGCCCGGTTGGCGAGGTCGGCGCGGGCCTCGCGGGCGATCAGCGCGGCCTCGGCCTCGTCCATGATGGCGAAGCCGGGTGACAGCGCGGCCTCGACCGGAAACCGGCGCAGCAGCTTTTCGCAGAAGGCGTGGATGGTCTGGATCTTCAGCCCGCCCGGCGTCTCCAGCGCCTTGGCGAACAGATTGCGCGCCTCGGACAGCTGCAGGTCGTCCGCGGGGGCCTCGCCCTCGCCGGCCAGCGCCGTGAGTTCCTCGCGCAACTTGTCATTGTCCATGACCGACCAGTCGCCGAGCCGTCGGAACAGCCGGTGCTGCATCTCCGCCGCCGCCGCACGGGTGTAGGTCACGCAGAGGATCGCCTCGGGCCGCACCTTGCGCAGCAACAGCCGCGCCACCCGGTCGATCAGGGTCTTGGTCTTGCCCGTCCCGGCGTTGGCCGTGACGAAGGCGTTGATCGTCGGATCGGCAGCCAGGGTCTGGTTCTGGAGGCTCATGTGTCGCCGCCTTCGCCGTCGCCGCCGGTCGACCATTCGAAGACCCGCGCCAGGTGGTCGTAGTCGCCGGGGAACTCCTTGACCCACTGCGGCGCGACCTTTGACGGGTAGCCGCGATCGGGGTCCTCATAGAGCGTCAGCAGGGCGATCACGCCGGCCAGGGCCTTGGCGGTCGCCTCCTCGCTTTCAGCGCCGGAAGCCTTGCGGATGACTTCCTCGCCGGGCGGCTTGCGGCCCGTGACGCGCAGATAGGTCAGGTCACCGGGCTCCGCCCGGAAGCCCCCGAACCCGCCCTGCTGGAGGATGGCCGCCGTCAGGGTCAGTTGCGGCGAAAAGCCCGCGTCGATCTGCGACTCGGTCGGCGCGCCGCCGGTCTTGAAGTCGACCACATGACCCCGGCCGTCGGCGGTCACCTCGATGCGGTCGGCCCGGGCGGTGATGCTGATCGTTCGCTCGCCGATGGCCAGGGCGAGGACGCCCTTCTTCTCGACATGGATATCCCGCCCGTCCGCGCGGCGGTCGCGCTCCAGGTCGCTCGCCCAAACGCCGATCTCGCGCGCCAGCGCCCGCTCCCGCGCCAGCGAGGCGCGGGGCAGGCCCTTCTCGACCAGAGCGGTCTCGTACAGCTGCTGGAACAGGACCGGCGCGTCGTCGGGCTCACCGCCCGCCCAGGCCGCCGCGAAGTCCTCGAACGCCTTGTGGATCGCGCTGCCCCGCGCCTTGACCTCGACGGGCTCGTCAGGCCGCTCCAGCGGATACAGCTTCAGAATGTCCCGCGCCCAGATGGCGTAGGGATCGCGTGTCAGGGTCTCGACCCGTGTGACGGCGTACTCCCGGGGCCGCGAGGCCAGGGGCGGAACGGGCGCGGGCCGGGCCACCGGGGCATAGGGAGCCGGCGCGTCGAGCCCGCGCGCCCAGTCGAGCACCTCGCGCCGCCCCGGCAGGGGCATGCCCGCTCCGCGCGCCAGGGTTCGCAGCCGCCAGAGCCAGCGCGATTCCACGGCCGGCGAGCCCTCGCGGCGCTGACTGTGCACCAGCACCACGTCCGGCGCGCAGGCGGCCTGGGCGAAGTCGTGGGCGGTCAGGCCCAGGCGCCGCTCGGGCGCGGGCACGCCCAGCCGCTCGCGCATCGGCCGCGACAGGAACGGATCGACGGGCGCGCCCTGCGGCCAGACCCCGTCCTCCAGCCCCGCCAGCACCAGCCGGTCCGAGCGGATCAGCCGCGCCTCGAGCGCGCCGAGAATGCGGATGCGCGGATGGGTCTCGCCCCCGGACCGCACGCTCTCGTCTTCCAGCAGCCCGCCAGTCAGATCGGCGAAGTCCCGCGGGGTGACGGGCGGAAGGTCACGGCCGTTGACGATCAGGCCCGACAGCAGGATCGAGGCGCACTCCCCGGCGCCGCCGGACCACACCGCTTCGCCGGCCAGCGTCTCGAGCGCCTCGACCAGCGCATGGGCGGCGACGTCGACCTCGGCTGGGCCGTCGGCGAAGGGGCCCGCCGCCAGATCCAGCGCCGCCAGCAGGTCGTCGAACAGGGCGGCCGCCTCGGGCTGGTCGGCGAAGCGTTGCAGCAGAGCCTCCCGATCGCCGGCGCGGGCGCCGCGCAGCCGGCGGTTCTCGCCGCCCTTCGGCGTTTCCAGCACGGTCAGCAGGGGCGCGATCTCTTCCGTCGTTCGTCCCAGCCGGGTCAGCGGGTGCTTGAGGATCGCCAGCAGCAGCACCGGCGACAGCGGATCGACGATCCAGTCCGCCACCAGCCGCGCCAGAACCCCGACCGGGAACCCGGACAGCGGCTCGCCGGCGGAGGAGTCGGCCATCACACCAAACTGCGCCAGCCGCGCGCTGACCCGGCGGGCCAGGGCGAGATCGGGCGTCACCAGCGCTGCGGTGCGGCCCGGCGTTTCGAGCGTTTCGCGCAGCAGCAGGGCGCAGACGTCGGCGGCCTCCTCCTCGTGCCGGGCGGCGATCACCGACAGGCCCTTGAGGCCTTCCGCCAGAGGGTCGACGCCGACCGCCTCGCCCTCGCGGCGCAGGGCTTCCAGCACGTCGCGCCAGTCGGCGGTGGCCTCGGCCGGGCGCAGGGCTTCGTTGATCAGGCGGCGGCGCCAGCGGCCCGCCGAATCGGCGTCAGGGCGCCAGGTGTGGACATCCGCCCGCGTCACCCCGGCGCGGATCAGCAACCGCTTCATCGCGCCCTGGGGGTGCTGGTCATCGACCTTCGCCCAGGCGTCGTCGGCCAGACCCTCATCGAGACCGGGCAGGATCACCGCCCCTTGCGGACAGCCGGCGATAACCTTCAGCAGGTCGGCCGTCGCCGGGGCCGTGCCCGTCGAGCCGGCGGCGATCAGCGGATGCGTGGGCGGATGGTCTGTCCACTGCCGCGCGAGCGCGCGCAACAGCTGAACCCGCCGCCAGGTGACATCGACCAGGCCCATCTCCCGCAGGCGCGCGGGCCAGGCGTCGAGCGCCACGCGCAGCACGTCGGCCGACCGGCGCCAGTGGGCGGCCATGTCGAAGTCGACCAGGCTGTCGAGCTTCGCGGCGGGGTCCTCGACCTCCTCGATCTGGACACTGTCGAGAAAGCCGCCCAGCG
The DNA here is from genome assembly GCF_058783025.1 of Caulobacter sp. FW305-C-30-S16. Lineage (NCBI taxonomy): Bacteria > Pseudomonadati > Pseudomonadota > Alphaproteobacteria > Caulobacterales > Caulobacteraceae > Caulobacter > Caulobacter sp. FW305-C-30-S16. The sequence continues at coordinate 474,419 of NZ_JBYSYH010000001.1, read as the reverse complement.
CATCGGCCAGCTCCAGCGCGCCGGCGGCGTCGAGGTCGCGGCCGAGCGTCTTGTGACCGGCCGCCAGCCTGGCCAGCTCGAACCGCCGCCGCAGCGGGTCGATCGCGGGAGGAATGTCGAGCGACAGGTCGCCCGGCTCGAACGGCGGCTCGCCCTCGTCGAGGTCGCCGATGGCGCGGATCTGCGGCAGCAGCACCGCGCGGCCGCCCGCCGCGCCGACAAAGGCCTCGGCCAGCGAGCGCGCGCCGCGCCGGGTCGGGGTGAACACCACAGCGCCCGCCAGCGCTTCGGGGTCGGGCAGCAGGGTCAGCAGTCCGGCGGCGAGATCATCGAGAAACGGCCGCTGGGCGGGGATCGAGAACCAGCGCGGCGCCGGACGCTCGAACAGATCGCTCATCCCGCCAGCCGGGCTTGCGCCGCATCGCGCGCCTGGGGATCTCCGACGTGCATCCAGAGCCCTTTCGGCGCGACACCGTGGATCCGGCCCGTCTCCGTGAGCCGCTTCCAGATCGGCAGCAGGCCGAAGGGACCCTCCGGGCCGTCGGCGACCACCGACGGCTTGGCGATATGCACCCCGACATAGACCAGCGGGGCCATCTCGCCGGGGGTCTTGAACCGCACCTCGCCCGCGTCAGACACGAACAGGTCGCCGCTGTCGTGGAAGCCCATCGACTCGGCGGTCGAGGCCGTCAGCAGGCAGACGTCCATGCGATCCGGGTCCCAGGCCGCCGCGACGGCTTCGAGCGCCTTGTCGTCATCGTCGATCCAGACCGAGTCGATGTTGGCGACCCAGAACGGCTGGTCGGGCAGCAGGTGCAGCGCGTGCTTGATGCCGCCGCCGGTTTCCAGCGGCTCGGCGCGCTCGTCGGAAATGATGATGCGCGGCAGGACCCCGGTGGCGTCGCGCGCCTTCAGATGAGCCTCCAGCCGGTCGGCGAAGGCGTGGACGTTGACCACCGCCGTCTCGACCCCGACCTGGGCCAGGCGATCGAGCATGTGGTCGATCAGCGCGCGACCGCCGACCTCGACCAGCGCCTTGGGCCGGTCGTTGGTCAGGGGGCGCATGCGGGTGCCGAGCCCTGCGGCCAGCACCATCGCGGTTGTCGGACGGCCGCTCATGACCGGGCCTCCGCAGGCACATGGCGATCGAACCAGGCCTTCATGCCGGCCATTGTCGGGTCGGCCAGGCAGCTGTCGAGATAGCGCCAGAGCCGGGGCAGCATCGATTCGTACTTCGGCTTGCCGTCGCGCACGACCAGCCGGGCAAAGATGCCGATGATCCGCGCGACGTTCAGGCCGCCGAGCGCATGGTAGTCGGCCAGCAGGGCCTGCCGGTCGAGCTGCGGATGGGCGGCGAAGTAGCGCTCCAGCGCGGCGGCTTCACGCTCGGGCGAAACGTCCCTGCGGGCGTCATGCAGCAGCATCGACAGGTCCCACACGCGGTTGGCGCGGACTGCGTCCTGGAAGTCGATCAGCCCGACCCGCGCCGGGCCGTCGCGGTCGCCCAGCCAGATCAGGTTCTCGGCGTGATAGTCGCGGTGGCAGAAGACCTCCGCCGACGCTTCGCCCCGGGCGCGGATCGGCTTCCAGAGCGCTTCCCATTCGGCGAGGGCGGCGGCGTCCGGCGCGAAGGCCGGCCGCAGCTTCGGCAGCCATTCGGTGAACAGGTCGGCGGCGCAGACCAGCGCCAGGTCGTCATAGGTCAGCAACGGCCAGCGGACGCCATCGAAGGCCAGGACATCCGGCGGCCGGACGGCGTGCAGCACGACAAGGGCGTCGATGGCGGCGTCATAGAGTTCGCCCTCGTCGCCGCCGGCGGCGATCCGCGCGGCATAGAGGTCGTCGCCGAGGTCCTCGAGCACCGCCAGGCCGGCCGGAGCGTCAAACGCCTCGACCTCGGGCGCGGAGAGGCCGAGCGACTTCAGGTAGCGGGCGCAGGCGACGAAGGCGTCGACCCGGCCGGACGCCAGGCGGTAGGCGGCGTTGAACCCCAGGGCGACCCGCTCCTGCGGCGTCGCCTGCGGCGGACAGGGCGCGGTCTCGGCCTTGGGCGGCTGGTCCATGAAGATGCGGCTGGTTCCGTCGGCCAGGTGAAGCCGCTCGTAGACCCGCGTGGAGGCGTCGCCGCTCATCAGCTCGCGGCGGGCGTCGCCGAAGCCATTGGCCGTCAGAAAAGCGGCCTTGGCGGCCTCCCGCTCAGCACTCAAGCGTCCGTCCCTTCCATGCGCCGTGAGGGGTCAGCCGCGCCCGTCGCGTCTCCCCCCCGTTTTCGAGACTGATCTCTATATCGAGTCGGTCGGGCGGCAGCCGCCCGTCCAGCCGCTGCGGCCATTCGATCAGGGCCGCGCCCTCGTCGAGCGCCTCGTCAAGGCCGATCTCGAACGCCTCGTCAGGGCTCGACAGGCGATAGAGATCGAAGTGAGCCAGTGGGAACGCCGCCGTCTCGTAGAACTGCACCAGGGTGAAGGTCGGGCTGGGCACGTCCTCGTCCGGCCGGGTAAGCGCCCGCACCAGCGCCCGGGCCAGGGTCGACTTGCCGGCGCCCAGCGGACCGGACAGGCAGATCGCCTCGCCGGTGCGCAGGGCGAACGCCAGCGACGCGCCCAGTCGCGCGGTCGCGGCCTCGTCGGCGAGGTCGAACTGCGCCGGCAGGGTCATGCGAACGGACGGTCTGGGTGATGAGGCAGCACCTGTTCCACATAGGCCTTGATCGCGGCGCTGGCGACGGCGGCGTCGGCATCCAGCGCGTCCGGCGGAATGGGACGACCGATTGTGACGTCGAAACGCCGTCCGGTCTTGTTCAGCAGCTCGTGGAACAGGGTGATGTCGCGCAGCTCGGGCGAGAAGCGGTCGAACAGGTGGAACAGCGTCGCCCAGGGTCCGGCGACATGAACCGGGATCACGGGGGCGGCGTACTTCATCGCCACCGACAGGGCCGTCGGCATCCAGACGGGGTCCCGCAGCACCCCGTCAGGGCCGCGCCGGGCCAGCTTGCCGGCCGGGAACACCATCAGCGCCCGCTCCGCCTCCAGCACCTCGCGGGTCATGGTCAGGGTCAGGCGGGTGCGGTCGCGGGTGCGTTTGGCGGCGACCCACTCCACTGGAATCAAGGTCTCGTCGAACTTCGGGCAGACGCGGTGGGCGTCGGAATTGGCGTAGAAGATGATGTCGGGCCGCGCAGACTTGAGCGCGTCATAGACCGCCACCCCGTCGGCGATGCCGGTCGGATGATTGCCGACGATGATCAGCCGCCCCTCGCGCGGCAGATGCTCCAGACCCCGCACGCCGACATCGATGGCCAGCAGGTCGGAGACGAAGTCCAGCGCCGCCTTGCCGCCCATCGGCGCGATGGCGTCGGCCATGGCACGCGCCCGGCCGTAGCCCAGCAGCTGGTAGAGCAACGGCCGCACCACCGGCCAGGCGGCTGACCGCGACAGCTTCGGCGCCCGCTCGGCGATCAGCACATCGACGATGTGCTCGCGCGCAACGGCGGCGGTCGAAACAGGCGGGGCGGGGGCGTCATCGGCCATGACGGGAGACTATCGGCCCGGTCGCATTGCGCAATCGGGGCCGTCAGCCCGGGGACGCGCCGAGGATCAGGGCGCGGGTGACGCCGTCGAGCATGACCCGGCCGGCGGAGGTGGCGCGCAGGCAGGCGGGATCGGTGGCCAGCAGGCCCTGTTCGATCAGGTCGGCGACCGCGGGATGGGCGGGGGACAGGCCCAATGCGGCGAGTTCGCTGAAGGCGACGCCCTCGCCGGTTCGCAACCCCATCAGCAGCCGCTCCTCCGCCGTCTCGATCGGCGACAGCGCCTCCGGGGCCCGGAAGCCGAGGCCGGTCGCCTCGACATTGCCGATGTAGTCGCCGACGCGCATCGCCGCCTCGGTCGCGGTGCGCACGCCATGCAGGCGCAGTCTGCCATGGGCGCCGGGGCCGACGCCGACATAGTCCTGACCGCGCCAGTAGACGAGGTTGTGCCGCGACCGGGCGGCCGCGCCGCGCGCATGGTTGCTGACCTCGTAGGCTTCGAACCCCGCAGCCTCCAGTACGGCCTGGGTCGTCGCGTAGAGCGCCGCGCCGGCCTCGTCGTCCGCCGGCCGGAACAGGCCCCGTCCGACCGCCCGGTCAAACGCGGTGCCCGCCTCGATGGTCAGCTGGTAGGGCGAGATGTGCTCAGCGCCGAGGTCGAGGGCCCGGGCGAGCTGGTCGGTCCAGGCCGCGATCGTCTGGCCGGGCAGGGCGTAGATCATGTCGACCGACAGGCGCGGGAACGTCCGGGCCGCCAGATCGGCCGCCCGACGCGCCTCTGCGGCGTCGTGGTTTCGGCCGAGGAAGCTCAGCGCCGCGTCATCGAACGACTGCAGGCCCAGCGACAGCCGCGTGACGCCCGCGGCCGCGAAGGCCGCGAACCGGCCGGCTTCGGCGTCCGTGGGATTGGCCTCAAGGCTGACCTCAAGATCCGCGGCGGGCTCCCACAGCCGGCGGGCCGTGGCGACAATGTCGGAGGCCCATTGCGGGTCCATCAGCGAGGGGGTCCCGCCGCCGAGGAAAACCGACACCAGCCGCCGAGGTCCGGTCAGGGCGCGCTGGGCGTCCAGATCACGGACGATGGCGGCGGCCAGATCAGCCTGCTCGGCCTGCCTGCGGTCGCGCACGACGTTGAAGTCGCAGTAGGGGCAGATCTTCGCGCAGTAGGGCCAGTGAACATAGACCCCCAGCGGGGCGAGATCGGTCAAAAGAGGGCGGCCTTGAGGGTCTCGAACGCCCGGGCGCGGTGGCTGATGGCGTCCTTCGCGGCGGGATCCATCTCGCCGAAGGTCTCGCTGTAGCCGTCGGGAATGAAGATCGGATCATAGCCGAAGCCGCGGTCGCCCCGACCCGGGAACACCAGCCGGCCATCGATGCGACCCTCGACGACCACGGAGGGCCCGTCGGGCCAGGCGACGGCGAGCGCGCTGGTGAACCAGGCCGAGCGGTCGTCGGAGCCGGTCTCGATCAGCCGCTCCTCGACCTTGGCCATGGCGACGGCGAAGTCCTTGGCCGGGCCGGCCCAGCGGGCGGAGAAGATGCCCGGCGAGCCGTCCAGCGCCGCTACCGACAGGCCGGAGTCGTCGGCCAGGGCGATCTTCCCGCTAAGGGCGGCCGCGTGGCGCGCCTTGAGCAGGGCGTTGCCGGTGAAGGTGGATTCGGTCTCGTCCGGCTCGGGCAGGCCCAGGCTTCCGGCGGCGAGGATCTCGAACCGGCCGTCGAGCAGGGCGACCAGCTCCTTCGCCTTGCCGGGATTGTGGGTCGCGGCGACCAGGGTGGTTCCGGGCTGGAGGATCAGCGGCATGGGGGTGTCCTTTCGCGCCCGCCTTCCTCGCCCCGAAGCGGCCCGGGCGCAAGCGTGCCGATTTCATGCTGCAGTGCATTACGGCCGCGTAATGATGTTACGCAAGTTTAATATCGTTTATCGATAATCTTCTTGATCGAAGAACGGCAAATACCTAGTTTGGGGATGCGGACGGGACGCGAGTTCAGCCGCTGGGTGTGGAGGGGATCCACATTCATATTGCACCGCAACATCAAGGAGGGACTCATGTCCGCGCAAAAACTCACCAACATCGTCGACAAGATCGCGATGACTTTCGTCAACGCCGCTCTGCTGGCCGCCCTGCCTGTGGCGGCGGTTATGTTCGTCTCCAGCTCGCTCTGATCGGCCTCTTTAATGAGGGCCCCGATCAGGGCATCCTCGCCGGCCGCCCCGCGGCTCGCCTCCCCTGACCGATGCCGGGCGCATCTGTTCGGCGAGGCGAGCTGAGAGGGGCCGGCGGGATCCGGGCTTCCGGACCGGAAACGCATTCACGGGGGACTGCGCCATGCGCGCTTTGGGACCAGGCTCAGTCTCGAGCTTCCTGAAGACCATTCTCGACGTCGTGCACTACGCGTTGTGGGTGCTCATCGGCGGCGCGCTGGTGTTTGCGCTCGTCTCCCTGCTGTTCAGCTTCAACCCGGGCCTGCTGGCCGGCTGGGTTCCCTTCAGCGAGAAACTCGCCGGGCTGGTCGAACGCGGCCCGGCTTTCGCGACGGTGCTGGTCGCCGGCGCCGCCTACATGGGCGGGGTGCTGGCGATCGTCGACATCCTGCGGCGCATCTTCGTCACCCTGACCGCCGGCGACCCGTTTCATCCGGACAATGTCCGCCGGTTGCGCCTCGTCGGCCTGATCTTCGGCGGGCTGGAGATCGGCCGCTTCGTCCTGGCCGGCGTACTGGCGCTGATGATGCCGGGCCAGGTCAGGACGGTCGAAGGCACGCTCAATCTGACGACCTGGTTCGCCGTGCTGGTGATCTTCGTTCTGGCCGAAGTGTTTCGTGAAGGCGCCCGCCTGCGCAACGAAGCCGAACTGACGATCTAGGGATCAGGCGCGCATCATGGCCATTCGCTGCACTCTCGACCGCATGCTGCAGGAGCGACGGATGTCGCTGACCGAGCTGGCCGACCGCGTCGGCGTGACCATCGCCAATCTGTCGATCCTGAAAACCGGCAAGGCCCGCGCCCTGCGCTTCTCAACCCTCGACGCCCTGTGCCGGGAGCTGCAGTGCCAGCCCGGCGACATCGTCATCTTCGAGCCCGGCCCCGGCATGGAGCTGGAGGACGACGAGGATGCCTACGGCGGGGCTTAGCGGGGACATGTACCGCAGGTACGTGTCCCCCAATCGAGGTGCAGCGGGTTTAGGGGACACGTACCTCCGGTACATGTCCCCGGGCGACTAACCCCCGACCGCGGCCTTCTGCAGCGCGAACAGCTCGCCGATGCCCTTTTCAGCCAGGCCGAACAGCGCCTCGAACTCGGCGCGGGTGAAGCCGCGCTTTTCGCCGGTCGCCTGGATCTCGACGATGTCGCCATTGCCGGTCAGGACGAAGTTGGAGTCGGCCTCGGCCGAAGAGTCCTCCTCGTAGTCGAGATCGAGCACGGCGAGGTTCTGGTGCACACCGCAGGACACCGCCGCGACCTGGTCGAGGATCGGGTCCGTCTTGATGACCCCCTCTTCCAGCAGGTAGCGGGTCGCCAGCCGCAGCGCGACCCAGGCGCCGGTGATCGCCGCGGTGCGGGTGCCGCCGTCGGCCTGGACCACGTCGCAGTCGATCTGGATCTGCCGCTCGCCGAGCGCCTTCATGTCGACCACGGCGCGCAGGGACCGGCCGATCAGCCGCTGGATCTCCTGGGTGCGTCCCGACTGCTTGCCCTGGGCGGCCTCCCGGCGGCCGCGGGTGTGGGTGGCCCGGGGCAACATGCCGTACTCGGCCGTGACCCAGCCGGCGCCCTTGCCGCGCATCCAGCCGGGAACGCCCTCGTCGACGCTGGCGGTCACCAGCACCTTGGTGTGCCCGAAGGTCACCAGGCAGGAGCCCTCGGCATAGCGGTTGACGCCGGTCTCGAGGGTCACGGTGCGCATCTGGTCGGGCGCGCGCTCGGAAGGTCGCATGGTATTGTTCCCAGGATCGGCGCACGGGTTGCGCGCGGGCAGGCGCCGCTTATCCTATTGGCCGACAGGTCGTCCACCGGCCTGCAGCAGGACCCATGACCCCGATCTTCACCAGCGGCCCCTCCCGCACCGCCAGCCTGACCGATCTGGATGACCGCGCCCGTGACATCTTCCGGCGGATCGTGGAGAGCTATCTGGAGACCGGCGACCCGGTCGGCTCGCGCACCCTGTCGAAAGGCGGCGTCCAGTTGTCGCCGGCCTCGATCCGCAACACCATGCAGGACCTGGCGGGGCTGGGCCTGCTCGACTCGCCGCACACCAGCGCCGGGCGGATGCCGACGCACGCCGGGCTGCGGCTGTTCGTCGACGGCCTGCTGGAGGTCGGCGACGTCGGCGAGGCCGAGCGGCGCGAGATCGACGCCCGCCTGTCGGCCCACGGCCGCAACTTCGAAGACGCCCTGAACGAGGCCAGCTCGATCCTGTCGGGCCTGGCCGGCGGGGCGGGGATGGTGGTCAGCCCCTCGCGGGACGCCGGCGTCAAGCATGTCGAGTTCGTCGCGCTCGACGCCGACCGCGCCCTGGCGGTCATGGTGTTCGAGGACGGCCAGGTCGAGAACCGGCTGATGCGGCTGTCGCCCGGTCTGACGCCCTCGGCCCTGCAGGAAGCCTCCAACTTCCTCGCCTCGCGGCTCAAGGGGCGGACGCTGATCCAGGCCCAGGCCGAGATCCGCAACGAACTCGACCGCGCCCGCACCGAGCTGGACCAGACCGCCGCCCGGCTGGTCGAGGATGGTCTGGCGGCCTGGAGCGGCGGCGAGGGCGCCGACCGGGCGCTGATCGTCCGCGGCCGGGCCAACCTGCTGAACGACCCGTCGGCGGCCGGCGACCTGGCCAAGGTCCAGCGGCTGTTCGACGATCTGGAGCAGAAGGAACAGCTGATCGGCCTGCTCGACGGGGTCCGTGACGCCCAGGGCGTGCGGATTTTCATCGGCGCCGAAACGCGACTTTTCTCGCTTTCGGGTTCCGCCGTGATCGCGGCGCCCTATATGACGGGCCGACAGAAGGTGCTGGGCGCGATCGGCGTGATCGGTCCGGCCCGCCTCAACTATGCCCGGATCATCCCGCTGGTGGACTACACCGCGCGGGTCCTGGGCCGAATGCTGGACGGATAGACGAGTATGACTGACGAAACCGCCGCCAACGGCCACGATCCCGAGATCGAAACCGCCGAGGAAGCCGCCGAAGCCGACGTCGAGGCGATGAAGGTCGAGATCGCGGCCCTGAAGGACCAGATCCTCCGCTACGCCGCCGAGGCCGACAACGTCCGCCGCCGCGCCGAGCGCGAGGCCAACGACACGCGCGCCTACGCGATCCAGAAGTTCGCCCGCGACCTGTTCGCGGTCGCCGACCACCTGTCGGCCGCCACGACCCACGCGCCGCGCGACTTCAACGACCAGGTGGTCAAGAACTTCGTCGTCGGCGTCGAGATGACCGAGAAGGAACTGGCCTCGGCGTTCGAGCGCAACGGCCTGAAAAAGCTGGCCCCCGAGCGCGGCGGCAAGTTCGATCCCCACCAGCACCAGGCGATGATGGAACAGCCCGGCGAGGGCGTCGCCCCCGGCGCGATCATCAAGACCCTGCAGGCCGGCTACGAACTGCACGGCCGGATCGTGCGCCCGGCGATGGTCGTGGTCGCTTCGAAGACGGGCGCGGCGGACGCCGGCGCGGCCCCGGCCGCCAACCCCTATGCCGACGCCGACGGCGCCGATGCCGGCGGCTCGGTGGATACGAAGGCGTGACCCTGAAATCCTCTCCGCGAAGCGGGGAGGGGGACCAGCCGGAGGCTGGTGGAGGGGCTGCGCCGGGCTGACCGGAAGGACCTGATTTCGGGATGGGACCGCTTGCTTTCGCGCTGCCCCTCCACCGCTCTTCGAGCGGTCCCCCTCCCCGCTTCGCGGAGAGGATTGGTTCCCCGACCCCCTTCCTTGGCGCGCCTTTTCCGCTAATGTCGCAAGTCCCCTGACAGGCGAAGCGGCGGGGGCCTCGACGATTCGCCTGCCCATTCCGGATTCGGACGAGACATGAAGCTTACGATCGAGCGGGCGGCGCTGCTGAAGGCCCTGGGCCACGTGCAGAGCGTCGTCGAGCGGCGCAACACCATCCCGATCCTGTCGAACGTGCTGCTGACCGCCGAGCGCGAGCGGGTCGGCTTCTCCGCGACCGACCTGGACATGGAGATCATCGACGGCGGCGCGGCCCAGGTCGATGTGCCCGGCCAGATCACCGCGCCCGCCCACACCCTCTACGAGATCGTCCGCAAACTGCCGGAAGGCGCCGACGTGTCCCTGACCCTGTCGGGCGATGACCCCCGGCTGCAAGTCGCCGCCGGTCGTTCGAAGTTCAACCTGCCTGTCCTGCCGGCCGGCGACTTCCCGGTGATGAGCTCGGACGGCCTGTCGGCCCGCATCCCGGTCGACGCCGGCGACCTGATCCGGCTGATCGACAAGACCCGCTTCGCCATCTCCACCGAGGAGACGCGCTACTATCTGAACGGCCTGTACGTGCACACGGTGGTCGAGAACGGCCAGCCGATGCTGCGCTGCGTGGCCACCGACGGCCACCGCCTGGCCCTGGCCGAGATGCCCGCCCCCGAGGGCGCGGCCGGCCAGCCTGGCGTGATCATCCCGCGCAAGACCATCAACGAGGCCCGCCGCCTGCTCGACGACGCCGGCGAGACGGTCGACTTCCAGGTCAGCGCCCAGAAGGTGCGCTTCGAGTTCGGCCAGGCCGCCCTGACCTCCAAGGTCATCGACGGCTCGTTCCCGGACTACATGCGCGTCATCCCGCGCGACAACCAGAAGGTCATGCTCGTCGACAACGCCCTGTTCGCCCAGGCGGTGGACCGCGTGGCGACCATCTCGGCGGAAAAGAGCCGCTCGGTGAAGCTGGCCATCGAGTCCGGCAAGGTCACCCTGACGGTGCGCAACATGGAAGCCGGCCAGGCGGTCGAAGAGGTCGAGGTCGACTACGACGGGGAGTCGTTCGAGATCGGCTTCAACGCCCGCTACCTGCTCGACGTCACCGGCCAGATCGGCGGCGAGACGGCCGAATTCCGCTTCGCCGATCCGGCCAGCCCGACGCTGGTGCTGGATCCGACGGACGCCGGGGTGAAGTACGTGCTGATGCCGCTGCGGGTGTAGGGCTCTCTTAGCCCAGCCCCTTCACCAGCAGGACCGTCGTCAGGCCGCTGTTCCACTCCTCGTCGGGATAGCGATCCGCTTCAAGGTAGCCGCGCGCGGCGTAGAAGGCCTGGCTGCGCAGGTTGAAGGTGTCGGTCTCCAGCCGCGCCGTGGGGAAACCCGCCGACGCAATCTCCGCCTCCGCCCAGTCCATCAGCCGCCCGCCGACGCCGGTCCGCGCGTGGCTCGCCCGCACATGCAGGGCGTTGATAAAGTCGCCGTTCCAGTCGACGAACCCGACCACCTCGCCGCCGACCGCGGCGACGCGGAACAGCAAACCCCGCTCGCCGACGTAGGCCGCCGGCCGGTCCTCGCTCTGAAACGCCCGCGCAGCCTCGGCGGTGAGTTCGGGCAGCCAGGTGCTCTCGAAGGTGTCGCGGAGGATCGCCTTGCACGCCGCCGCGTCGTCCGGGCGGGCCTGTCGGATGAGGATGTCGGGCGCGGACGTCATGGCCGGGAGGCTACGCATTCGCTCCGGCCGGCGCTAGATTGCGCCCATGTCCCTGCGCCTGCCCCAGACCCTGGCGACCACAGCCTCGACCGTCGAGGTCTTCGACGCCGGGCTTCAGACCGAACTGATGGCCGAGAAGGCCGCGTCGCTGGGCCGGGCCGGAAAGCGGGTCGAGACCACGCTGGCGGCGTTGCGTGAGGCGTCCACTGAAGACCGCCCCGCCGCCCTCAAGGCCGCCGCGGACGCGGTCTGGAGCCTGTTCGTCCAGCGCGAGATCTGCGGCCAGCGCGATCAGAGGCCGGTGATCGAGATCTACGGGATTCCGACAGAGGTGCTGGTCCGGCTGGGGGCTCGCTGAGCCACCACTCGACCCCGTCATCCTGGGCCTTGTGCCCAGGACCCCTCTACCCGGCTCGCACGTGAGAGCGTGAATTTGCACCGCCCCCGCGGCGGAAAAAGGGGTCCTCGCCACAAGGGCGAGGATGACGGATGAGGGTATGCTAGGGAGCCCCATGCACTCGGCCCTGACCACCCTGACCCTGACCGACTTCCGCTCCTACGGGCGGGCGGAGCTGCGCGCGGATGGACGGACGGTGTTCCTGTTTGGGCCGAACGGGGCGGGGAAGACCAATCTGCTGGAAGCGATCAGCCTGCTGTCGCCGGGACGGGGCCTGCGCGGGTCGGGGCTGGCGGAGGTCGGACGGCGGATGCCGGGCGAGGCCGTCGGACGCGCCTGGGCGGTGTCGGCGGTGATCGACGCGGGCGAGGACGCCGTGCAGCTGGGCACGGGTGTCGACCAGCCCGGCTCGGCGCGACGGATCGTGCGGCTGGAGGGTGAGACCGTGCCGCCGGGACGCATGGCCGACCATATCCGGCCGATCTGGCTGACCCCGGCGCAGGATCGGCTGTTCCTCGAGGCCGCCGGCGACCGTCGGCGGTTCTTCGACCGGCTGGTGTTCGCCGCCGAGCCCGCGCACGCGGCCCATGCCGGGGCCTATGACAAGGCCCAGCGCGAGCGGATGCGGCTGCTGACCGACGAGGCCCAGCGGCCAGATCCCGTCTGGCTGTCGGCGCTGGAAGCGCGGATGGCGCAGGCCGGGGCGTTGATGGCGCAGGCGCGCGCGCGGACGCTGTCCGCCCTGCAGACGGAGATCGACGGCCGCGGCGAGCGCCCCTTCCCGCAGGCCCGGCTGAGCCTCACCGGCGACTGGGAGAAGCTGGCGGCCGAGGGGGTCGAAACAGGTGAAATCGAGACCCGGCTGGCGGCTGCCCTGGCCGCCGCGCGCAGCCGCGATTCGTCCGCCGGACGGGCGCTGACCGGTCCGCACAGGGGCGATCTGGCGGTGATCCACGCCGAAAAGGACCGGCCCGCCGCGGAATGTTCGACCGGAGAGCAGAAAGCCTTGATTCTGAACCTGGTTTTGGCCCAGGCGGCGCGACTTTCCGCTGCAGAATCAGCGCCGGCTCCTGTATTATTGCTGGACGAAGTCGCCGCTCATCTCGACCCGCTCCGGCGGGCCGCGCTGGCGGATGAAATCGCGGCGCTCGGCCTCCAGGCATTCCTGACAGGGACGGACGAGCAGCTGTTCGACCCCTTCAAGGGTCAGGCCCTCGGCGTCCGCGTGGAAGCCTCCGGTCTGACCGTTCTGGACTGCTGAATGACCGACGAAACCGAAGACCATGGCGCGCCCCAGGCGCACGGCGAATACGACGCCGACTCGATCAAGGTGCTCAAGGGCCTGGACGCCGTGCGCAAGCGCCCCGGGATGTACATCGGCGATACCGATGACGGCTCGGGCCTGCACCACATGGTCTACGAGGTGGTCGACAACGCCATCGACGAGGCGCTGGCCGGTCACGCCACCAAGGTCGAGGTGATCCTCAACGCCGACGGCAGCTGCACGGTCACCGACGACGGCCGCGGCATCCCGGTCGACATGCACGAGGGCGAGGGCGTCAGCGCGGCCGAGGTCATCATGACCCAGCTGCACGCGGGCGGGAAATTCGACCAGAACAGCTACAAGGTCTCCGGCGGCCTGCACGGCGTGGGCGTCTCGGTGGTCAACGCGCTGAGCGACTGGCTGGAGCTGAAGATCTTCCGCAATGGCAAGGCGCACCAGATGCGCTTCGAGCGCGGCGACGCGGTGTCCTCGCTGGTCATCACCGGCGATGCGCCGATCCGCGGCGAGGGCGACAGCCGCGAGGGCCAGCCCCTGACCGGCACCCAGGTGACCTTCTTCCCCTCGGTGACGACCTTCGCCTTCATCGAGTTCGACCGGAAGACGCTGGAGCACCGTCTGCGCGAGCTGGCCTTCCTCAACAGCGGCGTGACGATCCACTTCCGTGACCTGCGCGACGCCGAGCCGTGGGAAGAGATCCTGCACTACGAAGGCGGCATCGAGGCCTTCGTGCGTCACCTCGACAAGGCCAAGACGGCCCTGATCAGGGCCCCCATCTCGGTCCGCGGCGTGCGCGAGAAGGTCGAGATCGACCTCTCCCTGCAGTGGAACGACAGCTACCACGAGCACATGCTGTGCTTCACCAACAACATCCCCCAGAAGGACGGCGGCACCCACCTGTCGGCCTTCCGCGCGGCGCTGACGCGGGTGATCACCAACTACGCCGAGAGCTCCGGCCTGGCGAAGAAGGAGAAGGTCTCGGTCACCGGCGAGGACGCCCGTGAAGGCCTGACCTGCGTGCTGTCGGTGAAGGTGCCGGACCCGAAGTTCTCGTCCCAGACCAAGGACAAGCTGGTCTCCTCCGAGGTGCGTCCGGCCGTTGAAGGCCTGGTCCAGGAGGGCCTCGCCACCTGGTTCGAGGAAAACCCGGCCGAGGGCCGCGCGATCGTGATGAAGATCGCCGAGGCCGCCGCCGCCCGCGACGCCGCCCGCAAGGCCCGCGAACTGACCCGTCGCAAGAGCGCGCTCGACATCACCAGCCTGCCCGGCAAGCTGGCCGACTGTCAGGAACGCGACCCGGCCAAATCCGAACTGTTCATCGTCGAAGGGGACTCCGCCGGCGGCTCGGCCAAACAGGCCCGCAACCGCGAGAACCAGGCCGTGCTGCCGCTGCGCGGCAAGATCCTCAACGTCGAGCGGGCGCGGTTCGACAAGATGCTCGGGTCCGAGCAGGTCGGCACCCTGATCATGGCGCTGGGCGCCGGCATCGGCCGCGACGAATTCGACATCAACAAGATGCGCTACCACCGCATCGTCATCATGACCGACGCCGACGTCGACGGCGCCCACATCCGCACGCTGCTGCTGACCTTCTTCTACCGGCAGATGCCGGAGGTGATCGAGCGCGGCTACCTCTACATCGCCCAGCCGCCGCTCTACAAAGCCGCCAAGGGCAAGTCCTCGCGCTACCTCAAGGACGACGCGGAGATGGACATCTTCCTCATCGACGAGGGCGTCGACGGGGCGGAACTTGACCTCTCCAGCGGCGAGCGGATGACCGGGGCGGACCTGCTGGCGCTGGTGCAGACCTGCCGCGGGGCCAAGGCCAACATCGAGCGGCTGTCGGCCCGCGCGCCGTCCTTCGCCATCGAACAGACGGCGCTGGCCGGACTGATGGGCGACACGCCCGATCTGGACGAGGCGGCCCGCCGGCTGAACCTCTACGCCCAGGAAGGCGACGGCCCCTGGTCCGGCGAGCGCGGCGAGACCGGCTTCGTCTTCAGCCGGGTCAAGCGCAGCGTGTCGGAAAAGATCGTGCTGGAAGACGCCCTGCTGCAGGCCGCCGACGCCCGCCGTCTGGCCGAGCGCTCCGCCCTGCTGGCCGAGACTTTCCAGGGCCAGGCCGTGTTTCGCCGCAAGGACAAGAGCACGACCATCCGCGGCCCGCTCGACCTCGTCGCCGCGGTGATGGACGCCGGCCGCAAGGGCCTGTCGATCCAGCGCTACAAGGGCCTGGGTGAAATGAACCCCGAGCAGCTGTGGGAAACCACCCTCGATTCCGAGGCCCGGACCCTGCTGCAGGTGAAGGTCAACCACGCCGACGACGCCGACGACATGTTCGCCCGGCTGATGGGCGAGCTGGTCGAGCCGCGCCGCGAGTTCATCCAGGCCAACGCGCTGGACGCCGAGGTGGACGTCTAGTTGTCCTTGACCACCTTCAGCACGGCCGCACCGTAGCGCTGGAGCTTGGAGTCGCCGACGCCCGTGGCCAGCAGCAGCTCGGCCGGCGAGCGGGGCCTGAGCCGGACGATGTCGTGCAGGGTCTTGTCGCCGAAGATCACGTAGGGCGGCACATGCTGCTCGTGCGCCTCGTCGCGGCGCCAGGCGCGCAGGGCCTCGAACAGCACCAGATCGTCGCCAGCGAACTCCGTCATCGCCTCGCGGGCGCGCTTGCGCGGGCGTCCTGAACGGGTCGTGGCGTCGGCGCCCTCAGGCTGCTTGCGCACCGCCACCCGACGCTCGCCGCGGTAGACACCCTTGACCCCGTCGGCGTCGCCCAGGCCGATCAGCGGCCGGCCTTCGTTGGGGTCTTCCTTTAGCAGCCCGTCGAACAGCAGCTGGTCGATCAGGTCGCGCCAGGCGTTCGGGCTGAACTCCTTGCCCACGCCGTAGGTCGACAGGGCCGCCTCGCTGTCGTGGACGTCCTTGGTCTTGCCCAGCAGATGGTCGATCAGCCGGCCGCGTCCGAACCGGCCGCCCAGGCGGTGCACGGCGGCCAGAGCCTTTTGCGCCGGGACCGTCGCGTCGATCGACTCCGGCGGCGCAAGGCACAGATCACAGACCCCGCAGGCCTCGACCCCCTCCTCGCCGAAATAGCGGCGCACGGCGGCGGCGCGACAGGAGACCCCGTCGAGCATGCCGTAGAGCTGGCGCAGCTTGCGGTTCTGGACCTGACGGACCTCCTCGCTGACCTCGCGGCCGGCGGTGCGGCGCAGGGCCCAGGCCATGTCGGCCGAGCCATAGAGGGTGATCCCCTCGGCCGGCTGGCCGTCGCGGCCCGCGCGGCCGATCTCCTGCCAGTAGGCCTCGATCGAGGCGGGCGGGTCGGCGTGGATCACGAACCGGACGTCCGGCTTGTCGACGCCCATGCCGAAGGCGATGGTCGCGACCATCACCGCGGCGTCGGCCTCGAGGAACTTCTCCAGCCGTTCGGTGCGCAGGTTGCGGTCGAGGCCGGCGTGGTAGGCCAGGGCCGGGACGCCGACCGCGGCCAGCCGCTCGGCCAGCTTGTCCGTGCCGTCGCGCGAGCCGGCGTAGACCACACCCGACCGGCCCGGCCTGGCCAGCACCAGTTCCTCGACCCGCGCATGGCCCTGCCCCCGCTTGCGCTCGGCGGCCAGCGCCAGCTCGGGCCGGGCGAAGCTGTCGACGAATTCGGCGCTGTCCTGGAGCCGCAGTTCGGCGCGAATGTCGTCGCGGGTCCGGGCGTCAGCGGTGGCGGTCACCGCCAGGCGCGGGACGTCCGGGAAGATCTCGGCCAGCCGCCCGAGCATCCGGTATTCCGGCCGGAAGTCGTGGCCCCACTGGCTGACGCAGTGCGCCTCGTCGATCGCCGCCAGCGCCAGCGGCAGCCGGCGCAGCCGATCCAGCGTCGCGCCCTGCATCAGGCCTTCGGGCGACAGGTAGAGCAGGTCCAGTTCGCCCTGCTCGGCGCGGCGCCAGACGTCGGCGCGCTCGTCGAGCGAGTGGTTGGAGTCGAGCCGCTCGGCGGCCACACCCGACTGTTTCAGGCCCTCGACCTGGTCGGCCATCAGGGCGATCAGCGGCGAGACGACCAGCCCGACGCCCGGGCGCAGCATGGCCGGGATCTGGTAGCACAGGCTCTTGCCGCCGCCGGTCGGCAGCACGGCCATGGCGCTGCGGCCGGCGAGGATCTCGGTGATCACCGCGGCCTGCAGCCCGCGGAACTCGGCATGGCCGAAGACGCGGCGCAGGATGTCGCGGGCGGGAGCGAGAGAATCGGTCACGGCCCGCTTATGGCCTCCGGGCGCGGCCTTGCTAACCCCCTGCGCCGTTTCTGCATGGACACGCCGCGAAAAGGGCGTGTTCATTGCCCATCAACCATGATCAAGGCATCAGGATTGCGACGCTTCGACGGAAGTGTCGGCGGCAATTTTCCGGAACAGCGACAGCGACATGGCGAACCAGCAGGGCGTCAAACGGACACCCCTACAGGCCTTCCTCTACTGGGGGGCTGTGGTCGGCGTGTGGGGACTGATCTTCCTCGTCGCCTTCTTCGCGGTGTTCGCCACCGACCTGCCCGACGTGTCCAAGCTGAACACCGTGACGCGGCAGCCGTCGATCTCCTATCTGGACCGGTCCGGAGCCCTGATCGCGGTGCGCGGCAGCCAGTACGCGCCGCCCGTCGATCTGGAGAAGCTGCCTGACTATGTCCCGAAGGCCTTCATGGCCATCGAGGACCGGCGCTTCTACTACCACCCCGGCTTCGACCCGATCGGGATCGGCCGCGCGGTGGTCAAGAACATCGGCTGCTGGTGCTTCGCCGCCGGCGGGTCGACCATCACCCAGCAGCTGGCGCGCAACCTGTTCCTGACGCTCGACCAGACGCCGCGCCGCAAGGCGCAGGAACTGATTTTGGCCCTCTGGCTGGAGATGAAGTTCACCAAGAAGGAGATCCTGGCCCTCTATCTGAACAGGGTCTATTTCGGCGCCGGCGCCTACGGCATCGAGGCCGCGGCCCAGCGCTACTTCAACAAGCCGGCCTCGCGGCTGACGCTCGGCGAAGCGGCGCTGCTGGCCGGGATGATGAAGGGCCCCTCGCGCTACAGCCCGGTGTCGGCCACCGAACGGGCCGCACGACGGGCGACCATCGTGCTCGACGAGATGGTCCACACCCGGGCGATCACCAGCCAGGAGCGGGCCGAAGCCTTCCGTACGCCGGTTCGCGTGTCGGCCGTGCTGGCCAACCAGCGGGCGCAGTATTTCACCGACTGGGTCGACGCCCAGGTTCGCGCCCTGGTGGGCGAGCCGACAGAGGATCTGATCGTCGAGACGACGCTCGACCTGCCGATCCAGGCCGCCGCTGAAGCCGCCGTCCGCAGCGGGGTCAAGGGCGCCGCGGGACAGGGCGTTCAGCAGGCCGCCCTTGTGGCGATCGACGGCGAGGGCCGCATCCGCGCCTATGTCGGCGGGGCGGACTACAACGAAAGCCAGTTCGACCGGGCGACCAGCGCCCGTCGCCAGGCGGGGTCGGCCTTCAAGCCGTTCGTCTATCTCGCCGCGATGGAAGCCGGCCGGACGCCCGCTGTGATCGTCGCCGACGAGCCCGTGCGCATCGGCGGCTGGGAGCCGCGCAACTACACCGGCAAGTATCTGGGCGCGATCACCCTGCAGACCGCCCTGGCCCAGTCGGTCAACACCGTCGCGGCCCGGCTGGCCAATGAGGTCGGGGCCGGCAATGTCGCCGCCGCCGCCCGGCGGCTGGGGATCACCAGCAAGATCCAGCTCGCGCCCTCGATGGCGCTGGGCGCGGTCGAGGTGAACCCGCTCGAGATGGCGCAGTCCTACGCCGCCTTCTCCAACGGCGGCTTCCTGGCCAAGGGCTACGGCATCCAGCGTATCCGCACCGCGACCGGCCGGGTGCTCTACGACCGCAACCTGGAAAAGCGGCCCCGTCGATCGGTGATCGGCTCGCCGGCGCTGCAGTACATGAACCAGATGATGCGCGAGGTCGTTACGACCGGAACGGGCAAGCGCGCCCGGGTGGCCGGCTACGACATCGCCGGCAAGACCGGCACGACGAGCGATTATCGCGACGCCTGGTTCGTCGGCTACACCGGCGGCTTCGTCGCCGCCGTCTGGACCGGCAAGGACGACAACACCTCGATGAAGGGCGTCACCGGCGGCGGCGCTCCGGCCACCATCTGGCGCAGCTTCATGGCCCAGGCCCTGCCGAGGCTGAAGTCCCAGGCGATCCCGGGCGGCGTGATCGAGGTCGAGGCGCCGCGCGACGCGATCGGCGACATTCTCTCGACGCTGGGCATGGGCAGCGGCGAGCAGGATCGACCCGCGCCCCAGCCGGAACCAAAAGCGGCTACGCGGCCGCCGGAAGAGATCCCTTACTAGGGAAAGGCGCCTAGCCCCTGCCCACGGCCTGAAGCCGGGCGCCCTCGCGCTTGAGCCAGCCGCGGTGCGGGGCCGGGTCGCCGTTGATCTGACGGACCAGCGCCCAGAAGCGCGGACCGTGGTTGGCCTCGATCAGATGAGCGCACTCGTGGGCGACCACGTAGTCGGCGACTTCCGCCGGGGCCATGGCCAGCCGCCAGCTGTAGCGGATCGCGGCCGGCCCGCGGGCGCTGGTCGGACGGCAGGAGCCCCAACGGCCCCGGGTGTCGGTGATGGCGATCTTCGGCAACGGCTGGTCGAGCGCCGCAACGTGCACGACGGTGCGTTCCGTCAGCCAGCGCCGCGCCTCGACCTTGACCAGGCGCAGGACCCGATCGCCAAAGGCCGCGTCGTCCGGCGCGGTTATGGTGAAGCCGTCCGCGTCTTCCGACAGCTTCGCGCGGCCGGTTCCCGCGACAAGGCGAACGGGACGACCGAACAGGCTGAGCGCGCCGCCGGGACGCAACGGCGTGGTTTGCGGCAGGTCGGCGAGTTGGCCGGCGATCCAGTCCGCGCGTTCGCGGGCGAAGGCGACCGCCTCGCCGAGGCGCCGGGCGCTGGGCGCGGTGGCGATGGCCTCGCGCTTGACCCGGTCGACCCGCAGGCTGATGCGCCGGGCGCGGGCGTTGACCGACAGCCGCACGGGCAGGCCCGCCGCCTCGATGCGGTCGCCGTGGCTGAAGGCGGATCGGCCGAACAGGTTCATCATCCCGTGATTAAGCCGGGCGGCGCGTGCCGCAAAGCCCGATTCAGAAGTCGGGATCGCACTGGCGGATGAAGGCCTGCACGCGGGGGAAGATCTCTTCCCGGAAGCGTTTGCCGTTGAACACGCCATAGTGGCCGACGCCCTGCTGGACATGGTCCAGCTTCATGTCGGCGGGGATGTTCGGACACAGGTCGTGGGCAGCCTGGGTCTGGCCGATGCCGGAGATATCGTCCAGCTCACCCTCAACCGTCATCAGGCCGATGTCGGTGATGGCGGCCGGATTGACCAGCCGGTCGCGGTGCATGAGCTCGCCCTTGGGCAGGGCGTAGGACTGGAACACCTTGTGGATCGTATCGAGGTAGAACTCCTCGGTCAGATCCATCACCGCCAGATACTCGTCGTAGAAGGCGATGTGCTTGTCCGCGCTGTCGCCGTCGCCGGCGACGAGGTTGTCGAAGTAGCGCCGGTGGGCGTCCTTGTGCCGCTCCAGGTTCATCGACATGAAGCTGGCCAGCTGCACGAAGCCCGGATAGACGCGCCGGCCCACGCCCGGATAGGGCGCCGGCACGGTGTAGATCATGCTCGACTGGAACCAGGTGAAGGGCCGCTCCTCGGCCAGCTTGTTGGTCACGGTCGGCGACAGCCGTGCATCGATCGGCGAGCCCATGAAGGTCATGGTGCGCGGCCGGTAGCGGTTGTTCTCCTCGGCCATCAGAGCCGCGGCGGCCAGCACCGGGGGCCCGGGCTGGCAGACGGCGACCACGTGCGCCCGGTGGCCAAGGGCCTCGAGCATCAGCTTGATGTGGTCGATGTAGTCGTCGAAGTCGAAGCGGCCTTCCATCATCGGAACGTCGCGGGCATTGGACCAGTCGGTGATGAACACTGCATGGTCCGGCGCGAAGGCCTCGACCGTGCCGCGCAGCAGGGTGGCGTAGTGGCCGGACATCGGGGCCACGATCAGCACCGCCGGATCGAGCTGGAGCTTTCCGGCGCGGCGCATGTCGGCCATGTCGCGGTCGAACTGGATCAGCCGGCACCAGGGGCTTTCCCAGACCACGGTCGGACGAACCCGGACCTTGTGGTCGTTCACCGTGATCTCGTCGATGTGCCAGTCCGGCTTGCCATAGCGGCGCGTGACGTTGGCGTAGAGGTCTGCGCCGGCGGAGATCTTGCGGCCGATCTGCGAATTGCGGGCGGGATTGAGCGGCGACGTCCACCAGTCGCGCGTCGCGCGCGCGGCGGCGCGCATCGGTGATGCGGCGTAGTAGGTCGCTTCGTGCAGGGCGTAGAGCAATCGAACCTCGTTCGTTGTGCAGCGCAGCATAACACAACGCAGCTTAACGAAGTCCAGTCCGAATTGAGGTGCTAGCGTCCCGATTCCGAAGTTCGCAATGGCATATGGCCTCCTCCGACGAACTTCGGAATCGAAGAGGACGCTAGCAAGACCAGGTTCCTAGTGTGCTTTTGGAATTTGAAGTTCGCTCAATGCGTGATCCAGCCATGAGGCGAACTTCAAATTCAGCACACTAGTCGCCCCGCATGCCCTTGCGGATCTGGTCGGCCATCTGCTCGGGCGTCAGACCGTAGGCCAGCACGCGATCAAACCGTCCGCCGGGGTTCATCAGGTAGGCGGCCGTCGAGTGATTGACCTGGTAGTCAGGGCCGTCGCCCTCGCGCTGGTAGACCACGCGATAGGCCTTCGCCGCCGCCGCTACCTGTTCGGGGGTCCCGGTCAGGCCCAGCGTCGAGGCGGGCAGGTCCTGGGCGTCCAGCCAGTCCTTCAGGACGCGCGGTTTGTCGCGGCCCGGATCCACCGACACGAACACGATCTGGACGTCCTTGCCGTCCGCGCCGAGCAGGTCGACCGCGCCGCGAACCGCCTGCATCGTCGCCGGGCAGATGTCGGGGCAGTAGGTGAAGCCGAAGAAGACCACGCTCCACTTGCCCTTGAGCACCGACTGGTCAACCGGCCTGCCGTCCTGGTTCACCAGCTGGAAAGGTCCACCCACCAGCGCCTGCCCCTGGGTCTGGCTGGGACGGCCTGCGTTGAAGCTCAGCGCGATGAGCACGGCGAGCACCAGGCCGAGGGCGACGGTGACGATCAGCAACAGGCGTTGACGCGACAAGAGTCTCTCCATCAGGGCTCGCCATCGGCGCGCGTTCGGCCCACTCTGGCGGGCATGGCGCTGACCCCATCACCGACCGCGCTGGCCGACCCGGAGCCGCGACTCGATAGGCCGGACAGACCCGCCGCGCAAGGCTGGGACGCGCTCTGGCCGGCCGGCGTGCCCCGGCGCGGGCGGCTGCGGGTGCGGGCCCTGACCAATCTGCGCTGGGTCGCGATCGCCGGCCAGACGATCACGGTCGTGGTCGTGGCCTACGGCCTGAGATTGCCCACGCCGGTCGCCGCCTGCTTCGCCCTGATCGCGCTCTCGGCCTGGCTCAATGTGCTGGTCAGCCTGGCGACGTCGGGCCAGCGGCTGGCGAACGACAACGAGGCGGCCGGACATATCGCGTTCGACATCCTGCAATTGTCCGCCCTGCTCTATCTGACGGGCGGGATCGTCAACCCGTTCTCGTTGCTGCTGATCGGTCCGGCGACCCTGGCGGCCGCGACGCTGCCGCTGCGCCAGACGATCCTGCTGGCCCTGCTGGCCATCGTGGCCTGCATTTTCCTCGCGGTGACGGCGTTGCCGCTGCCGTCGCCGAACGCCGAGCCGTTCGATCCGCCGCTGCTGAACCGCATCGGCGCCGTGATGGCCAGGGTGCTCGGCATTTCGTTCACCGCCGCCTACGCCTGGTACGCCGCACAGGAAGCGGCGCGGATGGAGCTGGCGCTCGACACCGCCCACACCGTGCTGGCGCGCGAGCAGCGGCTGTCAGCCCTGGGCGCCCTGGCCGCCGCCGCCGCCCATGAACTGGGCACCCCGCTGGCGACCATCTCGATCGTCGCCAAGGAGTTGGGCCGCAACACGCCCGAAGGCCCCCTGCGCGAGGACGCCGACCTGCTGATCGCCCAGGCCCAGCGTTGCCGCGACATTCTGCAGAGACTGACCCGCACGCCGGAAGCCGGCGACGCGGTGCATGAACGGATGAGCCTTTTGCAGGTGGTGCAGGAGTCGATCGCGCCGCATGCCCGTCGGCCCGACGTCAGGGTCGAGGCGGTGGTGTCCGGCTCGCACGGGGAGGCGGCGCCGGAAATCTGGCGTCTGCCCGAAGTGCTCCACGCCCTGACGGCGTTCGTCGAGAACGCGGTCGACTTCGCCCGTTCGGAGATCCTCGTCTCGGCGCGGTTCGATGCGCGCCATATCGCCATCGAGGTGCGCGACGACGGGCCGGGCTTCGCGCCGGAGGTGCTGGTCAAACTGGGCGAGCCCTACGTGACGAGTCGGCCGGGCGCAGAGGCCATGCGCAGCGGGCATGTGGGCATGGGCCTTGGCTTCTTCATCGCCAAGACCCTGCTGGAGCGGACCGGCGCGAATGTCGATTTCCGGAACGGTCGGCACGGCGGCGCCGTTATCACTGCGCGCTGGCGGCGGGAGGCGATCGAGGCTCCGGCCCTGCCAGACCCGTTCGGTGACGCGTCGGGGTTTGATGCCCCCCGAAAGGATGCGACAGTGTGACGCGAGTTTTTCAACTACGGCGCGAATTGCGTCCGGGGCTTTGGCGATGACCGATCTGTCCAATCTCATAGCCGTCCTGCCAGACCGGAGCCTGCTCGTGCTCGACGACGACCTGGCGCTGCGCACTCGGCTCGGCCGGGCGCTGGAGCAACGCGGCTTCGTCGTGACCATGGCGGCCGGCGTCGCCGAGGCGCTGGACGCGGTCAGAGCCGCCCCGCCGGCCTTCGCCGTGCTGGATATGCGCCTGGAGGACGGCACGGGTCTGAAGGTGGTCGAGGCGATCCGCGACGCGCGCCCGGACGCCCGGGTGATCATGCTGACCGGCTACGGCAACATCGCCACCGCCGTGGCGGCGGTGAAGGCGGGCGCAATCGACTATCTCGCCAAGCCCGCCGACGCGGACGACGTCGCCCGCGCCCTGCTGGCCGCCGGCGACATGCTGGCTGCGCCGCCGGAAAACCCGATGAGCGCCGACCGGGTGCGCTGGGAGCATATCCAGCGGGTCTATGAACTGTGCGGCCACAATGTCTCGGAGACCGCCCGCCGCCTGTCGATGCACCGTCGGACCCTCCAGCGCATCCTGGCCAAGCGCGCGCCGCGGTAAGACGCGCCGTCCCGGCCTTTGTGGGGAAGAGCGGATCCGGGTGCTAGCCCCGAAACGCCGCCAGCCGCGCGAACGCCAGGGTCAGCGCCTTGCGTCGCGCGGCGACCAGCGGGGTCCAGCCGGGCTCGCGCACGACCGCGCCGCCGAAGCCGTCGGCGACGATCAGGCCCGGCTCGGGTGGGATCAGGTCCACCGGAAAGCCCGGCGAGACCGCGAAGAAGAAGGCGTCGCAGTAGGGGGCGTACTCGGCCCATTTGCGATCGGTCAGATAGTCCTCGGGGCTCGACTTGACCTCGACGATGACGATCTCGCCCTTGCGGCCCAACGCCATCAGGTCCGCCCGCCGCCCGTTGGGCAGTCCGACCTCGGCCAGCGGCGCATAGCCCATCTCGACCAGCAGCCGCGCCGCCCCCCGCGTTACCGCGACGGTGGTTTCCGGTCGGGTGACCGTGACAAGGGTGAGGGCGACGACTTCCACGCCCGCATTGATGTTCCGGTTTCGTTCGTTGTCAACCGGCCTGCGCCGGGAACTCCAGGGTCTGGCGGTAACCCAGCGCCCTGATCCTGGCGATGGCGGCGGCCTTCGCGCCGGCCGGCATCACGGCGTGGCGGGACAGGAGCCAGATGTAGTTGCCGCCTGGCGTCGCCATCAGGGTCCAGCCACCGTCGGGGGCTGTGTCGAGGACCCAGTACTCCTGCTTCCGGATGCCGCCGAAGAAGCTCATCTCGAACTTCGCGTTGTTGGTGGCCGGCAGGATGCGGCCCTTGGTGACGAAGGTCTTCGCCGGGCCGGTGGGCGAGCCCTTGCGGCAGACCTGGTTGACCTGGAACTGCGCGCCGGTGCTGGCGAACTGGGTGTAGGCCGCCTGGCAGTCGCGCTGGCCAGCGTTGGGGATGCGGGCGATCTCGTACCAGCGGCCCGAATAGAAGCCGGCCGACACGGGTCTGGTCGGCTGCGGCGCGGCGGCCAGGGCGGCGCCGGCGGCCAGCAGGCCGGCGAACAGCGCGATGAGAAGCGTACGGTTCATGGGACCCACTCTAGCGCGCCCGGTCGGAAAGTGGATTCCGGTCTGCGGCGCGAGGGTCTGAAACGCAGAACGCCCCGCCGGGTTGCGGCGGGGCGTTCGCGGGTCCGTCGGAACGGAGGCCTTATTCGGCGGCGATGCTGACGGGCTTGTGCTCGCGATCCTTGAAGTTGATCGCCTGCAGATAGCGGATGCCGTCCTCGGCGATGTCGTCGCCGACCATCCGGTCGCCTTCCATCTTCAGCTCTTCCAGGTCGACATACATGCCGTAGAAGGCCTTGGTGCGGTCGGTGATGATGCCGGCGTTGAGCAGCGTCTTGACCAGCACGCGGAAGATGTTGGTCTGCTCCTTCATGCTCTCGCGACGGATGTCGTCGGTCATGATCTGGGCGAACTCGGCGATGACCTTGTCGGGGTCGAGACCGAACTTCTCGTACAGGTCACGCTGCTGGTTCGGACCGACCAGGTTGAACAGCACGGCCTGGAAGCAGTGGGCCGCCCAGTCCTCGATGACGGCGTGCTCTTCGGGGCTCAGCTTGGGGATCGTGCGGTCGGCCCAGATCTTCCCGAACTTGTGGTGGAAGGCCTCGTCGGTCATGACCAGCTGCATCAGCTTCTTGCCGACCGGGTCGTTGAGCTTGTTGTAGAAGGTCGCGAAGGCGCCCATGGCGAGGCCCTCGACCAGCATCTGCATGCCGATGATCTTCTTGTAGACCTCCGGCGCGCCGATGATCTCGACCAGCAGGGCCTTCAGGGTCGGGCCGCACTCGACCGGACGGCCCCAGCGCGCCTTGACGTACTTGGCGAAGGCCGTGACGTGGCGGGCCTCTTCGCGGGTCTGGTTGGCGGCGTATTCCTGCGCGCCCTGGTCCTTCAGCACGTGGCAGAGGCTGGCCGACAGGTTCAGCGCGCCCTGCTCGCCGTGCAGGATCGAGGAGAAGCTGCGCAGCGTGGACTCGTTGATGAAGGCGATGCGGGTCTTGGGGTCCGACAGGTGGTTGGACACGTAGTCGGTGGACAGGGCCACGACCATGTCCTCGGGGACAATGGCCTGGTTCTCCATGTCGAAGGGCTCGTCGAAGTCGATGTAGTCCTTGTCCAGCGGATCCCAGAAGTGATCGTGGGTCGCGGAGATGATCTTGTCGAAGGCCGTCGAGCGGTTGCCGTAGCGGTCGAGTTCGAGCATCGACTCGAAGTCGTCCGGCGCGACCGCGTCGTACATGGCGTCCTTGGTGATGTTCTTGTCGGTCATCGCGACGATCCTCCGGCCAGTCATGGGATTACGGGCCCGTTGCAGCCGGACCTCGCTCAGGGTGAACACTGTCCCCTTGATGCAAGTGCGGGTCAATTGAAAAGTGACGGGGGCGTCAACTTCTGAACGGGAATTAACCCCGCGATCAGGCCGGGTCGCCCTCGAGCTCGCGCAGCAGGGCCGGGTCGCGGCGGCCGCGGTCGACGGCCAGGGCGGCGTCGTCACGGCCCTCCATCTCGAGCATGTCGGTCAGGCGGGTCAGGCGACCGGCGGCGGCCTCCAGCGTCGCGTCATCGGCGTCGAGCACCGTGAACACCGTCGCCACCACATGCTTGCAGCGCAGACCGCTGTCCTGGAAATCGGGGCAGGTGCAGCGGGCGTCCGATCCGTCCGGCGCGGCCACCTCGACGACATAGGCGATGCCCCGCTCACCCGTCACATGGGCCAGCACGCCGGTCGGGAAGACCTCCACCAGATCGACCCAGCCCTTGGCGGCATAGGCCTCGCCGCGCATCACGCGCGCTTCCGGCATGTCCCGGCGAACGGCGTCATAGTCGAAGTCGGGCGCGAGCATGACGGGTGTCCTATCCGATTCGTTCACGGTTTGTCTTGAGCAGCTTCGCCCGGTCAGTCGTCGCGCGGCAGCTCGCGGATCTCGACCGTCCCGCCGGCCTCGTACACCGGATTGCCCGCGAGCAACCGCGCCGCATGATCGGCGTCCTCGGCCTCGACGCGGATATAGCCCGAAATGTGCGACGACAGGGCGCCGGGCGCGCCCGACCTGCGCAGGGCGACGCCGCCGGCCATCCCGCTGCCGCCCTGGAACACCCCCGCAGCCCGCAGGCCGCCCAGCCAGGAGCCCCAGGCGTCCTCGTCCTCCGGCGCGGTCACGTCGTTGTGCATCAGGAACATGAAGTCGGGCATGGCGGCCTCAGTCGCGGGCTTCGATGGCGTCGATGTCGTCGTCGGACAGGCCGAAATGATGGCCGATCTCGTGAACCAGCACATGGGTTATCAGCTCGCCGAGCGTGACGTTTCCCCGTTCGGCCCACTCGTCGAGGATCGGCCGGCGATAGAGGAACACCATCGAGGGCTGCGGCAGGGGATCGAGCACCGATCGCCGCGACAGGTCGACGCCCTGGTAGAGGCCGGTCAGCTCGAACGCTTCCTCGATGCCCAGTTCGGCCAGCACATCATCCTCGGCGAAGTCGGCCACCCGGATGACCGCCTCGCCCGCCAACTGCCGGAACGGATCGGGCAGGGCGTCGAACGCGGTGCGGGCGATCCGCGCGAAATCATCGAGAGAGGGCGCCAGGGCGTCGGCCGGAAAGGTCATGCGACGAAGATGGCGCCCCGCAGGACGCTTCGCCAGTCGCCCGGCGGCCCGGCCTCGCTTATCGTGTGCCAGCCATGATTCGGGCGGGTCTTGCATGACGCAAATGGAACTGATCGTCGCCGCCACGGCGGGCGCCGTCTGTCTGGCGATCTGCGCAGTGCTGTGGGCGCTGGTGCAGCGCCGGGCGATGGACCGTCGACTGCGGGTGATGCAGGACCGGCTGGAGGCCGTTGAGGGCCGCGCCGCAGCCGCCCAGGCCTCGGCTGAAGCCTTCGACTCCACCCTGCTGGTGATCGACGACGGCCGCGCCCTGCTGGCCTCGGGCGAGGAGAACCTCGAGGCCTGCGCCGCCGCCTTCAACCTGCCCGCTGCCGAGGCCCAGGCGATGGTCAACGCCATCATGCGCGCCGAGCCGGACCACGCCGCGCGGCTGCGGGCGCTGTTCGAACGGGGTGAGCCCTGCGCCTTCGAGGCCCGCGGGCCGAAGGGCGTGGTGTCGGTCGAGGGCCGCGCCGCCGGGGCCCTGGCCTGGTTGCGCCTGACCGCCGCGCCGGGGGACGAGACCGCCCTGCCCAGCGCCGCGCGCCTGGCCGCCTTCCTCGACGCCCGGGCCGAGCCCGCCTGGATCGCCGGCGCCGACGGCGCGGTGCAATGGGCCAACAAGGCCTGGCTGGCCGCGGTCAGCGCGCGCGACGCCGGCGACGCCGCCAATCTGGGGCTGTCGCTCGACAAGGGCGCCGACGCCATCGCCAGCGAGGCGGCCAATCTGGGCGAGCGCCGCGAGACCACCCGCTGGATCTCGCTGGGCGGGCAGCGCAAGGCGCTGAAGGTCACCGCCGAGCCGCTCGAAGGCGGCGGCGTGGCGGTCTGGACCACCGACGTGACCCAGGCCGAGGAGATCCAGGACGCCCTCAAGCGCCACGTGGCAGCCCACGACGAAACCCTCAACCACATCGCCGAGGCGGTCGCCATCTTCGGGCCGACCCGCCGGCTGTCGTTCCACAACACCGCCTTCGCCGACCTGTGGGGGCTGGAGACGGCCTGGCTGGCCGAGCGTCCGACGCATGGCGAGATTCTCGACCGGCTGCGTCAGCGTCAGCGGCTGCCCGAGACGCCGGACTACGCCCGCTGGAAGGCCGCAGAGCTGGCCCGGTACGAGACCCTCGGGCCGCAGCCGGACGACCGCTGGACCCTGCCCGACGGCCGCACCCTGCGGCTGATCCGCCAGCCGCACCCGATGGGCGGCCTGCTGCTGCTCTATTCGGACATCACCGGCGAGGTGCGGCTGCGCGCGCAGTACAACGCCCTGATCCAGGTGCAGCAGGCGACCCTCGACAAGCTCAACGACGCGGTGGTGGTGTTCGGCTCCAACGGCCGGCTGCGGCTGCACAACGAGGCCTTCGCCCGGTTCTGGCATGTCGCCGAGGAGGACCTCGACGAGGGGGTCAACTTCGAGCGGGTGGTCGAACTCTGCACCCCGCGCCTGCATGACGTGGCCTTCTGGCAGGAGCTCAAGGGCCGGGTCGGCGATCCCGATCCCGAGGCCCGCGCCCCGACCGCCGGCGAGATCCGCAACGCCGTGGGCCGCATCGTGGCCTGGCAGACCCGGCCGCTGCCCGACGGCGCGACCCTGATCGCCTTCGCCGACATCACCGACGCCCGCCAGCTGGAGGGCGCCCTGGCCGACAAGGAGGCCGCGCTGGACAGCGCCGAGCGGCTGAAGCGCGAGTTCGTCGGCAACGTCTCCTACGAGCTGCGCACGCCGCTCACCACGATCATCGGCTATTCGGAACTGCTCGACCGGATGGGCGAGGCGATCCCCGAGCGCGGCCGCTCACACCTGGGCGCTGTGCGCCAGGCCGCCGTCCAGCTGGGCCGGTCGATCGACGACGTGCTCGACATCGCCGCCATCGACGCCGAGGAGATGGCGCTGGAGCTGGGCGACGTGCGGGTCGGCGCGCTGCTGACCGAGGTCGCCGGGCGCTGGAAGGTGATGGCGGAGGCCGCGAAGGTCACCCTGGCGCTGGAAGGCGACCCCGACGACATCGGCCTGATCCGCGGCGACAACCGCCGGCTGGTCCAGACCCTCGACCATCTGGTCGAGAACGCCCTGCGCCAGACCCCGCCGGGCGGGGTGGTGACCCTGTCGGCGATGCGGGCGGCGGGCGAGGTGCGGCTGGCGGTGCGTGACACAGGCCGGGGCGTGCCGTTCCACGTCCAGGCGCACATCTTCGACCGCTTCGTCGGCCGCGACCGCGGCGGACCGGGCCTTGGCCTCGCCCTGGTCAAGGCGCTGGTCGAACTGCACGGCGGCTGGGTGGCGCTGGAAAGCGAACCCGGAAACGGCTCGACCTTCACCTGCCACCTGCCAGAGGCCGCGCATGCGGAGTCAGGCCAGAAGGAACTCGGGTTCTAGGCAGCAGGGGGCATGTACCGAAGGTACGTGTCCCCCTAAACTCGCTGCAGCTTGATCGGGGGACACGTACCTTCGGTACATGTCCCCGGCGCCCGCTAGTGCTGGCTTTCCGGCATGCGGATGGTCAGGCCGTCGAGGTCGTCGGTGACCTTGATCTGGCAGGACAGGCGGCTGGACGGTTCGACGTTCTCGGCGAAGTCGAGCATCGACTCCTCCATGGCCGACTTCTCGCCGGTCTTCGACGCCCAGGCTTCATCGACATAGACGTGGCAGGTCGCGCAGGCGCAGGCGCCGCCGCAGTCGGCGTCGATGCCGGGGATGTTGTTCTTGATCGCCCCTTCCATGACGGACAGGCCGGTCTTCACGTCAACCGTATGCTCGGTGCCGTCGTGCTCGATGTAGGTGATCTTGGCCATACGCTCCCTGACGCCTCTTGTTCGTTGTCCCGCCTTGTCAGGCGGCGACCTCTTTCATGGAAATGGACGAATCCGCAAGTCTCTCGCGTGAGACGGGCTTGCGGTTGAGGATGAGCATCTTGCCCATCATGAATTCCGGCGCGGCGTTGACCGCCTCGACCGCCTGCACCTGGTCGCCCTTCAGATGGAAGATGGCGAACTTCGCCGCGGACCGGTCGCCGCGGATGACGCGGCTGTCGGCGTCGAACGGGATGCCGGCGATCTGCAGCTTGAGATCATACTGGTCGGACCAGAACCACGGCGCTTCGGGATTGGGCGGGGCGTGGCCGGTGATGGCGCTGGCGACCTGCTTGGCCTGTTCCAGGGCGTTGGGCACGCTCTCCAGCCGGAACTGGCGCTCATAGAGCGGCAGCGGCCGGTGGGTCACATCGCCGATGGCGAAGACGGAGGGGTCCGCGGTGCGGGCCTGCAGGTCGACGACAATGCCGTTGGCGCAGTCGAGGCCGGAGTCGCGGGCGATCTCCTCGTTGGGCAGGGCGCCGACGCCGACCAGCACGGCGTCGCAGTCGACCAGCTGTCCGTCCGACAGGCGCACGCGGCGGACCTTGCCGTTCTCGCCCTCGAGCGCATCGACGCCGGCGGACAGTTCGAACTCGACCCCTTTGGCCTGGTGATAGTCCTGGAAGAAGGTCGACAGTTCCTCGCAGGCGACGCGGGCGAGGATGCGCGGCTCGCGTTCGATGATCAGGGCCGAGGCGCCGAGCGCGCGGGCCGAGGCCGCCGCTTCCAGGCCGATATAGCCGCCGCCGATGATCGCCAGGCGCTTGCCCGGACCGAGGGCGGCCTTCAGCAGTTCGGCGTCGGCGGCCGTGCGCAGCTCCAGCACGCCGTCCAGGTCCGCCCCGGGGATCGGCAGCTTTCTCGCCCGGGCGCCGGTGGCGATGATCAGATAGTCGTAGGCGACCGCCCCGCCGGCCGACAGCCGGACCGTCTTTGAGGCCCGGTCGATCGAAACGGCGGTAACGCCCAGCCGCAGGTCGCAGTCGTTCTCGGCGTACCAGGCGTTATCCTTGAGCGCGAGGCTGGACGCGTCGGCCTCGCCCTTGAGCCAGGCCTTGGAGAGCGGGGGACGCTGGTAGGGGGGGATGGGCTCGTCGCCGATCAGCACGATCGGGCCTTCGTGGCCGTACTGGCGCAGGAAGGCGGCCGCTGAACCACCCGCGTGGCCCGCGCCCAGAATCACCACCTTCGCCTTCGGATCGGCCAAGCCGCCCTCCTCCAGGATCGCGCGGGAAAATGACGCCCGCGTCAACTTTTTGCAAGAGCCTTAGCCCGGATGGGTGGCCCAGAACCACACATAGAAGAGCACCCACCATGCCGTGAAGCCCGACATGAGCCAGCGGGCGTCAATTCGTTCCGCGACCAGCCGCCGGATCGCCGCGAAGGCGAGGGCCGAGAGCAGGAACCGGGGCAGCCGGACCGGCAGGGCGCCGAGCGCGAAGGCGGGCAGGCTCGCGCCCTTCGACGGGGCGAGCAGGGCGTAGACCTTGTAGGGTGTGCTGCTGACCGGACCCCTGAGCGCCGCGGCGAACCAGCCCTGACGGTCCATCTGCACGCTGGCGTGGACGATCATCGGGGTCGACACCGCCGGCACGGCGGCGACGGCGCCGAGGGCGGCCTGCGGATCGCGGGCGCTCCAGCCGTACATCGCCGCTCCGCCGATCCCCGCCCCGACGGCGGCCAGCAGGCAGGCGATGACGCCGGCCCTCAGGCCGTGCTTCAGCGCGACGTAGCTGATCAGCACGTCGGGAATGATGAAGAACAGGAATCCCTCGGCCGCGCCCCAGACCAGGGCGGCGGCGGCGAGGGCGCGGCCCTGCTTCAGGCCACCCGCTCCACCATCAGCTTCTTGATCTCGGCGATGGCCTTGGCCGGGTTCAGACCCTTGGGGCAGACCTGGGCGCAGTTCATGATGGTGTGGCAGCGATAGAGCTTGAAGGGGTCCTCAAGCGCGTCGAGCCGGGCGCCGGTGGCCTCGTCGCGGCTGTCGATCAGCCAGCGGTAGGCGTGCAGCAGCGTGGCCGGGCCGAGGTACTTCTCGCCGTTCCACCAGTAGCTGGGGCAGGAGGTCGAGCAGCAGGCGCAGAGGATGCACTCGTAGAGACCGTCCAGCTTGGACCGGTCCTCGACCGACTGCTTCCATTCGGTGCGCGGCTCGGGGGTCTCGGTGTGCAGCCAGGGCTCGATCGAGGCGTACTGGGCGTAGAACAGGGTCAGGTCGGGGACCAGGTCCTTGACCACCGGCTGGCTGGGCAGCGGCGAGATCTGGATCTCGTTGCCCGGCGTGTCTTCCCAGCCGTGGGTGCAGGCGAGCGTGTTGCGGCCGCCGATGTTCATCGCGCAGGAGCCGCAGACGCCTTCGCGGCAGGACCGGCGGAAGGTCAGGGTCGGGTCGACCGTGCTCTTGATGTGGATGAGCACGTCCAGCAGCATCGGACCGCAGGCGTCGACGTCGACGTCGTAGGTGTCCCAGCGCGGGTTCTCCGACCCTTCCGGATCGTAGCGATAGATGCGGAACGTCTTGACCCGCTTCGCCCCCTTGGGCGCGGGATAATGACGGCCCTTGCCGACCCGGGAGTTCTTGGGGAGCGCGAGTTGAACCATGCCGCTGCATCACACTTCTAGGAACGATTGGGTTCCATCTAAGGCGCAGCGGGGCGCCTGTCCACGCAGGACAGGCGCCCGCGCCCAACCTAGTTACCCACAGGCGGCGCCGGAGGCGTCGTATCGGCCCGTCCGCCGTACCATTCGATGTTCCGGGTCAGCCACATCCCGGCCGTCAGACCGACGAAGGCGGCGATCGAACCGGCCAGCAGGGCGAAGTCCTCGAGCCGCATCAGCAGGTAGATCAGGCCGTAGACGGTGCTGAACACGACCAGCGCCTGGATCCGGTAGCGGGTCGCCTTGAACGCCGCCCCGGCATAGAGGCCGATCAGCAGCACCGTCGCCACCGCCGCGATCGCGAAGCCCGCGTCGAAGCCGATGTATTCCGAGAGACTGAGCAGCAGCAGGTAGAAGACCATCTGCGCCAGACCGATCAGGACGTACTGCGCCGGGTGCAGCCGGCTGCCGGACAGGGCCTCGAAGACGAAGAACGTCAGGAACACCAGGCCGATGAACATCACCGCGTATTTCAGCGCGCGCATGACGTTCTGGTAGGGGTTGTTGGTCCGCACGAAGCTGACGCCGAGATCGCGCTGGCCCAGCTCGCCGAGCGACAGGACCGAGGTCGAGCCGCGGTCTGGCAGGCCGCGGGCGATGAACGGCACGGACCAGTCGGCGCTGAACCTGTCGGCGGTGGTGTCGCGTTTGGTCGGCAGGAAACCGCCGTCGAACCGGGGCGCGGGCCAGTCGCCGTTGATGACCACCCGGGTCGACTTGGCGAACGGCACGACGCTGAGCCGCTGGGCGCCGGAGAAGGTCAGGGTCGTGCGGATGGTTCCGCCCTCGATGGCGGCCAGCAACGGCGCGGCCGGGGTCGAGACCAGGCCGTAGTCGCCGAGGTCCTCATCCGGCCGGGCCCGGCCGTCGCTGTCGGGCGGGGTCATCGGCCGGCCCAGCCGCACGTCCGAGGCGGGGGTGAACTCCAGCCGTGTGTCACCCGCCGGGGTGGTCAGGGTCGCCACGACGTCGGTCTGGGCGCCGCGCAGGTCGGAGAAGCCCAGCACGATCTGCGCCCGGCTCCAGTCGATCACCGCCCCGGTCGGCAGGCCCTGCACCGGCTTGAGCTTGCTGAAGCCAGCCGTGAGGCTGGCGGTGGCCTTGTAGGTCGGCACATCGAAGATGCCCCGCCGCAACGTGCCGGTCCTGACCTTCACATCGGCCGCGCCGGTGTCGGGCGAGACCAGATACCAGCCGGTGATCACCTCGCCCTCCTTGGCCGTCGGGGTGACGGTCCAGGGCGCGACCAGCAGGGGTCCGGTGATCTGCTGGGCGCCGCCCTGCAGCTGCGAGACCTCGCGCACGACACCCTCGGAACGGTCGGAGCGGTCCTTGATCAGGGCCCAGACGAACAGGCCCGGAATGGTCATCAGCAGGGCCAGGGCGCAGACCAGCAGCGCCTTGCCGCCCCAGTCTGCCGACCTCGGCCGGGGCAATCGCGACGGCATGGCCGGGGAAATGAAGGCTTGGTCGTCAGGGCCAGAAGGCATCGGAGCGTCTCCGTCCAGAATGTGAGCGATTGTTCACACACATTGATGTTGGGCGCAAGAGACCTCGCGCTGAGGCCCCTTTGCGAAAACGGAGGCTCGCAGCCTGATGTGCAGGCGGGATGGAGAATTGGGACAGGCGACATGGAAAGGGCGACCGCCGACGGCGGTCGCCCCTGTCCGGATCAGCAAGGCTGCGAAGCCTAGTACACCCGCGCCTTGGGCGGGATGTAGTCGATGTCCTTGGACATCGTGTAGCTGTGCACCGGGCGGTAATCGATCTTCACCTTGCCGGTGGCGTCGTCGAACCAGGCGAGGGTGTGCTTCATCCATTCGCCGTCGTTGCGATCGGGGAAGTCCTCGCGGGCGTGGGCGCCGCGGCTTTCGGTGCGGTTCAGCGCGCCGGCGACGGTGACGGCCGCCTGGCAGACGAGGTTGTCGAACTCCAGCGTCTCCATGAGGTCGCTGTTCCAGACCAGGCCGCGATCGCTGACGCCGATGTCCTTGCGGGCGGCGACGACCGCGTTGACGCGGTCCACGCCGCTCTTGAGCGACTCGCCGGTGCGGAAGACGGCGGCGTCTTCCTGCATCGCGCGCTGCATCTCGAGCCGCAGGTCAGCGGTCGGTCGGCCGCCGGCGGCGTTGCGGAAGCGGTCGAAGCGGGCGAGGTGGGCGTCAGTCATGCCCGCCTTGAGCTCGGGCTGGGTCGCGCCCGGCTTGAGCTGCTCGGCGCAGCGCAGGCCGACGGCGCGGCCGAACACCACCAGGTCGATCAGGCTGTTGGAGCCGAGGCGGTTGGCCCCGTGCACCGAGACGCAGGCCGCCTCGCCCACGGCCATCAGGCCGGGCACGATGGTGTCGGCGTTGTCGCCGGTCTTGGTCACGACCTCGCCGTGGTAGTTCGTCTGCAGGCCGCCCATGTTGTAGTGGACCGTCGGCAGGACCGGGATCGGCGCCTTGGTCACGTCGACGCCGGCGAACACCTTGGCGGTTTCCGAAATGCCGGGCAGCCGCTCATGCAGCACCGCCGGATCCAGGTGGTTCAGATGCAGGTGGATGTGGTCCTTGTTGGGACCCACGCCGCGGCCTTCACGGATCTCGATGGTCATGGCGCGGCTGACCATGTCGCGCGGGGCCAGGTCCTTCACGGACGGCGCATAGCGCTCCATGAACCGCTCGCCCTCGGAATTGGTCAGATAGCCGCCCTCGCCCCGGGCGCCCTCGGTGATCAGGCAGCCGGCCGGGAAGATGCCGGTCGGGTGGAACTGGACGAACTCCATGTCCTGCAGCGGCAGGCCGGCGCGCAGGGCCATGCCGCCGCCGTCGCCCGTGCAGGTGTGGGCGCTGGTCGCCGACAGATAGGCGCGGCCGTAGCCGCCCGTGGCCAGCACGGTCTTCTGGGCCTGGAACCGGTGCAGGGTGCCGTCGTCCAGCTTCCAGGCGGTGACTCCGACGCAGACGCCGTCTTCCATGATCAGATCGAGGGCGAAGTACTCGATGAAGAACTCGACGTCCTTGCTCAGCGCCTGGCCGTACATGGTGTGCAGCATGGCGTGGCCGGTGCGGTCGGCCGCCGCGCAGGTGCGCTGGATCGGAGCCTCGCCGTAGTTCTTGGTCATGCCGCCGAAGGCGCGCTGGTAGATCTTGCCTTCCGGCGTCCGCGAGAAGGGCACGCCCCAGTGCTCGAGCTCATAGACGGCCGCCGGCGCGTTGCGCGTCAGGTATTCGATGGCGTCCTGGTCGCCCAGCCAGTCCGACCCCTTGACGGTGTCGTACATATGCCAGCGCCAGTCGTCCTCGCCCATATTGCCGAGACTGGCGGAGATGCCGCCCTGGGCCGCGACGGTGTGGCTGCGGGTCGGGAAGACCTTGGTGATGCAGGCGGTCTTCAGACCGGCCTGGGCGCAGCCGACGGCGGCGCGAAGGCCCGATCCCCCGGCCCCCACCACCACGACGTCGAAGCGGTGGTCGATGAATTCATAGGCCGGCATCAGAAGGCTCCGAGGAGGGCCACCTTGAGGATGGCGAAGACCCCCAGAGCGGCGCCGAGAACGCATACGAGATAGTTGGCGATGAGCGCCGCGGACTTGGCCACGAAGCCTTCGATGTAGTCTTCGATGATCACCTGCATCGCCAGGCGCAGATGCACGAAGCCGACCGCGATGAACAGGCTGAGCAGCACCGCGTTGATCGGGTGGGCGAGCCATTCGACGGCCATCACATAGCCGCCGGCCGCCAGCTTGAGGCCGCCGTAGGCCGCCCAGATCGACAGGGGAATGAGAGCCAGACCGGAGACCCGGTCGGCGATGAAGTGGCCCACGCCATGCTTGGCCGAGCCAAGGCCGCGGGCGCGGGAGAGAGGTGTGCGGAAACCGGCCTTGGCGCTCATGACAGGCCTCCCGTCTGGCCGGCGATCAGCCAGACCACGGCGGTGGCCACCAGGGCGAAGGCGATGCCCGCGATGGTGATCATGTCGGCCGTCTTCGGCTTGAAGCCGTGGCCGGTGTCCCACATCAGGTGGCGCAGGTTGCTGGCCGCCAGGAAGAACAGGGCGAAGGTCAGGCCCAGCAGGACCAGCTTGCCCGGCCAGGACGCCAGCAGCGCCGTATAGGCGGCGTAGGCCTGGTGGCCGGAGGCCAGGGCGACCGCCCAGCCGACGAGAATCAGCGCGCCTACGAAAAGGCCGATCAGGCAGGCGCGATGCAGAATGGAGCCCAGCATGGTCACATGCCAGCGCCACACCTGGAGGTGCGGCGAGGTGGGCCTTTCACGGACCCCTGACGAGGCTTCGGTCATTTGGTTCCCGACGGTTGCAAGCAGCAGGGCTATTTACGCCGGGAACAGGGGGTGTCAACGCGAGCAGGGCCTTTTCAGACCCCATCCGCCGCAGACGCCCCCTGGAGCCGGGTCAACGACCGGCCGGGCGATCAGCCCATCCGGTGGATGCCGCAGAGCTTGTTGCCGTCCGGGTCGCGCAGATAGGCGAGATACATCTTGCCCATGCCGCCTTCGCGGACGCCCGGGGGATCCTCGCAGGTGGTTCCGCCGTTGGCGATGCCGGCGGCGTGCCAGGCGTCGGCCTGTTCGGGCGAGCTGCAGGTGAAGCCGATGGTGCCGCCGTTGGCGTGGCTGACCGGCTCGCCGTTGATCGGCAGGGACACGCCGAAGACGCCGCCGTTGGCCATGTAGAACATGCGGTGACCATCCAGGAAGGACGGCGGAACGCCCAGCGTGCCCAGCACGGCGTCATAGAAGGTCTTGGCCTTCGCCAGGTCGCTCGTTCCGACCATGATGTGAGAGAACATGTGTGGTTTCCTTCCCTTTTGTTGTTGATCAGTCCGTGACGCGTTCGAGCCAGTCCGTCGAGCGCATTTCCTGCAGGCGGGAGACCGTGCGCTCGAACTCGAACGACCCGTCGCCCTCCGGATAGAGGGTTTCCGGTTCGTCCGCAGCGAGCGCGACCAGCTTGGTCTGGGCCTCGTAGAGGGCGTCGATCAGGGTGTTGAACCGTTTGGCCGCATCGCGCCGGGCGGGCGTCAGGCGCGGGACGTCCTCGAGAAACACAGTGTGGAACCGGTCGGCGATGGCCAGATAGTCCTGCGGTCCGAGCGCATGCTCACACAGGCTGGCGAAGCGCG
Source organism: Caulobacter sp. FW305-C-30-S16 (assembly GCF_058783025.1). Classification (NCBI taxonomy): domain Bacteria; kingdom Pseudomonadati; phylum Pseudomonadota; class Alphaproteobacteria; order Caulobacterales; family Caulobacteraceae; genus Caulobacter; species Caulobacter sp. FW305-C-30-S16. The sequence goes on along the minus strand of NZ_JBYSYH010000001.1, from coordinate 435,953 downwards.
TGCGCAGCAGCCCGCCGCTGGCCCGCGGCAGGTGCAGCTTGCGGCCCAGCACCTCCAGCGTGGCGCCCGATTCCGGCGCCCCGTCGAGCATGTCGCCCCACAGCCGGTCGAACTCGTCGGCGTTGGCGGCGCTGTCAGGGGCCAGCCAGGTCCGAGCGCCGCGCAGGCGGTCGAGGCGGAAGTCCACCGGCCCCCTGACCGCGACCACCTCCAGCTTCTCCTTGAGCATGCCGATGAAGGGCAGGAACAGCTGACGGTTCAGGCCGTCCTTGTAGAGGTCGTCGGGCGGGCGGTTGGAGGTGGTCACCACCGTGACGCCCCGGGCGAACAGCGCCTCGAACAGTCGGCCGAGAATCATGGCGTCGGCGATGTCGGTGACCTGGAACTCGTCGAAACAGAGCAACCGGGCTTCCCCGGCGATCAGATCGGCGGTCGGACCGATCGGATCATCACCCCTGCTCTGGCCGAACCGCGCCTTGCGGGCGGGACCATCGCCCTTGCGCCAGGCGTCGATGCTGGCGTGAACCTCGGCCATGAAGACGTGGAAGTGGGTACGGCGCTTCTTCGCCACCGGGGCGGAATCGAAGAACAGGTCCATCAGCATGGACTTGCCCCGGCCGACAGGACCCCACAGGTAGACGCCGCGCGCGCCCTTTGGCTTGCGGAACAGCGCGGAAAACCCCGGCTCGGACAGGGCGTTGAGGTCGCCCTCGAGGCGTGACAAGGCGACCAGCGCCTGCTCCTGCGCCGCATCGGGCCTGATGTCGCCCCGGGAAAGACGCTCGCGGTAGGCGGCGCGGACGGATAAAGGCATCGGCAAACCGGTTAGCGCGGCGAGACGCGCGCTTCAACGAACATCGAGACATCCATGCGCACCATCATCGAACCCTTCCGCATCAAGGCGGTCGAACCCATCCGCATGACCACGCGGGAAGAGCGGCTGAAGCTGATCGAAAAGGCCGACTACAACCTGTTCGCCCTGCATTCCGAGGACGTGCTGATCGATCTGCTGACCGACAGCGGCACCTCGGCCATGAGCGCCAAACAGCAGGCCGCCCTGCTGGCCGGCGACGAGAGCTATGCCGGCAGCCCGTCCTTCTTCCGCTTCGAGGCGGCCGTGAAGGATCTGATGCCGTTCAGGCACGTGATCCCGACCCACCAGGGCCGGGCGGCGGAAGCGATCCTGTTCTCGATCCTCGGCGGACCGGGCAAGGCGATCCCGTCGAACACCCATTTCGACACTACCCGCGGCAACATCGAATCGACCGGCGCGTCCGGCCATGACCTGGTCATCGCCGAGGGCCTGGACCCGCGCAGCGACCATCCGTTCAAGGGCAACATGGACCTGCCGCGGCTGGAGGCCTTCCTGAGCCAGCACGGCGACGCGGTTCCCTGCGTGATGCTGACGGTGACCAACAACGCCGGCGGCGGCCAGCCCGTCAGCCTGGAGAACATCCGCGCGGTGGCGAAGATCGCGAAGGCCCATGGCAAGCCGTTCATCATCGACGGCTGCCGCTTCGCCGAGAACGCCTACTTCATCAAGATGCGCGAGCCGGGCCAGGGCGACCGGACGGTCAAGCAGATCGTCGCGGACATGTTCGCCGACGCCGACGGCATGACCATGTCGGCCAAGAAGGACGCCTTCGCCAACATCGGCGGCTGGCTGGCGCTGAACGACGACGAACTGGCCCAGGCCGCCCGCAACCGGCTGATCCTGACCGAGGGTTTCCCGACCTACGGCGGGCTGGCCGGGCGGGATCTGGACGCCATCGCCCAGGGCCTGGTCGAGATCATCGACGAGGACTACCTGCGCTATCGCCTGCGCAGCATGGCCTACATCGGCGAGCGGCTCGAAGCGATGGGCGTGCCGACGGTGCGGCCGACCGGCGGCCATGCGGTGTTCATCGACGCCCGCGCCATGCTGTCCCACATCCCGCCGTCCGAGTATCCGGGCCAGTCGCTGGCGGTCGCCCTGTATGTCGAGGGCGGCATCCGCTCCTGCGAGATCGGCACGGTGATGTTCGGCCTGCGGCCCGACGGAACCGAGGTCGAGGCGCCGATGGACCTGGTGCGGATGGCCTTCCCGCGACGCGTCTATACCCAGAGCCACGCCGACTACATCGTCGAGGTGTTCGAGGAGATTCACGCCCGCAAAGACAGCCTGCGCGGCATGAAGATCACCTGGCAGCCGTCGGCCATGCGTCACTTCACGGCAAAGTTCGCGCCCTTGTAGGAACGTCCGCCTGTGACAGGCCGTTGGCATGGCGAACAGGAGTTTCGCCATGTCCCCGTCCGACGACGACCGCAGTTTCGACCCCTCCACGCCCGAGGCCAACCGGGCCCTGCAGCAGGGCCTTGGTGTGGGCGCGCGCGAAATGAAGGCGCAGGCCGACCCGACGCCGGCCGAGGGTGCCGCGCCGTTCCATGTGGGTCACGGCGAGGAAACGCTGGAGGAGACCGACGGTGACCCGATCGACGGTGTCGAACAGGGCGTAACCGTCACCAGTCCGGACGGCGACGACTCGCCGGGCACGGACGTGTCCGGCGGGGCGCTTTCGGGCGCGCCGGACTAGCCGGCGGTCAGTCCGCGCCCAGTTCGCGGAGCACGGCGCGATAGGTCCGGGGCTCCTCGCAGACGCAGCTGCGCATGACGCCGTCGGCCGTCCACCAGATCAGGGTCGGATAGCGGACGCCCTGGTCGCCGACCTTGACGCCGTTGGCCGCGAGCAACGGCCGCAGCTGGTCAATGACGTCGCGGCCGGCGTTGATCACCGCCGTGCGCGCGATGTCGCCATCGGCGGGCGGAATGCCCTCGGCCGTCCAGGTCTCGAGGGGCGCGCCGTCCCATCGCTCCATCAGGGCCCAGCTGCGGTTGATCCACAGCTCCGCCACGGTCGTCCGTTCGGCCGGGGTGGACTTGGCGACGCCGTTGAGGTCGCGTCGGGCGATCACGATCACGCGCGTGTCGACCCCGGCCTTGTGGACCTTGGGAAATACCTCGGCCTTGAGCCGCACGCAGTCCGGACAGGACCGGAAGGCGATCATGTAGAGTTTGGGTCCGGTCTGCCCGGGCGAGACCCAGCCGGCCTCATCAAGGATCTTCGCGATCTCGGCCTGGTGTTTCGTGACCGTCTTCGGCCGCCACCGCACCTCGAGCCACCACCAGGCGGCCAGCGCGCCCACGACGAAGACGGCGATCAGTACGAGCCAGAGGATCAGCTTGTTCACGGGCGCTTCCTTTGCGGCGTTCACCCTTCTATCCCTTGACGGACGCGGGCGGGCAAGGCGCTCTCGCCGCGAACCGGAGTTCGCCTTGTCACGTCACCCGCCCCCGCCGCCGTTGTCGGACGTCCCGCTGGAGCCGGGGCTCTATGTGGTGGCCACGCCGATCGGCAATCTGCGGGACATCACGCTGCGGGCGCTCGACGTGCTGTCGGGCTGTGACCTTTTGCTGGCGGAAGATACGCGGGTGACCGGCAAGCTGCTGGCCGCCTACGGGCTGTCCAAGACCATGCTGCGCTACGACGAGCACGCCGCCGAACGCGCCCGGCCGAAGATCATGGCGGCGCTCGAGGCCGGCCAGAGCGTGGCCCAGGTGTCCGACGCCGGCACCCCGCTGGTCTCCGATCCCGGGTTCCGGCTGGTGAAGGACGTGATCGCCGCCGGACACCGGGTGTTCCCGATCCCCGGCCCTTCCGCGGCGCTGGCGGCCCTGACCCTGGCGGGACTACCGACCGACCGGTTCCTGTTCGCCGGTTTTCCGCCGCCCAAGAGCGGAGCGCGGCGCACCTTTCTGGCCGAGGTCGCCAATGTGCCGGCGACGCTGATTTTCTACGAGAGCGGGCCCCGGCTGCGGGCCAGCCTGACGGACATGGCCGCCGTGTTCGGCGACCGCGAGGCGGCGGTGGCGCGGGAACTGACCAAGCTGTTCGAGACCACGGTGCGCGGGCCCCTGTCGGCGCTGGCCGAGGATCCCCGGCTGGACGGCCCCAAGGGCGAGATCGTCATCCTGGTCGGCCCCGGCCAGCAGCAGGCCTCCACCGCGGAGGACGCCGACTCGGCCCTGAGCGAGGCCCTGACCCGCCTGCCGCCCGGCGAGGCTGCGTCGGAGGTGGCCAAGGCGCTGGGCCTGAACCGCCGCGACCTCTACCGCCGCGCCATGGCGCTGAAGGACGGCCGGTGACCAGCGCCCGCAGCCGTCGTGGCGGGCTGGCGCGGCAAAGCGGCCGGCGCGGCGAGGTGCTGGCGGCGCTGTTGCTGATGCTCAAGGGCTATCGCGTCCTCGGCTTCCGGCTGGCCTCGCCGCAGGGCGAGATCGACCTGCTGGCGGTGAAGGGCGGCATTCTGGCCGTCGTCGAGGTCAAACGCCGGGCCACGCGGGAGATTGCGCTGGAGGCCGTCCTGCCTGAACAGCGGGCCCGCCTGAGGCGCGCGGCGGCGGCGGTCGCGGCAGGCAGGCCGGCCCTGAAAGGCGCGACCATCCGCCTCGACCTGATCGCCCTCGCCCCCGGTCGCCTGCCGCTCCATATTCCGGACGCCTGGAAGGGCCGTTGAGGCGTTGGTGAGTCCATGACACGGGAAGACGCAGAGGCCCTTTTGACCGAGGCCGGACTGGTGGCGGACGACGCCTTCCCCCTGTTCGAGGCCGCGCTCGCCTGCGCCGTCCATGACGATCCGGACCGCGACGCCGACGCCGCCCGCGCGGTGGCGGATGAGGGCGTCGCCCGACTGGCCGCCCGGCTCGAAACGGAATCACCCGAGGAGGCCATCGCCGAATCCATGGCCGGCGACCTGCGCCTCCAGGGCGACCTGATGACCTACGATCATCCGGACAACGCCGACGTCATCGCGGTGGCCGAGCGGCGCAAGGGGATCCCGGTCTCGATCGGCGTCTTCTATCTGCACGCGGCGCGACGCTGTGAGCTGGAGGTTCGGGGTGTCGATTTTCCCGGCCACTTCCTGCTGCGCATCGAGACCCGCGAGGGGCCCATGGCGCTGGACCCGTTCAGCGAGGGCCGGGTGGTGCTGCCTTCCGAGCTCTCCCGACGCGCCCTGCGCGCGGGCCTGACGCCCGACGTCGCCGGCAAGCTGGAAGTGCTGATGGCGCCGATGAGCGACCGGGCGGTGCTGATCCGGCTGCAGAACAACATCTTCGCCCGCGCCCAGGCGGCGAAGGACTGGCCACGCGCCGAGCGCTCGGCCCTGCGCCGGGCGCTGCTCAACCCGGCCGACCATCGCCCCTGGCTCGACGTCGCCGCCGCCCGGGAGGGCCAGGGCGCCCTCGCCGGGGCCCTGCAGGCGCTCGGACAGGCCCAGATTCTCGACGGCGGCGCGGCGCTGGCGGCCCGGGCGGCGCGGGAGCGTGTGCGGCTCAGGCTCAACTAACCGCAGACGCCCCCTCCCGTCCGATCGATACCGTCGCTATGTAGCGGTCGCCCGTCACCACCCGGCCCAGGAGCCCCCCATGTCACTGAAGGTCGCCGTACAGATGGATCCGGTCGAGCGGATCAACATCGAGACCGACAGCACCTTCATGATGATGATGGAGGCGCAGGCGCGCGGCCATTCGGTGTTCGTCTACACCCCCGACAAGCTGTCGATGGAGGGCGGGCGGGTCACCGCGCGCGGCCGTCCGGTCACGCTGAAGGCGGTCAAGGGCGACCATGTGAGCTTCGGCGAAGCGCGGACGATCGATCTGGCGGGCGAGACCGACGTGGTGCTGATGCGTCAGGACCCGCCGTTCGACATGGCCTACATCACGGCCACCCACTTCCTCGACAAGGTCCACCCGACGACCCTGGTGGTGAACAACCCGACCGAGGTGCGCAACGCGCCGGAAAAGCTGTTCGTCACCGATTTCCCGGGCGTCCAGCCGCCGACCCTGATCACCAGCGACGTCGAGGCGATCTACGATTTCCGCGAGCGGCACGGCGACATGGTGCTCAAGCCGCTGCACGGCGGCGGCGGTTCGGGCGTGGTGCGGCTGAAGGCCGACGACCCCAATCTCGACGCCCTGCTGGAGCTGCACGCCCTGATCGGCCGTGATCAGGTCATCGCCCAGAAGTTCATTCCCGCCGTCAGCAAGGGCGACAAGCGCATCCTGCTGGTCGACGGCGAGCCGGTCGGGGCGATCAACCGCATCCCCGCCGAGGGCCAGGTGCGTTCGAACCTCGCGCGGGGCGGCCGAGCCGCGGCCGTCGAGCTGACCGCGCGCGATCTGGAACTCTGCGCGATCATCGCCCCTGAACTGAAACGGCGCGGCCTGCTGTTCGTCGGCATCGACGTAATCGGCGACTATCTTACCGAGATCAACGTGACCTCCCCGACCGGCGCCCAGCAGTTGAAGCGCTTCGGCGGCGCCGATGCGGCGGCCGCCCTGTTCGACCGCATCGAGGCGATCCGACGCGGTGAGTGAGTTATGTCGGGTAGGCGACTGAATCGTTTCAGCTTCCGCCTTGGTTCCATTTTTGTTCTTGATCCGATCCACCCGCCATGGTTGAGTCTGTGGATAAGTCACAGCAACTGTAGCGCGGAGGGGGCATGGTCGCGCGGGTGGTCACCGTCGCGTTTCAGGGCGTCGAGGCCCGGCGCGTGGATGTCGAAGTCCAGTTGACCGGCGGCGAGGCCGTGATGGTCGTGGTCGGTCTCGGCGACAAGGCGGTCGCCGAAAGCCGCGAGCGGGTGCGGGGCGCCTTCACCGGTCTGGGCCTGGCGATGCCGGGCAAGCGGATCGTCGTGAACCTGGCGCCGGCGGACCTGCCCAAGGAAGGCAGCCACTACGACCTGCCGATCGCCCTCGCCGTGATGGCGGCCATGGGCGTGATCCCGCCGGACGCCCTGAACGGCTGGGCGGCCGTCGGTGAGCTGTCGCTGGACGGCTCGATCTCGCCCGTCGCCGGAACCCTGCCCGCAGCCGTCGCGGCCGGCGCGATGGACCTGGGTCTCATCTGCCCGGAGGCCTGCGGACCGGAAGCGGCCTGGGCCGGCGGGACTCGGGTGCTGGCGCCGCGCTCGCTGATCGGCCTGATCAATCACTTTCGCGGTACACAGATGTTGTCCGAGCCGAAGGCCGGGCCGATGCTCGACGGCGCCCAGGTTCCGGACCTGCGCGACGTGCGCGGTCAGGACCAGGCGAAGCGGGCGCTCGAGATCGCCGCCGCCGGCGGACACAACCTGTTGTTCTGTGGTCCGCCCGGGTCCGGCAAGTCGATGCTGGCGCAGCGCCTGCCCGGCATCCTGCCGCCGCTGTCGGCCGCCGAGTTGTTGGAAACCTCGATGGTCCATTCGGTCGCCGGCCTCATTGCGCGCGGCGCCCTGACCCGCACCCGCCCGTTCCGTAGTCCGCATCATTCCGCCAGCATGGCCGCTCTGACCGGCGGAGGACTGAAGGCCAAGCCGGGCGAGGTTTCGCTTGCGCACAACGGCGTGCTGTTTCTGGACGAACTGCCGGAGTTCAGCGCCCAGGCGCTGGATTCGCTGCGCGCGCCGCTGGAAACCGGCGAGGTGATGGTCGCCCGGGCCAACGCCCACATCCGCTATCCGGCGCGGGTGCAGCTGGTGGCGGCGCAGAACCCCTGCCGCTGCGGCCACGGCGGCCCGGGCAAGGGCTGGTGCGGCAAGGCCCCGCGCTGTCAGCGCGACTATCAGGGCCGGGTGTCCGGCCCGTTGATCGACCGCATCGATCTTCAGGTCGACGTGCCGCCGGTCGCCGCCGCCGACCTGGCCCTGCCGCCTCCCGCGGAGGGCTCGGCCGAGGTCACCGTGCGCGTGGCGCAGGCCCGCGCCCTGCAGGCCGAACGGTCGGTGGCGCTCGGCGAAGCCGCCCCGGTTCTGAACGCCCGGGCCGACGGCGACTTCCTGGGCAAGGCCGCCGACCTCAACGACCCCGCACGCAGCCTGCTGGCCCGCGCCGCCGACGCCGGCCATCTGACCGCCCGCGGCTGGACGCGAGCGATCCGCCTCGCCCGCACCATCGCCGACCTCGAAGGCGCCGGCAGCGTCGGGCGGATCCATGTCGCCGAGGCGCTTATCTATCGCCGGGTCGGGGCCGAGACCGGCGCCGGCGCGGCGCCCTGACGCCGGTCTCCGGGTTTCCCGGCAGCCCTTGATGAACTAACGCTTCAGGGCAGGGGGACCGAATACGCCATGGCGCCGCGTCAGGCCGTACTGGGCATGGATCAGGCCAGCTTTCACCACGGCGCCAAACCCGTGTTCGAGGGCGTGTCCTTCCTGCTCGACGACGCCCGCACCGCCCTGGTCGGTGAAAACGGCGCCGGCAAGTCGACCCTGATCGCCTGCCTGACGGGCGCGCTGGAGCTCGACAAGGGCCAGGTGCTGAAGTCCCGCGGCCTGCGCATCGGCGCCCTGCCGCAGGATACGCCCGAGACCTTCGCCGACCTGACCGTTCGCGAGGTGTTGCGGCGGTCGCTGGAAAAGATCGGCGCCGGCGATGACGACTGGCGAATCGATGTGCTGCTCGACGAGATCGGGGTCTCGTACGAGACCGCAGAGCAGCGGTTCGGCGACCTGTCCGGCGGCTGGCAGCGGCTTCTGTTGATCGCCGGCGCGGCGCGGCTCGAAGAACCGGACATCCTGATCCTCGACGAGCCGACCAACCACCTGGATCTGGCCAATATCAACATTCTGGAGACCTGGCTGACGGCGGCGTTCGACCTGCCGATGCTGATCGTCTCGCATGACCGCGAGTTCCTCAACCGTGTGACCGACCGCACCCTGTTCCTGCGGTCGGACGGCATGCACGCGTTCAAGTCCCGGTTCTCGGTCGCCCGGGAGGAACTGCTGCGCCGCGACGCGACCGCCGCCGCCCACCGCAAGCTGGAAGAGAAGGAGGTGAAGCGGCTCGAGGCGGCCGCCGCCCGCTACAAGGTCTGGGCGGTCAAGAACCCGGAGTTGAACAAGCGCAAAGCGGCCATCGAGACCCGCATCGCCCGTATCGAGGCCGACAGAACCACCGCCTACGTCGCCCGCGACCGGCGGCTGGAGCTGTCGGACGGCGAGATCGACGCGAAGGTCGCGCTGCGGGTCATGGGGCTGACCGTCAGGACGCCCGACAACGCCCGCACGCTGCTGACGATCGACCGGCTGAGCGTCGCGGCCGGGGACCGGATCGCGATCCTGGGCGGCAACGGCGCGGGCAAGTCCACTCTGCTGGGCGCCCTGGCCGCCGCGTTCGATCCGGACCTCGAACACTACGACGGCCAGGCGGCGATCCGCTTCAACCCGGCCACGCGGCTGGCGGTATTTGACCAGTCGATGCGCGCCCTGCCGCTGCAGTCGAGCCTGCTGGCCTATGTCGCGGCCGCCCCGGACGCGACGGAGAAGGAGGCCACGCGTCTGCTGGCCCAGGCCGGCTTCCCGTTCGTCCGGATCAGCGACCCGATCAGGCTGCTCAGCCACGGCGAGCGGTCGCGCCTGATGTTCCTGCGGATGAAGCTCGAGCGGCCCAATTTCTACCTGCTGGACGAGCCGACCAACCATCTCGACATCGAAGGTCAGGAGGCGCTGGAGGCGGAGCTGGAAGACGCCGAGATCTCCTGCCTGTTCGTTTCCCACGACCGCTACTTCACCCGCACGGCGGCCACGCGATTCCTGGAAATCCGCCGGGGGAAGCTGATCGAAGTCGAGAGCCCCGACGCCTTCTTCGACGCCCAGGGCTGAGGATGATCGGGAAATCCGTGCTCCGGCCCACCCGGACTCGCTAGAGGTCGCCAGTGAGCTCGAGGCCCTCAGAACCAGCCCTTCCCGGCGGCTCGACCCGCTGGTCAGCGTTGGCGCTGCTGCTGGCAGGCGTCGGTGGCGGGATCGCCGCGGTGCGCATTGACCTGTCATCACCCGACTGAGTGGCGGATCCGAACAGGAGCGCACGCTCGACATCGGAGCGGCCCTGCGCGACGGTGACGAGGCGCCGATTTTCGGGACGCTCCGCCGGGGGGTAGGACGATGGGTTTCTGGAAGCTGGTTTTCTGGGTCGCGGCGGCGTTCAATTTCGCCGTCGGCTTGCCGATGTTGCTTGCGCCGGAGGCGATGATGGGGGTGCTGGGCCAGCCTGTTCCTGACGACCTGCTGATGACCCGACTGGCCTCGTTGCTGATCGTCGTGCTCGGCATCGGCTATGGCATGGTCGCGCGCGATCCTGCGGCGAACCGCCCGATCCTCTGGCTCGGCGTGCTGGGCAAGGCGCCGATTCCCCTGCTGGTCTGGATCAGCGGCGGCGCGGCCGCGCTCTCCAGCAGCGCCTTCATCCTGTCACTCGGCGATCTGGCCTTTGCGGCGCTGTTCCTGCTGTTCCTGCTGACCCATCGCCGCCCGACGGTCGCTTGACCGACCGTTAAGCCGCCGCCGCTAGTCTGGCGGCATGTCTGACAACCGTGCGATCACGCCCGAGCAGCTGGCCACCCTGAGCCATGAGTTCCGCACGCCGCTGAACGGCGTGCTGGGCATGGCGCGGCTGCTGGACGGGACCCGGCTGACGGCCGAGCAGAAATCCTATGTCGCCGCCCTGCGCGAAAGCGGCGACCACCTGCTGGCGCTGGTCAACGACGTGCTCGATCTGGCGCGGCTCGGCGCGGGAAAGATCGAGCTGCACCCCTCGCCGACCGATATCGCCGCCCTGCTGCGGCAGGTGACCGAACTGATGAGTCCGCGCGCCCATGAAAAGGGCGTGGAGATCGCCTGGGCCTGCGCCGCCGATCTGCCGCTGCTCATGGCCGACGAAGGCCGGCTGCGGCAGGTGCTGCTGAATTTCGCGGGCAATGCGGTCAAGTTCACCGAGACCGGCGGCGTGCTGCTGACGGCCGAGAGCGCGGGCCAGGGCCAGCTGCGACTGACCGTGCGCGACACCGGCCCCGGCGTGCCGCCGGCCGCGCGCAAGCGGATCTTCGAGCCGTTCGTCCACGCCGATCCGTCGCACGGGGCGGTGCTGGGCGGCGCTGGCCTGGGCCTGGCGATCGTCACCCGCCTGAGCAACGCCATGGGCGGGTCCGTCGGCGTCGACGAGACGCCCGGCGGCGGGGCGACCTTCTGGATGGAGGCCGCCTTCCCGGTCGTGAGGCGCGCGGTCACGGACCGGCCCCTCGCCGGTCAGGTCGTGGGCATCGCCTCGCCCAATCCTGTCGTGCTGGAGGCCGCCAGCCGCCAGATCGCCGGCCTGGGCGGCCAGGTGATCACCGCCGCCACCGTGACGGACCTGACCCTGATTGCACCGGCGGACGCCGTGCTGCTGATCGACAATCTGCTGGCCCCCGGCCGTCGCGCGCTGAAGGCGCCGGAGGGACGTGCCTGCGTCATCCTGTTGCGGCCTGACGAGCGGGCGCGGATTCCGCGCAGCCGCGCCGCCGGCTTCTCCGGCTATCTGATCAAGCCGCTGCGCGCCGATTCCCTCGCCGCCCGCGTACTGGCGGCCAAGGGCGTCGCGCCGAAGGCCGACCATCCGCCCGAGGACGATCGCATCGCCGCCGCCACGGCGACGGGCGCGCGGGTGCTGCTGGTCGAGGACAATCCGATCAACGCCCTGCTGGCGCGGACCCTGCTCAAGCGCGAGGGGGCCGAGGTCGACCGGGCCGCCAGCGGACAGGAGGCGCTGGCCGCCGTATCCGCGGCGACCTACGATCTGATCCTGATGGACCTGCGGATGCCGGACCTCTCCGGCGTCGAGGCGTCCCGCGAACTGCGCGCCCGGGGCGTCGCGACGCCGATCGTCGCCCTGACCGCAGACGCCTTCGAGGACGACCGCCGGGCGGCGCTCGGCGCCGGCATGGACGACTTCCTCGTCAAACCCCTGACCGAAACCGCCCTGCGCGCCGTACTGGCCCGCTGGGTCGGCTGGACGGGCGGGACCGAAGCGGGCAGGCTCGCCTCCTGATTTGCGGAGCCGGGCGACCGGTCCTATCCGGGGGAACCGCGCCGATGTCCACCGAAGCCGCCGCCGCGCCGAAGCGCACCTTCCTGCAGACCCTGGCCTTGTTCGGCGAGCGCCGCAGCCTGGTGATGCTGGGCCTCGGCTTCAGCTCGGGTCTACCCTACATGCTGATCTTCGACACCCTGTCCGCCTGGTTGCGTGACGCGGGGCTGTCGTTGTCGGTCATCGCTTTGTTCAGCCTGGCGACGCTGTCCTTCTCGTTCAAGTTTCTCTGGGCCCCGCTGATCGACCGGACCAAGGTGCCGCTGCTGAATGAGTGGCTGGGGCACAGGCGCGCTTGGATCCTGCTCTGTCAGCTGGCCATCGTGCTGGGGCTCTGGCTGATTTCCGGCATCAACCCGGCGAAGAGTCTGGTGCTCATGGCCGTGGTCGCCGTAGTGGTCGGCTTCGTGTCGGCGACCCAGGACATCGTAATTGACGCCTGGCGGATCGAGGTCATCGATGCGGAGGGCCAAGGCGCGCTCGTGGTGGCGGTGCAGTGGGGCTATCGCCTGGCGATGATCCTGGCCGGCGCCGGTCCCCTCGTAATGGCCGAACAGTTCGGCTGGAACGTTGCCTATGCCGCCATGGCCGTGGCGATGGCGATCGGCATCGCCGCGACCCTTTGGGCGCCCCGCGAAAAGGCCCACACGATCCGTCCGATCAACACCGGCGACGTCCGCCAACCTCAGGCGCTGGTCGTCGCCGAATGGATTGTACGGCTCGGTATCGTGGCCGTCGGAGCGCTCCTGCTCGGATCCGGCTTGAGCGGCGACGCGACCCTTCTCTCAGGTATCGTCGGCGGCGAAGCGCTGGCTGAGGCTTGGAAGGCCAAGCCCAACGGACTCTGGCTGCAACTGGCCGGGGTCGCCGCCGGCCTCGTGGTCGTTGTGGTGGCCGCCTGGCCCATTCCCGGGCTGAAGACCAAGCCCGGCGTCTATATGTCGACCGCGCTAGGCGAGCCCCTGGTGCAGTTCTGGAAGCGTTATTCGGGCGTCGCGGGCCTGATCCTGGCGACCATCTGCCTGTATCGGGTTTCCGACTTCGTGCTGAACCTGATGAACCCCTTTTATCTCGACCTCGGCTTCAGCAAGCTCGAGATCGCTGAGGTCCGGAAGGTCCTCGGGGTCGTGGCGAGCATGGTCGGGGTGTTCCTTGGCGGGATCGTTGTCATCCGCTTCGGCCTGATGCGGGCTCTGATTATCGGGGCCTTCGCCCAGCCGATCAGCAACCTGTTTTTCGGCTGGCTTGCCGTGAGCGGCCACGATCTGCCGGTGCTGTTTGTGGCCATCTGCACCGATAACGTCGCGAGCGGCATCGCCGGCACGGCGCTGATTTCCTACATGTCCAGCCTGACGCAGACGGGCTTTACGGCCACCCAGTACGCGCTGTTCTCGTCGCTGTACGCCTTGCCCGGAAAGCTGATTGCCTCGCAGACCGGGCGGATCATCGAGGGCTCCGCCAAGGCGGCGGAGGCCGGCGGACCGCTCGGCGCCCTGAAGGGGTTGTTCAACAACTTGCCCCCCGAAAGCCTCGGCAGCGCCGGGGCGAAGATCGGCGTCAGCGCCCAGGCCATGGGCGCAGGGTATCTGACCTTCTTCATCTATTCTGCGCTGATTGGGGTGGTGGCGATCATTCTGACATTCGCGGTGGCAGTCCGTCAGCCAAAGGTGATGGGCGCCAAGGATGCAGCGGAACCCGCCTAACTCGTCGACAGACAGACCACCTGGGCGACGCGCAGGTCGCGGCGCAGGCCGTCGGCGACGCGGCCGTAATTTTCGACATTGATCGGCTCGCCGACCGCATAGCCGGCGGGACGGCGCTTCGAACTGCGCAGGGCGCTCTGCACCGTCTCGGGTGTGGTGGTGTAGATCCGGCCCCGGCGCGGGGCCTCGGCCACGGTGACGCCGATCACCCGGCCCGCGGAGTCGAGCACCGGCGCGCCGGAGAGGCCCGCCAGCGTGCCCTTGAGCGTTTCGGTGCGGCCGATCTCGGCCCAGGCCAGCACCGGCTCGGTGCGGGCGCCGCGCCCACGGACGACAAGGTTCTCACGGCCCAGCAGGCGGGACACCGCCTCGCCCGGCTGGCCCTGCGGATAGCCCGGATGGAAGCCCAGCGCACCGGGCCGCGGGCTGGACGCGGTTCCGGCCAGCGGCAGGGCGGGCGCGCCGCCCTCGGTGGTCAGGATCGCCGCCTCGCCGGAGGGATCGATGATCGCCTTCGCCGCCACGCCGCGCCCTTCGGCCACCACCAGGGCGATACGGGTGCAGCCGTCGACGACGTGACGGGCGGTCATCCAGACCCCCGTGTCGGCGACCGAGAAGGCCGTGCCGGCGCCCGGCTTCTGCTTGCCGGGGACATCGACGACCACCGCCGGGTCGAATGGCGAGGACGGGTCGAGCGGGATCGCGTCGTCGCCGGCCATCGGCGGCGGCGGCGGCGGCGCAGGGGCCTTCTCGCGCCGACCCATGGATCCGATCACCAGGGCCGCCACGATGGCGAGATAAACCAGCCAGTCTGGAAGGCGGGGCAGATGCACCGGGGCTCAGCCCGCCAGGGCCGCGGCGAGGATCAGGGCGCTCGACACCTTCGCGCCGACCAGCAGAATCGCGGCGGAGATCTCGCCCTCCTGGATGCGCTGCGGCAGGCCGTGAAGGATCAGGTCTATCACCCGGAACACCAGCAACTGGAACGCCACGGTGGCCGCCCCCCAGATGGCGATTTCCAGCGGCGAGACCGAGGCGCTCAGCGAAGAGGCCAGCGGCAGGGCCAGCCCGATCAGGACGCCGCCCAGCGACAGCGCCGCGGCGTTGTTGCCTTCGCGGATCAGGGCGATCTCGCGATGCGGCGTGAGCATGGCGTAGAGCACCGCTCCCATCAGCAGGATCACAAGCGTCAGGCCGGCGTGCCCGAGGGTCGTGACGAACCCGGTCGAGAAGGCCTGGATTTCCATGGATTGGAGTTGCGGCGGCATCGAAGTGTCCATGCAGGTGCGGCGTGCGAAAGGGTTAGCACGACCGGCGCCGTCCCGCGCAAGCTTCTAGCGTCGCGCGATCAGCGGCGCGGGCCGGGGACCTGCGAGGAAAGGCCGGATCAGGTCGCCGTGGCCGCCTCGGCCTTGCGGCGCACCGAGGCGCGGACCTTTTCACTTTCCGACTTCAGCTGACCGCAGGCGGCGAGGATGTCGCGGCCGCGCGGCGTGCGGATGGGGCTGGAATAGCCGGCGCGATTGAGGATCGCGGCGAAGGACTCGATAGTCCCCCAGTCCGAGCACTCGTAGTCGGTTCCCGGCCAGGGATTGAACGGGATCAGGTTTATCTTGGCCGGGATGCCCTTGAGCAGCTGCACCAGAGCCTTGGCTTCGGCCGGCGTGTCGTTGATCCCGTTGAGCATCACGTATTCGAACGTCACACGCCGGGCGTTGGAGATGCCGGGATAGTTGCGGATCCCCTCCATCAGGGCGGCGATGTCGTACTTCTTGTTGATCGGCACCAGCACGTCGCGCAGGTCGTCGTTGGTGGCGTGGAGGCTGATCGCCAGCATCGCCTGGGTCCGCTCGCCGAGCGCCTTCAGCTCCGGGACCACGCCGCTGGTCGAGACCGTGATCCGGCGGCGGGAGATGCCGATCCCCTCGTTGTCGCTGATGATGTCGATCGCGTCGGAGACGCTGTCGAGATTGTAGAGCGGCTCGCCCATCCCCATGAAGACGATGTTGCTGAGGCGGCGGTCCTCGCGATCAGACGGCCACTCGTCCAGATCGTCCTTGCAGACCTGCACCTGGGCGACGATCTCGGCCGCCGTCAGGTTCCGCACCAGGGCCTGGGTGCCCGTGTGGCAGAAGGTGCAGTTCAGGGTGCAGCCGACCTGGCTGGAGACGCACAGGGCTCCGGAGCGGCCGACGTCGGGAATGTAGACCGCCTCGATCTCGATGCCCGGCGCGGTGCGGATCAGCCATTTGCGCGTGCCGTCCTTCGACACCTGGCGTTCGACGATTTCCGGCCGTGCCAGGGTGAAGTGTTCGGCCATCGCCGCCCGGGTGTCCTTGGCCACGTCGGTCATCTGGTCGAAGCTGGTCGCGCCGCGGTGATGGATCCAGCGGAACACCTGGGTTGACCGCATCTTCGCCTTTTCAGGCGGCACGGCGCCGGCCTCGACCATGGCGACCGCCAGCTGCTTGCGGGTCAGACCCGAAAGATTGACCGGAGCGGGGGCGACGGCGGGCGTCGCGCGAGCAAGGTTGAGGGTCGCGCCCAAGACGGCAGGTTCCGATGCGATGAGGAGAGAGTCCCCATATCAGAATTTCGCGCTCTGGACCAATCGCGACGGGCATGACTATCCCTTGGCCGTGACCGGACCCGAGAGCGACCCCTTCGCCGAGCTGATGGAACGCATCGCCAGCCATGGCGACCGCGCGGCCTTCGCGGCGCTGTTCGATCACTACGGCCCCCGGGTGAAGGGCTATCTGGCGCGACTGGGCCTGGAGCCCGCCCGCGCCGAGGACCTGGCGCAGGAGGTGATGGTGACGGTCTGGCGCAAGGCGGCCAGCTTTGACCGCAGCAAGGCCAGCGTCTCGACCTGGATCTACCGGATCGCGCGCAACAGGCGGATCGACCTGTTCCGGCGGGAACGCACCGCCACTCTCGACGCCGATGATCCGCAGCTGAACCCGGAGGCCCTGCCGCAGCCCGACGCCGGGCTGGAAGCCGCCCAGCGGGAGGTGCAGGTCGCCGCCGCCCTGGCCGACCTGCCCGCCGAGCAGCGCGACATGGTGCGCGCCGCCTTCTATGAGGACCTGTCGCACAGCGAGATCGCCGAGCGTTTCGGCCTGGCGCTGGGGACCGTCAAATCGCGACTGCGGCTGGCGTTCGAAAAATTGCGCCTCCGGCTGGAGTCCGCCCGATGACGCCCGCGCCCGACTTGACGCCTCGCCGCCGCGGTCCATATCCCGCCTTTTCAAGGAGTTGCCTGACCGCATGACCGCCCTGACGACCCTTCCCGATCCCGCCAGCCATCCCGGCCTGCGCCTGATGGAAGCGACGGCGGCTGTCCTGCGCGGAGCGCAGACGCCGGCCCGGCCGATGGACATGCTCGGCGGGGCTTTCCTCGACAGCGAGACGCCTGTTCCGATGACCGGCGGCGCCGCCGCTGAAGCTCTGGCGCGCATCGCCAACCTCGAGGCCATCGACGGTCGCGCCCGGGAAGCGGCGCACCGCGCCGGACGCGGCCTGGGCGAGATGCTCGAGCTGCCCGATCCCCTGCGCGAGGCTGTGTTCGAGTCGATGGCCGCCGGCCGCAAGTGGCGCTTCCTCGGCTTCGGCATTCGCGGCCTCAAGCTCAAGATCGGCGGCGAGGGCGAAACCGAGCTGCTGCGCATCGAGCCCGGCCACGGCGTCGCGCCGCATGATCACGACGGCGAGGAATACACCATGGTGGTCACCGGCGCCTTCCATGACGGGCACGAGCGGTTTGGTCCCGGCGACGTCAACATCGCCCGGGCCGGCTTTGTCCACGCGCCGCTGGCCGAGAAGGACGAGGTCTGCTTCGCTCTCGGCGTCAGCCTCGGCGGCGGCGCGCGCTTCGAAGGCGCGTTCGGCATGTTCCAGAGGCTGACGGGGCTTTAGCCTCCCAACGTCCAGGCAACGTCATGGCCCGCCTTGTCCGGGCCATGACGATTGCGAGGTTCAGAACGCTTCCGAGACGATCTCGCCGTTGGGCATGAGCGCCGCTCGCTTCATGCCGGCCGAGACGAACGGCATGGCGACGTTGCCGTCGACGTCGACCGCGATCAGGCCGCCCTCGCCGCCGAGCGCGCGGATCTCGGCCAGCACGGCGTCCGCGGCCTCGGCCAGCGACTGACCGCCGAACCGCATCCGGTGCGCCAGTTGGGCCGCGGCGGCGACGCGCACGAAATACTCGCCCTGGCCGGTGCAGGACACGGCGACCCGCTGGTCGGCCCAACCACCGGATCCGATCAGGGGTGAGTCACCGACCCGGCCCGGTAGCTTGCCGAACACTCCGCCCGTCGAGGTGGCGGCGGCCAGCCGGCCTTCCCGGTCCCGGACGACGCAGCCGACCGTGCCGTGCGCCAGGGTCCCCGGCGGATGGTTGGACTCGTCCTGGCCCGCGTGGGTGAACCAGGCGGCGTCATCGGCGATGGCGGCCAGCTTCTGGGAGGCCGCGAACCGCGTCGCGCCCTCGCCGGCCAGCATCACATGCGGCGTCCAGTCCATGATCGCGCGCGCCACCCCGACGGGGCTCTCGAACCCCTGCAGCGCCGCCACCGATCCCGCCCGCCCGGTGAAGCCGTCCATCAGGCAGGCGTCGAGCTCGTACTGGCCGGCCGTGTTGGGCGAGGCGCCGCGTCCGGCGACATAGAGGCCCGACGCCTCGAGCGCGGCCGTGGTTTCCTCGGCCACATCCAGCGCCAGGGCGCCGGCCAGCAGACGGTCGCGCCCGGCCTCGACCAGGCCGCGCATGTGGGCGATCTCTCGGCTGTAGTCGCGCCCGCGCTTCGCGCCCGCGCCACCGTGAACGACCAGACTCAAACAATTGTTCGCCAACTCCGGCCTCCGGCCTATAAACGCCTCAAGCGCCCCGATACGCTTCGCGGGCATTCAATGAAAGAGCGGGAGAGACGCATGCGGGCGGTGCTGAGCAAGAGCGTGGGCGGACCGGAGACCCTGGTCATCGAGGATCTGCCCAGCCCCGTGGCCGGCCCCGGCCAGGTGGTGCTGTCGGTCAAGGCCTGCGGCGTGAACTATCCCGACGTCCTGATCATCGAGGACATGTACCAGTTCAAGCCGACGCGCCCCTTCGCGCCCGGCGGCGAAGTGGCCGGCGTGGTCAAGGAACTGGGCGAAGGCGTCACCCATCTGAAGGTCGGTCAGCGCGTGCTGGCCAACACCGGCTGGGGCGGCATGGCCGAGGAGCTGGCGCTGGACGCGGCCCGCGTCGTGCCGATCCCGGACTCGATGTCGTTCGAGGAAGGCGCGGCCTTCATGATGACCTACGGCACCTCCTATTACGGCCTGAAGGATCGCGGCTATCTCAAGCCCGGCCAGACCCTGCTGGTGCTCGGCGCCGCGGGCGGCGTGGGCCTGGCCGCCGTTGAGCTCGGCAAGGCGATGGGGGCGAAGGTGATCGCCGCCGCCTCGAGCCAGGAGAAGGTCGACCTCTGCATCGCCCGGGGCGCTGACAGCGGCGTGGTCTATCCGACCGGCCCGTTCGACAAGGACGGCAAGAAAGCCCTGGCCAACCTGTTCAAGGACGCCTGCGGCCCCAACGGCTGGGACGTGGCCTATGACGCCGTCGGCGGCGATTATGCCGAGGCGACCATTCGCGCGGCGGGCTGGGGCGGCAAGTTCCTCGTCATCGGATTCCCGGCGGGCATCCCGTCCGTGCCGCTGAACCTGACGCTGCTGAAGTCGTGCGACATCGTCGGCGTCTTCTGGGGCGCGGCTGTCGCCCGCGATCCGAAGGCCCACCAGCAGAACGTCAAGGAGCTGATGGACCTCTACGCCGCCGGCAAGATCAAGCCGCACGTCTCCGAGACCTTCCCGCTCGAGCGGGCGGGCGAGGCCATCGCCCACCTCGCCAGCCGCAAGGCCCTGGGCAAGGTGGTCGTGGTCACCGGCTGACATCAGACAAGAACAACAAGGCAGGGGAAGTAACGCATGGCGGGTCGTCTGGAGGGCAAGGTCGCCCTCATCACCGGCGGGGTTTCGGGCATCGGCCTGGGCACGGTTGAGCTGTTCGCGCAGGAGGGCGCCTGTGTGGTCGCCGCCGACCTGCAGGACGAAAAGGGCGCCATGCTCGAAAAGCGGTTCGACGGCCGCATCCGCTACGCCCACTGCGATGTCACCAGCGAGGCCGATATCGCTGCGGCGGTGAAGATGGCCGCCGACCAGTTCGGCGGGCTGGACATCCTGTTCAACAACGCCGGTCACGGCGGGGCGCCGGGCAATGTCTCGGAGGTCGACGTCGAGGCCTGGGACAAGACCTTCGCCCTGCTGGTGCGCGGCCCCGCGGTGGGCATGAAGCACGCCCTGCCGCTGATGCAGGCGCGCGGCGGCGGTTCGATCATCAACACCGCCTCGATCGCCGGCCTGCAGGCGGGCTTCGGGCCGCTGGCCTATTCGGCGGCCAAATGCGCGGTGATCCACATGTCGCGCTGCGCCGCGGCGGAACTGTCGCCGCAGAAGATCCGCGTCAACGCCATCTGCCCGGGCCTGATCGCGACCTCGATCTTCGGCGCCTCGATGGGTCTGCCCCGCGAGGTCGCCGACCAGATGGCCGCGCGCTTCGAAGAGGCCGGGCCCAAGGTTCAGCCGATCCCCAAGGCCGGCGTGCCGGAAGACATCGCCCGCGCCGCCCTCTATCTGGCCAGCGACGACTCGCTGTTCGTCACCGGCACCCACATCGTCGTCGATGGCGGCCTGACGATCGGCGGCCGCGGATCCTGGGACACCGAGGCGCACAATCCGATCCTGGCGGCCATGGGCATCACACCCGAGCAGGCCCAGCAGATGCAGGCGGCGATGGCCGCCCAGCGCGCGGGAAGCTGACCGCCCTGTGACCGTCCCGCTCGCCATAGACCCGGCCCTCGATCCCGCCCGGATCGCCCCGGTGTTCGCGCGGATGGGACGGCTTCACCTGCCGGGTGTGTTTGACCCGGCGGCGGCGGCGGAGGTCGGCGCGGCCTTCAGCGCCGATGTGCCCTGGGTCAAGAGCTGGCGGACAAACGGACCGAGCCTCGATGGCTCGCTTCAGGACTTCGAAGGTCTGACGCCGGAGCTTCGCGCCGACTTCGACGCCGACATGGCGCGGGCGGCGCAGGCGGGCTTCTGCTTCCGGTTCGACGCCTGGCGTCTGAGCGACGACATCGACGCCGGCAAGCGGCGCGGCGGCGCCCTGGCGCCGCTGGAAGCGGTGCACGACTTCCTCAACAGCGAGCGCTTTCTGGGGTTCGTGAGGGCCGTGACCGGCGAGCCGCGCTGCGACTACTGCGACGTGATGGTCTCGCGCTACCGGGCCGGCGACTTCCTGTCGGTCCATGACGACGACATTGTCGGCAAGAAGCGCCTGTTCGCCTATGTCCTGAACTTCACGCCGGTCTGGCGGGCCGACTGGGGCGGGGTGCTCAACTTCCTCGATGAAGACGGCCACGTCGCCGAGGGCTACACGCCGGCGTTCAACGCCCTGAACCTGTTCCGCGTACCGCAGGCGCATGCGGTGTCCTGGGTGACCCCCTTCGCGGCGGGCCCGCGGCTGTCGGTCACAGGCTGGGTCAGGACGCGCCAGTGACCGACGATCTGCCGCCCGTCGCCCCGCTGCCGGTCCGCCCGACGCTGGCGCCCAATGTGCGCGGCGCGCTGTGGATGCTGGCCTCGGCGCTGTCGTTCACGGTCATGACGACCCTGATCAAGTTTCTCGGCGACGACTATCCGGCGGCGCTGCAGACCTTTTACCGGCAGGCGGCGGGGCTGATCGTGCTGACGCCGCTGATCCTGCGCGACTGGCGCGGCGCGTTTCACACGACCCGGCCGGGCATCCTGTTCTTCCGCTCGGCGGTCGGCACCCTGGCGATGATCTTCAGCTTCTACGCCTTCCAGAAGCTGCCGCTGGCCGAGGCCAACGCCCTGTCGTTCACCCGCACCCTGTGGATGGTGCCGCTGGCGGTGTTCATCCTGCGGGAAAAAACCGGGCCGCTGCGCATCGGCGCGGCGCTGGTCGGTTTCCTCGGCGTGCTGGTGATGCTGCAGCCGGGCGCGCCGGGACACGGGTTCGGCCTTGGCCAGATGGCGGCGCTCGCCTCGGCGGCGATGTTCGCCATGACCATCACCGGCATGAAGGTAATGACCCGCGATCACTCGCCCTTCACCCTGCTGGTCTGGTCGGCGGTGCTGGGGCTGGTCTTCTCGATTCCGCCGGCGGCGTTCGTCTGGCGCTGGCCCGAACCGGTCGATCTGATGCTGCTGGCGGCGATGGGGGTGGTCGGGACCATCACCCAGGGCTGCTACATCAAGGGCATGCAGATCGGCGACGCCGGGGCCATGGCGCCGATCGACTACAGCCGTCTGGTGTTTACCGCCGTCGTGGGCTTCTTTGTCTTCAGCGAGATACCGACCTGGCCGACGATTGTCGGCGCGGCCATCGTCGTGGCCTCGACCCTGTTCATCACTTTCCGCGAACAGCACCAGGCAAAGCAGGCGCGAGCGGTCGCGGCCGCGGCCGCGGCCGCAGAATGATCGTCAGTAGGGCGACCTCAGGAAGGCCCAGGCGATCAGGGCCTGGGCGGCGTAGTAGAGGAACCAGACCGCCCAGCCGGTCACGCGCGCCGACCCGAACAGCTTCGTTTGACGGAACAGGTCGCCGGCGAGGATCGCGTCGGAGGCCATGAAGGCGACCGCCCCCAGCATCGCCGGCCAGTAGTAGGACGGCAGCAGGAAACTCGAGCCGACCATCACCGCGATGGCGATGACATAGAGGATCACCGCCGGCCGCATGGGCCCCAGCGCCCGCCAGAGCCAGGCCAGCATCGCCACGGCCGCCACGCCGACGGCGACGGAGCCGGCGATCTGCAGATGCGTCATCTCCAGCGCCGGGTCGCGGCCTTCCTGAAACAGGAAGATCAGCAGGATGTGGCCCACCAGGAACGCGGCGAGGCCCAGCGGGAGCCAGCGCTGCGGGTTTCCGGCCAGAAAGGCGTCGCCGACCGCGCACAGCAGCAGTCCGGCCGCCAGAAGCCAGGGGGCGTCCGACAGGAAGGCCATCACCGCCAGGGCGCCGACCGCGGCGACCTTCACCAGCGTCCGCTCGAGCGACGACGGGAGGCCGGCCATGATCAGCCCGTAGCCGAGCGCCGCCAGGACCGAGACGCCGGTCAGGACTGTGTTGGTCTGTTCCATGGCCCCCGCCGGCAGGATGTCGTCAGTCGTCAGACGCGAACCGGTCGAGCCAGGCCTTGGCCGAGGCGCGATGGCGCGGCTTGATGTTCTTGCCCACAACCGCCATCAGCGCCGCGAACACGGCCGCATCGTCCGTGAAGCCGATCCCCGCGAGAATGTCGGGAATCGCGTCGGTCGGCAGGATGAAATAGGCCAGAGCGGCCAGCATCAGCCCCTTGGCCGCCGTCGGCGTCGCCGGATCGCGGGCGCACCACCAGACGGACAGCGCTTCAGGCGCGAAGGGAACACGCGCCGCGACACGGCGGATCTTGGGCCAGAACCCTTGTGCGACGCGGCGTTCATTGACCCTGACGACCTCGGGAACGAGGGCCCGGTCGGGATCGATGACCGGGTTTACGTCGGGTGACGGCTTGGAATCGGCGCTCATCGGGCTAAACCCCTTTTCGAACTGTATTCAACACAAGGACCGGGGAGCCGTCCATGAAGCTTGATTCCTCCATTTCCGCCGTCGTCACCGGCGGTGCGTCCGGCCTCGGCGAGGCCACTGTCCGCGCGCTGGTCGCCCAGGGCGTCAAGGTCGCCATCTTCGACCTCGACCGCCAGGCCGATCGCGGCGCCGCGCTCGAGAAAGAGTTGGGCGTGACCTTCTGCGCCGTCAACGTGACCAGCGACGCCGAAGTCGACGCCGGCTTTGAAAAGGCCCGCGCGGCCAACGGCCAGGAGCGCATCCTGGTCAACTGCGCCGGCACCGGCAACGCGGCCAAGACCGCCAGCCGCGACAAGAACACCGGTGATATCAAGCACTTCCCGCTGGCCCACTTCGACATGATCATCCAGATCAACCTGGTCGGCACGTTCCGCTGCATCGCCAAGTCGGCGGCCGGCATGCTGACCCTGGAGCCCCTGCCGGACGGCGATCGCGGCGCGATCGTCAACACCGCGTCGGTGGCGGCCGAGGACGGCCAGATCGGCCAGGCGGCCTATTCGGCCTCCAAGGGCGGCGTCGTCGGCATGACCCTGCCGATCGCCCGCGACCTGTCGAGCGAAGGCATCCGCGTGAACACCATCCTGCCGGGCATCTTCAACACCCCGCTGCTGAACGCCGCGCCGGAAGCGGTGAAGGCGGCCCTGGGCGCCCAGGTGCCGTTCCCCAAGCGTCTCGGCCAGGCCGAAGAGTACGCCTCGCTGGCTCTGGAAATGATCCGCAACGGCTACTTCAATGGCGAAGACGTCCGTCTGGACGGCTCGATCCGCATGGCGCCGCGCTAAACCCGCACGCCTGAAGCAAGACGAGGGGGCGGCGTCCGCGAGGACGTCGCCCTTTTCCTTGAGCGTCATTCAGCCGGCGGCCGCACGATGCCCGGACCCAGATTGGCCATCACGTCCCGCGCGTCGAAGGCCCGGGGGTCGTTCTGCGGCTTGGCGCCCTGTCCGATCAGGATCTCGGCGGAGGCCTCGAACCGTTCGATGGTGCGGACGTCCATCCGGTCAGCCCAGAACGGGTCGCCGTACCAGGGGTCCCAGGCGCGCCAGCCCACGGCGGGGCCGTAGTAGCGCCAGGACGGGCGCCAGTGGCCATAGGCTCCATAGGGACCATAGGCCGGTGGCTCGACATAGGTTCGCGACCGGCGGTCGGTCTTGCGTTCGACCAGCGAAAACCAGGTTCCGCCCTGCGCCACGGTCAGTTCGGCGGCGCGGTAAAGCAGATAGCGCTCGACCGTTTCCCGCGAGGTCAGGCTGTTGCCGGCGAAGTTGACCTGGAATCGGTCCGCCTCGATGCGCGTCTCCGAGAACCCGCCCGAGACGGCCTGGCCGCGGACAGCGGGTTGGTAGGGGGTGGGCGTGGCGCAGGCCGTCAGGCCCGCCGTTGCGACCAGGGCCACCGCCAGGGCGGCTGCTTTCAGGGTCATCGTCGTTTGCTCCAGGGGCGGAAAGTCCCTCTGCGAACAACACATGGCGCCCCTTTCGGGTTGCGCCAAGATGCGCGTCAGCCGCGCGTGAGGATCAGTGCGGCGACGGCGATCAGCAAGGCCCCGACCGTCAGGGCGTAGCCCCGCCGGAACGCCGGCTCGTTCATCCGCCCGGCCAGAGCCGCGCCGCCGAGGCCGTAGGCGGTCATGGCGACGACATCCATCCCCATCGTCGCCGCGGCGTAGAACGGCAGTTGCGGGGGGATAGGCAGGCCCGGGTCAAGAAACGGCGGCAGGACCGCGGTGAAGAACAGCAGCGCCTTGGGATTGGAGATCTGCACCGCGAAGCCGTCCAGAAAGGCCGATCGGGCGACCTGCACGACGGGCCGGTCTGACGGGCCGCCCTCATCGCGGAGGCCCGACCAGATCGACCGAAGCCCCAGCCACGCGACATAGAGGCCGCCGCCGATCGCCAGCAGACGAAAAGCCCGGGGGAAGGCCGCCATCAGCGCGCTGAGCCCCAGCGCCGCGCCCGTGAACCAGACCAGCGTCGCGAATGTCATGCCGGCGACGCCGATCAGGACCTGCGCCCGCCCGCGCTGGATGCCGGTGGCGATCGCGAACAGATTGGCCGGGCCGGGCGTTACGGCCATCAGGACCATGGTCGCGAGGAAGGCGCCGTAGAGGCCGGGATTCACAGGCAAGGTCATGGGCAGGCCTTATCCGCCCGATCGACCGACGAACAACCCCCGCCTCAAGAAATCCTTATCGGGTCCATAGGGATTGGCGGGTGACGCCGCTCGCATTCCTTGTCATGGCTGTCACGAGCAATCCCTCTGGAGCGGCATGGACCCCGATTTCTGGATTTTCTTCGCGGTCGGCATGGCGGCGCAGCTGGTCGATGGCGCGCTGGGCATGGCCTATGGCGTGGTGTCCTCGACCGTCCTGCTGGCGCTCGGCGTGCCGCCGGCGAACGTGTCGGCCAGCGTTCATGCCGCCAAGGTCTTCACCGGGGCGGCCTCGGCGGCTTCGCACGTCGCCTATCGCAACATCAGCTGGCGGCTGCTGCTCCATCTGTCGGCGGGGGGCGTCGTCGGCGGGGTGCTGGGCGCCTACGTCCTGACCTCGATCGACGGCAAGGTGATCAAGCCCTGGGTGGTGGCGTGGCTCGGGATCATGGGCCTGGTGATCCTGTGGCGGGCCTGGAAGGGCACGCGACCGCGGGTCATGAGCTGGAAGCGCCCCCTGCCGCTGGGCCTGTTCGGCGGCTTCTTTGACGCCGTCGGCGGCGGCGGCTGGGGACCGGTGGTCACCAGCACCCTGCTGGGCTCGGGCGCCGAGCCGCGACAGGCGATCGGCACCACAAACGCGGCGGAGTTCTTCGTCGCAGCCGCGATTTCAGCAACCTTCATCAGCGCCCTTGTGAGCGGACACTGGGAGGCCACGGGCCTGCTGGACCACGCCTGGTCGGTCGGTGGCCTGATCGCCGGCGGCGTGCTGGCCGCGCCGCTCGCCGGCTGGATGACCAAGGTCCTGCCGGTCCGCGCCCTGACCTGGCTGGTCGGCCTGCTGGTGACCGGTCTGGCGATCTGGCAGGGCGCGGTTCTGGCCGGCCTGGCCCGCTAGGCCAGCAGGATCATCACGGCCTTGCCGAGGGCGCCGAAGAGCAGGACCGCCCCGGCCAGGGTCTGGATCAGGAAGCCCATTTCGCGCTTGGCCGGATCCTTGACGTAGCCGAGGGCGTAGAGAATCCGCCCGACGATCCACACCGCTCCGATGGCCGCGACGATCACGCCCGACGGGTCCTGGGGCGTCCAGAACAGGTGGCAGAGCCACAGCGACGGCAGAAAGATCGGCAGCCATTCCAGGGTATTGGCCTGGACCCGCACGGCGCGTTCAAGGATCGGGTCGCCGGTCATGGCCGGGGCCGCAATGCCCGATTTGCGGCGAGCGCCGGCGACGCCCATCCCCATCCAGAAATAGACCAGCAGCGCGAGCAGCGTGACGATGGCGACGTAGGCGTGTGATTGCATGTGAAGGAACCTCCCCGAAACCCGATGCGGTCTGCGCCGCAGCGGCGGAGCCTGTCATGCTTCGCGAAAAGCCGGAACCCTTCGACCGGGAAGAGCGGGTGGCGCCCGCCCCGCCTATTTCGCGCGCTGATCCCGCTTGGCCAGGACGCGCAGGCGCAGGGCGTTGAGCTTGATGAAGCCGCCGGCGTCGCGGTGGTCGTAGGCGACCTTGCCCTCTTCGAACGTCACCAGGTCCTGGTCATAGAGGCTCAGCGGGCTGGTGCGGCCGATGATCGAGACGTTGCCCTTGTAGAGCTTGACCCGCACCTGGCCGGAAACGTTCTTCTGGCTGTAGTCGATGGCGGCCTGGAGCATCTCGCGCTCGGGCGCGAACCAGAAGCCGTTGTAGACCAGCGATGCGTACTTCGGCATCAGCTCGTCCTTCAGGTGCATGGCCCCGCGGTCGAGCGTGATCGACTCGATGCCGCGGTGGGCGGCGAGCAGGATCGTACCGCCCGGGGTCTCGTAGACGCCGCGCGACTTCATCCCGACGAAGCGGTTCTCGACCAGGTCGAGCCGGCCGACGCCGTTGTCGTGGCCCAGTTGGTTCAGTTTCGTCAGCAGGGCGGCCGGAGACAGGGCCACGCCGTCGATGGCGACCGGGTCGCCCTTTTCGAAGTCGATGGTGAAGACGGTCGGTTTGTCCGGCGCGTCCTCGGGCGCGATGGTGCGCATGTGGACGAACTCGGGGGCCTCGACCGCCGGGTCTTCCAGCACCTTGCCCTCGGACGAGGAGTGCAGGAGGTTGGCGTCGACGCTGAAGGGCGCTTCACCGCGCTTGTCCTTGGTGATCTGGATCTGGTGCTTCTCGGCGAAGTCGAGCAGGGCCTCGCGGGACTTGAAGTCCCACTCGCGCCAGGGCGCGATGACGGTGATGTCAGGCTCGAGACCATAGTAGCCGAGTTCGAAGCGGACCTGGTCGTTGCCCTTGCCGGTGGCGCCGTGGCTGACCGCGTCGGCGCCCATCTTGCGGGCGATCTCGATCTGCTTCTTGGCGATCAGCGGCCGGGCGATCGAGGTGCCGAGCAGATACTGGCCCTCATAGACCGTATTGGCGCGGAACATCGGGAAGACGTAGTCGCGGACGAATTCCTCGCGCACGTCCTCGATGAAGATGTTCTCCGGCTTCACGCCGGCCGCCAGGGCCTTGGCGCGCGCCGGCTCGATTTCCTCGCCCTGGCCGAGGTCGGCGGTGAAGGTGATGACCTCCGCCCCGTATTCGGTCTGCAGCCACTTGAGGATGATCGAGGTGTCGAGGCCGCCCGAATAGGCGAGGACGACCTTCTTCACGGACTTCTTGTCGGACACGGCGGCATTCCTGGGGGAGAGGGACGGAGTCGCCGCGTTCAAGGGCGCCGGGGGGCCGGGGTCAAGCCCGATCGGGCGCGAAACGGAATCGACCGACGTTGCGGGCGAACACCGGGATCGGCTCCACCTGTGTTCCGGCCCCGATATTGTGCGCCACGAGCGGCTCGCCGAGAGCCGAGCGGGCGCCCGTGACGATGACGATGTGGGGCAGGTTTCCCGGCAGGCGCTGGGTGATCAGGTCGCCGGGCCGCCAGAGCGCCGCGAGGGGCAGGGCTGCGCCCCTGCGGGTCAGGAAGGTCTCGAGGTTGGGCACGCGGCGGTGGTCGATGTTGCGGTCCGGGCGTCCCAGGCCCCAGGTCTTCGGATAGGCGGCGAAGGCCCTCGCCATGTCCTCGTGCACCAGCCTCTGCAGGTCGAGGCCGAAGGCGGCGCGGTAGGCGCGGATGATCACGTCGGTGCAGACGCCGCGGTCCTGGGGCACGTCCCCGCCCGGATAGGCCAGGCGGACGTAGGCGGGGTCATAGAGGACCGTGCGGCCGACCTGGGACCGGGCGGCGGTCACGAGGCGCGCTGGCCAGTCCGGCTCGGCCCGGGCGAGGCCTGGCGCGGCCAGGACCGGCAGGGCGATCAGAACGGAGCGGCGGTCGATCATCCCGGAAGGATGGTCGCGCGTTTGTGGCCTTATCGCGACGGGCCCAGCGCGCCCTCGTCCTCCAACGCGACCAGCGCCCGGCGGATCTGGCTCATGTGCAGGATGGCGATCAGCGGCGCGAGGGTCATGCGCACGCCGAGCGCGATCAGGGCGCCGTTGAGGTCGATCCCCGGGGCGCGGCTCTCGAACTTCAGCCAGACGCCGAGGGCGAAGGCCAGCACCGGAACCAGCCACAGCGCCGGCAGGCGGTGGGCGCGGACGGCGATAGTCTCGCCCTTCCAGGCGACGGGGACGGATGTCCCGGCGGGAATGCGCTTCCAGGCGCCCCAGGACAGGGCGCTGATCAGCGCCAGGCCGAGAATCCAGAAGGCGTCGCCGACGAAGGACAGGGTCTGGATCATCGCCCTAGACCGTCACCTGCGCGCCCATCTCGACCACGCGACCGGGCGGGATCTTGAAGAAGTCCGTCGGATTGGCGGCGTTGCGCATCAGGAAGATGAAAATCTTGTCCTGCCACAGCGGCATGCCGCTGTGGGCCGAGGCGATCACCGAGCGGCGGCCGAGGAAGAAGCTTGTCGCCATGATGTCGAACTTCAGCCCCTGTTGCTTGCGCAGCAGCGCCAGCGCCTTGGGCACGTTCGGCGTCTCCATGAAGCCGTAGGTGATGATCAGCTTCTTGAAGTCGTCGTTGACCGGCTCGATCCGCACGCGGTCGGCCTCGGACACGCGCGGCGTCTCGGCGGTGCGCACCGTTGCGACGACGTTCTTCTCGTGCAGCACCTTGTTGTGCTTGAGATTGTGCATCAGGGCGACCGGGGTCATGTCCGGATCGCTGGTCAGGAAGATGGCCGTGCCCGGAGCCCGGTGCGGCGGCCTGGCCTTGAGAATGTCGATCAGGTCGGTCAGCGGCACCGAGTCCCGGCGCGTCTTGTCGGTGAGGATCTGGGATCCGCGCGTCCAGGTCCACATGATCAGCACCAGCAGGGCGCCGAACACCAGCGGCATCCACGCGCCCTGCGGAATCTTCAGAAGGTTCGAGGAGATAAAGGTCAGGTCGATCGCCACCAGCGGCACGAGCACCGCCAGGGTAGCCGACCAGCGCCATTTCCACATGAAGCGGACGATCACGAAGGCCAGCAGGGTGTCGACCAGCATCGAGCCCGTCACCGCGATGCCATAGGCCGCGGCCAGGGCGCTGGAGGTCTTGAAGCTGAACAGCAGGACCAGCACGCCGATCAGCAGCAGGGTGTTGACCTGGGGCACATAGATCTGGCCGGCCTGGGTCTCGGAGGTGCGGCGGATGTCGATGCGCGGCAGCAGACCCAGTTGAACGGCCTGCTGCGTCACCGAGAAGGCCCCGGTGATCACGGCCTGGCTGGCGATGACGGTGGCCGTGGCCGCCAGGGCCAGCACCGGCCAGTAGGCCAGCTCAGGCACCATGGCCCAGAACGGATTGGCCTTGGCTTCCGGGTGGGACAGGATCATCGCGCCCTGGCCGAGGTAGTTGAGGACCAGGCAGGGGAAGACGAGCCAGAGCCAGGCGGCCTGGATCGGCTTTTTCCCGAAATGTCCCATGTCGGCGTAGAGCGCCTCTGCGCCGGTGACCGCCAGGAAGACGCTGCCGAGGATCACGAAGCCCAGGAACCCGTTCTGGAACAGGAACATCACGCCGTAGTGCGGCAAGGCGGCGCGCAGGATCGAGGGGTCGTCGAACATGTGGTAGAGGCCGAGCCCGCCCAGCACGAGGAACCACAGCAGGGTGATCGGGCCGAAGAAGGTCGCCACCCGGTGCGTGCCGCGCGACTGCACCATGAACAGGGCGATGAGGATGCCGGCCGAGATCGGCAGGATCCAGTTGTCGACGCGCCCGCCGAGGCCCGGGGCCTCCTTGAGACCCTCGATCGCCGACAGAACCGAGATGGCCGGGGTGATGATCCCGTCGCCGTAGAACAGCGCCGCGCCGATCACGCCGAGGAAGAAGACCGTCGCCGACCGCTTGCCGTTGGGCTTGGCCAGGGTTCTGCGGGCCAGGGCCATCAGGGCCAGGGTGCCGCCCTCGCCCTTGTTGTCGGCCCGCATCAGCAGCACGACGTACTTGACGGTCACGACCAGGATTAGCGCCCAGATCACCAGCGACACCACGCCCAGAACGGCGAGTTCGGTGGTCACGCCGCTGCGGGTGTGATGCAGCGCCTCGCGCATCGCATAGAGCGGGCTGGTTCCGATGTCGCCGAAGACGACGCCGATCGAGCCGATCGCGAGCGCCCAGAAGCTCTGGGCGCCGTGGCCCTCCGGAGCGGGCTTTGGAGTCGGTGTCGGCGCCGCTGTATCGGGTGCGGTCGCGCCAGGGGCTTCGGAAGCCATCAGATCCCTCCGGGATCACGGCGGGAAGGTCCCGCCGCCAAGTCCCTAGCGAGTGCGGCGCGGGCGATACACCCAATCCGCAGGGGGTTCAATGCGTGGCCGCAAGGTCGGAACGACGATTTTCGTGGCGTCCGGCCCCCGCCTTTCCTACCTTTCAGGTCCGATCATGTCAGACAGCCAGAAATTTCCCGTCGCGGCTCACGCCCTGGCCTATCTCGCCCACAAGGAGGCGACGGGGGCGGAGCGCGCCATATCGAGCGCTGAACTGGCCGCCTCCATGCCGACAAACCCTGTTGTCGTAAGGCGGGTGACCGCCATGCTCGCCCGCGCGGGCCTGATCGACACCCGCGCCGGCGCCGGCGGCGGGGCCTGGCTGAAGGTCGATCCGGCGCTGATCAGCCTCGATGCGGTGCTCAAGGCCGTCGGCGGCTGCACCCACCTGGGCGTCGCGCCCCCGGGCGCCAAGGGCTGCCCGGTCGGGGAAATGATCCCCGAAGCGGTCAGCGCGGCGATCGTCGCGGCCGACACCGCGGCGTCCGAGCGGCTGTCCCGCATCACCGTCGCCGATCTTCTCAAGGCTCCCGCAGAAAAACTGTGATCGCGTCTGTTGCGGATCACTTGCGGCAGGAAGGCTGCCCGATTAGGTAACTGTGACTGACACAGTTTCTTTTTTGGGATCCCCGAATGACCCGCATCGCCATCGCCTATCACTCCGGCTACGGCCACACCGAAGTCCTCGCCAGCAGCGTCGCCCAGGGCGTCCGGGACGCGGGCGTCGAGGCCGTCCTGCTGAAGATCGACAGCGCCACGCAGGATTTTGACCCGTTGCTGGACGAGATCACCGCCTCTGACGGCGTGATCTTTGGCGCCCCCACCTACATGGGCGACGTTTCCGGCGTGTTCAAAGTGTTCGCCGACGCCTCCTCGAAGGCGTTCTTCACGGGCGCCTGGAAGGACAAGCTGGCGGCGGGCTTCACCGTCTCGCACAGCTTTTCGGGCGACAAGCTGCATGCCTTGAGCAGCCTTTCGATCCTGGCGGCCCAGCACGGCATGAACTGGATCAACCTCGGCATCCCGGCGCCGAACATCCCGGCCGCCCAGCGCGGGCCCGAGACGGTCAACCGGGTCGGGTCGTTCATCGGCCTGGCCGCCCAGGCCGACAACGCCGCCGCCGAGGTATCCCCGCCCTCGGGAGAGCACGAAACGGCGCGCCTTCTGGGCCTGCGGGTCGGCAAGGCGGCCCTGCGCTGGGCGCGTGGCGCGGAGGCGGAACTCAAGCAAGCCGCCTGACGCGGCTTGACCGGGTCGGCGGGCGGGCCAATCTAGGGGTCCCAGTTCCTCGAAGGGTCCGCCCGCATGGCTCGCCGCCTTGCGCTGGTGACCGGCGCTTCCGCCGGCATCGGCGCCGCTTTCGCCCGCATCTACGCCAGCCACGGCTATGATGTGGCCCTGACCGCCCGCCGGACCGACCGGCTTGAGTCCCTCGCCGGCGAGATTCGCCTGCGCTTCGGGGTCGAGGCCCTGGTCATCGCCGCCGATCTGGGCGAGCCCGGCGCCGCCGACGCGGTTCTGGCCGAGATCGAGTCCCACGGCCGCGTCGTCGACGCCCTGGTCAACAACGCGGGCTACGGCCTGCCCGGCGCCTATGCCGACACCGAATGGCCCGACCAGCGGTCGATGCTGCAGGTCATGCTGGTCGCGGTCTGCGAGCTGACCCACAAGGTGCTGCCGGGGATGATCGAGCGGAAGTTCGGCCGCATCGTCAATGTCGCCTCGCTCGCGGGGCTCGTGCCGGGCTCCGCCGGCCACACCCTGTATGCGGCGACCAAGAGCTTCCTGGTGAAGTTCTCCCAGAGCCTGCACCTCGAGAACCAGACGACGGGCGTGCATGTCTCGGCCCTCTGCCCCGGGTTCACCTTCTCGGAGTTCCATGACGTCAACGCCACGCGGGCGCAGATCACCCAGTCGACGCCGGACTGGCTGTGGCTCGGGGCGGACGAGGTCGCGGCCACCGGCTATGAGGCGGCGGAGGCCAACCGGCCGGTCTGCGTCACCGGCGCGCCCAACAAGGCGATCGCGGCGCTGGCAAAGCTGCTGCCTGACGATTGGGCGCTGGCGCTGATGGCCAGCCAGGGGTCACGATTCCGGAAGGTCTAGACCCTCGTCCTCTCCCACCCGGGAGGGGATCATTTGGTGGCCGAGTAGGGCGCTGAGACGTCCGTCTTGATGATCACGCTGCGGGCGGTGTCGGCGACGCCGATGATCACGAACTGCACCGCCATGGCGCAGAGGATCAGACCCAGCACCCGCACGATGATGGTCATGCCGATCCGGCCGAGCAGGCGGGAGATCAGCGGCGTCAGCCAGAAGCAGATCATCGTCAGCAGCGAGACGGCGGCGATGACGCCGATCCCGACCGCCATGCCCTCAAGGCCCAGGGCCTTGGCCTCGCTGGCGTAGATGATCACCGTCGAGATCGCGCCCGGACCGATCAGCAGCGGCATGGCGAACGGGACGATCAGCCGCTCGAAGCGCCGCCGGGCGTAAGCGCGCGGGCCGGCGTCCTCGGCCCCCTCGGCAGCGTCCGCGAACATCGCCGTGAAGTCGTCGCGCGCCATCTCCAGACCCATCAGGAACAGGATCACCCCGCCGGCGATGCGGAAGGCCGGCAGCGAAATGCCGAAGAACTCCAGCAGCGACAGGCCGGTGAAGAAGAAGAAGCTCATGAACGCGAAGGCGAACAGCGAGATGTAGACGGCGACCCAGCGCCGACCCGCCGCGACGGCGCCGGCCGTGGCGGCCGCGAACACCGGCACGTTGCCGATCGGGTCGAGCAGCGCGAACAGGGCGACGAAGAAGTTGACGGCGTATTCGGAGGGGGTCATGCAGCCTCCTTAGCCCAAATCACACGATATCGCCTCCCCCGAGAGGCGGGAGACGCCGCATGTCCGCCGACCCGCGCCTGATCATTCCGCTCGACCTGCCCAGCCGCGCCGAGGCCGAGGCGATGGTGGAGGCGCTCGGCGACAGCGTCAGCTTCTACAAGATCGGCCTGCAGATGCTGGCCGTGGGCGGCATGGACATGGCGCGCGACCTCAAGGCGCGGGGCCGCAAGGTGTTCCTCGACTGGAAACTGCACGACATCGGGGCGACCGTCGAAAAGGCCACTGCGGCGATCGTCGGGACCGGCGCCTGCGACCTGCTGACCGTCCACGCCCAGCCGCAGGTGCTGGCGGCGGCGGTCAAGGGGCGAGGCGGCGACCGCCAGGCGAAGATCGTCGGCGTGACCGTCCTGACCAGCCTGAACGGCCAGGACCTTGCGCAGATCGGCTACGGGATGGGCGTCGAACAGCTGGTTGAACGCCGGATCCGGCAGGTGATCGACGCGGGCGCGGACGGCGTGGTCGCCAGTCCGCACGAGGCGGCGCTGGCCCGGCGGATCGGCGGCCCCGACTTCCTCGTCGTCACGCCCGGCGTTCGGCCGGACTGGGCGGGCAAGGACGATCAGGCGCGCGCCGCGACACCGCTGGAAGCCCTGCAGGCGGGCGCCAGCCATCTGGTCTGCGGCCGTCCGATCACCGCGGCGGCGGACCCCCGCGCCGCAGCGTTGCGGATCGTTGAGGAGATGGCCAGAGCCTAGTGGCAGCAGCCGCCCTTGCGGGGCTTGCCACCGCCCTTGCCCGGCTTGCCGGGGTGGACGGGCGGAGGACGGTGCGGGGGCGGGCGATAGCCGCGGCCGCCGCCTACCGTGACCCGCGCACTGGCGCTGGCGTAGGCATAGGACGAGGCTGACGCGCCCGCGTAGGCATAACCGCCGCCGCCTCCACCGCCGCCGGCGTAGACTTCCGGCCCGACGCCGCCGCCGCCCCAGAAGAAGCTGTCGCCCAGGCGCACTTCGCCATAGCCCGGCGGGTAGGAT
Organism: Caulobacter sp. FW305-C-30-S16; assembly: GCF_058783025.1. Lineage (NCBI taxonomy): Bacteria > Pseudomonadati > Pseudomonadota > Alphaproteobacteria > Caulobacterales > Caulobacteraceae > Caulobacter > Caulobacter sp. FW305-C-30-S16. The sequence goes on along the minus strand of NZ_JBYSYH010000001.1, from coordinate 400,904 downwards.
GGCGGACAGGAGGGCGGCGCGGGCGGCGTGTAGCCGCCGCCGCAACAGCTGCTGCAGGGCGGAGGACCGGCCGGCGGCCGCGGTGACCCGCCATAGGCCCCCGCGTAGCCATAGGCCGTCCCCGCGGCCTGGGCGCCCGAGACCTGGCTCCAGCGGCCGTCCTGGTCCTCGACGAAGATCTGCGCTTCCGCAGCGCCGCGCGGGTATCCGGCGACATAGCCGGCGCGATAGCCCTCTTCGTAGCCATAGCCGCCGGTCTGACCGTAGCCGCCGCCGTAGCTGTAGCCGCCGCAGGGACCCGGGCAGGCAGGCGGCGGGGGCGGCGGCGGCGGCAGGGGTTGCGGCGCCGGATGCGGCGCGCGACTGCAGCAGGTCTCGACCACATAGTAGCCGTAGCCCTGGTCGGGCGCGGGGTGAGCGGGTGAATACGCCGGAGTGTAGGCGGGCGCGTAACCGGACGGCGGCGGCGGCGGCGCCTCGTAGGCCGCGGCGGCCCGCGCGAGTGTCAGAAGACTGACGAGGGCCAGCACGACACGCTTAATCCAGATCATCATGGCCGCTCCGGCGCCTTGAAGCGGCGACCCTAGGAGCGTCAACGGCGAGAGGCGAACGCTTGCCCCTGAGGCGCGAGAGGCGCGTGGTTAAACTTCGCGCCTCACGGACAGGCGGCCGCCGGCTCAGAAGTCGCTGGCCAGGCCCTTGCGCTCCCAGTCGCCGTAGCGGGTCGGCTCCAGACCGGACGGGCCGCCCTCTTCCGGCGGGAGATCCACGGGCGGCGCGGCGGCGCGGCGGGCAGCCGCTTCCTCCAGCGCCCGCCGGGCGGCCGGGGTCAGCACCACATCGGGATTGGCGCCGGGGGGCAGGTCGTCCTGCTGATCATTGTCCATGCCCGGGATTTATCAGTGGCGAACGACGGGAACAACGCCGACGGGGCCGGACTTCGCCATGCGCCCGCGACTTGATCGTCTTGTCGAACGCTGGTTTTCTAGGCGTGCCCGATCTGGGTAAGCGCATCGTTTCTGGGGGAATCGAATGCCACGCGTTTCAACAGCCTTCTTCACCATCGCCACGCTCTGTGGTCTCGCCGGCATGATCTGGGGCAGTCAGATGGGGACCAGCGGGGATCATTCGATGATGCCGGCCCACGCCCATCTGAACCTGCTCGGCTGGGTCACCCTGGCCATCATGGGCGGCTACTACGCCCTGCCGGGCGCCACGCCTGGGGTTCTGGCCTGGGTCAATCTGGCGCTCTCGAGCCTCGGCGCCATCCTGATGGCCGTCCTGCTGCCGCAGGTTCTCACCCACAAGCTCAGCGGCCAGGTGATGATGGCGGCCGAGATCCCGGCGATCCTGGGCATCATCTGTTTCCTGATCAGCGTGATCAGCGGCTGGCGCAAGCCGGCGGCGTGACCGGCCTCTTGCGCCGCCGGCCCGGACAGGGCACGGGGCGCGGGTGAGCGAGCATGAAGATATCGGCCTCCCCGCGCGGGAGGCGGCGGCCCAGTTCCTGGAAGCCGCCCTGTCGCGGCGCGCCGGCCTCGACGAGGCCCTGTCCGTCTCGGCCACGCGCGGACTGCCGCCGCGCGACCGGGCGCTGGCCCGCGCCCTGACCATGGTCGCCCTGCGCCACCTCGGCGTGATCGACCGCGCCCTCGCCCCGAAGCTTCAGCGCGAGCCGCCGGAACGGGTCCGCACCCTGCTGAGACTCGGCATGGCGCAGCTGTTCTGGATGGATGTGCCGGACCACGCGGCGGTTTCGACCACCGTCGCCATCGCCGACCGCCTCAAGCCGACCCGGTCGTTCAAGGGCCTGGTCAACGCGATCCTGCGCGGCCTGCAGCGCGACGGCAAACCGGCAGAAGATCCCGAGGCCCTCGCCCCGTCCTGGCTGTTCGCCCGCTGGCAGGCCGCCTTCGGCGACGCCGGCGCCCGCGCCATCGCCGCGGTGATCGCCAACGAGCCGGACACCGACCTGACCGCGAAAGACCCCGCGGACGCCGAGACGCTCGCGGCCCTGCTCGAAGGGACGGTCCTGCCGGGCGGCTCGATCCGCACCGCGAAGCGCGGCGACCTCGCCGAGTGGCCCGCTTTCGCCGAAGGCCGCTGGTGGGTCCAGGACGCCGGCGCGGCGATCCCCGCGCGACTCCTGAACATTCAGCCGGGCCAGACGGCGCTCGACCTGTGCGCCGCGCCGGGCGGCAAGACCCTGCAACTGGCCGCCGCCGGCGCTTCGGTCGTGGCGATTGATCGATCGGCCGACCGGCTGAAGCGCGTCAGCGAAAACCTCGCCCGGATGGACCTGACCGCCGAGGTCGTCGCCGCCGACGCCCGGTCGTGGACCGACAGGCGAACGTTCGACGCGGTGCTGCTGGACGCCCCCTGCTCGGCGACGGGCACGTTCCGCCGCCACCCGGACGTGCTCTGGGCCGCCGCGCCCGGCGACATCGCCAGCCTGGCCGGCGTGCAGATCCGCATGCTCGACTCCGCAGCAGACCGGGTGAAACCCGGCGGGCGGCTGGTCTACTGCGTCTGCTCGCTGGAGCCTGAGGAGGGCGAGGCCCAGATTCGTGGCTTCCTCGCCCGTCGCCCGGACTTTGCGCTCGAGTCGGTATCGGCCGGGGAAGGCGGCGCGCCGGCGGACAGCATCTCCGCCGAAGGCTGGCTGCGCATCCTGCCGCACCACCTCGAGGGCGGGATCGACGGCTTCTTCGCCGCCCGAATGGTCCGCCGGGCCTGACCTTCCTTGTTCCGAAGGTCGGCTCCGGTTAGACCAGCGCATGGCCGCCCCGATCATCGCTCCGTCCATCCTGGCGTCGGACTTCGCCCGTCTCGGCGAGGAATGCCGCGCCGTCGAAGCCGCCGGCGCCGACTGGCTGCACGTCGACGTGATGGACGGCCATTTCGTACCCAACATCACCATTGGCCCGGACGTGGTGAAGGCCCTGCGGCCGCATGTCTCGATCCCGTTCGACGTGCATCTGATGATCACGCCGGCTGATCCGTACCTGGAGGCGTTTGCCGCCGCCGGGGCGAACATCCTCAGCATTCACCCCGAGGCGGGGCCGCACCTGCACCGGTCGCTGAAACGCATCCGCGAGCTGGGCTGCAAGGCCGGGGTGGTCTTCAACCCCTCGACCCCGGTGGAATGCGTCGAGTGGATCCTCGAAGACATCGACCTGTTGCTCGTGATGACCGTCAATCCGGGCTTCGGCGGCCAGAGTTTCATCAGCTCGCAGCTGAAGAAGATCGAACGCCTGCGGAAAATGATCGACGCCTCGGGCCATGCCATCGCGCTTGAAGTCGACGGCGGGGTCACGCCGGTCACCGCGCCGCAGTGCGTCGCCGCCGGCGCCACGGCGCTGGTCGCGGGTTCAGCCGTGTTCAAGGGCGGCCCGGCCGCCTACGCCGACAACATCCGCGCCCTGAAGGGCGTCTGAGCCCGGCGGGATGGACGCGCCCCATCTGCCTTCAGCCTCGTCCGCCGCCCTCGCCCTGCAGGCCGCCGGCGAGAGCGCGCGCCGGCTTGCCGAGCGGGAGTGGTTCGGCACGCCGCTGCACCGACTGTCGCTGGCGCGGCCCAGGCCCGACGGCATGGCCGCCAATCCCCGAGACCTGCGACCCATCGAGCCGGAGACAGGCCGCCGCATCCTGGGCGGGATCTTCGATATCGGCGGCACGGAAATGGTCGTCGGGGCGCAGGGGGATCCGTTTGACCGACCCAGTCCCAGCCGCCGGTTCGCCGTCGCCCTGCACCGCATGGGCTGGATGGCCGACCTGCTCGCCACCGGCGACGCGGGCGCGCGACTCGGCCTGCGACTGGTCACGGACTGGCGACGCGTGTTCGGCCGCTGGAACAGCTTTTCCTGGGGACCGGACGTGCTTGAGCGGCGGGTGTTCAACCTGGCCTGCGCCGCACGGCGGCTGTCCTCCGGCGCCTCGGACGCCGAGCGCGCCGCCCTGCTTGACGATCTGGCGCGACAGGCCAGGCACCTGTCCCGCATCGGCCAGGCGCCGGAACGGACGCTCGAGAGGGCGGTCGCGGCCGGCGTGGCCGGCTGCGCGCTCGGCGGGGAGGCCGGCGACCGGCTGATCGACCTCTCGGTGAGCCGGCTCAAGCGGGATCTCGCCGCCGTCGTGTCGCATGACGGCGTCCATGCCAGTCGCTCGCCCCAGGCGGGGCTGGAGCTGCTGTTCGACCTGCTCACGCTCGACGACGCCCTGCATCAGCGCGGACAGGCCGGCCCCGACGATCTGCCGCGCGCGATTGACCGGCTGAGCGCTGCGACCCGGTTCTTCACCCTGCCCGACGGGCGGCTGGCCGATTTCCAGGGGGGCGAGGCCGTCGGCCCGCGCCGCATCGCCGCCGCCCTGGCCCACGAGGAGGGCGGTCCCCGCGTTCGCGGCCGCGCCCCGCACGGCGGCTTCGAGCGGCTGGAGTCGCCGGGCATGGCGATCATCGTCGACGCGGGCCTGCCGGCCCGGGGCCGCTGGAGCGCGACGGCCTGCGCCCAGTCGGCGGCGATGGAGGTCGTCTGCGGGACAGACCGGCTGATCGTCGGCTGCGCCTGGACGGCCGACTCCGGCGCCTCGCACGCCCTGCGGCTGACCGACGCCTCGTCGACGGCCAATCTGGCCGACATGTCGGCCGGCCAGCCGCTGCGCGGCTTCGCCGCCGCCGCCCTGGGACCCCGCCTGATCGGCGCGCCGCGCAAGGTCGAGGTGAAGCGCCATGACGCCGAGGCGGCCGCCTGGCTGGAGGTGTCGCATGACGGCTGGGTCAAGCGCTTCGGCCTGATCCACGAGCGCAAGCTGTACCTCGACCGGTCGCTTGAAGAACTGCGCGGCGAGGACAGCTTCCGGCCGAAGATCGAGAAAACCCAGGACGGGCCGCGCCGCTACATGCCCTTCACCGTGCGCTTCCACCTGCACCCGGACGCCCGCGCCTCGCTCGCGCGAGACCACAAGAGCGTCCTGCTCAAGGGCCCGTCGGAACAGGGCTGGTGGCTGCGCAACGACGCTATCGAGGTCTCGGTCGAGCCGTCCCTGCATATCGAGAACGGCGTCCAGCGCCGCACGGTCCAGGTCGTGCTGCGCGGCCAGGCCAGCGACGACAAGGGCGGCCGGGTGCGCTGGAAGCTGTCGCGCGCGGAGGGGTAGCTTTTTCCGCCGCGATCCGTATTTTCCGCCTCGTTCGCGTGACTGGCGCATAGGTGGATAACCACCGGGGAGCGCGAACCTCATATGCCGCGCGCCTGGGCTCCTCGTTCAATCCGGAGCCGAACCATGCCCGCCGCCCCCGACTATCCCGCTTCCCCCGACAAGGTCGTCATCAAGCGCGCCCTGCTGTCGGTTTCCGACAAGACCGGTCTGGTCGAGGCGGCGAAGGTGCTCAGCGATCTCGGGGTCGAGCTGGTCTCGACCGGCGGGACCCGGGCGGCGATCGCGGCGGCCGGCCTGCCCGTGAAAGACGTGTCGGACCTGACCGGCTTCCCGGAAATGATGGACGGGCGGGTCAAGACGCTGCACCCGATCGTCCACGGCGGCCTGCTCGGCGTGCGTGATGCGGCGGACCACGCGAAGGCCATGAGCGACCACGGCATCGGCGGTATCGACCTGCTGTACGTCAATCTCTACCCGTTCGAGGCGACCGTCGCGGCCGGCGGCGACTACGCGACCTGCGTCGAGAACATCGACATCGGCGGGCCGGCGATGATCCGTTCGGCGGCCAAGAACCACGGCTACGTGGCCGTCTGCACCGACCCGTCCGACATGGCCGAGGTGATCGCCCAGCTCCAGGGCGGCGGCGCGACGACCCTGGACCTGCGCAAGACGCTCGCGGCGCGCGCCTACGCCCGCACGGCGGCCTATGACGCGGCGATCTCCACCTGGTTCGCGGCGCAACTGGAACAGGCCGCGCCGGCCCGCAAGGCCATCGCCGGGACCCTGATCCAGACGATGCGTTATGGCGAGAACCCCCACCAGTCGGCGGCCTTCTACGCCAGCGGCGCGCCCCGGCCCGGCGTGGCCAGCGCCCGCCAGCTGCAGGGCAAGGAACTGAGCTACAACAACATCGCCGACACTGACGCCGCCTTCGAGCTGGTCGCCGAGTTCAGCGAACCGGCCTGCGTCATCGTCAAGCACGCCAACCCCTGCGGCGTGGCGACCGGCGACGATCTGCTGAGCGCCTACAAGCGGGCGCTGGAATGCGATCCCGTCAGCGCCTTCGGCGGCATCGTCGCGGTCAACCGCCGCCTCGACCGCAAGGCCGCCGAGGCGATCGTCGAGGTGTTCACCGAGGTGGTCATCGCGCCGGAAGCGGACGACGACGCGATCGCCGTGTTCGAGTCGAAGAAGAACCTGCGCCTGCTGGTGACCGGCGCCCTGCCTGATGCGCATTCGGCCGGCGAGGTGTTCCGCTCGGTCGCCGGCGGCTTCCTGGTCCAGAGTCGCGACACCGCGCTGATCAAGCCCTCGGACCTGAAGATCGTGACGAAGCGGGTGCCCTCGCCGACCGAGATCGCCGACATGCTGTTCGCCTTCGTGGTGGCCAAACATGTGAAGTCCAACGCCGTGGTGTTCGCCCGTGCGGGCCAAACGCTCGGCGTCGGCGCCGGCCAGATGAACCGCAAGGACTCGGCCCGCATCGCGGCGATGCGGGCGGGTGACTTCGGGCTCGACCTGAAGGGGTCGGCCTGCGCCTCCGAGGCCTTCTTCCCGTTCGCCGACGGCCTGATCCAGGCGGCGGACGCCGGGGCGACGGCGATCATCCAGCCGGGCGGCTCGATCCGTGACGAGGAAGTCATCGCAGCGGCGGATGAGCGGGGCGTGGCGATGGCCTTCACCGGCGTGCGGGTGTTCCGGCACTAGGAGGACGCTCGGTTCGAACCCCTCACGGCAGGGGCGTCCTGATGTCTTGATGAGCATTCTTGCTCCTGCGGGACCTTGGTCAAGGACGACCCCTGCGGGGTCGCCGCTGCGCGGCCGCGAAGCGGTCCTTGAGCAAGGGCCCGTCCGGAGCGAACCATTCCATCAAGGCCTTCAGGGCGTAGAGTATCCGGCCAGGTTGGAGCCTGCACTGAGGTCGACCGGGACACCGCTTGACATGTGAGCGTTTGCTCACATACTGGCCTCCATGATCTCCCAACCCTCCACCCTCGCCGCGCGCGCCGACCTGCTGGCGAAAGGCGTGCGCGTGCTCAAGCCGGCGGGACAGGGCCCCTTCCCCGTGGCCCTGCAGCTCCACGGGTGCGCCGGGTCGCAGCCGTTCCAGACCAGCTATGCCGAAGCCGCCGTGAAGGCCGGGGTGGCGGTGGTGATCGTCGACAGTTTCAAGCCCCGCGGGATGTCACGGCTCGACGGCAGCCTGTTCGTCTGCACCGGCACGGTGTTGCGCGGGTCGCAGCGGGCGGGCGATCTCTACGCCATGCTGCACTGGCTGAAGGGCCAGCCCTGGGCCGACGCCGACCGGGTGGTCGCCGCCGGCTGGAGCCACGGCGGCTGGACCGTTATGGACGCCTTCGCGCAGGGATCCGGCGCGGCGCGGATGACCGGCCTGACCGACGCAGATCCTGCCCAGCTTCGGGCCATCCGTGGCGCCTTTCTCGTCTATCCGTACGCCAGCTTCCCCTCCCTGACGTCCGCGCGGGGCTGGCAGGGACAGCGGCCGAAGGTGTTCGCCGTCCTCGGCGGCAAGGATGCGATCGTCGGAACGGCCGCGCCGCTGAAGGCCCTCAACCGGCTCAAGGGCGACGGGCTGCAGGTCGATGTCCTGACCTTCCCGGACGCCACCCACGCCTTCGACGACGACGACGCCAACGACCCTCGCACCCGCTACCGCGCCGACCTGAGGACGACGGCGGAGCAGTATTACGTTGCGGCGCTGAAGAGCGCGTTAGGCTGACAGCTTGCGTGGTTCGAGACGCTCGCTTGAGGCTCGCTCCTCACCATGACGCGAGTGGGTGCAATCAAATCCCGCCCGTCATCCTGAGGAGCGGACCCTCAGGTCCGCGACTCGAAGGACGCACCCTACTTCACCGCCACCGCCGCCAGTTCCCGCAGGGCCGCATTGGCGATGGTCAGTTTGGCGAAGGTCCAGCCGCCGCCGGCCTGCTCGATCTCCTCGATGGTGCGACGAACGACCCGGCCGGGACCGGAGTGAATCTGCGCCCAGGAATTGACGGTGGCCTTCGCCGCCTCATTGCCTCCGGCCGCGTCAGGATCAGCGGCGAAGGCCATGACCGCGCGCGCGACCTCGGCCTGTTCGCTGAGCATGTCCTCGATCAGCCGCCGGACGGCCATCCGTTCGAAGTGGTCGCCGCCGCGCTTTTCGCCGGCCGCCGCCCGCAGGCGATCGAAGCTGAAGGCCGCGCCGACCTGGTGATACAGTCGCGCGGCGTTGGCCACGGGCCAGCCGAGCGCGTTCGCCAGATCCACGAGTTCTGACGCGGTGGTCAGCGGCTGGATCGCCGCGATGCTCGCCGCCAGGGCTTCAGGCGCCCCGTCCTTGACGAAGGCCGCCGCGCGACGGGCCACCGCCTTCTGTTCGAAGGGCGACAGGATGCCCGGCGTCAGCGCGCGCAACTCGGTGAGCGCCGGGCCGTAGCGCTCCGTCAATCCATTGACCCCGCCGGGTCCGACCCGCCGCGCCAGCCAGAAGGTCTGGCTGCGGATGATGTGCGACAGGGCGCGGAACAGGGCCAGTTGCCCCTCGGCCGGCGCCTTGCCGTCGAGCGCCGCAACCGCGTCCCAGCTGTCCTGGAACTTCAGGATGCGCCGGGCCGCCTCGAAGCCGGTCACCAGGGCGCCGGTGTCGCAGCCGGCCGCCGCCCGCAGGCGTGCGGGGAAGGTCGGGCCGCAGATGTTGATCAGCTCATTGTCGATGACCGTGGCGATGATCTCGCGCCGCAGCCGGTGCCGCTTCATCTCGTCGTCGTACTGACCCAGCGCGGTCGGGAAATAGGCCTCGAGCGTCGCCTCGAACGCAGGATCGTCCGGCGCCTTGGAGGCGACGATCTGGTCGAACAGGTCGAGCTTGCCATAGGCCAGCAGCACGGCCAGCTCCGGCCGGGCCAGACCCTTGCCCGCGGCCGACAGGTCCTGCATCTGCGCTGCGTCCGGAAGGCCCTCGACCTTGCGGTCCAGTCGCCCGGCCGACTCCAGCTCGGTCATGAAGCGGGCGTGATTGTCGATCTCCGACGCCGCGTCCTGTTCGAGCAGGGAGACCGCCAGGGTCTGGTCGTAATTGTGCGCCAGCACATGTTCGGCGACCTCGTCGGTCATCGAGGCCAGCAGCGCATCGCGCGCCGGGCGGTCGAACTTTCCCGCTCGCTCGGCCATGCCGGTGAGGATCTTGATGTTGACCTCGTGGTCGGAGCTGTCGACCCCGGCCGAGTTGTCGATCGCGTCGGTGTTGATCCGTCCGCCGGCGCGCGCGAACTCGATGCGGCCGGCCTGGGTCAGGCCCAGGTTGGCGCCCTCGCCGACGACCTTGACCCGCAGATCTCCGGCGTTGACCCGGATCGCGTCATTGGCCTTGTCGCCGGCTTCGGCGTTGCTCTCGCCGCGCGCCTTCACATAGGTGCCGATGCCGCCGAGATAGAGCAGCTCCGCCTTCGCCTTGAGGATCGCCGTCATCAGCTCGGCCGGGGACACCGCCTCGGCCTTGATCTCCAGCAGGGCGCGGATTTCGGGCGTCAGCGGGATCGACTTGAGGGCCCGCGAGAACACCCCGCCGCCGGCGGAGATCTTCGACTTGTCGTAGTCCTCCCACGACGAGCGCGGCAGCGCGAACATCCGCTCGCGTTCCGGCCAGGACGAGGCGGCGTCCGGGTTGGGATCGATGAAGATGTGGCGGTGATCGAAGGCGGCGAGCAGCCGGATGTGCTTGCTCAGCAGCATGCCGTTGCCGAACACGTCGCCGGACATGTCGCCGACGCCGACGACCGTGAAGTCGGTGGTCTGGATGTCCTTGCCGGCCTCGCGGAAGTGACGCTTGACCGCCTCCCATGCGCCGCGCGCCGTGATGCCCATGACCTTGTGGTCGTAGCCCGCCGAGCCGCCGGAGGCGAAGGCGTCGCCGAGCCAGAAGCCGTAGGAGACCGCCACGCCGTTGGCGATGTCGGAGAAGGTCGCCGTACCCTTGTCCGCCGCAACGACGAGGTAGGGATCGTCGCCCTCGTGGGCGATGACCCCGGCCGGCCGAACCACCGTGTTGTCGGTGTCGATGTTGTCGGTGATGTCGAGCAGGCCGAACAGGAAGGTCTGGTAGGCGCGGACGCCCTCGGCGCGGATCGCCTCGGGCGTCCCGCCGCGCGGCAGGTGCTTGGGATAGAAGCCGCCCTTGGAGCCGACCGGCACGATCACCGCGTTCTTCACCTGCTGCGCCTTGACCAGGCCCAGCACCTCGGTGCGGAAGTCGTCGCGACGGTCCGACCAGCGCAGCCCGCCCCGCGCCACCGGCCCGAAGCGCAGGTGGACGCCCTCGACGAGCGGCGACCAGACGAAGATCTCGCGGAACGGCTTGGGCGCGGGCAGGTCTTCCAGCTCGCGGCTGGCGATCTTGAAGCTGATGTAGGGCTTGGGACCGCCGCCTTCGGCGACCTGGTAGAAGTTGGTGCGCTTGATCGCCCCCACCAGAAGCGCCAGCCGGCGCAGGACCCGGTCGTGGTCGAGGCTGTCGACGGCCTGTAGCGCGGTCGTGATTTCCTCCATGACCGCCGCGGCCTGGCTCTCCCGCGCCTTCATGTCCGCGCTGATCGCGGGGTCGAACTTGATGCGGAACAGGTCGAGGATCAGCCGCGCGACGCCGGGATGTTCCGACAGCGCCTGTTCCTGCACCAGCTGGCTCGGGTCGAGGCCCGACTGCTGGCGGTAGCGCGACATCGCCCGGATGAGCGCCGCCTCGCGCCAGGACACGCCCAGCTCCAGCACCAGCCGGTTGAACCCGTCGCTCTCGGTGCGGCCGGTCCAGACGGCGGTGAAGGCCGCCTCGAAGGCGTCCTGGACATCGGCGAACACCAGATGCTCGCCCTGCTCGTCCTCAAGCAGGAACTCATGCACCCAGACCGTCTCGCGCGCGCCGTCCGGCGTCTGCGGTGTGAGTTCGAAGGCGTCCTCGATCAGGGCCTTGAGGCCCATGTGCTCGAGGATCGGCATGACGTCGGCCAGGGGCGCGGCGCCGCCCTTGCGATAGACCTTGAACCGGAAGCGGGTGGCCGTGTCGCCGACCACACGGAACGCGCGGGTGCGGAACTCCTCGCCGCCCATGGCGTCGATTTCGGCCAGGTCCGCGAGCGCCTCGGCCGCCGGATAGTACTCGCGATAGCCGTTGCTGAACCCGCCCGACCAACGAGCCAGGGTCGTGGGCACGCCGGCGACGGGCGGCTCGGCGCGGACGGCGGCCTCGAACCGGTCGTCCCAGGTGCGGGCGGCCTCGGCGATATCGGCCTCGACCTGGGTCAGGTCCGGATCGACCACCGTCCCGGGATCGACCCCGAGGATGAAATGCACCCGCGCCAGCGGGGCGTCCGAGAAGCTGGGATAGTAGGCCGAAATCCGGCCCTGGTAGGCCTCCGCGAGGATCCGCCCGGCCTTCTCGCGCACGCCGGAATCGTAGCGCTCGCGCGGCACGAACAGCAGCACAGAGATGAACCGGTCGAACGGATCGCGGCGCGCGAATAGCCGCACGCGGGGGCGGTCGAACAGATGCAGCACGCCCAGCGCCAGCACCAGCAGCTCGTCCTCGGGGGTCTGGAACAGCTCGTCGCGCGGCCATGTCTCGAGGATGTTGCGCAGCCGCTTGTCGTTGTGGCCGCCCGCCGAGACGCCGGCGCGGGTGATCACATTGGCAACCTTGCGCCGGATCAGCGGCACCTCGCGGGCGGGCGCGTCATAGGCCTCGGCGGTGAACAGGCCGACGAACCGCACCTCGCCCGACGGCTTGCCGTCCGCGCCGTACCGCTTGACCCCGATGTAGTCCATGTAGGCCCGGCGATGAACGCGCGAGCGCAGGTTCGACTTGGCCACAATCAGCGGCGAGTCGGTTTCCAGGTGGCGGCGAAGCTGCTTCGACAGGATCGCCGGCTCGCTGCTGCGACGCAGGACGCGGCGCTCCTGGTCGCGCAGGACGCCGAGACTGTCCTCGGGCCGGTAGACCGGCTCCTCGGCGGCGTAGTCGCCGTCAGCGCTGCGCGGGTAGTCATAGGTCCGGGCGCCGAGGAACACGAAATGGTCGCGCTCCAGCCAGTCGAGGAAGGCGATGTCCTCGGCCCGGGCTTCCGCAGACACGGGGGCCGGGGCGCCGGTCAGTTCCGCGATCGTCTGGCGCATCAGCGCCTGAAGGGCGGCGAAGTCGGTCACCGCCATCTGGACGTCGCCGAGCGCCGCGCGTAGCCCCTCGACGAGCGCTTCGGCGCGGTCCTCGCCGACCGGATCCAGGTGAACCTGGATGACCGACAGGCGTCGGCCGTCGCGTTCGACGAGCGGGTGGAACATGGCCCGGACGGGGAAGCCGGCCTCGGCGATCTCGCCCATGATGGAATCGACGAGAAAGGGCCGGTCAGGCTGGGCGATCTCGATCAGGTCGCGACCCAGGTCCTTGCCGCCCGCGGCGGTCCAGCGCCGGAGCCGGATGGCCGGCGCGTCACCCTTCAGGGACTCGCCGAAGCGCCAGAGCTCGGCGAAGGCGGCGGCGAGGTCGGCGATATCCGGATCCGGCAGTTCCTCAACCGACAGATCGCGGTGAATCTGGGCGATGAACGCCGCTTCGGCGTCCTTTGGCCGGCCGGACCGGTGACCGAGCGCGCCAGCGAAGGCGGCGGCGAGACTGTCGGAATCAAATCCCGGCGCTGCCGGGTGAAGGCTTGCGCCCTGCATCAGATATCCCCGTAGGATCTGGCTGCGGAGACGGTTTCCAGCCCCAAACGGGGGTCCGGCGACCGGAAAACGCTCCGAGGATGTGAGTTTCGCGCCCTTTTAACCCGATCGGATGGAAAATTTCGATCAGGTTCGCCGCCAGCCTAGACCGCTTGGGGCGCCGATCAACCGTCCGGGCGCTCCACGAGCAAGAACTTTCCGCAACGTCGCCCGCGCCTCGAAAACGAATACGCCGCCGGAGGGGGGATCCGGCGGCGTTTCTCGTCATCCGCGTCCGGGGGGAGGGACGGGACGGTCTTGCCTCAGGCGGCGCCCTTCGGGGGGAGGAGGGGCGGCGCCGGGTCCGGCCGCAGGGGGAGTGCTGACCGGACACCAGAACAGATAGGCGCCGTTAGACCGGTTTCAAGAGGCGTCGTCGGGCCGGCCGAACTGCTTGCCGTTTCGCCGGTGATGGCCGTTCTCGTCGACCCCCTGGGGGTCGCCGTTCTCGGACATCAGAATGGCGATCCAGCGGGAGCCTTCGAACTCGGCGAGGATGATCATGGCCATCACCGCCAGCGGCGTGGACAGGAACATGCCGGGCAGTCCCCACAGTGCGCCCCAGAGCGCCAGGGCCAGCAGCACCACCACCGGATCGATGTTCAGGCTGTCGCCCTGCATGCGCGGGGTGATGATGTTCCCGACCACGAACTGGATCCCGTAAAGGACGCCCAGCAGCACGAAGCCCTGCCAGAGGGTATCGAACTGGACGAGGCCGAACAGCGCCGGGAAAACGATGCCGATGAAGCCGCCGATGATCGGGATGTAGGAGGCCAGGAAGATCAGGAAGGCCCAGAACAGGGCGTTCTCGAGCCCGACCGCCACCATCGCCAGCCAGGAGCCGCCGCCGATCATCAGGCCGGTGACGGTCTGGACCCAGAGATAGCGCTCAACCCCGAACCGGATACGGTTGAAGATCTCCAGAGCGTTCGCGCGTTCGGCGTTGTGCGGGAACAGGGCGACGATCTTGCGCTTGAACCCGCGCCGCGAGGCCATGATGAAGCCCAGATAGATCAGGACGAATACCGCGTCCGACACCACCCCCTGCAGGCCCTGCGCGACCTGGCTGACGTACTTCGTCGGATTGAAGTCATCGACCATCTGGGTCAGCGGCGGCGGCGTTTCCACGCCGATCATGCCGGCCAGGCGGGCGATCAGGCCGTCGATCTTCGGACCATAGCCGACAAGCTGGCCGATAAATCCGCCGGCGCGGTCAGCCACAACCACGAGCGTCACGCCGAAAATCAACACCGACAGGATGATCGCCACCAGCATCGACAGGCTGTCCGGCAGACGCGGCCAGCGATGCTCGAGCCGGCGCGCGAAACTGTCGATCATGATCGCCAGGAACATGGCCAGGGCCAGCGGCGTAAGGATGTCGCGCGTCCAGTAGAGCGCGGCCGCGGAGGCGATCACCGCCAGGATGACCAGCGCATTGCGCGCGATCCCCTCTGGCCGCACCGACACGGCGGGCGGATGCGGGGGTTCTGCCGCCTTCTCGGGGGTCTTCCTGGCAGGCGTACGGGCCATGCGGCGTCCTCATCAACTGTGGCCGAGTCTCGATTGTGGCCCGGCGTCCGTCAATCCGCCCGCTTGGCGAAGCAGGGCCCGCGCCTGTAGCTTGGGCCCTCAGTTTCATGGAGATAACGAATGGACGGCGCCAGCGATCCCGGAACCCTGTTCGTCGGCTATTCGGACAAGCCCGAAACCGTGCGGCTGGACCGGCTCAATCGCCATGGTCTGGTGGCCGGCGCCACGGGCACGGGCAAGACCGTGACGCTGCAGATCCTCGCCCAGGCCCTGTCCGACGCCGGGGTTCCGGTCTTCGCCGCAGATGTGAAGGGCGACCTGTCGGGAATCAGCCAGCCGGGCGCGCCGAGCGAGAAGATGCTGGCCCGCGCCCAGGGCATGAACCTGACCCTGACGCCGGCCGCGCCGCCGACGGTGTTCTGGGACCTCTTCGGCGAGAAGGGCCATCCGGTGCGCACGACCGTGTCGGAGATGGGTCCGCTGCTGCTGGCGCGGATGCTGGAGCTCAATGACGTTCAGGAGGGCGTGCTCAACATCGTCTTCAAGGTCGCCGACGCCGAAGGGCTGCTGCTGCTTGATCTGAAGGACCTGCAGGCGGCGCTGAAGTATGTCGCCGAGAACGAGAAGAGCATCGACGCCGAGTACGGCAACGTCTCGGCCGCCACGGTGGGGACGATCCAGCGCGGCCTGCTGACACTGGAAACCCAGGGCGGCGCGAACCTGTTCGGCGAGCCGGCGCTGGCGCTGTCGGACCTGATGCGCGTCGATGGCTCGGGCCGGGGCGTGGTCAGCATCCTGGCCGCCGACCGGCTGATCCAGAGCCCGCGGCTCTACGCCACCTTCCTGCTGTGGCTGATGTCGGAGCTGTTCGAGGACCTGCCGGAGATCGGCGATCCGGAGAAGCCGCGGCTGGTGTTCTTCTTCGACGAGGCGCACCTGCTGTTCCGCGACGCGCCCAAGCCCCTGCTGGAGAAGGTCGAGCAGGTGGTCCGCCTGATCCGCTCCAAGGGCGTGGGCATCTTCTTCGTCACCCAGAACCCGGCCGATGTTCCCGAGACCGTGCTGGGCCAGCTGGGCAACCGCTTCCAGCACGCCCTGCGCGCCTACACCCCGGCCGAACAGAAGGGGTTGCGGGCCGCCGCCTCGTCGTTCCGGCCCAACCCGGCGTTCGACACCGCAGAAGCGATCCAGAATCTCGGGGTCGGCGAGGCGCTGGTCTCGGTGCTGGACGAGCGCGGCGCTCCGACCGTGGTGGCGATGGCCAAGATCCGCCCGCCCGCCTCGCGGCTGGGCCCGGCCACCCTTCCCGAGCGCCAGGCGACCCTCGCGGCCAGCCCGGTTCGCGGTCTCTACGACACGCCGCTGGATCGGGACTCCGCCTTCGAGAGCCTGAAGGTCCGCGCGGGTCAGGCCGCGCACCAGGCCGAGGCGGACGCCGCAGCGGCCGACATCGCGAAACGCCGCGAGGCCGAGGAAAAGGAATGGGAACGGGAGCAGGCCCGCCGCGACCGCGCCGACAGCCGGCCGGCGCCCCGCGCGCGGTCGTCGAGCCGCCAGAGCATGGGCGAGGCCTTCGGCAAGACCCTGGTCCGCACCATCGCCAGCCAGGTCGGCCGCGAGATCCTTCGGGGCGTGCTCGGCGGGCTGAAGCGGCGCTAGCCCCCAACCTCCGTCACGCCGTCATGGTCCGGCTTGTCCGGGCCATGACGTTCTGGATCGGGGCTACGCCGCCTTCTTGCGCTTGCGGAGCGGAGCTGCTTTCGCGGCCATGGCCGTCGCCGCGGCGATCAGCACCGTCGGCAGGTCATTGGTCCAGGCGCCGAGGGTGTCGGCCGGGGCCGGTCGGCCGATGGCGTAACCCTGGACCTCGGCGCAGTCCTCTCCGCGCAGGAACTGCAGCTGTTCGTCGGTCTCCACGCCCTCGGCCACGACCGGGATGTCGAGGCTGCGGCCCAGGCCCAGCACGGCCTTGACGATCACCGTGGCGCGGGCGTCGCGGTGGATGTTCTCGACGAAGCTCTTGTCGACCTTGATCTTGTCGAACGGGAACGACTGCAGCGTCGACAGCGAGGAGAAGCCCGTGCCGAAGTCGTCCATCGCGATCCGCACGCCCATGGACTTCAGACGGCGCAGGTTGTCCAGCGCGCGCTGGTAGTCCTTGAACAGGGCGCTCTCGGTGACTTCCAGTTCCAGCCGCATCGGCGACAATCCGGTCTGGATCAGGATCTCGTGCACGATCTGCGGCAGGTTCGGCTGGTTCAGCTGCAGCGGCGAGAGGTTCACCGCGATGCTCAGCGGCTTGTCCCACTGGGCGGCCTCGGCGCAGGACTTGCGCAGCACCCACTCGCCGAGCGGCAGGATCAGACCCGTTTCCTCGGCCAGCGGAATGAAGTCGAGCGGCGGGATCATGCCGCGGACCGGGTGGCGCCAGCGAACCAGGGCCTCGAAGCCGAGAATCTCGCCGTCGCAGGCCCGGGCCTGCGGCTGGTAGTGGACCACCAGGTCCTCGTCGATGATCGCCTGGCGCAGCTCGCGGGCGAGGTTGCGGCGCTCGCGGATGGTCTCGTCCATCTCGCGCTTGAAGAAACGATAGGCGCCGCGACCGTTCTCCTTGGCGCGGTAGAGGGCCATGTCGGCGTTGGCCAGCAGGGCCTCACCCGTGCGGCCGTCGTCGGGATAGAGCGAAACGCCGAGGCTGGCCGCCATGGCCAGGTCCTGGCCCTCGTAGGTCATGCCGTCCTTGAGGGTTTCCAGCAGCCGGCCGGCCAGTTCAGCGGCGGCTGTCGGCTGGTCCTCGTCGGTGATCTGCACCACGACGAACTCGTCGCCGCCGAGTCGCGCGGCGAACGACGGCGCGGTGACGCTGTCCTGCAGCCGGCGGGCGGCTTCCACCAGGACCGCGTCGCCGGCGAGATGGCCGTGCAGGTCGTTGGCTTCCTTGAAGTGATCCAGGTCGACGCAGATCAGGGCGAGCGTCTCGCCCGAGGCCTCCACGCGATCGAGCGCCGCCGCGAGACGCGACTGCATGGCGTTGCGGTTGGGCAGCCCGGTAAGGCCGTCGTGTTCAGCCAGATAGCGGATCTTCTCCTCGGCTGACCGGCGTTCGCGCAGGTCGCGGATCGCCAGCACCATCAGGCCGCGGGTTTCGGCGCGCGCACCGTCGTCCATCACCCGGGCGAAGATCTCGACCGGCACGGACTGGCCGCCGCCGACCGGATGCATGTGACCCTCGCGCCGTTCCGCGTCGGTGCGCACGCCCAGAGCGTCGTCGAACGACAGGAGAGCCTCGTTGAAAGGCTTGCCGTAGAGGTCCTCGGCCGCCGCGCCCGCGAGGTCGCAGAAGGCGGCGTTGGCGTCCTTGATGATCCCGTTCTGGACCACGACGATGCCTTCATAGGCGGCGTTGGCCAGGGTGCGGATGCGCTCCAGCGCCGAGCGGCTGGTGGCGGATTCGATCAGCACGGCGCCCAGGCCGCCCAGCATGATCAGGGCCGTGATGGTCGCCACGGCCAGGGTCATCACCCCTTCCAGCTGGTCAGGCACGATCACGGTCATGTCGGGGACGATGGTGATCGCGCCCATGGCGGTGAAATGCAGCCCGCAGACGCCGAGCGTCAGGGCGAGGGATGCGAGCACCTGGCGCGGGAAGCTGCGCGCGTCGCCGGCCAGCATCAGGGCGGCGCTGGCGCCGATCACACCGACCACCACCGAGGCGCCGATGGTCGCCGCCTCCCAGACGATCGTTCCCTGGGTCACGAAGGAGCTCATGCCGGTGTAGTGCATGCCCGCGACGCCGACGCCGATCAGCATGCCGCCGGCCATCTGGTTGGCGCGCTCGCGGCTGGTCGTGGCGGCGAAGAAGCCGGCGGCCATGAAGAACACCGCCACCATCAGCGACATCATCGTGCCGGTAGGCGAATAGCCGGTCTCGACGCCCGGGTCATAGGCGAGGATGGCGAGGAAATGGGTGGCCCAGACGCCCGAGCCGGCGACCAGCGCGGTCAGCAGCAGCCAGGCGCCGCGCACCAGCCCCCTGGCGCCGTTCATCCGCGAGTAGAGCCGGAAGGACGTCAGGGCCGCCAGGAAGCAAACCACCCCCGCGACGAGCACCATTCGGTAGTCGTGCTCGTTCACGAGACACGCAATGATCTTGTCCATGCCCCACCCCATTCTGAGGATCAACGGGGGCAGTATCCGGACAAGTTGCGAAAAAAGCGTTTCAATCCGGGACGGGTGACCGCGGGCAGGTCCGGATCGCCGGGCGACCCGTCCATGCCGGCGCCCCTCAGGGACAGATCAGGTATTTCTCGCCGGTGGCCTTGCGGTTGTAGGTCGCGATGATCTGCGGATCGAGCGCTTCGACCAGCGAGATCTCCCGCGTGTAGTGGCTGGCGAAGGTGGTCTTCAGTTCGGCGACCACCCGGTCCCGCAGCCTTTGCGTCTCGGCCGGCCCGATCTTCATCAGGAAGGGCGTCAGCAGCCAGCCGCCCAGGCCCCACATCATGCCGAAGGCGCGGTTCAGCTCGGTCGGGCCGGTGTCCAGGCCGCCATAGACGTAGACCTGTTTCATCTGCGTCGAGCCGTAGCGGCTGTAGACCTTGGCCGTCTTGTTGGCCGCGACTTCCATGCAGTTGAGGATCTGGCCGGACAGCCTGCCGCCGCCGATCGCGTCGAAGGCCAGATAGGCGCCGGTCTCGACGATCGCCTGGGTCAGGTCCTCGAGGAAGGAGGGCTTGCTGGAGTCGACGATGTGCGTCGCGCCAAGGCCGCGCAGAATCGCTGCCTGCTCCTCGCTCCGCACGATGTTGACCAGCGGGATCCCGTCTTTCAGGCAGATCTTCACCAGCATTTGGCCGAGGTTCGAGGCCGCCGCCGTGTGGATCAGGCCGGTGAAGCCTTCGCGCTTCATGGTCTCGGGGAAGCTCAGGGCGGTCAGCGGATTGACGAAGCAGGAGGCCCCGTCGGCCGGCGCCGTGCCGTCCGGCAGCAGCATGACCGAGGCCAGCGGCAGGGTGCGGTACTGGCCGTACATCGCCCCGCCCAGGCAGGCGACCGTCTTGCCGATCAATGCCTGGGCCTCCGGCGACGCCCCCGCGGCGACCACGACGCCGCAGCCCTCATTGCCGACCGGCATGCTCTCGTCGGCCCGCGCGGCCATCATGCGCATGAGGTGTTTGGGAATGTCGGCGGTGACCACGGGGCCGTTCTCATTGGACGTCACCCGCGCCGTGCTCATGTCGGCGGGGCCGATCAGCAGCCCGAGATCGGAGGGGTTGATCGGCGAGGCCTGGACCCGGACGACCACCTCGCCGTCCGCCGGCGCCGGCGTCGGGGTCCGCTCCAGCGACAGCTGCAGCGCACCCGCCGAGGTCACCAGCGACCGAAGTTGAAGTCCCGACTCCCAGGATGTCGTCGCCATGATGTTTCGCTCCCGCCGCCGGTTGATCCGGGCTGGCGGACAATGGAGCGCATCGGCGGCGCGGGCGAAAGGGGCGTTGTTGAAAAAGACCCTCTCACCGGTCGACAGACGGCCAAACGCAAAACGACCCCTTGCGGGGCCGTCCTGGTCAGACAGTTTGCGGAATATTGGAGCGGGCGAAGAGATTCGAACTCTCGACCCCAACCTTGGCAAGGTTGTGCTCTACCACTGAGCTACGCCCGCGCTCCAGGGACGCTTTTGGAGGGCGTCCCGAAAATCGAGAGGCGGCTTATGGCAGAGGGGCAAAGCCTTTGCAAGCGCCCCTGACGTCGATTTCAGACGCCGAGCCTCGGCGACTTCAGACGGCGCTTGTTGACGTGGTCCTTCGGGGCCGGGCCGGTCTGCTCGGGCAGCTCGCCCTTGAAATAGTAACGCTGCCAGGCGTCGCGCACGGCGTCCGGCTCCTGCTTCATCAGACGACGATTGAACTCTTCCCGCTGGCGGTACCAGGCGTCGTACTGGGCGCGCAGGTCGGCGTTCGAGGCCAGCGACCGCGTTACCGGCTGAACCTGGGCCAGCGTCTTGTCCTGCACCAGGGTGATGAAGCAGAACGGCTCGCCGCGCTCGAACCGCACGCGGCCGGGGCGGGTGAAGATCCAGTTCATCGTGAACGGGAACGGCAGCCAGTCGGTCTCGACCAGCCCGACCAGGGGCTGGACGCCGTCCTTCACATGGTTGGGCGGCCCGCCGACCCACATCGACCAGCCCGGCGGGGTGCGGAACAGATAGCCCGGGTGGAAGGTGAAGATGCCGCGCGAGAAGTGACTCTTCACGAAGTCATGGAAGTCGGGATGGCCGTGGTCGGGGGTGAAGGTGATGCAGTCCTGGTGCGCCCCGCCATTCCACTCGGCGGTGAAGCCGACCGGGCAGAGAATCTCCCAGCCCGAGGTGTTGGCCATCGACAGCGGCAGGCAGCGATAGGGATGGCGCTCGGCGAAGGCGTCCATCCAGGCGCGCTGCGGGCGTCCGGGCACGATGTCCGGCGGACGCTGGCTGGTCGGGTAGCATTCCAGAAGCATGACGGCCTCTCCGGGTGGTCCTCGTCCGAACCTGTCGCGCGAGGGAGACGGTTCCGCAAGAGGCGCGGTTTGGCTATGGCGGAGGATATGAAGACCCGAGCCGATCTTTTCGCCTTCCTCGACGCCCACGGCATCGCCTGTTCGACCCTCGACCATCCGGCCGTGTTCCGGGTCGGCGAGGGCGACGACATCAAGGCGGCGCTGCCCGGCGGGCACGCCAAGAACCTGTTCCTCAAGGATGCGAAGGGCCAGCTCTGGCTGATCTCCGCGCTCGGCGAGACGGCCATCGACCTGAAGCGGCTGCATACGGTGATCGGCTCGGGCCGGCTGTCGTTCGGCAGTCCGGAGCTGATGCTCGAAACGCTGGGCGTGACGCCGGGATCGGTGACGGCGTTCGGACTGATCAACGACGCGGACCGCCGGGTGCGGTTTGTGCTCGACGCGGCTCTGGCGGCCGCCGACCCGGTGAATTTCCACCCCCTGACCAACACCGCCACCACGGCCGTGTCGCAGGCGGACTTCCGGCGGTTCCTCGCGGCGCTGGGGATCGAGCCCCTGGTCGTGGATTTCGCGGCGATGTGCGTCGTCGCCCCATGATGCAATTGAACCGGCGCGCCGGTGCGACCATCTTGAGCGCAACACGTTTGAACGCGGGCGGGACCCGCACACTGGACTGGAAGAGATGACCCTGATCGGAGAGGGCCTGGCCCCCAAGGCCCCTGGTGCGGCGGCGAGCGGCGACCTCATCAAGGACGGCTCGGACGCCGGCTTCATGGCCGACGTCATCGAGATGTCGAAGACCACGCCTGTGATCGTCGATTTCTGGGCGACCTGGTGCGGGCCTTGCCGGCAACTGACCCCGGCGCTCGAAAAGGCCGTCACGGCGATGGGCGGCGCGGTGAAGCTGGTCAAGATCGACGTCGACAAGAACCCGGCCTACGCAGGCCAGCTGCGCGTGCAGTCGATCCCGACCGTCTACGCCTTCGTCAACGGTCAGCCGGTCGACGGCTTCATGGGCGCTCTGCCCGACAGCCAGGTGAAGGCCTTCGTCGAGAAGCTGGCGGGTCCGCCCCCGGCCTCGGAGATCGACGAGGTTCTGGCCCAGGCGAAGGAGTCGATGGATCTCGGCGACATCGGCGGCGCGGCCCAGGGCTACGCCACGGTGCTGCAGATGGACCCGGCCAACGTGCCGGCGATCGGCGGGCTGGCGCGCTGCTACATCGCCGGCGGCGACTACGAGCGGGCGGCCGAGATCGTCGCCATGGCCCCCGAAAAGGCGAAGGACGCAGACCTGGACGCCGCCCGGGCGGCCCTGGCGCTGGCGGACGGCGCGGCCTCCGAGACCGCCCCGTTCGAGCGGGCGCTGGCCGCCGATCCCGACGACCATCAGGCGCGTTTCGACCTGGCCGGGGCGCTGGCCGGTCAGGGCAGGCTGGAAGAGGCCGCGGACCATCTGCTGACGATCATCGCCAAGGACCAGGCCTGGAACGACCAGGCGGCCCGCAAGCAGCTGCTGACGGTGTTCGAGGCGGCCGGATTCAGCTCCGAGGTCGCCAAACAGGGCCGCCGGCGTCTGTCCGCGATCCTGTTCAGCTAGGGAGGCCGTCATGGGCACGGGATACCGCAAGGCCGTCGACCTGCCCCAGGCCATCCCGGTGTTTCCGCTCGACGGCGCGCTGCTGCTGCCGGGCGGTCAGCTGCCGCTGAACATCTTCGAGCCGCGCTATCTGAACATGATCGACGACGCCATGGCCGGCGATCGGCTGATCGGCATGGTCCAGACGCGCGGCGGCGATCCCGAGCGTCCGACGCTGGCGACAATCGGCTGCGTCGGCAAGATCACCAGCTTCGCCGAGACCCCGGACGGCCGCTACCTGATCACCCTGACGGGCGTGTCGCGGTTCGAGGTCGGTGACGAACTGCCGGGCGGAGCGCCCTATCGTCAGGTGCGCGCCCGGTTCGCGCCGTTCGAGGACGATCTGCGGGAACACGAGGTTCCGCCGACGCTCGACCGGCCCCGTTTTCTGAAGGCGCTCGGCCGGTACCTCGACCAGCGCGGGCTGGGCATCGACTGGGACACGGCGCAGCAGGCGCCCGTCGACGCGCTGGTCAACAGCCTGTCGATGGGCCTGCCGTTCGATCCGGCCGAGAAGCAGGCCCTGCTGGAAGCGGTGACCATCGCCGACCGGGCCGAGGCGCTGGTCGCCCTGCTGGAGATCGACTCCGCCGGCGGCGATGACGAACCCCATTCGATGCAGTAGAAGCTCTGGCCATGACCGAACCCGCCGCCCCCTTTGTCGCCGACGTCGATCCGCGCCTCCTGGAAATCCTCGTCTGCCCGGTGACCCGGACCCCGCTGACCTATGATCGGGTCAAGGGCGAGCTGGTCAGCAAGGCCGCGAAGCTGGCCTATCCGATCCGCGACGGCGTGCCGATCATGCTGCCCGAAGAGGCGCGGGAACTGGACGCCTGATCAAAGCGCCTGGCCGCGCAGCAGCCGGGGGAGATCGCCGACCGCGCCGCCCGCCTCGTGCATGAAGAAGCGGCGCGCCGGGCCGATGCGGTTGATCGCCGCCATGCCCACGCCCCGGACCAGCCGGATCAGCGGATTGTCGTTCGAGAACAGCCAGACGAAGGCGTCCATACCGGCCGCCAGGGTGTTGGTGTCGAAGCGGCGCCAGCCGGCGTAGCGCTCCAGCACCGCCTCGGAGCCGATATCCTCGCCCAGGCGTGACGCCTCGACGATCACCTCGGCCAGCGCCGCGGCGCCCTTGAGGCCGAGATTCAGGCCCTGGCCGGCGATCGGGTGAACGCCGTGGGCCGCATCACCGAGCAGCGCGATGCGCGGCGCGCAAAGCGTCTCGGCGATCGACAGCGAGAGGGGATAGGTGAACACCGGCCCGACCACCTCGACCCTGCCGAGGAATTCGCCGAAGCGGCGGGCCAGGTGCGCGTTGAACGCCTCCGGGCTTGCGACCTTCAGGGCGTCGGCGCGGATCCGCTTCTCGGTCCAGACCAGACTGACGCGGTCGTCGGTCAGGGGCAGGATGGCGAACGGCCCGCCGGGCAGGAAGTACTCGTGGGCGACGCCGCCGTGGCCGTGTTCAAGCTTCACGGTGCAGACGACGCCGGTCTGGGGGTAGTCCCAGCCGATGGCCTCGATCCCGGCGGCCTTGCGCACGGTCGAGCCGCGCCCCTCGGCGCCGACGACCAGCGGCGCGGTCAGCACCCGGCCGCTCGACAGGGTCACCTCGGCGAACGCCGGCTTCACCTCGACCGACACGACCCGCTCGGGCGCCAGCACCTGGATGCCGGCGTCCGTGATCCCCTGGGCCAGGGCGGCGCGGGTGCGGCGGTTCTCCAGCATGTAGCCGAGCGGCTCGCCCGCGACCCGGTCGGCGATCTCGCCGGAATCGAAGTGCAGGAAGAAGGGGCTCTGGCCGGGTGAAGCGGCGCCCGGACTGCGGCCATCGGTGACCAGGATCTCGTCCATCCGCTGGGCGTGGGGCTCGAGCAGCGGGGCGAGGCCCAGCGTCCGCCACTGGCGGAAGCAGGAGAAGGCGATCGCGCTGGAGCGGCCATCGAAGGTCGCCTCCAGCTGGGTGTCGAACGGCGCGGGGTCGACCAGCAACGGCTCGATGCCGCCGCTCTTCAGGGCGAGGGCGAGGGTGGCGCCGGCCATGCCGGCTCCGGCGATGATCACGTCGGCGTCAAATCGGGCCATGGCTAGTAGGGCACCGTCGCGGGTGTTTCAGGCTGCTTCTGGCCCTCGAGGATATCGCCGACGGGATCCGCGGACGGCGCGGTCCTTGGCGCGGGCGCGGCCGCCTTGGGTCGCGGCGTCGCGGCGGGCGGAACCGCCAGCGGGGCGGGCGGCGGCACGATGGGTTTGGCGGTGGTCGGATCAGTCGCCGTCGGCGTCTCCACCGCATCAGGTCCGTCCGCGGCGGGTTTCGTCTCGGTCGCCTTCGGCGCGGGAGTCGACGAGCGGGCCGCCGTAGCGGAGCGCTCGGCGGGGTCGAAGGCCACGGCCTCGCGCGCGCCGTCCGCGGGCGCGGCCAGCGGCACGGCGGCCTGTTCGACGCCGGTGTACCAGCCGGGCGGATTCTTGCGGATCTGGTCGCGGAATCCCAGGAACAGTCCCAACACCCCGCAGGCGGCGAGGAAGATGGCGACCCAGCGGAGGGCGGGCGGCGTGGAGGCGACGTCGGTCATCGCTGTCAGGTTACCGCGAGCCGCCGTCCGGCGAAAGCGTGGGAAGCCACTGTTGATTTGTGGACGCGTGCGTCCATTTAACGCTTGCTGACCCCCGGACGTGGCGCTATCGGCTGGGAGTGTCCGGGCCGCGAGGTCCGATTTGTCTCCTGTGTGGCCGAGGGCGAGCGATGCCGTCCATTCCCAGAAACCGACTGATCCCCCTGCTGACGGCGACGGTCGCCGGTCTGGCGATCCTGATCGGCGGCGGCCTCTGGTGGGCCGACAAACAGGCCTACGAAAAGACTGACAACGCCTTTGTTCAGGCTGACACCGTACAGATCAGCCCCCAGGTGGCCGGCTATGTGGTCGAGGTGCTGGTCAGCGACAACCAGCATGTGGAGGCCGGACAGGTGCTGGCCCGCATCGACCCGACCACCTTCCAGGCCCGGCTCGACCAGGCCGTCGCCAACGCCAACGCCCTTGAGGCCGCCGTCAGCGCGGTCGACGACAAGGCCGCCCTTGAGCAGGCGATGATCGCCCAGCGCGCCGCCGGTCTGGCCAGCGCGCGCGCCGAAGCCAGCCGCTCGGACGCCGACATGAAGCGCTACGGGGAGCTGGCCGTGAAGGGCTGGGTTTCCGACCAGAAGCTCACCACAGTCCGCGCCGGCGCGGCCCAGTCCGCCGCGTCCGTGGCCCAGGCCCAGGCCGCGCTGGAGGCCGAGCGGCGCTCGGCGGAGTCACTGGGCTCGGCCCGCGCCCAGACGGTGGCCCAGGTCGCCGCCGCCCGGGCCGCTGTGCAGCAGGCGCAACTGGACCTGGAACGCACCGTGATCCGCGCGCCCGCCGCCGGCGTCGTGGGCGCGCGTTCCGTCCGGCCCGGACAACTTGTGCAGCCCGGCGTCACGCTGATGAGCGTAGTGCCGCTGGGCAAGGCCTTCATCGTGGCCAACTTCAAGGAAACCCAGCTGGCCCGCCTGCGGATCGGCCAGACCGTGGAGATCAAGGCTGACGCCTTCGGCGGCGCGACGATCAGGGGCCGCGTCGAGAGTTTCGCGCCCGCGACCGGCGCGGAGTTTGCGCTGATCCCCGTCGAGAACGCGGTCGGCAACTTCACCAAGATCGCCCAGCGCGTGCCGGTGCGGATCACAGTGGCCCCGGGCGAGAGCCTGGCCTCGGCGCTGCGGCCTGGGCTCTCGGTCGAGGTCAAGGTCGACGTCCGCGGCCGCGCAGGACAGAGCTTCGCCGAGTCCGGACAGGCGCCGGCGCAGTACGCCCGCACCGGACAGTCCCGCTAGGCCCGTGACAGCCGCGACCCTGACAGGGCCCGACGCGGCGACGGCGGCGCCGCCGGTCAACTGGACGAAGCTGTTCTTCGGATTCGGAGGCATGGCGATCGGCCAGTTCATGGCCATCCTCGACATCCAGATCGTCGCCGCCTCCCTGCCGCAGATCCAGGCCGGCGTAGAGGCCAGCGCCGACCAGATCAGCTGGATCCAGACCGCCTACCTGATCCCTGAAGTGGTGATGATCCCGCTGTCGGCCTATCTCGCGCGGCTGTGGGGCACCCAGAAGGTGTTCATGTTCAGCTGCGGCGGCTTCCTGATCATGAGCGTTCTGGCCGGCTGCTCGACCAATATCGACATGATGATCGCTTGCCGCGCCCTGCAGGGTTTCATCGGCGGCGCCATGGTGCCGACGGTGTTCGCGACGGCCTTCAGCGCCTTTCCGCCGGAGCGGCGTGTAACGGCCAACGTGGTCACCGGCATGATCGTCACCCTGGCCCCGACCGTCGGCCCGACCCTGGGCGGGCACCTGACCGACTGGCTGAGCTGGCGCTGGCTGTTCTTCATCAACGTCGTGCCAGGCCTCCTGAGCCTGTTCCTCGTCGGGCGCTACGGCAACTTCGACAAGGGCGACCGGCGGCTGGCCCACAACTTCGACTGGTTCGGCCTGGTGGTGATGGCCATCTTCCTGATGAGCATGCAGTACGTCGTGGAGGAGGGCGCCAAGGACAACTGGTTCGAGGACACCGCGATCCTGTGGCTGACGGTGCTGGCCAGCGTCACCGGCGTGGTCTTCATCTGGCGGCAGCTGACCTATTTCCAGCCGATCGTTCAGCTGAAGGCGATCGCCGACCGCAACTTCGCCCTGGGCCTGGTGATGGGGGCCACGTCCGGCCTGGCGCTCTATGGCGGCACGTTCGTCCTGCCGATCTATCTCGGCCGAATCCGCGGCTATTCGGCGTCAGAAGTCGGCACC
Source organism: Caulobacter sp. FW305-C-30-S16 (assembly GCF_058783025.1). Lineage (NCBI taxonomy): Bacteria > Pseudomonadati > Pseudomonadota > Alphaproteobacteria > Caulobacterales > Caulobacteraceae > Caulobacter > Caulobacter sp. FW305-C-30-S16. The sequence goes on along the minus strand of NZ_JBYSYH010000001.1, from coordinate 373,508 downwards.
ACCATGCTGGTGTCCGGCATCGCCATGTTCTTCACCGGCCCCCTCGCCGGCCGCTGGGTGCGGGCGGTGGATCCGCGAATTCCGATCGTCATCGGCTACGGCATGGTCGCCTGGGGCATGTGGCTGGGGCATGACATCAACGGCGAGTGGGGCTTCGCCGAGTTCGCGGCGCTGCAGGCCTTCCGCGGCGTGGGGGTGATGGTGGCGATGATCGCCTCCACCCAGATGACCATGAGCACCCTGCCGCTGCACCTCATCAAGGACGCCTCCGGCCTGCTCAACCTGTCCCGCAACACCGCCGGCGCCATCGGCATGGCGGTGATCGCCAGCACCCTGACGACGCAGGGCGCGGTGCATATGAATGACCTGGTCTCGCGCATGGATCGCGGCAGCATCGAGGGTCAGGCGATGCTGGCCGGTCTCACCGCCCGCTTCCAGCAACTGGGCGTCTCCGACCCTGACGGGGCCGCCTACAAGGCGATGCACTACATGATCTCGCAGAAGGCCCAGATCCTGGCGTTCGGCGACGCCTTCACCTTCATGGCCGTCTGCGCCGCCATCGCCGCCCTGCTGTCGATCCTGGCAAAGCCCGGCAAGGTCGCGCCGGGAGGGCGGTCGATGACTCCCGTCGAGGAGCACTGACATGCCGCGCCTCGCCGGACAGATCGACACCGCCAAGAGCGAGGCCATCCTCGACGCCGCCTCCGAGGTGCTGGGCGAACGCGGCCTGTCGGCGCCGATGGAAGAGATCGCCCGCCGGGCCAAGGTCTCGAAGCAGACGGTCTACAACCACTACGGCTCCAAGACCGAGCTGGTCCGGGCCCTCGTCGAGCGACGCGTGGAGAGCATCACCGCTCCCCTGCGGGAGCCCGGCGCGGTGGAACGGCCCGAGGAGACCTTGAAGGCCTACGCCCGAACCGTGCTGACCGTCGTGACCAATCGCAACTACGGGCTGATGCGGGTCACGGTGCAGAGCGCGGGAGAGATGCCCGACCTGGCGCGCGAAGTGTTCGAGACCGGCCCCAAGGCCAGCCGCCGCCAGCTGGCCGCGTTTCTGGAAGCCGAGACGCGCGCCGGCCGGATGAGCGTGCCCGATCCCCTGCAGGCGGCGGAACTCTACAGCGGCATGGTGCTGGGCCATCGCCAGACCAAGGCCCTGCTCAGCCTGGCTACGGACCTGGAGCCCGACGAGATCGAGGCCCTGGCCGCCGAATGCGCCTACCGCTTCATGCGGGCCTACGCGCCCTAGGAGGGGCTCAGCCCTCGGCGGCTTCGGCGTCCGGCAGGCCGATCATGTGGAAGCCCGCGTCGACGTGAACCACTTCGCCGGTGGTCGAACGGCCCAGTTCCGACAGCAGCCACAGCGCGGCGCCGGCCACGCCCTCCATCGAAGTGTCTTCCTTCAGCGCGCTGAAGGCGCGACCCTGGCTGAGCATGCCGCGGCCGCCGGAGATGCCGGCCAGCGACAGGGTGCGCATGGCCCCGGCCGAGATCGCGTTGACCCGGATGCCCTTGGGACCGAGGTCGCGGGCGATGTAGCGGGTCGCCGCTTCCAGCGCGGCCTTGGCCACGCCCATGGTGTTGTAGTTCGGAATGACCCGCTCGGCGCCGAGATAGGTCATGGTGACCATCGACCCGCCGTTGGGCATCAGCCGCGAGGCGCGCTTGGCGGTGTCGACGAAGCTGAAGGCCGAGATGTTCATCGCCCGCAGGAAGCCCTCGCGGGTGGTGTTCTCGACGAACGAGCCCTTGAGCTCGTCCTTGTTGGCGAAGGCGATCGAGTGGAGGTAGGCGTCGAGCGTACCCATTTCGGACTCGATCTGGCTGAAGGCCGCGTCGAGCGAGGCGTCATCGGTGACCTCCATCGGCACGAAGGTCTTCACCCCGATGCTCTCACCCAGCGGCCGGACGCGCTTTTCCATGTCGGGCAGATAGGCGAACGCCAGCTCGGCGCCCTGGGCGGCCAGTTGCGAGGCGATGCCCCAGGCGATGGAGTTGTGGTTCGCCACCCCGGTGATCAGGGCCTTCTTGCCCTTCATCAGGTCGCCCTTGGGGAAGCTGTAGTCGTCGGCCATCTGGCGTTCCTTGTCAGTGCGTGGTTCGAGACGCGCCCTTGCGGGCGCTCCTCACCATGACGAACGGGGATTGCGACCCCGGACTCGCGTCATCCTGAGGAGGCTGCGTAGCAGCCGTCTCGAAGGACGCAAGATGCTTGTTGCCTAGACCCGCGCCATGACCAGGCAGCCGTTAGTGCCGCCGAAGCCGAAGCTGTTGGACATCACCGTCTCCACCTGGCGGTCGGCCCGCTTGAGCAGGATCGGCATGTCCTCGAACGCCGGATCGAGAGTCTCGATGTTGGCGCTTTCGGCGAGAAAACCGTTGTTCAGCATCATCAGGCTGTAGATCGCTTCCTGGGCGCCGGCCGCGCCGAGCGAGTGGCCGGTGAGGGACTTGGTCGAGGAAATCGCCGGGGCGTTCTTGCCGAACACCTCGCGGACCGCCTCCATCTCCTTGATGTCGCCGACCGGCGTGGAGGTGCCGTGCGGGTTCAGATAGTCGATCGACCGGCCGCCGGCGCCGGCCATGGCCAGCCGCATGCAGCGGGCGGCGCCCTCGCCGGACGGAGCGACCATGTCGAAGCCGTCCGAGTTTGCGGCGTAGCCGACGATTTCGCCGTAGATCTTCGCCCCGCGAGCCTTCGCCCGCTCCATTTCCTCAAGCACCACGATGCCCGAGCCGCCGGCGATGACGAAGCCGTCGCGATTCAGGTCATAGGCGCGGCTGGCGACGGCCGGCCGGTCGTTGAAGTTGCTGCTCATGGCGCCCATGGCGTCGAACATGTTGGACAGCGACCAGTCCAGCTCCTCGGTCCCGCCGGCGAACATCACGTCCTGCTTGCCCATCAGGATCTGCTCGTAGGCCGAGCCGATGCAATGGGTGGAGGTGGCGCAGGCCGAGCTGATCGAGAAGTTCAGGCCGCGGATCTTGAACCAGGTCGCCAGGGTCGCCGAGGCGCCCGAGCTCATGGCCTTGGGCACGGCGAACGGGCCGATGCGCTTGGGGCCCTTCTCGCGCGTGGTCTCGGCGGCGGCGATGATCGCCCGCGTCGAGGGACCGCCCGAGCCGATGATCAGGCCGGTGTGATCGTTGGAGACCTCGTTCTCCTCGAGGCCGGAATCGGCGATCGCCTGTTCCATGGCGACATGGGCCCAGCCGGTGCCCTCGGCGAGGAAACGGGCGGCGCGGCGGTCGACGAGCGACTCCCAGTCACAGTCGGGCGCGGCCTCGACCTGCGACCGGAACCCGAGGTCCGCGTAGGACTGGGCGAACTTGATTCCCGACTTCGCTTCACGCAGCGAGGCGACAACCTCGTTGGCGTTGGACCCGATCGAGGACACGATACCGATGCCCGTAACGACGACGCGACGCATGGCGACTCCCTAGTATTCCCCCCGTCCGCCCCGGATGGAGCGGACACCCCGCAGACCGGCTCTGATCAGGCCATGTCCTTCGGATCGAACAGGCCCACCCGGAGGTCTTTCGCCTCATAGATAAGCTTGCCGTCGGCTTCGAGCACCCCGTCGCCGATACCCATGACGAGTTTCCGGTTGATCACCCGCTTCAGCTCGATGCGATAGACCACCTTCTTCACGGTCGGGACGACCTGACCGGTGAACTTGACCTCGCCGACGCCCAGGGCGCGGCCGCGGCCGGGGCCGCCGATCCAGCCGAGGTAGAAGCCGACCAGCTGCCACATGGCGTCCAGGCCGAGACAGCCGGGCATCACCGGGTCGTTGTTGAAATGACAGGCGAAGAACCAGAGGTCGGGGCGGATATCGAGCTCGGCCTCGACATAGCCCTTGCCGTACTGGCCGCCATCCGCGTTGATCGTGGTGATCCGGTCGAACATCAGCATCGGCGGCATGGGCAGCTGCGCGTTGCCCGGACCGAACGTCTCGTCGCGCCCGCAGGCGATCAGCTCATCGAAGCTGTAGCTGGACTGGGCCATGGGGGCCGGGGTCGTCGAGGTCATGCGTCACCGGAACATCGCCGCACTGCGGCCGGGAAGAAAGCGCGGGTTACCACGCGCGGGGAGCGGTCTCAATCTTCGCGGGGCCGGCAGGGTGTCGGGCCCCCGGCGCCCCAGACCTCGGCCGCCGGGACCCAGCCGGTTTCGCCGGAAGCCTTGATCCGGCGCCAGCCCCCCTCGCTCTTGTCGAGGGCGGCGATGGCGTTCGGGGCCAGATAGGCGACCACGCGCGCGTCGGCCTTGGGCGCGGCGCGCATCGGCAGCTGGCCGGGCTTGACCCGCATGACGGTCAGACGGCCGTCGGTTCCCCGCTTGTGCGCCCAGGCGGCGACGCCGTCCGGGCCGCGCACCCTGCGCCAGTCGCTGGTCTCGGCGATCACCTCCAGCGGCATGCCCTTCGAGCGCCAGACCCAGAGGATGCGGTGATCCTCCCCGGGCCCCTTGCGGGCGTAGACCTCGCCGAACTTCAGCGAGACGAAGCGCGGCACCGGCAGGGTCGAGGGCGTGTCGCAGACCGTCTCCCCCCGTCCGCCGCAGCCGGCGAGCGCGAGGACGGCGCCCAACGCCGCCAACTTTACCGGCAAAGACCAATCTTGAGGCCTCAAGGCGCGCGGCTTCCCTTGGCCCCCCGCCGGGCCTTTGCTAAGGGTGCGAAGACCCCCCGAGGGGCCAACGCCGTTATTGAAAGCGTCCATGGCCGCCAAGAAGCCGAAAGTCGTCGTCACACGCAAGCTGCCTGACCCGGTCGAAACCCGGATGCGGGAGCTGTTCGACACCGAATTGAACGTCGATGACCATCCGATGTCGCCGGATGAACTCGTCGACGCGATGAGCCGCGCCGACGTTCTGGTGCCGACCATCACCGATCGCCTCGACTCGCGGCTGCTGTCGCGCGCCGGCGAGCGGCTGAAGCTGATCGCCAACTTCGGGGCCGGCGTCGACAATATCGATGTGACCACGGCCAACCAGCGCGGCGTGATCGTCACCAATACCCCGGGCGTTCTGACCGAGGACACCGCCGACCTGACCATGAGCCTGATCATGGCCTCGACGCGCCGGATCGTCGAAGGGGCCAATGTCGTGCAGTCGGGCGGCTTCCAGGGCTGGTCGCCGACCTGGATGCTCGGCCGTCGTCTGTGGGGCAAGCGGCTCGGCATCATCGGCATGGGCCGCATCGGCCAGGCCCTGGCCCGGCGCGGCAAGGCCTTCGGTCTGTCGATCCACTATCACAACCGCAAGCCGGTCAGCCCGCGCGTCGCCGAGGAACTCGAGGCGACCTACTGGGAGAGCCTTGACCAGATGCTGGCGCGGATGGACATCGTTTCCATCAACTGCCCGCACACCCCGGCCACCTTCCATCTGCTGTCGGCCCGCCGTCTGAAACTGCTCCAGCCGACGGCTGTGGTGATCAACACCGCCCGCGGCGAGGTGATCGACGAGGGGGCGCTGGCCAACATGCTGGCCCGCGGCGAGATCGCCGGCGCCGGCCTGGACGTCTACGAGAACGAGCCGGCGATCAATCCCAAGCTGCTCAAGCTGCCCAACGTGGTGCTGCTGCCGCACATGGGCTCGGCCACCGTCGAGGGCCGGATCGACATGGGCGAGAAGGTCATCGTCAACATCAAGACCTTCATGGACGGCCACCGCCCGCCGGACCGCGTCATTCCCGCGATGCTTTGACGGACGCTTGACCGGGGCGCGCCTGCGCCTCCAAGTTGTACGTCAGGGAAACGGGGGGAACGGCCATGCTGACCCGCAGGCGCCTTGTCGCGATGGCGGCGCTCGCCCCGCTGGCGTTCGCCGCAGCATCAGGCGCGGCCGCCGGCTCGTCTCCACCCTCGCTCGATGATCTGACGCGGCCGAGGGCGGTGCTTGATGCGGCCATCTCGCCCCGCGGCGACCGGATCGCCGTGCTTCGCGAGCAGCGGGAGGGCGAGAAGCGGCTGTCCTATGTCCTGCTGGCGAAGACGGCGGACCTGAAGGCGCCGCCGATCCAGGCCGTCATCGGCGACTACGACGTCCATCGCGTGCAATGGGCCAGCGACGAGCGCCTGCTGGTCTGGTTCAGCTTTGACAAGACGCCAGACGGCAAGAAGACCGGCGTCCGGGCGGGCGCGCGGCTCTATGAGCGCTCAGTCCACCGGCTGATGGCGATCGGGGCGGACGGCTCCAACCCGGTGGTGCTGCTGGGCCAGGACCGCAACGCCCAGAGCTATCTCTGGAACGTCTCGCACGTGGTCGACCCACTGGTCGACGACCCCGACCACATCCTGATGCAGGTCTGGGACCCCGACCTCTACGCCAACACCCTGCAGAAGGTGAACATCCATACCGGCAAGGGTGAGCTGCACGAGCGAGGCAGCGAGCGGACACGGTTCTGGTACACCCAGAACGGCGTCGCCGTGCTGCGGGTCGATGAGAGCGTTCTCGGTCGCTACACCAGCCTGTCGGCCCGGACTCCGGGCCAGAAGGAATGGCGCTTCGTCCGCAAGATCCGGCGCAATGCCTTCTCACAATACGATGACTTCGAGGCGGTCGGGGCGACCCGCGAAGCCGGGGTTCTGCTCGTCGCGACGATGGCGCCGGGCGACAACGCCCGGACGATCCGGCGGTTCGACGTCCGCACCCTGGCGCTCGGCGAGGTGGTCGCGAGCCATGCGGAGCGGGACATGGAGGGTGTCTTCTTCGACAAGGGCCTGACCCCGTTGGCCGCCGCCTACACCGACGACCGGACGCAGTATCAGTTCCTCGATCCGTCCCTGGCGCCCCACTACAAGGCGGTGCAGACCGCCATCGGCGCCGACGCCGGCGTGGTGCTGCACGACATCGATCTGGCCCGTCGTCGGTTCATCGTCCATGCCTCCGGCGCGACCGAGGCCGGCGCCTACTACCTCTATGACCGGGAAACGCGGCAGCTCGACCTGCTGGGCCGGCAGGCGTCCTGGCTTTCGGCCGACCGGCTGGCGCCGATGGAAGCGCTGCGGATCACGGCGCGCGACGGGCAGGCGCTCACCGCCTATCTGACCCGGCCGCTGGCGTCCGGACCCCGCCCGCTGGTGGTCATGCCGCACGGCGGGCCGCACGCCCGCGACAGCTTCGCCTTCGACATCTTCGCCCAGGCCTTCGCCGCCCTCGGCTGGCTGGTCCTTCAGCCCAATTTCCGCGGCTCGAGCGGCTATGGCCGCGCCTTTGCCGAGGCCGGTCACCGACGGTGGGCCGACCGGATGCAGGAGGATGTCGAGGACAGCCTGGCCCATGTCGTCGCCAGCGGCGCGGTCGACCCGGGCAAGGTGGCGATCTGCGGCGCGAGCTACGGCGGCTACGCGGCGCTGATGGGCGCGATTCGCAAGCCGGGCCAGTACCGGCGCGTGGTCTCCATCGCCGGGGTCACCGACCTGCCGGACCTGCTCGACTACGAGCGCGAGGACGGCGCGGACTCGCCCGCCTACCTCTATTTCCTGAAGACCATCGGCGATCCCGCGACCGGCCGGGAGGCGCTCAAGCGGGGTTCGCCCACCGAGCGGGCGGCCGATCTGGTTGATCCCGTCCTGCTGATCCATGGCGACATCGACGGCGTGGTGCCGATCCGGCAGTCCCGCGCCATGGCGGCCAGCCTGAAGCGAGAGAAGCGCCCGGCGCGCCTGATCGAACTGCGCAACGGCGGGCACGGCGGCTGGGAGCCGGACGAGCTCAAACAGATTCTCGCCGAGACGACCGCCTTCATCGCTGAAGGCTTTACCGGCTGACGGGCGGCCAGACCTTCGCCTTCAGCCAGCCGTCCAGGTCCGTCGCCGACCGGTCGGCGATCTGCTCCATGGGGACGTGGCCGACCTTCGGGTAGATGATCACCGTCGCGCCGGGGATGGCGTCGCCGAACAGGCCCGCGTGGGCCACCGGGATGAGCTTGTCGGTGTCGCCGTGCATCACCAGCGTCGGCACGGCGATCTTCGACAGCTTTTCCTTCGAGGCCGCGTCCGCCGGGTCGAAGCCGCCCATCAGGTTCAGGATGATGTCCTTGTGGCCCGGCGCACGGGACATCTCGACGTAGCGGGCGACCATGGCGTCGTCGACCATGTCGGGCGTCGGCGCGAAGGCGTCGCGCAGACCGGCGCGGGTCATGGCTGTGGTGTCCAGATCGCCGATCAGGAAGCGGCCGACCGGATTGCGCAGGACCTTGAAGATGAACGGACCATCCCGGCCATCCTCCCGTTGCTGGGGCCAGCCGGCCGCATCGACCAGCACAAGGCCTTGCAGCTTCTCCGGATGGGCCAGGGCGTAGTTCCAGGCCACGCCGCCGCCCATCGAGTTGCCGGCGAGCACGAACCGGGTGACGCCCAGCTTCGTCGTCACCTGATCGACAACGTCGACAAAGCCGCTGCGGGGAAGGGTGAAGCCCTCCGGCGCGCTGGTCAGGCCAAAGCCCGGCAGGTCGAGGGTGATGATCCGGTAGTCCGAACCCAGTCTCTGGACCCACGGCTCCCAGGTGTGCAGTGAGGCCGCAAAGCCGTGCACCAGAACGATCACGGGGCCGTCGCGCTTGCCCTGGTCGCGGTAGTGGACCTTCACGCCGCCGGGCAGCTCCATGTAGCGGGAGGCGGCGTTGGCGTACTTGGCCTGCAGGGTCGGCCATGGAATTTCGGGGCGGCGCAGGGCCAGCCAGCCAGCGGTCAGCAGCACGGCGAGAACCACCACGATCCCGGTCAGGACCTTGCCCAGCGTCTTCATGATCGTCTCGCCCCTTCCGGCTCTTGCTGTCCGGCGGCCCGATTGACGCCTGCTATCGTCGATTTCGTCAAGCGCCGCCGCAGGCCGGGCAGTCCGGATCAGGGCCGATCCGCACTGTGCGGGTCTCGCCGGCCAGGGCGTCATAGATCAGCAGCCGCCCGGCCAGGGGCTCTCCGGCGCCGGTGATCAGCTTGACCGCCTCCAGCGCCATCATCGCGCCGATCACCCCGCCCAGGGCGCCGACAACCCCCACAGTGGCGCAGGTGTCAGCGTCGGGCGGAACCTCCGGCACCAGGCAGCGATAGCAGGGCTTGCCTGGATAGACGCCGACCTGGCCCGTCCAGCGGGCGATCGCGCCGCTGACCAGGGTCTTGCCGGCGGCGACACAGGCGTCGGAGACGGCGAAGCGGGTGGCGAAGTCGTCGGTGCCGTCGAGGACCAGGTCGTAGGCGCTGATCAGCGCCCCGGCGTTGTCCGCCGTCAGCGCCAGCGCGTGCGGCTCGATCGTGATGTCGGGATTGAGCGCGGCGAGCCGCGCGGCCGTGACCGCGACCTTGCCCTGGCCGACGTCGGCCGTGGCGTAGAGCACCTGCCGCTGCAGATTGGACAGGGCGACGGTGTCGGGATCGACGATGCCGATCCGGCCGACCCCCGCCGCCGCCAGATACAGGGCCGCGGGCGCGCCCAGCCCCCCCGCGCCGATCAGCAGGACGCTGGCCGCCTTGAGCCGCTGCTGGCCCTGGCCGCCGATCTCGCGCAGCACCAGATGGCGCGCGTAGCGTTCGACCTCGGCCTGCGAAAAGCTCATCGCCTCGTCCCGTCCCTGACCTGCTTCGCGAGTCTTACCGCGATTTCATACGGAATGGGCGTCTGTCAGGCGTAGCCTTCCCTGGACATCAACGGGGGCGCCGACATGCGTCTGATCCTGACCCTCGCCGCCCTGGGCCTCGCCTTACCCGCCGTCGCCGCCATCGCGCCGGTGACCCCGGCCCCGGTGGTCGCGGCCGAGCGGGCCTTCGCCGCCGACGGCTACGTCATGGGGGTCAAGAAGAGCTTCCTCGCCCATATGACCGACGACGCGATCCTGATGACGCCTGATCCGGTCAAGGCCCGCGAGGCGTTCCTGTCCTCGCCCGACGATCCGGCGGACGCGCCGAAGCTCGAATGGTGGCCGGTCTGGGCGGGCGTTTCCGCCAGCGGCGATCTGGGTTTCACCACAGGGCCCTACAGCGTCGGCGGCAAGCGACGCGGCCATTATTTCACCGTCTGGCGTCGCCAGCAGGACGGCCAGTGGAAATGGATCCTCGACGGCGGCGTGAGCAACGACGCCGGCGTCGCGCCCGGACCGGAGGCGACACCGGCCTACCTGCCGGTCTCCACTGTGCGCGGCCAGTATCCGGAAGGCGCGATGGCCGCCGTGAAGGGGGTCGAGGCGACCCTCGCCGCAGAAGCCGCCACGGACAGCAAGGCGGCCTACCTCAAGGTTCTGGCCTGCGACGCGCGCCTCCAGGGATCACCCATGCCGCCGGCCACGGGCTGTTCGACGCATGGGCAGGAGCTGGACTGGCGCGCGCGGCAGATCACCTTCACGCCTCAGGGCGGCGGCGTATCGGCGGCCGGCGACATGGCCTGGACCTACGGGACCGCCGGATGGGCCAGGGACGGCGCAGCGGTGAAGGCGCATTACGTCCGCGTCTGGCAGCGCCGGCCGGAGGGTTGGCGGCTGGTCTTTGATGAGCTGCTGATTCCGCGCGTGCCGGCAGACTGACGCGCCTCCGCAAGGCGGACCGTCCCTGATGTCTTGAAGGCCAGTCTTGCTCCGGCGGGCGACCTGCTCAAGGACCGCCAGGTCCTCACCCCGCCGCCGCGACCGCCTCCATGCCCAGCATCGCCGCCTTGCGGCCGAGCCCCCAGTGGTAGCCGGTGAGCCGTCCGTCGCGGGCGATCACCCGATGACAGGGGATCAGCAGGCTGACCGGATTGGCGCCGATCGCCGCGCCGGTGGCCTGGTAGGCCTTCGGCTTGCCCGCCCAGCCCGCGACCTCGCCATAGGTGGCCGTGGCGCCGGCGGGGATGCGCAACAGCGCCTTCCAGACCTGGATGTGAAACGGCGATCCGATCAGCACGATCGGCAAGGGTCCGTCGCTGCCGACAAACGCCTTCACCGCCATGTCGTTGGCCGCCTCATCGTCGCGGACCCAGTCCGCCGCCGGGAAGCGGCGGTGCATGTCGGCGAAGGCCGCCTCCACGCCGGCCTCGTCGACGAAGCCCAGTCCGGCAAGGCCGCGGGGCGCGACGGCGAACAGGCCCGTGCCGAACGGCGTCGGGGCGAGGCCCCAGCGCAGGGTCAGACCTTCGCCGCGACGGCGCGCCTCGCCCGGCGTCACCGATTCCTGGGCGATGAACAGGTCGTGCAGCCGCGAGGGGCCGGACAGCCCCGTGTCGAGCGCCGCGTCCAGCACGCTGGCGCCGTCTTCCAGCAGCGTGCGCGCTTCGGCGTGGGCGATCGAAGCGACAAACGCCTTGGGGCTGACCCCGGCCCAGCGGGTAAACACGCGCTGGAAGTGGAAAGGGGACAAGCCCACCGCGTCAGCGGCCTCGTCCAGAGACGGGTGTTCCCGCCAGTTGTCGGCGAGCCAGGCGAGCGCGCGGGCCATGCGATCGTAGTCGCGGGCGCGTTCCTCGAGATTGATGATGACGCCGGAAGCCGGCGCCGGGGCGGAGCGGGTGGGGGTCATGTCGTAGGCCATGAGCCGAAGGTAGGCGGGTCGATCGGCGAAATCCGCCCGGTTCTTGCGGCCGCGGGAGATATAGTTCCGGCAGCATAGCGTCCCTGCCCGCCTTGGCGAACGGGGCGGTGCAGGCCATCCTTGCGGCGATGAAAAAGCCCGCGCCGAGGAAACGTCTGTCGCCGAAGGAGAAGCTTCGCGTCGGCGAACTGTTCGACCGGTTCGCGACCCTGTCGGACGACCCGCGCACCGAACTGGCGTTCCAGGACCCCTTCACCCTGGTCGTGGCCGTCGCCCTGTCGGCCCAGGCGACGGATGTGCAGGTCAACAAGGCGACGGCGAAGCTGTTTCCAGTAGCGAGCACGCCGGAGGCGATGCTGGCCCTCGGCGAAGCGGGACTGATCCCTTACGTCAGTTCCATCGGCCTGTTCCGCAACAAGGCGAAGAACGTCATCGCCCTGTCGCGGATCGTGATGGAGCAGCACGGCGGCAAGACGCCGCTGAACCGCGCCGACCTGGAGGCCCTGCCCGGCGTCGGCCGCAAGACCGCCAGCGTGGTGCTGAACGAGCTGGGCATCGAACCGGCGATCGCCGTGGACACCCATGTGTTCCGCGTCTCGCACCGGCTGAAGCTGTCGGACGGCAAGACCCCGGACAAGGTGGAGGCCGACCTGATGGCCATCGTGCCCGAGCCCTATCTGACCCGCGCCCACCACTGGCTGATCCTGCACGGCCGCTACACCTGCCTGGCCAGGAAGCCGAAGTGCGGGGAATGCCAGGTGCGGGAACTGTGTCCGAGCCGGGAGTTGTTTCTGGGGGGATAGGGGGCATGTACCGTCTTCGGTACGTGTCCCCCGATCGAGGGCGCGCGGGTTTGGGGGACACGTACCTGCGGTACATGTCCCCATCTGTCAGGCCAGCGCCCGCTTCACCGCCGCCGCGAACACCGCGCCGGCCTCAGCGGTATGCTCGAGGAACAGGTCCGGCTCGATGGCTTCCAGTTCCATCACCCGCAGCGTGCCGTCCGGATGGCGGATCAGGTCGACGCGGCAGTAGGTGAGCCGTCCCGGCGCAGCGGCGATCGCGGCCTGCGCCACATCGAGCGCGCCGGGCGGCGGCTCAATCGGCCCAATCGTCGAGCCGAACTGGGGCTGGACCCGGAAGTCGCCGGCCTTCGCCACCTTGCCGACCGCATGGCTGAAGACGCCGTCGAAATGCAGCAGGGAGATCTCGCCCTCGCCGGACACCGACGGCAGGAACGGCTGGATCATGGCCGCGCCCGACGGGCCGCCGACGAGCGCCTCGCCCGGTTCCAGCTTCACCGTTTCATGTGAGCCGCCGGACACTTGCGGCTTGACCACCAGCGTCCCGCCGCCGAACCCGGCCCGGGCGGCCGCGACCACCGCGTCATCCGCGCGATCGGCGAACACCGTCGGCACGACCGGCACGCCGGCGGCTTCCAGATCGGCCAGATAGGTTTTGGTGGTGTTCCAGCGCAGGATGGCGGCCGGGTTGAGCGCCCTTGCGCCCCGCGCCTCCAGCGTATCGAGCATGGCCAGCCAGTCGGCGGCGTCCTGGTGATACCCCCAGGCCAGCAGCGGCAGGACCGCATCGACGTCGGCCTCCGCCGCCTTCGGCCATTCCATGGAGACGACCTCCAGCCCCGCGCCGGTGAGGGCGGCGGTCAGCCGGTCGTAGGCGGGACCCCAGATGCGGACATAGGGGTTGTGGGCGGCGGGGGTGAGCAGGGCGATGCGGGCCATGCATCGCCCCTAAGTCACGATGTCGTCGGCGTCAAAGGCCCTCGACGGCCACCAGACGATACTCGGCGCCCTTGAAGCGGTGCTCGCGGGCGGCCTTGTAGCCGTCGCTGTTGTACCAGGCCTTGCCCTCGTCGATCGACGGGAAGGCAATGACCACAACGCCTTCGACGTCAGGCCCCTCGAGCACTTCGTGCTTGCCGTAGAACGCCAGCGGGGTGGCGGCATGGCCGGCGATGGTGGAGCCGGCCTTCTGGCCATAGGTCGCCAGCTCGGCGGCGTCGGTGGTCTTGTCGCGGATGAAGATGAAGTAGGCGGTCATGGTCTCGTCCCTCTGGTTTTCTTGGTTGGATCCAGCGTCGGACGCCTGTCCCGGCGTAAGTCGACAGGCATTTGTCGCCGTCATGCGTTTGCCCCGCCGGGCCTTGTCCTGTAACCAGCCCGGACCCTTCAGCTACGCCAGAACCCCGCCATGCCTGACCTGTACGACGTCGCCGCCATCGGCAACGCCATCGTCGATGTGATCGCCCCTTGCGACGACGCCTTCCTGGAAACCCAGGGCCTGGTGAAGAACTCCATGCAGCTGATCGACGAGGGTCAGGCGGAAGAGCTCTACGGCCACATGGCGCCGGGCATCGAAACCTCGGGCGGATCGGCCGGCAACACCGTGGCGGGCATCGCCAGCCTGGGCGGCCGCGCCGCCTTCCTCGGCAAGGTGGCGGACGACCAGCTGGGCGAGGTCTATGAGCACGACATGAAGGCCATCGGGGTCGCGTTCGACTCCCGGCCGCTGACCGGCGGGCCGCGCACGGCGCGCAGCCTGATCAATGTGACGCCCGAAGGTCACCGCACGATGTGCACCTTCCTGGGCGCCTCGACCGAGCTCAGCCCGGAAGACGTCGATCCGCTGATGATCGAAAGCGCCAAGATCATCTTCCTCGAAGGCTACCTGTTCGATCCGCCCGAAGCCCGTCGCGCGTTCGCCAAGGCGGCCGGCCTGTCCCGCGCCGCCGGACGGCTGATGGCCATCACCCTGTCGGACTCCTTCGTCGTCGAGCGCCACCGCGACCTGCTGCTCGGCTTCATCGAGACCGAGTGCGACATCGTCCTGGCCAACGAGGCCGAGGTGAAGGCGATGTTCCAGACTGACGACTTCGACGCCGCCGCCGCCGCACTGGTCGAGCGCACGAAGGTCTGCGCCATTACGCGCGGCGAAACCGGTTCGGTGGTGTACGCGGGCGGTGCAGCGCACCTCATTCCGGCCTATCCGGTGGAAAAAGTCGTGGACACGACCGGCGCCGGCGACCAATACGCGGCGGGGTTTTTGCTGGGTCTGGCCCGGGGTCGTTCGATGGACGTCTGCGGTCGACTGGGCGCCCTGGCCGCGGCCGAGGTGATCGGTCACTACGGCCCCAGACCCCAGGTCTCGCTCGAGGCGCTGGCGAAGGCGGAAGGACTGTTCTGATGGCCCGCACGGCCGAGGTGGTTCGCGAGACGAAGGAGACGCAGATCCGCGTCTGGATCGATCTCGACGGGACGGGGGAAGCCACGGTGTCCACCGGCATCGGCTTCTTCGACCATATGCTGGACAGTTTCGCCCGCCACGGCGGTTTCGATCTGAAGGTCGAAACCAAAGGCGACCTGCATATCGACATGCACCACACGGTCGAGGACACCGGCATCGTGCTCGGCCAGGCGGTGAACAAGGCGCTGGATGGCTTCAAGGGCATCCGCCGCTTCGGCTCGGCCTATATCCCGATGGACGAGACGCTGACGCGCTGCGCCCTGGACCTGAGCAACCGCGCCTATCTGATCTGGAAAGTGGCCTACAAGACGCCGCTGGTCGGATCGATGGACACCGAGCTGTTCAAGGAATTCCACCACGCCTTCGCCATGAACGCGGGCGCCTGCGTGCATCTGGAAACCCTCTACGGCGACAACAGCCACCATATCGCCGAGAGCGGCTTCAAGGCCCTCGCCCGCGCGCTGCGGACGGCGGTGGAGCTGGACCCCAAGACCCATGGACGGGCGCCGTCCACCAAGGGCTCGCTCTAGGAACCTCATCCATGCAGAGCGTCGCCCTGATCGACTACGGGTCGGGCAACCTTCGCTCGGCCGAAAAGGCGCTTCGCCGCGCGGCGGAGACGCACGCCCTGTCGGTGGAGGTCATCGTCACCGCTGACCCGGACGTCATTGCGGCGGCCGACCGTCTGGTCCTGCCCGGCGTTGGGGCGTTCGCTGCCTGCATGGGCGCCCTGTCCGCCCGCGACGGGCTGATCGAGGCGATGACCGAGGCCGCCATTGCCCGCCGGCGGCCGTTCCTCGGCATCTGCGTCGGCATGCAGCTGCTGGCGGATCGCGGGCTCGAGTTCGGCGAGACCCGGGGCCTCGGCTGGATTCCGGGCGACGTCGCCCGGCTGACGCCGGCGGACCCTGCCGCCAAGATCCCGCACATGGGCTGGAACGCCCTCGAGGCGCCGGCCATTCATCCGCTGCTGACGGGCCTCGGCGAGGGGGCGGAGATGTATTTCACCCACAGCTTCGCCTTCACCCCCGCCGATCCGTCACATGTGATCGCCAGTGTCGATCACGGCGGGCGCTTCGCCGCGGCGGTCGCGCGTGACACCATCATGGGGGTGCAGTTCCACCCCGAGAAATCCCAGACCCAGGGCCTGCGGCTTCTGGCGAACTTCCTGGAGACGCCCGCGTGATCCTCTATCCGGCCATCGATCTGAAGGACGGGCGCTGCGTGCGTCTGCTGCACGGCGACCTGAACAAGGAGACCGTGTTCAACAACGCGCCCGCCGACCAGGCCGCGCTGTTCCAGAAGCAGGGCTTTTCCTGGCTGCATGTGGTCGACCTGAACGGCGCGGTCGAGGGCCGGCCGGTCAATGGCGACGCGGTCGCCGATATCCTCGGCGCGGTCTCCATCCCGGTGCAGCTGGGCGGCGGCGTGCGGACCATGGCCGCGATCGAGGGCTGGATCGAAGCCGGCGTCAGCCGTGTGATCCTGGGCACCGTCGCGGTCAAGGACCCGGCCCTGGTCAAGGCGGCGGCGAGAGCCTGGCCCGAACAGATCGCCGTGGCGATCGACGCCCGCGACGGCATGGTCGCGACCGAAGGCTGGATCGGCGGGTCGGATCTGGGGGTCATCGAACTGGCGAAGCGGTTCGAGGACGCCGGCGTCGCGGCCCTGATCGTCACCGACATCGGCCGGGACGGGGCCATGACCGGCGTCAACATCGACCAGGTCGGCGAAGTCGCTGACGCTGTCGCTATTCCGGTGATCGCCTCGGGCGGCATCGCCTCGGTGCGCGACATCGAACTGCTCAAGGCCCGCAAGGGCGCGGCGATCGCCGGCGCGGTGCTGGGCCGGTCGCTCTACGAGGGCGCGGTCGATCCGCAGCAGGCCCTTAAGATCGCCGGCTGATGCTCAAGGTCCGCCTCATCCCCTGTCTCGACGTGAAGGACGGCCGCGTGGTGAAGGGCGTCAACTTCGTCGCCCTGCGCGACGCCGGCGATCCGGTGGAGCAGGCGGCCGCCTATGACGCGGCGGGCGCGGACGAGCTGATGTTTCTCGACATCACCGCCAGCCATGAAGGCCGGGGTGCGATCCTCGACGTGATCGCCCGCACGGCTGATGTCTGCTTCATGCCCGTCTCCGTTGGCGGCGGCGTGCGGACCGTGGAGGATGCGCGAAAGCTGCTGCGGGCAGGCGCGGACAAGATCTCGATCAACACCGCCGCCGTCGAGGACCCCGACCTGGTCGCGCGCATGGCCGACGCCTTCGGCTCGCAGTGCGTGGTGGTCGCGGTGGACGCGAAGGCCCGAGCGGACGGCGGCTGGAACATCTTCACCTACGGCGGGCGCAACGACACCGGCATCGACGCGGTCGAGTACGCCGCGCGCGCGGTCGAGAAGGGCGCCGGCGAGATCCTGCTGACCTCGATGGACCGCGACGGCGCCAAGACCGGTTACGACCTGCCGATGCTGCGGGCGATCACGGGCGCGGTGTCCGTGCCGGTCATCGCCAGCGGCGGCGCGGGCAACGCACAGCATCTGGTCGAGGCCGTGACGCTGGGCGGCGCCGACGCGGTGCTGGCAGCCTCGATCTTCCACTTCGGCGAGGTCTCGATCCCTGAGGCCAAGCGCGCCATGGCCGCCGCCGGCATCCCGATGCGCGGCGTCACGGAGGTGATGGCATGAGCCGGCTTTCCGAGGTCATCGCCCGGCTGGAGGCCGTGATCGAGAGCCGCAAGGGCGGCGATCCATCGACCTCCTGGACCGCCAAACTGCTGGCTGATCCGGACCTGGCCGGCCGCAAGCTGATCGAGGAGGCGGCCGAAGCGGTGGAAGCCGCGCAGTCCGGCGATGGCGATCACCTGGCCGCCGAGGCCGCCGACGTCCTCTACCACCTGCTCGCCCTGTTGACGGCGGCGGGTGTGTCGACGGACGAGGTTGCCGCCAGGCTGGAAGCCCGCGAGGGGACATCCGGGATCGCCGAGAAGGCGTCGCGGAACAACTAGCGCCGCCATGGCCCCAAGGGGCTAGGCCGCAATCAGCCCCAGCCGCTGCGCGTCCGCCGTCGCGGGCAACTCGAGCGCCGCGAACATCTCGGCCCGGTCGGGACCCAGCTTCGGCGGATAGTATTTCTGCTTCAGCGCCTTCGGCGTGGCCCAGGTCCCGAGCACGGCGCCCAGGGTCGCCGGTCGCTTCAGCCAGGCCGTGGACGGCTCCAGCATGTGGAAACCGCGCATGAAGGCGCGCAGCAGGGCGGGATTGGAACGGATCGCCGGGGCGATGGCGTCTTCGGCGAAGCTCTTCATCAGCTTCGCCTTCAGCCGGGGCCGATAACCCGGATCCAGCGTATTGCGCGCCCGGCGGATCGCCTGGCGGTCCTGGTCGCGCATGGCGCGGAAATACGGACGCAACCCTTCGTCGACGGCCGCCTGGTAGGCCAGGGCGCGTGCCGCGGGATCGGACGAGACCGCCAGCGCGTCGCGGATCATGTAGGCCGCGATGGCCGCGAACGAGCAGCCCCGGCCGTAAAGCGGATTGGTGCGCGCCAGGCCGTCGCCGGCGAAGAACAGGTTCAGCGCGATCGGCTTGCCGTCCTTGACCGTCGAGCGCCAGCGGCTCTTCAGGTCCCCCATGCCGTAAACCTTGCTGACCGGCTCGGACCGGTCGGCGGCGATCCACGGCGCGACGCCGGGCAGCAGTTGGCAGATGTGGTCGAAGATTTCCGGACGCATCACCGCCTGGCGGAGCGTCTCCTCGATCTCGGGCACCGACAGGGTGATCGAGAAACAGCCGTTGTCCGCCGGGAACACGCCGTACTTGATGAAACCCATGTCGCCCGCGCCGGGAACCGGCCCGCGCTCGGGCGGCGTCTGGCCGGGCAGGAACCGCCAGTGCCGGGTGTAGTAGAGGATGCCGGCGTCCTCGCTTTCCTCGTCCCAGGTCACGCCCTGTTCGGCGAGCCAGTCGAAGCTTTGCGACAGGCGCCCGGCGCCGTCGACGACGACATCCGCGCGCTCCTCGCGCTCGGTCTCGCCGTCCTTGACGCGCAGCCCTTCGACGACGAAGCGGCCTTCGGCGTCGAGACCGCCCAGCAGGCCGGTCACGTTGACGTTGCTGTGGATCGCGACCCCTGGCATCCGCTCGACATAGCGGCGGATCACCAGTTCGAGCGTCGTGCGGCGGCTGGTGATGACGGTCAGGATCTCGTCGCCCGGCTCGGGGCGATAGCGGTCCTTGCTGGCGGCAGGCAGGCCGTCGGCGAATTTCATTTCCTGGCAGCCGGCCGCACGCAGCTCTTCGAGCAGCGACGGATGGTGGTCCTGAACCAGATTGCGCAGACGGGCGAGGAAGGCGTGGCTGTGTCGAAGGTGGCCGACGCCGCGCCGGTTCCAGTCGCTGAACGCCTCATCGGCGCCGCCCGACGGGGTCGGCGGATCGCGCTCGAGCACATCGACACGCCGCCCGGGCCCGGCCAGCGCCAGGGCCGAGAACAGGCCGGCCATGCCGGCGCCGATGATGAGTATGCGTTGGGTCATCTGCTCTCACCTGCTCCCAGGATCGGGCGCGAGTATGACGCTTACGCAAACGGCAAACCAGTGTGACCCGAGGTCAGGACCGCGTTTTTCGCTTCAGCGCCACATAGAGCGCGCCATCGCCGCCGTGGCGGCGATGGGCCTGGGAGACCCCGGCGACGATCGCGCGCAGCGGCGGGGCGGCCAGCCATTCGGGCGTGAACCGCCGCAGAACGCCGTCGCCCTGGGTTCCCTTGCCGGTGATCACCAGCACTTCGCGGCACCCCTCGTCCCAGACCCGCAGCACGTAGGATTCCAGGGCGGCGCGGGCGCGGTCATGCGTCATGCCGTGCAGATCGATGCGCGCCTCGAGCGGCTCGTGTCCCCGCACGATGCGCTTGTGCCGGCCGGGCTCGATGGTTTCCGGCGGCCGAACGGGCCGGGGTTTGGTCGCTGCGGGTGCCTTCGGCAGGGGCAGGTGGGCCGGCGCGGCCTCGATGGGCGGCATCTTCGCCTTGGGCGTCGCGCGGCCGGGCAGCGGGCGCACCGTGGCCGTCACATGGCCCCAGAGATGCGCCTCGTCCGCCTTGAGCTTGCGCGACATCGCCTCACGAGCCCCCGGACGGAACCGGGACGAGGCGGTACATCTTCAGCACGTGCCGCACGCGGCCCGCTTCGACCCCGGCTTCGTCGCCGCGGCCCATGTAGAGGTCGGCCCGAACCTCGCCCTTGATCGCGCCGCCCGTATCGAGGGCCATCACGAGGCGTCGGTAGGTGGGAAAGGCGCCGGTCAGCGCCGGCGCGCTGGCGTCGATCCAGAACAGTTCGCCCATGCGATGGAGGCTGGTGTCGACGGCGATCGCGCGGCCCGCGGGAAGCGGAATGCCGGCCGCCCCCAGCGGATCACGGTCGTCGTCCGCCGCGAGACTGAAGAACACATAGCGAGGGTTGAGCCGCATGATCGCGTCGGCGTCGGGGCCGCGATGACGGGCCAGCCAGCCGCGGATCGCGTCGCCGGAGGTATCGGCGTCCTTCAGCAGGCCTTTCTCGCGCATCGGCCGGGCGATCCCGGTGAACGGCCTGCCGTTGTGGGCGGCGAACGCGGCGCGCTTGCGTGTCCCGTCCGGAAACACCAGCACGCCGGAACCCTGGATCTGCAGGAAGAACAGGTCCTCGGCGCGCATCCAGGCCAGCACCTTGCCCAGGCCTTCGGTCTCGATCTCCTCGCGGTCCGGATAGGCTTCCATGCGACCGTCCTCGAGCCGGCCGACCAGCTTCTGGCCGGGCGTGGCGGCCGGATCGATGTCGGCGAGGTCGGTGATCACCAGATCATCGGGCCGCGCCCGCACCGGCATTGTGAACGGCCCGCTCCGGCTGGGCGAGGCCTCGTAGACCGGCGCGAAATAGGCGGTCAGCAGTCCTGTATCGCCCACCGGCTCGGGCCGGAAATTCGTTTCAAGGAAGGTGCGGGCCCCGGCGGCGTCGGTCGGCCCCAACGCCCTGGCACGGCGACAGACGATGACGATGGCCGCATCGCGCGAGACGCCGCAGGTGGTGCGGAACGCCTCAAGCGCGGCGCGATGATCCTCGGACTCCCAGCCCGGCAGACTGGCGAAGGCGTAGGGAACCGGGGCCGGGGGCGTGCTCGCCACCGGGGGCGGCGGAACGACCGGCGGCGACGGAAGCGGGATGACAGGCGCGCCGGCCTTCGGCGTCGCACAGGCCGACAGGGCCAGGGCGAGCAGGACGCCGGTAACGGGAAGTCGCATTACGCCTCCGCGGCGTCCACGTGAACAAGCGTCCAGTTGGGGTCGCGGCTGTTAAGATTGCGTTCAAACGTCCAGAGCTCGGCCGTGCGACGGTCATCGACCGCCTCGCCCTCGGGACCCTTGGTGCGCGAGCGGAACTCGGCCAGGAAGCGCACGACGACGCGGGCGACGCCGGCGTCGACCTCGACCCGGTCGAGATCGGCCCTGGGCGGCTGGAGGAATTCGATCCGTTCGGTTCGCCCTTCGGCCTCGCGGGCGGCGATGCCGGCCTCGAAGCTGTCCATCACCGCCGGACCGAGCAGGTTCTTCAGCGTCGCGTGGTCGCCGGCCGCGTAGGCGATGACCACCATCTCGTAGGCCTGGCGGGCGCCGGCGAGGAAATGGGGGACGTTGAAGGCCGGGTCCGCCGCCCTCAGCGCGGCGAGGCCCGTCAGGTCAGCCGTTTCGGGCGCATAGCTCTCGGGGACGATCGGCTCGTCAGCCATGGCCGGCGCAGGCGTCGCCGCCAGATCGTCCTCCGGCTGGCGGCCGATGCGACGGCCAAGCACCGCGTAGAGCTGGTACAGCACCACGGCGGCGAAGAAGGCGAAGATGATGAGTTCGAAAAATCTCACTGGGGGACCGGCGCGGCTGACGTCATGAATGGGCAATATAGGCGAGCATCACGCCCGCGTAAGGGGCCGCGACGTTGCGCGGGCACAGGCTGCGTGATAGCAGCGCGCCTTCATCATGTCCCGCCCGCTATCGCCGGGCGCCCGTCCGATTGACGACCAGGATCACGATCTCCTCATGAGCGACACGTCCATGACCCCGCCCGCCGAGAACGGCGCGGACATCTCCCAGCCCGGTTTCCGCATTCTCGCGCAGTTCACCCGTGACCTGTCGTTCGAGAATCCCAACGCGCCGGAGTCCCTGCGCGCGGACGGCCAGGGCCTGCAGCCGCAGATCGACATCGGCGTGGAGATGAACGCCCGTGGCCGTCCGGACGGTCTGTTCGAGGTGGACCTGAAGCTCTCGGCCCAGGCCAAGCGCGGCGACAGCATCGCCTTCCACGTCGAGCTGCTCTACGGCGGCCTGTTCCAGATCACCGGCGTTCCGGAAAGCGAGCTGGAAATGGTGCTGATGATCGAGTGCCCGCGCTATCTGTTCCCGTTCGCCCGGCGTCTGATCTCGGACGTCACGGCCGAGGGCGGCTTCCCGCCGTTCCAGCTCGACCCGATCGACTTCGCCGGCGTCTACGCCGCGCGCAAGGCCCAGGGCCAGAGCGGCTTCACCGGCGCGGCGTAGGTCTCGGATCGGGGTTCGGCTACAGGCCGAACTTCAGCCAGACAGCCTTGTCCTTCAGGGTTCCGCGCACGAAGGCCTCGTGCGCGGTCCTTTCGGCCTCGGTCGACCGCGGCGCCAGCGGTCGCGTGCGCAGTCCATAGGGCGCGGCGAGGGTCGAGGGGCCGATGGTCCGGATCGCCGGGGCGGCGTGCAGGTCCAGGCCCCGCTCCTTGCCGCCCTGCAGCTCGAGATAGACCGCCGCCAGCAGTTCCGCGTCGATCAGGGCGCCGTGCTTGTCGCGCGCCGCCAGCGAGATCTTCATCCGCTTACAGAGGGCGTCCAGGGAGTTGTACATCCCCGGGAACTTCTTCTTCGCCAGCACCAGGGTGTCGATCCACTGGTCTTCGCGGGTCGGGGCCAGTCCGCAGCGGTGCAGCTCGGCGTTGACGAAGCCCCGGTCGAACGGGGCGTTGTGGGCGACGATGGGATCATCGCCGACGAATTCGAGGAACCGGTCGACGATCTCGGGAAAGCGCGGCTTGCCGTGCAGCGAGGCCAGGCTGATGCCGTGCACGCGCTCGGCGTCCGGGTCGATTTCGCGGTCGGGATGGACGTACTCGTGGAACGATTTGCCGGTCGGCATGTAGTCCACGACCTCGACGCAGGCGATTTCAATCAGCCGGTGACCGGTCCGGGGATCGAGGCCCGTGGTCTCGGTGTCGAGGACGATGTGGCGCGCCATGGCTCTGTCATTGACCCGGTTCGGGGAGCGCGTCCAGCGGTCCAGCGCGCAGCCGCTTCAACACGTCGCGGACCTGGGCCCGGGCGTGGTCCAGACCCTGACCGGTGTCGATGACAAAGTGGGCGCGGGCGCGTTTTTCAGCGTCGGCCATCTGCCTGGCGAGGATGGCGTCGAGTTTGGCCTCGTCCATGCCGGGCCGGGCCAGGACCCGTTGACGCTGCAGATCGGCGGGGGCGGAAACCACCACCACCGCGTCCATGCGCTTCTCTCCACCCGTCTCGAACAGCAGCGGAATGTCGAGGATAACAATGTCAGCGGCGTCAGCGACGGCCTTCTGGAAGAAGCCGATCCGGCTTTCACCGACCAGCGGATGGACGATCGCTTCCAGCTTCTTCAGTTCATCGGGCTTGCCGACCACGTAGTGGCTGAGTTTTGCGCGATCGACCGCGCCGTCGACGACCACGCCGGGGAAGGCCGCCTCAAGCGGCTCTACCGCCGCCCCGCCTTTGGCGTAGAGGGCATGGACCTCCGCATCGGCGTCATAGACCGGCACGCCCTCGGCCGCGAACATCGCCGCCGTGGTGGACTTGCCCATTCCGATGGAGCCGGTCAGGCCGACGGTGATCATTGCATTTCTCCCACGGCCCGCAGCGCCAGCGCGCGGACGTCGACGTCGTCCGGCGGGGCCTGGTCAAAAAAGGCTTCAAAGCTCGGGACCGCCTGACGGATCAGCATTTCCAGGCCGTCGACCGTCGTGAGGCCGAGATCGGCGGCGCGGCGCAGGAACTCCGTGCGCAGCGGCTTGTAGACCATGTCGAGAACCACCGTGCTCAGGGGCGCCGCCGCCAGATCAATATCCGGCCCGGGCCCGCCCCCGAGGCCCAGCGAGGTCGCGTTGATGATGAGGCAGGCGCCGGCGGGCGCATCCTCGACGGACACCGCGCGCACGGTTGGACCGAGGTCTCGCGCCAGCGCCTGCGCCCGGTCGAGGGTCCGGTTGACGATGCGGATCTCCGGCGCGCCGGCGAGAACCAGGGCGGCGGCCGCGCCGCGCGCCGCGCCGCCGGCGCCGAGGATCACGGCGGGACCGGACCGGGGATCAAATCCCGGCGCCTGGACCGCCAGGGCGCCCAGCATCCCGAGGCCGTCGGTATTGTCGGCGAAGACCGTTCCGTCCGCCCGGAACAGCAGCAGGTTGGCGGCGCCGGCGAGGCGCGCCCGGTCGCTGAGCTCATCGGCCGCCGCCAGCGCTTCTTCCTTGAAGGGAATGGTGATGTTGACGCCGCGGATCACCCCGCCGCGCAGACCGTTCACCAGCGCCTGGAATCCGTCAGCCGTGGGCGCGAGCGGCGCATAGACAGCGTTGAGACCCGCCGCCTCGATCCAGGCGTTGTGCAGGACGGGACTGAGGGAGTGGGTCACCGGCCGGCCGATGATCCCGGCGACCATCGCTGCGCCCGTGATCGCGCTCATAGGGCCAGCGCTCCATAGCGCCGCAACAGGTCGAGCAATCCCATCAGGGGCAGCCCGAGGATGGTGAAATAGTCGCCGTCGATGCGGGAGAACAGCTGCACGCCGTCGTCCTCCAGCCGATAGCAGCCGACCGAGCCGAGCAGGCTTTCGCCGCCCCGGGCCAGGAAGTCATCCAGGAAGGCGTCGGTGAACGGCCGCATGGTCAGCTTCGCGGCCGGGACCTCGCGCCAGATCGTTTCGCCATCCTTCGCCACCACCACGGCCGAGTGAAGTTTGTGCGTCTTGCCGCGCAGGTGCTGCAGCCGATCGCGGGCTTCGGCCATCGTTTCGGCCTTGTCGAACAGCTGGCCGTCGAGATCGAGCGTCTGGTCGGCGCCGATGACCAGGGCGCCCGGGTGTTTGCGCGAGACACGGACGGCCTTCAGTTCGGCCAGCGCATCGGCGACCTCGCGCGGACCATTGCCCTGGGCCAGCAGGCCGGTCTTCACGGCCGCCTCGTCGACGCCGGCGATGGCCACCTCGAACGCAACGCCGGCCCCGGCGAGCACGGAGGCCCGCGCCTTGCTGCCCGAGGCGAGGATAATCCGGGTCATCCGAGCACCTCGACCTGGCCGCGGCCGCCGGACAGAAGGTTGATGATCGCGGCGGCCGTTTCCTCGACCGAGCGGCGCGTCACGTCGATCACCGGCCAGCCCATCTTCTCGAACAGCCGGCGGGCGGCGATGATTTCCTCGCGCACGGCGTCCTGGTCGACATAGGTGCTCTCCCGCGTCTCATGCAGCGACAGCAAGCGGTTGCGACGGATCTGGATCAGCCGGTCCGGCGAAGCGATCAGCCCGACGATCAGGGTTTTCTTCAGCGCCAGAAGCGCCGGCGGGATCGGCGCGCCGGGCACCAGCGGATGGTTGGCGGCCCGCACGCCGCGGTGGGCCAGGTAGATGCAGGTCGGAGTCTTGGAGGTGCGTGATACGCCGACCAGAACCACATCGGCCTGTTCCAGATCCTGTCCGCCCTGGCCGTCGTCGTGGCCCATAGCGTAGTTCAGGGCTTCCATGCGGTTGAAATAGTCGGTGTCGAGCGTGTGCTGCGCCCCGACCCGGCTGGAGATCGGCGCGCCGAGATAGCGGGACATGGCCGCGACGACCGGGTCCAGCGCGGCGATGCAGGGGATTTCGTGCCGTCGGCACCCTTCTTCCAGCGCCGAACGCAGCGCCGGGTCGATGATGGTGTGCATCACCACGCCGGGCGAACCGGCGATTTCCTCCAGCGCCCGCTCAAGTTGGCGGGCGGAGCGGACCAGGGCGTAGATGTGCTCGATCGGCAGGATGTCGGTGAACCGCGCGCAGACGGCGCGGGCCATGGCGTTCAGCGTCTCGCCCGTCGAGTCGGACACGAGATGGATGTGAAAATAGGTCGCCAGGCGGGTGGTCGCGGTCATCACCTTCTCCATAGGGCGCCGCGGGGCCCGGCACCAAGCCTGTGGATAGGCCGTTAACGAAGCCTTAACCCTACGGGGCGCCGTTTGGGCATCCATACAGCCGCCGCCTGCCCGGTAGGGCCGGGCTGGGCGCCGCGGGGATGACCGGACCCGATTGCGGTATGACCATCCCCAGCTTGATCCGCAATCAGCGAGCCTGAACATCCACCCGTCCCCAGGGTTTGATGAACGGCGTTCGGGGTGAGGTTTTCACGCTTCGGGCGATTAACCTTTCGTTAAGGAATTCCGCAGTCTCGCGGGTTTGTCCCCGATCTTCACAGCGACCCTGACCGGCTGGGGACAGGCATGGGTATGGCCGGGATTGAGGACCGGAAATCCCGGCTGTGGCGGCTGTTCGTCCCCTTGGCGCCCCGGCCCTACCGCCTCTACCCCATCCTTCTTAATCTCTTATTAAGGATTGAAAGAGGGCGGGTGGACTTGCCTCAGGATGGATGGGCTCTATCAAGACCGGTGATGACCCAATCTGTGATCCCAAGCCTGCTCCGCGTCCTCGATGGTGAGACGCTTGAGCGCCCGCCTGTCTGGTTCATGCGCCAGGCTGGACGATATCTGCCCGAGTACAGGGCTCTGCGCGCGACGACGCCGGACTTCATCAGTTTCTGCCTGAACCCGGAAAAGGCCGCCGAAGCGACCCTGCAGCCGATGCGGCGCTTCCCGTTCGACGCCGCCATTGTCTTCGCCGATATCCTGTTGCTGCCCCAGGCGCTGGGTCAGGAGGTCTGGTTCGAAGCGGGCGAGGGTCCCAAGCTCGGCGCGCTGCCGGATCTCGACCGGCTCGCCGGGGAAATCGAGGCCTCGACCTTCAAGCTGTTGAACGTGGGCGAGACCCTGACCCGCGTACGGGGCGTGCTCGAGCCTGAGCGGGCCCTGATCGGCTTTGCCGGTGCGCCCTGGACGGTCGCCACCTACATGATCGAGGGCGGCTCCTCGGACCGCAGCAAGGCCCGAACCTTCGCCTATGAGCATCCGGCCGCGATGGACCGGCTGCTCGACATCATCGTTCAGGCGACCGTGCGTTATCTGGCCATGCAGGTCGACGCCGGCGCCCAGGCGCTCAAGCTGTTCGAGAGCTGGGCCGAGGGCTTGCCCGAGGATCTGTTCGAGCGGCTGGTGTGCAAGCCGCACCGGGCGATCCTGGACGGGCTGGCCGGTCTGGACGTTGTGGCTCCCGTCATCGGCTTCCCGCGCGGCGCCGGCAGTCTGGCTCAGCACTATGCCGATACGGTCGGCGTGGACGCCGTGGCGCTCGATACCGCGGCGTCCGCCGCGCTTGGCCGAAGCATCCAGGACAAGGTGCCTATCCAGGGCGCGCTGGATCCGCTGTTGCTGCGCGCGGGCGGCGCGGCGCTCGATCGCCGGGTCGACGAGCTGCTCGAGCAGTGGGGCGATGGCCCGTACATCTTCAATCTCGGCCACGGCATCATCCTCGACACGCCGATCCCGCACGTCGAGCGGGTTCTCAAGCGGATCACCCAGGGATGAGTCGCCGGATCGCCGTCGTCCTGTTCAATCTGGGCGGACCCGACGGCCCGGACGCGGTCCGGCCGTTCCTGTTCAACCTGTTCAACGATCCCGCGATCATCGGTCTGCCCGGGATCCTGCGGACCGCGGTGGCGAAGCTGATCTCCAGCCGTCGGGAGGAGCCAGCCAAGGCGAACTACGCCCTGATGGGCGGCGGCTCGCCGCTGCTGCCGGAGACCCGCAAACAGGCGGCGGCGCTGGAGGCGGTGCTCAAGACACGCGCGCCGGACGACGAGGTCCGTTGTTTCATCGCCATGCGCTACTGGCATCCGATGACCGACGAGACCGCCGCGCAGGTCGCGGCCTGGGCGCCCGACGAGATCGTGCTGCTGCCGCTCTATCCCCAGTTCTCGACCACCACGACCGGATCCTCGGCCAAGGTCTGGCGCGAAACCTACAAAGGCCCCGGCAAGATCCGAACGATCTGCTGCTATCCAACCGAACGCGGACTGGTCGCGGCGCACGCCAGACTGATCCGCGACAGCTGGAGCGCCGCGGGCCATGCCGGACCGGTCCGGCTGTTGTTCTCGGCGCATGGTCTGCCGGAGAAGGTCGTCAAACAGGGCGACCCCTATCAGGCCCAGATCGAGGCCACGTGCCGCGCCGTGGCGGCGGAACTGGGCGATGGGTGGGACTGGAAGGTCTGCTACCAGAGCCGGGTCGGACCGATGAAGTGGATTGGTCCGTCCACGGACGATGAGATTCGCGCGGCTTCGGCGGAGGGCCTGGCCCTGATCGTCACGCCGATCGCCTTCGTCTCCGAACATGTCGAGACGCTGGTCGAACTCGACCATGAGTATGGGGAAATGGCGCGCGAGGCGGGTTGTCCGGCCTATGTTCGTGTCCCGGCGCTCAGTCTCGCGGAGAGCTTCATCGACGGACTGGCGGGCCTGGTGCTGTCATCGCTCGACCGTCTGGGAACCTCGCCCGGCGCGGGTTATGCCTGCTCCGGCTTTGGCAAATGTCCTCGAACGGAGTTGGCCGCATGACCTGGTTCGCCGACAACTACAATCTGCTGCGCGGGCTCCACATCATCGCCGTGATCGCCTGGATGGCGGGGATGCTCTATCTGCCCCGGCTGTACGTTTATCATGCGGGCGCGACGGCGGGCTCGGAGATGGACACCACCTTCCAGACCATGGAGCTCAAGCTCCTGCGGATCATCATCAATCCCTCGATGATCCTGGCCTGGCTGCTGGGCCTCAGTCTGATGGCGGCGCGGCCGGAAGTGCTCAGCCAGCCGTGGATGTGGGTCAAACTGGCTGGCGTGCTCTTCCTGACCAGCTGGCACGGCTTCCTCGCCGGCGCCCGGAAGAGGTTCGCAAACGGAACCAACACCCGCTCGGCGAAGTTCTGGCGCATGACCAATGAGCTGCCGTTCCTGGCCGCAATCGTTATGGTTCTGGCCGTCACGACGGAGTTCCTGAGCCGCTGACCCTGCCCTGCGCGGCAACGGATTTCTTGACGCCACAGGTGCGCTGTGGTCTTCCCTCCCAAGACGTCGGGTGTTTGATCCGGCGTTCCCGCCTCTTCGCCGGACCCGCGCCCGAAACCGGAGCGCCCATGGGACGGCCCCCCAGAATGACTGCCCGCGTCCTCACGGACGCAATCCATCGCCGCTGAAGGTCCAGAAGGCCCGAACGGCTCAAGTTTCGAAAGACGGACCCCCGCGTCCGCACGCCCAGAGTCTACCCATGTCTGAAGACACACCCGAGTCCCACGAACCCGAAGTCGACACCACCGTCGAGGTCGCGACGGCCGCCGAGGTCGCCGAAGCGGCGGCTGAAGCCGCCGAGGCTGCAGCCGATGACGGTTCGGAGATCGCCGCCGTCGTGGCTGAACTGGGGCTCACCCGCATGTCGCTGCAGGAGCTGAAGGAGAAATCCCCGGCCGACCTGCTGGCGCTCGCGGAAAAGCTCGAGGTCGAGAACGCCAACTCCATGCGCAAGCAGGACATGATGTTCGCGATCCTCAAGACCGTCGCCGAGGAAGGCGTCGAGATCTCCGGATCCGGCACCATGGAGGTCCTGCCCGACGGCTTCGGCTTCCTGCGCAGCCCGGAAGCCAACTACCTGCCCGGCCCCGACGACATCTATGTCAGCCCCTCGCAGATCCGGAAGTTCGGCATCCGCACCGGCGACAGCGTCGTCGGCGCCATCCGCGCACCGCGCGAGGGCGAACGCTACTTCGCCCTGACGACCGTCGAGCAGATCAACTTCGAGACGCCCGAAAACGTCCGCCACAAGGTCCACTTCGACAACCTGACGCCGCTGTATCCCGAAGAGCGGCTGACGATGGAAATCGAGGATCCGACCCTCAAGGACCGTTCCGGCCGGATCATCGACATCGTCGCCCCGCTCGGCAAAGGCCAGCGCTGCCTGATCGTCGCCCCGCCGCGGGTCGGCAAGACGGTGATGCTGCAGAACATCGCCAAGTCGATCGCCGCCAACCACCCCGAATGCTACCTGATCGTGCTGCTGATCGACGAGCGGCCCGAAGAAGTCACCGACATGCAGCGCACCGTGAAGGGCGAGGTCATCTCCTCGACCTTCGACGAGCCGGCGACCCGCCACGTTGCCGTGGCCGAGATGGTCATTGAGAAGGCCAAGCGCCTGGTCGAGCACAAGCGCGACGTGATCATTCTGCTGGACTCGGTCACGCGCCTGGGCCGCGCCTACAACACCGTCGTCCCGTCGTCCGGCAAGGTGCTGACCGGCGGCGTTGACGCCAACGCCCTGCAGCGTCCCAAGCGCTTCTTCGGCGCGGCGCGCAACGTGGAAGAAGGCGGCTCGCTGACCATCATCGCCACCGCCCTGATCGATACCGGCTCGCGGATGGACGAAGTCATCTTCGAAGAGTTCAAGGGCACCGGTAACTCGGAAATCATTCTCGACCGCAAGGTCGCCGACAAGCGCATCTTCCCGGCCATCGACATCCTCAAGTCGGGCACGCGCAAGGAAGAGCTCATCACCCCGAAGGACCAGCTGCAGAAGACCTATGTCCTGCGCCGGATCCTCAATCCGATGGGCGCCCAGGACGCGATCGAATTCCTTATGGACAAGCTGCGCCAGTCGAAGAACAACGGCGACTTCTTCCAGTCGATGAACACGTAGGGGCGCGGCGCTCCGCGCACTTTTATGGCGGAATTCGTCCTGATGTCTTGATGAGCATTTTTGCTCCGGCGGGACCTTCGTCAAGGACGAGGCCGAAGGCCTCGCCGCTGCGCGGCCGCGAAGCGGTCCTTGACCAAGGTCACCGTCCGGAGCGGACCATTCCATCAAGGCCTTCAGGGCGTATCAGCATCCGGCTTTGATCAGGAAACGTGGGCCTGACCCGGTCGGTCAGGCTCGCGCCGTTTACGGGATCAGCAGCGTCGATCCCGTCGTCGCCCGGGCTTCCAGCGCTTCGTGCGCCTGACGCGTCTGGCTGAGCGGGAACGTCTGGCCGATCCCGATCTTCACTGCGCCGGAGCCGATCACCTCGAACAGCGCGCCGGCGCTTTCGTCGAGTTCTTCCGTCGTGACCACGTAGTCGAACAGCGTCGGCCGCGTCAGGAACAGCGATCCGCCGCGCGACAGGCGCAACGGTTCGACCGCCGGCGCCGGCCCGGAGGCGTTGCCGTAGCTGACGAGCATGCCGCGCCTGCCGAGGCTCCCCAGGCTGCCTTCGAAGGTCGCCGCCCCGACGCCGTCATAGACCACGCGCACCCCGGCGCCGCCCGTGATCGCCCGCACGCGCGCGGCCACGTCCTCGTCGCGGTAGAGAATGGTCTCGTCAGCGCCGTAGTCTTTCGCCAGCGCCGCCTTGTCGGGGGAACCCGCCGTTGCGATGACCGTCGCGCCGAGGGCCTTGGCCCACTGGGTCAGGATCGTGCCGACGCCGCCGGCCGCCGCGTGGACCAAGACGGCGTCGCCCTTCTTCACGGCATAGCATCGGCGCAGGAGAAACTCCGCGGTCATGCCCTTGAGCATCGCGGCGGCGGCCGTCTGGCTGCTGATCGCCGCGGGGATCTTCACCGCCCTGCCCGCCGGCACGACGTGGAACTCGGCGTAGCCGCCGAGCGGCCCGTTGCCGTAGGCGGCGCGGTCGCCGGGAACAAACCGCGTGACCCCCTCGCCGATCGCCTCGACCACGCCGGCGCCTTCGAGACCCAGCACTCCGGGCAGCTTCACCGGATAGAGGCCGGTGCGCTGGTAGGTGTCGATGAAGTTGAGACCGATCGCCTCATGACGGATCAGGATCTCGCCGGGGCCGGGCGCCGGGACCGGCAAGTCGACCGCCTCGAGGACTTCAGGGCCGCCGGCCCGGACCGCCTGGATCGCGAGCATCAGCCGAGGTTCGCTTTGAAGAAGGCCAGGGTGCGGGCGTTCGCCGTTCCCGCATCGGCGGCGGCGTAATGCTCCCCGCCCTGGCGGGCGAAAGCGTGGTCGCGGCCCGGATAGTCGTGGATCGTGATCAGCGGATTGCCGTCGAGCGCCGCGTGGATCGCCGCCTGGGCTTCCTTCGGCACGAAGCCGTCCTCGCCGGCGATGTGCATCAACAGAGGTTTGCGGATCGAGCCCGCCTCGCCGGTCAGGGCGTCCAGCCCGACGCCGTAGTAGGAGACGGCGGCGTTGACGTCGGTCCGCGCGGCGGTGAGGTAGGCCATCTTGCCGCCGAGGCAGTAGCCGACGGCCCCGACCTTGCCGCTGCAACCCGCGTCCTTGCGGATTGCGTCGATGGTGGCGGCGATGTCGGCGACACCCTTTTCCGCGTCGAAAAGACCGAACAGTTCAAACGCACGGTCCCACTCGGCCTTGGACTTGTCTGTGATGTCGATACCCGGCTCGATCCGCCAGAACAGGTCCGGACAGATGGCCAGATAGCCCTCGCTCGCCAGCCAGTCGGCGGTCTCGCGCATCACGGCGTTGACGCCGAAGATCTCCTGGATCACCACGACGGCGGGCGCGCTGGCGGCGGCCGGTCTCGCGACATAGGCTGAAAAGTCGCCATCCGGCGTCTTGATGGTGAGGCGTTCTCCGCTCATCGTCATAGTCTCCCGTCTGTTGCGTTGCGTGTTAGCGCGCCGGACCTGCGTTCGCCCATAACAAAGTCGTGGGACGCGCCATCAAGGAAGACCCATGAAGGTCACGATCAATATCGAATGCGATCCGGTGGAAGCCCGCACATTTCTCGGCCTGCCCGATGTCAGCGGTCTGAACGACCATCTCGTGAACGAGATGAAGAAACGCATGGACACCAACATGGCTGCCCTCGCGCCGGATGAGCTGATGAAGAGCTGGATGAGCTTCGGCACGGGCGCGACCGAGCAGTTCCGCAAGCTTATGACCGCGGCGGCGTCGGGGTCGGCCTTTGGAACCAAGCCGCCGGAATGACGGACACCATCTTTGCGCTCGCCACCGCGCCAGGCCGGGCGGCGCTGGCGGTCGTTCGCGTGTCCGGTCCGGAGGCGGCGCGCGTCCTGCGGGTCATCGCCCGGGGGACGCCGACGCCGCGGCGCGCCACCTTGCGCAGGCTGCAGGGCCTGGAAGGCAAGCCGATCGACCAGGGGCTGATACTCTGGTTTCCGGCGCCCAACAGCTACACCGGGGAGGACTGCGCGGAGTTTCATCTCCACGGCGGCATCGCGGTGGTCGAGAGTCTGATCAACGCCCTTCTGGATCTCGGACTGCGGCTGGCCGAGCCCGGCGAGTTCACCCGAAGGGCGTTCGAGCACGGCAAGCTGGACCTGGTCCAGGCCGAGGCCGTCGCCGACCTGGTCGATGCCGAGACGGCCGCCCAGGCGATGCAGGCGTTTCGTCAGCTCGAGTCGCCCGCCATGACGCGTTGGCGGGAACGGCTCATCGAGGCGCTCGCCTATTTCGAGGCGGCCGTCGATTTCCCCGATGAGGACCTGCAGACCGACACGGTGGAGCAGGCTCGCTACACGCTGCGGCACGTCCTGAGAGAGATCCGGCGGGAAATCAGCGACGCCGAGCGTGGCCGCCGGATTCGCGAGGGTTACCGTATCGCTCTGATCGGCGCGCCGAACGCCGGCAAGAGCAGCCTTCTCAACGGTCTGCTCGGACGGGACGCGGCGATCGTCACGGCGACGCCGGGGACCACGCGCGATGTCATCGAGGCGCCCCTCGTCGTCGCCGGCTACAAGGTTCTTGTCGCCGACACCGCCGGGGTTCGGGATACGGACGACGAGATTGAGGCCGAGGGCGTCCGGCGGGCGGAAGCGTGGGCGCGCGACGCTGACCTGCGGGTCTGGGTCGTGGACGGCAGCGCGTCCGACGGAAGCTGGCGCAGGGCGAAACTCGAGATCCGCCCTGGTGACCTTTGCGTCCTGAACAAATCGGACCTTCCGCCGGGCGCCGACGCGGCGGCCGTTGTCGCAGAGGCCCAGGCGGCGGACATGCGGGTCCTGAACGTCTCGGTCGAGGCGGACGGCGCGGACGAGGTCCGGTCGTGGCTCGAGTATCGCGTCATCGAGGTTCTGGCGGCCGGCGAAACGCCCGCAGCGACCCGGCGACGACATCGGGACGGCTTGATGGAGGCGGCCGAACAGATCGAAGCCGCGCTCGTACAGATGGAGCCTGAACTGGCGGTCGAGAACCTGCGCCTGGCGATCCGGGCGCTTGGGCGAATTGTCGGGTCGGTGAATCCGGAAGCGGTTCTGGATCGGGTGTTCGCGAGCTTCTGTATCGGCAAGTAGGTGTTTCACGTGAAACATCGTGGGGCCGTGGGGACTCCCGATCGCCGGCGTTTTCCGCTATAGGCGGGGCCGTCGCCCCCGCCTGCCGGGGGCGTTCGCTTTCGGACCTTTGAGATGACCCGTTCCTGGGATGTGATCGTGATCGGCGGAGGGCACGCCGGCTGTGAAGCCGCGTCGGCGTCCGCGCGCGTCGGCGCCCGCACCCTGCTGCTGACCCACAAGATCGAGACGATCGGCGAGATGAGCTGCAACCCGGCCATCGGCGGTCTGGGCAAGGGCCATCTCGTGCGGGAGATCGACGCCCTGGACGGTCTTATGGGTCGGATGGCCGACAAGGCCGGCATCCAGTTCCGCATGCTCAACCGGTCCAAGGGACCGGCCGTGCGGGGACCGCGCGCCCAGATTGACCGCAAGCTCTATCGCGAGGCGATGCAGGCCGAACTGGCCTCGCAGGCCAATCTCGACATCCTTGCCGACGCCGTCGAGGACCTGCTGGTCGAGGATGGCGTTCTGGCCGGCGTGATCGGCGGGTCCGGCGAGGTCTATGCCGCGCCGAAGGTGGTCCTGACCACCGGGACGTTCCTGAAGGGCGTGATCCATCAAGGCGACAAACGGATCCCCGCCGGCCGGGTCGGCGACGCGCCGGCGATCGGCCTGGCGGACCGGCTCTACAGCCTCGGGCTGGACATGGGACGGCTGAAGACGGGCACGCCGGCGCGGCTGGTCGGCTCGACCATCGCCTGGGACCGGCTGGAGATGCAGGCGGCGGACGCCGAGCCGATCCCCTTCTCGTTCCTCAACAGCGAAATCACGGTGCCGCAGATCGAGTGCGGCATCACCTGGACCAATGAAGCGACCCACCGGATCATCGCCGACCGGCTGAATGAGTCCGCGGTCTATGGCGGCAGGGCGACGGGGCGCGGCCCGCGGTATTGCCCGTCGATCGAGGACAAGGTCGTTCGCTTCGCGGACAAGACCAGCCATCAGATCTTCCTCGAGCCGGAAGGCCTGGACGACGACACCGTCTATCCGAACGGCGTCTCGACATCGGTCTCGGAAGAGACCCAGCTGCTGTTCCTGCGCACGATCGTTGGCCTGGAGCAGGTTGAGGTCCGCCGGTTCGGCTACGCGATCGAGTACGACTACGTCGATCCGCGTGAGCTGTTCCCGACTCTCGAGGTCAAACGCCTGCCGGGTCTCTACCTCGCCGGACAGATCAACGGCACGACCGGTTACGAAGAGGCCGGCGCGCAGGGACTGGTGGCCGGCCTCAACGCCGCCCGGGCGGCCGGCGGCGCGGAGCCTGCGACGTTCGCGCGCGATGAGGCCTATATCGGCGTCCTGATCGACGATCTGGTGACGCGCGGCGTCACCGAGCCCTATCGGATGTTCACCAGTCGCGCCGAGTTTCGCCTGACCCTGCGGGCGGACAATGCCGACCAGCGGCTGACGGCGCGCGGGATTGCTCTGGGCTGTGTCGGTCCGGCGCGGGCCGCGATGTTTCACGTGAAACAGGCCGCCCTGACCGAAGCCCGCGCGCTGGCCCGGTCGCTGACCCTGACCCCCGCGGCCGCCGCGAAGGCGGGTCTCGCCGTCAAGGCGGACGGACAGCGGCGCGATGTCGTGCAGCTGATCGCCTATCCGGACATCGATCTGGACCGTCTCGCCGTCATCTGGCCGGACCTGGCGGCCTGGACGCCTGAAGTTCGCGAGCAGATCGAGATCGACGCCGCCTACGCCGGCTATCTCGATCGCCAGCAGGCCGACGTCGACGCTTTCCGCCGTGACGAGGCCCTGCGCCTGCCGATGGATCTGGACTATGGCGCGGTGGGCGGGCTCTCCAACGAAATCCGCGACAAGCTCACGACCGTCCGGCCCATGACCCTTGGTCAGGCTGCCCGTATCGAAGGCGTCACCCCCGGCGCGCTCACAGCCCTGCTGGCCCATGTCCGACGTCCCCGCGCCGCCTGAGGCGGTCATCGCGGTGCAGGACGCCGCCCAGTTTCAGGCTCTCACGGGCGCCAGCGACGCGCAGATGGCCGATCTCGAGCGTTTTCGGGTGATGCTCGAAGCCGGCAACGCGGTCATGAACCTGGTTGGCCCGGCCACCCTGCCCGACTTCTGGAATCGTCACGCCTGGGACAGCGCCCAGTTGCTGCGGCGGGCTCCCGAGGCCCTGACCTGGGCTGATCTCGGCGCGGGCGCGGGTTTCCCGGGTCTGGTACTGGCGATCCTGCTCAAGGACACCCCTGGCGCGCGGGTCCATCTCGTCGAGAGCATGGTGAAGCGCTGCCGTTTTCTCGATCAGGTCGTGCGCGAACTGGCCCTCCCGGCCGAGATTCACAACGTGCGTGCGGAAGACCTGTCGCTGTCTGTGGATATCGTCACCGCGCGGGCTTGTGCACCGATGGTCAGACTGCTCGGGTATGCCCGGCCCTACTTCAAGCGCGGGGCCCGCGGATTGTTCCTCAAGGGGCAGGATGTGGTAACGGAACTGAACGAGGCCTCGACGTCCTGGACGTTCAAGGCGCGGCTGATCCCCAGCCTCAGCGACGCCCGGGGACAGATTGTCGATGTGGAGTCCCTGGCCCGTGCCTGACAGCAACAAGCCCATGCGCGTCCTGGCGATCGCCAACCAGAAGGGCGGCGTGGGCAAGACGACGACAGCGATCAATCTGGGCACGGCCCTGGCCGCTGTCGGCGAGCGGGTGCTGCTGATCGACGCCGATCCCCAGGGCAACGCCTCGACCGGCCTCGGCGTGCCGCGCCAGCAGCGCAAGGTCACCCTCTACGACGTCCTGATGGGCGAGACGCCGATCACCGAGGCGGCGATCAACACCGCCCTGCCCGGTCTCGACCTGATCGCGTCAGACCCCGACCTGTCCGGCGTCGAGCTCGAACTGGGACAGATGCCCCGCCGGTCCTACCGGCTGCGCGATGCGATGGAGAAGCTGCGCATCTCCGGCGCCTATTCCTATGTGCTGATCGACTGCCCGCCGTCGCTGAACCTGTTGACCGTCAACGCCATGACCGCCTCGGACGCGGTGTTTGTGCCGCTGCAGTGCGAGTTCTTCGCGCTGGAAGGCCTGACGCAGCTGATGCGGACGGTTGATCTGGTGCGTGGCAGCCTGAATCCGGCCCTGGAGATCCAGGGCGTGGTCCTGACCATGTACGATCGCCGCAACAGCCTGTCCGAACAGGTGGCGCGCGATGTGCGCGGCCATTTCGGCCAGAAGGTCTACGAGACCGTGATCCCGCGCAATGTGCGGGTGTCCGAAGCGCCGTCGTTCGGCAAGCCGGTCCTGATCTATGACCTGAAGTGCGCCGGATCGCAGGCTTATCTGAAACTCGCCCGCGAAGTCGTCGGGCGTGAACGTCAGCGGCGTCTCGCCGCCGCATGAGTAACGGAGCGAAGGTGTCGATGGCCGAAGGTCGCAGGGGTTTGGGTCGGGGTCTGTCCGCCCTGCTGGGCGAGTCCGACGCCGAAAATCCGGCCGCGGCCGGCGACGTCGCCGGCGCGCGCGAGATCCCGATCGAGCTGATTCAGCGCAACCCTGACCAGCCGCGCCGCCGCTTCGGCGAGGCCGAAATCGCCGAACTGGCGGACTCGATCCGCGAGAAGGGCGTGCTTCAGCCGGTTCTGGTCCGTCCCGCACCGGATGCGCCTGGCGAGTATCAGCTCGTCGCCGGCGAACGCCGCTGGCGCGCATCGCAGCAGGCCGGACTGAAGGCCATACCAGCGCTGGTGCGCGACCTGGACGACCAGCAGGTCCTCGAGATCGCCATCATCGAGAACGTCCAGCGGGCGGACCTCGGCCCGATCGAGGAATCCCTCAGCTATCGCGCCCTGATGGACCGGTTCGGCCGCACCCAGGAGGATGTCGCCCGGGTTGTCGGCAAGAGCCGTCCGCACGTGGCCAACGCCCTTCGTCTGCTCAATCTGCCGGCCGAGGTGCAGACCCTGCTGGCGGAGGGACAGCTGACCGCTGGTCACGCCCGCGCTCTGATCGGCTCGCTCAATCCGCTGGCCTTCGCGGAGATCGTGATCGCCAAGGGTCTGAATGTTCGCGACACCGAGGCGCTGGTGAAGCGCGGCGCGCCCGAGAAGAAATCGGTCGGACCCGGCGGCGCCGGCAAGGTCACGCGCGACCATGACACCGCGGCGCTGGAGAGCGACCTTTCCGAGGTGCTCGGTCTCGAGGTCGAGATCCGGGATCGGGGCGGTGTCGGCGAACTGCGCATCAGGTACGCCACGCTCGAGCAGCTCGACGACCTCTGCAGGCGCCTGACGCGGGGCGGCTGAGGCGCAGGGAGGCATAGCGGAGTAGCCCGCACGCGGCTTATTTCGCCACAGAGCCGATTTTCAAATCGGTCGGCTCAAGTCTTTGAAATTATTGATAGAAATTTCGGGCCAATCCGGCTGTTCGGGCCTCAGAGCCCGAGCCGCCGGGCGCGGCCGGCGATGGTCAGCGCCAGCCTCTCGGCAAGCAGCTGGTCGGGCGATCCCGCCGTCTTGCAGGCGAGATCGGCGGCCAGCACCTCGGGGTGCAGCGCGAGCAGATGCTCGAGGTTCCAGGCGCGGGCCTGACGCAGGAACTCGCGCTCGTTCTTCCAGAACACGCCCGACGCCTTGGCCGCTTCGGCGAGCGAGGCGCCGTTCTGGGCGAGCGTCAGCACGCGCCGCAGTTTGGCCAGGTGCATGCCCATCGCGCGCACGGCGCCGGGACCGCCCTCGCCTTCCGCGGCCGCGCGACGCAGTCCGGCCTGGGCGGCGCCCAGCTTGCCGCCAAAGGCGTCCGACGCGGCGTCCGCCAGCGAGGCCTCCGGCTCGACGCCCAGAAACTCCTCAAGATCCTTCGCCGTGGCGACGCGACCGCTGCCCGGGCCGAGCCAGAGCGCGAGGCGTTCGATCTCCTGGCGTGAAACACCGCGCTCGCGCGGCATCCGGGCGACAAACATCTCCAGAGCCCCGGCGTCGAGCCCCACCTTGTCGGCCGACAGCGATTCCCTGACCAGCCGCGCGATGTCGCCGGGCTCATCCTCGTAGCAGGGGATGGTGGCGCAGCCCGCGGCCTTCTCCGCCGCCTTGCGCAGGGGCGAGGATCTGTCGATCGCCCCGGCCTCGATGAGGAAGAAGGCGTCCGGATTGAACCGTCCGTCCATATGGGCGGTCAGGGCTTCGGCGGCCGTCCGGTCGGGGCCGATTTTTTCCGTCGAGAAGCGCACCCGCACCAGGCGGCGGCCGCCCATCATCGAGATGGCGCTCAGT
The DNA here is from genome assembly GCF_058783025.1 of Caulobacter sp. FW305-C-30-S16. Taxonomy (NCBI): domain Bacteria; kingdom Pseudomonadati; phylum Pseudomonadota; class Alphaproteobacteria; order Caulobacterales; family Caulobacteraceae; genus Caulobacter; species Caulobacter sp. FW305-C-30-S16. The sequence continues at coordinate 333,994 of NZ_JBYSYH010000001.1, read as the reverse complement.
TCGTCGGCCAGCCGGCCCTCGCCGAGCTCGTCTTCCATCAGGAGGGCGGCGTCGAACGGATCGTCGGGGTTGGCGGTGACCGCCCTGGCCAACTGGTCCGCGCGCTCCCGCACCCCGCTCCGGTCGCGACCATAGAGGACAGCGGCGCGAAACGCCTTGTCGGGGGACTTCAGGAAGCGTTCGACGTCGGGCCGTTTGGACAGAATGGCCACGGCGGACCTATCCCCCGCCGGTGCGGGCCATCCAGTCCGCGAGTTGCAGCTGGATCTTGCGGGCCAGTTCGGAGGCCGCCCGGCTCTGGGCGTCCTGATTGGCGACGATCGCCGAATAGGGCTGATCGGCCCGGTCGAAGGTCACTTCGGTTCTGGTGCTGCCCTCGAGGGCCACCGCGCCGGTTGCGACATTGGTGAGTTTCCAGTTTGCGCGAAGCACCAGCTCATAGCGGCTCGCGGTCGCGTCGACCCGACGACCGCGGGGCGTGCGCGTCTCCTTCAGGTCCATCGTCAACCTGTAGGCGGGCGGCAGCGCCTCATTGCGCGCCAGCACGTCATCGAGCGCCTGGCGCAGCAGGAACCCGGTCCGGCCTTCGGGCGCGACGCTTTCCACGGCGGAAAGCCCCGGCGAGACACCGGGCGTGGCGTAGAGGGGCGTGAAGCCGCAGCCGGCCAGCAAGGGGGTGAGCAGGAAAAGGGCAGCGGCGAAGAGCGGCGCGCGCATCTCGCTACCCCGCCACGATGTTGACGATACGGCCCGGCACCACGATCACCTTTCGCACGGTCAGACCGGCAAGGTGGACCGACACGGCTTCGTCCGCCAGAGCCTTCTCGCGCACATCGGCCTCGGCCGTTCCAGGGGCGACGCGGATCTCGCCCCGGCGTTTGCCGTTGACCTGAACCGGCAGCAGCAATTCGGTGTCGGCGGCCAGATCGGCGTCAAACACCGGCCAGACCGCGTCGACGATCATCCCTTCGCCCCCGATCCGGACCCAGCATTCTTCGGCCAGGTGAGGGGTGTAGGGCGAGACAAGCCGCGCCAGCACCGACAGGGCCTCAGCCCGCGCCGCGACAACGCCGCCGTCGGTGGCCGGGAAGGTCTTGAGAAGGTTCAGGAATTCATACAGCCGCGCGATGCCGCTGTTGAACCGGAACTGGTCGATCGACTCCGTGACTGCCTTGATGATCTTGTGCGTCGCCCGCCGCAGTTCGTCGGAGCGCGCGGCGTCCGTCGTCGTGGCGACCGCTTCGACCTGGCTGTCGAACTCTGCCCAGACGCGCTGAACGAACCGGCTGGCGCCCTCGACCCCGCCGGTGGTCCACTGCACGTCCCGCTCGGGCGGGCTGTCGGACAGTACGAACAGGCGCGCCGCATCGACCCCGTATTGTTCGAAGATCTCCTCCGGCGCGACGACGTTCTTCTTCGACTTCGACATCTTCTCGATGTCGCCGATGATCAGGGGCTCGCCCGTTTCAGCCATCACGGCCCGACGGGTGGCGCCCTCGGCGGTCAGAACGATCCGCGAGGGCTCGACCCACTCCCCGCTCTGCCGGGCATAGGTCTCATGGGTCACCATGCCCTGGGTGAACAGGCCGTCGAACGGCTCGGCGACCGAGACCAGCCCCTCGTCCTTCAGGGCGCGGGTGACGAACCGGGCATACAGCAGGTGAAGGACCGCGTGCTCGATCCCGCCGATATACTGGTCGACCGGCAGCCAGTGGTCGGCCGCCGCCTTGTCGATCGGATCGGTCGCGTCCGGATTGGCGAAGCGGGCGAAGTACCAGCTGGAGTCGACAAAGGTGTCGAGGGTGTCGGTCTCGCGTTCGGCGTCGCCGCCGCAGGTCGGGCATTTGGTGAAGCGCCAGGTCGGATGGCGCAGCAGCGGGTTGCCGGGCTTGTCGAACGTCACGTCGTCCGGGAGGACGAGCGGCAGGTTTTCCGCGCGCTCGGGCACGACGCCGCAGGCCGGGCAGTGAATGACCGGGATCGGACAGCCCCAGTAGCGCTGCCGGGAGATGCCCCAGTCGCGCAGGCGGTAGACGGTCGCGCCCTTGCCCTTGCCCAGGCCCTCGATCTTCGCGACGGCGGCCGCCTTGGCCGGCTCGATCGCCAGGCCGTCGAGGAACGACGAGTTGAACAGCTTGCCTGGGCCGGTGAAGGCCTCGGCTCCGATCACCATGTCCGCGGGATCAGCGTCGTCAGGCAGCACGACCGGACGCACCGGCAGGTCGTACTTGCGGGCGAAATCCAGGTCCCGCTGGTCGTGGGCGGGGCAGCCGAAAATGGCGCCCGTGCCGTAGTCCATCAGGATGAAGTTGGCGATCCAGACCGGCAGGCTCTGGCCTTCCGCGAACGGATGGGCGACGCGCAGGCCGGTGTCGAGGCCCAGTTTTTCTGCGCCTTCGATCTCCGCTTCGGACGTCCCGCCGCGGCGGCAGTCGGCGACGAACGCGGCCACCTTCGGGTCCGCCGCCGAGAGCTGTTCGGCCAGAGGATGGTCGGGAGCGATCCCGACAAAACTAGCTCCGAACAGGGTATCCGGCCGGGTGGTGTAGACCTCAAGGCCGCTCTCGAAGCCCACGGGCGCAGCGCCGGCGAAGTCGAACGAGAACTGCAGGCCGGTCGATCGACCGATCCAGTTTTCCTGCATGGTCCGGACCTTGGCGGGCCAGCGGTCCAGAGACGCCAGACCTTCGATCAGGTCGTCCGCGTAGTCGGTGATCCGCAGGAACCACTGGGTCAGCTTCTTCTTCTCGACCAGCGCGCCTGAGCGCCAGCCGCGACCGTCGATGACCTGTTCGTTGGCCAGAACGGTCATGTCGACCGGGTCCCAGTTGACCGTGGCCTCCTTGCGATAGACCAGCCCGCGCTCGAGCAGCTTCAGGAACCACGCCTGCTGCTGGCCGTAGTAGGCCGGATCGCAGGTCGCGAACTCGCGGCTCCAGTCGATCGACAGGCCCAGCAGCTTGAGCTGCTCGCGCATCGTGGCGATGTTGTCGTAGGTCCAGCCCTTGGGATGGATGCCCCGTTCCATGGCCGCGTTCTCGGCCGGCATGCCGAAGGCGTCCCAGCCCATCGGGTGCAGAACGGCATGGCCCTGCGCCCGGCGGAAGCGGGCCACCACGTCGCCCATGGCGTAGTTGCGGACGTGCCCCATGTGGATGTGCCCCGACGGATAGGGGAACATCTCCAGCATGTAGTATTTCGGGCGCGGATCATCGTTGCGCGTGCGGAACACGTCCGCGTCAGCCCAGGCGGCGCGCCACTTGGGCTCGGTATCCTTAGGATTGTATCGGGCCATTCGGCGAGGTGGTTTCTGTCCGGGATCAGCCGGAGATGTTGGCCAGGCGCAGCTGACGCGCCCGGGTCAGGATGGCGTTTTCGATGTCCGTCTCGGTCTGCGCCGAGGTCGGAGCGTCGGTCCAGCCGCCGGCGCCGTCACTGATCTGCTTGAAGACGGTGACGTTCAGGCCGTCGGCCCTAAGTCGGGTGTCCAGGATGTATGCGGTCGCCTTGAAGCGCTCGTCCGGCTTTTCCGGGTTCACATACCAGTCGGTGATCACCACACCGCCGTAAGGGTCGGCGGAGGCCAGGGGCATGAAGGACAGCGTGTCCAGCGTCGCGCGCCAAAGGTAGCCGTTGACGCCCAGCTGGGCCGGGCCTCCGGCGCCGCCCTTGGGAGCCGCCTTGCGACCAAGACCGAACGGGCTGATGCCACCCTCGTCCTGGGTCTGGAAGGTCCGCGTTCCGCCCGACGAACCGCAGGCGCTGACGCCCACGAGGCTGAGGGCCAGAACCCCGACCGAGACAACCCGGATCCACGGCTTGCGCGCAAACGCCATATTCTCTCGCTCCACTCAATCCGGCCGGGACTTTCCGCTGGAAAGCATTCCGGAGGTCACCCCCGTGCCCACCAACTGGGTCTACAACATGGCCTCGTCGCCGCCAAACAGGAATCACGTGTCTCTCGCGCCACAGGCGAGACGGGAATCGCCGGAGTCCGGGCTGGACTCGCTTTCCGGGCAGTTGACCCCGCCGCTCCAGGGCCTTTAATCGCGGTCAAGGTCCACCCATCTTCACAATGAAGACGGATTGGACAGGACGGCTGGGGGAGCCGGAACGACGGCATGGCAAAAGTCTGGAGCATCGCAGCAATCGCGGCGCTGACCTTTATCGGGTCGGCGACGGTGGCGGCTGCCCAGACCGCTCCGGCCAAGCCGCGCCCGGCCTCGCCGGCGGACGCCTTCATCGTTCGCGGCGACTTCGGCCTTCGGGACTCTCAGTTCGGGACCCCGAGCGCCCGCCGCACCCTGATGTGGGACGCCAAGAAGGGTCGCTGGGGCCTGATGCTCGACTTCACGCCGCGCATGGGCCCGGACGCCCAGGCCCGTGACGTCGAGGCCGGGGCCTTCTTCCGGGTGACTCCGCAACTTCGGGTCGGCGGCGCCGTCGGCGTCGGCGCGCAACCCGCTCCGGTGCGCAAGCCCGGCGACCGCGAAGATGAGGCGCCTCGCGTGCGTCTCGAGACCGCCTTCAAGTTCTGATCCCGGTCAGCCCTTCCACCATAGCAAAACCCTGCGCGCCCGAGCCTGACAGCTGCTGGGCCGTTTGCGCGTTCACGCCGCCGAGGGCGTAGACGGGCAGAGGCGCCCCCGCGACGAACGCGGTGAACCGTTCCGCGCCCATGGCGGGCCCCGCGGATGAGCTGGCGCTGGCGAACACCGTGGACGCCAGCACCGCATCACAGCCGGCCTGATGCGCCGCAACGGCCGCCTGGGGCGAATGCGCGGCGGCGGTCAGTATCCAGCCGGGCTTTCGGGTCCGGAGGTTCGCGGCATCCACGATCATCTGTTCCGGAAGATGCACGCCGTCCGCGCCACAGGCGTCCGCCAGCGCAGCGTCAGCGCCGATCAGCAATACCAGGCCACGCTGAACCGCAATCGCCTTAAGGGCGTCAGCGCGCGCCGTGGCGTCGACGGCCCCGAAGGACCGGTAGATCACCCCTGCGCCCGCGGGAAGCCGCGCCGCGATCGCCTCCGGGTCGGGCGTTCGGACGGGATCTGTAACGAACAGCAGCCTGGGCAGGGGCTTTTCGCCGGCGAAGCGCGGTCGTAAGGACGCGGCCAGGCCCGCCAGCCGCTGGAGATCGTCACCTGTCGCCGTCATCGGATATCGTCGCCGCGCGCCTTTCCGTGCTGGACCGCATCGCCGCCGCCGCCCGCGAGGCCGGCCGGTCGCCGGAGGATGTGACTCTGGTGGCGGTCTCCAAGCAACAGCCAGATGACCGGATCGACGCCATGCTGGCGACCGGACAGCGGGTTTTCGGCGAAAACAGGGTCCAGGAGGCCGCTGGTCGCTGGTCTGGTCGCCGCGACGGTGTCGAGCTGCGGCTGATCGGCCCCCTGCAGACCAACAAGGTCCGCGAAGCCCTGGCGCTGTTCGACGTGATCGAAACACTCGACCGGGAAAAGCTGGCCCGGGCCCTGGCGGCCGAGATCGTCCGCTCAGGCCGGTCACCCCGGCTCTATGTCCAGGTCAACACCGGCGAGGAGCCGCAGAAGGCCGGGGTCGCGCCGGGCGCTGCGGACGCCTTCATCGCGCTTTGCCGGGATCTGGGCCTGCGTCCCGAGGGGCTGATGTGCATTCCGCCCGACGCCGAGGACCCACGGCCCCATTTCCGGCTTCTGGCCGACATCGCCGCCCGCAATGGCCTGCCGGCGCTGTCCATGGGCATGAGCGCCGACTACGAAGCCGCTGTAGCCCTCGGCGCAACGAGCGTGCGGGTCGGTTCGGCGCTGTTTGGCGGTCGATTGCCCCGCCAGGGGTAGAGAACGCCCTCTTGCGGCCCTATCTGACGGTCAGAACCCTGCGGCGGTTGGCCTCAGGCCGCGAACCGGTGCATGGTCCCCCTATGGTGCAACGCAAGACCCTCCTCATTGTCGATGACGACGCCGACCTGCGCGGCGCGTTGGCCGAACAGCTTCAGCTCCACGAGGAGTTCGTCGTCGTCCAGGCCGAGACCGCCGGTGAAGGCGCCAGACTCGGCAAGGAAGCGCGCCCGGATCTGATCCTGCTCGACGTCGACCTGCCCGACATGGATGGCCGGGAAGCCTGCCGGCTGATGCGCAAGGGCGGCGTCACCAGCCCGATCATCATGCTGACGGCCGCCGTCAGCGACGCCGACACCATCCTGGGCCTCGATTCCGGGGCCAACGGCTATCTGACCAAACCCTTCCGGTTCGGCGTGCTGCTGGCGCATATCCGCAGCCAGCTGCGCAGCCACGAGGCTTCCGAGGACGCGGTCTTCCGCATCGGCCCCTACGAGTTCCGCCCGGCGTCCAAGCTTCTCGTCGACGACAAGGCCAGGAAGGTCCGTCTGACCGAGAAGGAAACCAATATCCTCAAGTACCTCTATCGTTCGGGGGCCAAGGCGGTTTCCCGTGAGGAGCTGCTGACCGAGGTTTGGGGCTACAACGCCGGCGTCACGACCCATACGCTCGAGACCCATGTCTACCGCCTGCGCCAGAAGATCGAACCCGACCCCGCCAACGCCAGGCTGCTGCTGACAGAGGCCGGTGGGTACCGGCTGCAGCCCTGAGTGGCGAATAGTTACTACCTATTCAAACCATAGTTTCCGTAGTAACCCGACCCTGTTACAGGCGGACGGCGCGCTATGGGTAAATACGAGCCTCTCGGGACCTATCTGGCCGCCAGCGCGGCGGATGAGGCGCCGATGACTTTCCGCCAGATAGAAGACCTGATCGGCGCGTCCCTTCCGCCGGCGGCGACGCGTCACCGCGCCTGGTGGAGCAACAATCCCGACAACAGCGCCATCACACGAAGCTGGCGGAGCGCCGGGTTCAGGGCCTTTCAGGTCGACATGCGCGCGGGGACCCTCGTGTTTCGCCGTGACGCCACCCCGACGCAGCTCGCGGAGTCGGCGTCAGCGAGGCAGCCGGGGCCCCAGGCGGCGACCCTGGCGAGACTCCAGGCCCGGCTCGGCGGAACCGTCAAAACCCCCTATGGCGTGGACCTGTCGGAGCCGACCGGCGAAGTCTGGGACGCGGAAATCCAGTGACGCCCATATTGCTGGATACCTGCGCCGCCCTGTGGCTCGCCAACGGCAGCCCGCTCGCGGACGGGGCGCTCGAGGCCCTGGAGGCCTGTGACGGGATCCATATCAGCCCGGCCAGCGCCTGGGAGCTGGGGCAGCTGACGGCGCGGCGGCGCCTGTCCCTGTCGATGGACACCAGCCTGTGGTGGGATGCGTTGCTGGAGGCGGGCGTCAGGCTGGCGCCGATGGACGCGGCGACCCTCATTGCGTCCTCGACGCTGCCTGGAGGCCAGATCCGCGACCCAGCCGACCGGATTATCGTCGCAACCGCCCGTTCCCGCGGCTTTCGCATCATGACCCGCGACCGGCCGATCCTGACCTACGCCGCCGCCGGTCACGTCCAGGCCATCGCCTGTTGATCAGACCATGAAGTCGGCCGTCACCGGGGCGTGGTCGCTGGGCTTGTCCCAGCCGCGCACGTCGTCGTGGATGCGGCACAGCGCCTTGCCGCTGTGGAACGCGGCGCTTCGCAGGCCGGGGCTCGCCAGGATGTGGTCCAGCAGCAGGCCGCGGTTCGAGGCCCGGAAGTCGGCGGCGCGATAACTCCACCAGCTGGCCAGCTTCTCCGGCTCCGGGATCGCCTCGCGCGCCAGATTGATGAAGCCCAGCGACGCCTCGAGCGCGCGGAAAGCCTCGATCTCGACCGGCGTGTGGCTGACGATCTTCGACATGTAGCGGTGGTTCCAGACGTCGAACTCGCCGGGGGCCACGTTGAGGTCGCCGGTGACCACCAGCGGGGCGTTGGGGTCGCGCCGGACCATTTCGGCGGTCAGCCTGCCGTAGAAGTCCAGCTTGTGGGCGAACTTGGGGTTCAGGAGCGGGTCGGCCACGTCGCCGCCGGCAGGGATGTAGAAGTTCTGGATCTCGACCCCCGCAACGACGGCCCCGACGCAGCGGGCGTGGCCCTCACGGCAGACGTCGAGCGGCGGCGCGTCCTCGATCGGAAGACGCGAGGCGATCGCCACGCCGTGCCAGCCCTTTTGCCCCGCGATCCGGAAGTGATTGAAGCCGAGCGCCTCAAACATCTCCTTCGGGAACTCGTGCGTCTGGCACTTGATCTCCTGCAGGCAGAGGACGTCGGGGGCGATCTCGTCGACCATCCGGCCGACCAGGTCGCCGCGCGGGCGGACGGAGTTGATGTTCCAGGTGGCGAGACGGAGGCGCATGGGCCTTTCAATAGGCTGGTTCGCAGCAAAGAAAACGCCCGGACGCTGGGAAGCATCCGGGCGCTGAAGTTGTCTCTCATGCCGCGGCCGGGAGGGGATAGGTTCCGGCACGGTATCTCACGGCAGCGCGAGGTCGGGCGCGCTATCGCCATGAGTGGCATTATCGCAACGTAAGGTCTGAAACGTCAATCGTGATTCGCGACGACCGTTGCCTGTCGCGAACATGTCACAGTTCAGCGGCGGGTCGGCTGCTGCGGAAACGGCGCGCGAAACAGGTTCGGATCGAGCTCGCCGGCGCGGGTCAGGCTGGTCAGGCGGACCTGGGTGACCGCGTTGCGGGCATCGGTGATTTTCCAGCCGATCAGCTGCATCGGACTGTCGCTGAAGGTCAGGACGATCTGGCCGCGGGTCTTGCCGGCGCGGTCCTGGGCGGTGATCTCGAAGCCGTCGTTCAGCTTCGTCACGCGACTGACCGTCACGCCGCGATCGAGACGGATCTCGTCGGCGAGGAACAGTTTCAGCGGCGTCTGGCTGAGGAAGTATCGGTTGACCGTCTTCAGCCGCTTGTCGGCGACCGAGACGACCTTGCCGTCGGAGACCACCAGCAGGCTGGACGGCGCGTCGTACTCGAACCGGGCGCGGCCGGGGCGCTGCAGATAGATCAGGCCCTGGCTGACCGAGCCGCGCGGGTCGGTCTGGACGAAGCGCCCGCGCGCCGTCGGCAGGCCCTGGAGATAGGCCACAGCCTTGTCGACCATCGCCTGGTCAGCGGTTGTCAGGGCCAGCGCCGGGGTCGCCAGCAGCAGGGCCGGGGCGGCGAGGAGCAGGGCGCGGCGGGTGGTGTTCGTGTCCATCAGTCTCGTCTAGCAGGTCGACACGGCGAATCTAGGGCGGCGGCCCGACGAGGATCTCGCGCTTGCCGGCGTGGTTGGCGGGACCAACAACCCCTTCCTGCTCCATCCGTTCCATCAGGGAAGCGGCGCGGTTGTAGCCGATCTGCAGGCGGCGCTGGATGTAGCTGGTCGAGGCCTTGCCATCGCGGGTGACCACGGCCACGGCCTTGTCGTACAGACCGCCGTCGCCGCCGCCATTCTCGTCGCCGAAGGCCAGGCCGCCCTGGCCTTCGTCCGCCTCGTCGTCCGCCCCGGCCGTGACCTCGTCGAGATACTGCGGGGCTCCCTGCTCGCGCAGGAACTTCGCCACCGCCGCCACTTCCTCGTCGGCCACGAACGGGCCGTGCAGACGGATCAGCCGTCCGCCCGAGCCGCCGGCCATGTAGAGCATGTCACCATGACCGAGCAGCTGCTCGGCGCCCTGCTCGCCCAGAATCGTGCGGCTGTCGATCCGCGAGGTGACCTGGAAGCTGATCCGGGTGGGGAAGTTGGCCTTGATGGTGCCAGTGATCACGTCCACCGACGGGCGCTGGGTGGCCATGATCAGGTGGATGCCGGCGGCGCGGGCCATCTGGGCCAACCGCTGCACCGCACTCTCGATGTCCTTGCCGGCGACCATCATCAGGTCGGCGACCTCGTCGATGACCACCACCAGGTAGGGCATGTGCTCGGGGCGGATCTTCTCGCTCTCGAAGATCGGCCGGCCGGCGTCGTCGAAGCCGGTCTGGACCGTCCGCTCGAAGTGCTCGCCCTTCTCGATCGCTTCCCGGGCGCGCTCGTTGTAGGCGGCGATGCCGCGCACGCCGATCTTGGCCATCCGGCGATAGCGGTCCTCCATCTCGCGCACGGTCCACTTCAGCGCGACGATGGCCTTCTTGGAGTCGGTCACGACCGGCGCCAGCAGGTGCGGGATGCCATCGTAGACGCTGAGCTCCAGCATCTTCGGGTCGATCATGATGAAGCGGCACTGGTCGGGCGGCAGCCGGTAGAGGATCGACAGGATCATGGCGTTGAGGCCGACCGACTTGCCCGACCCGGTTGTCCCGGCGATCAGCAGGTGGGGCATCTTGGCCAGGTCGGCGATGTAGGGCTCGCCGCCGATCGTCTCGCCCAGCGCCATCGGCAGGGTCTGGGACTGCTTCTCGTAGTCCGCGCTGGCCAGCAGGTCGCGCAGGTAGACGGTCTCGCGTTTGGTGTTGGGCAGCTCGAGCGCGATGGCGTTGCGGCCCTGGACCACCGAGACGCGGCAGGCGGCCACGCCCATCGAGCGGGAGATGTCGTCGGCCAGGGCCACCACGCGGGCGTGTTTCACGCCGGGGGCGGGGACCAGTTCGTACAGCGTCACGACCGGGCCAGGCCGGATCTGGTCGATCGCGCCGCGCACACCGAACTCGGCCAGCACGCTTTCCAGCAGCCGGGCGTTCTGGCGCAGGCCCTCCTCGTCGAAGTTGCCGGCGCGCGGCTTGGGCTTGGCCAGGATCGCCAGTTCCGGGAGCATGAAGCCGCCCGGCTGGACGAAGTCGAAGGTCTTTTGCTGCTCGCGTACCTCACGACCGCTGCTGCGGGGCATGGGCTTGGGCGCCTTGATCGCCGGCTCGCCGTCCGCCGAGCGGGGGGCGGGGGCCTGGATCGCGGTCCGCGTCGCTTCCGGGGCGTCCTCGGCGAAGGTCAGCGGCTGTTTCGCGACGCGCTCGGCGCGACGGCGCACGGCCGGGGCCTTTTCGGCCACGGGTTCGGGACGTGCGGCCGGCGCACGGCGGGTATGGTCCAGCAGGCGCTCCAGCGCTCCGCCGGCGGCGTCGGCCATGGCTTCGCGCCGGACGCCCAGCGAGGCGGCCAGGCCGGCCAGGCCGAGGCCCAGCAGCAGTAGCGCCGACAGCCAGGTCGCGCCCGGAATGTGAGCGAAGGCGAACAGCCAGGAGAACAGGCCCAGCAGGGCGTCGCCCCAGAAGCCGCCGAGGCCGCTGGCCAGGGCCCAGCCCTTCGGCGGCGTCGGCCCTGACAGGGCCCCCGCCAGGGCGAACACCGCCAGGGCGCCGATCAGCGCCCGCAGCCGCATCGCCCGCCGCGCCGCGCCGGGGTCGGGCTCGATCACCCGCGTCAGGCCAAAGACGATCATCAACAGCGCCATGCCCCAGGCCGCGAGACCCAGCGACTGCAGGAAGATGTCGGCGATCAGCGCGCCCGCGCCGCCCAGCGCATTGGTGGCCGGCAGGGCCGAAGCGACGTTGAGGCTCGGGTCGGCGGAATTCCAGCTGGCGAAGGCCGCGATCAGGGCCGCGCCGAACGCCGCGATCAGCCCGCCGCGCAGGCGGACCGACGTCGGTCGCGACCAGGCCCAGAGCACCAGCTCCATCGCCATCTCAAGCCCCGACCGTCGCATCGCCCGCGCCATCCGCGCCCCCGTCACCTTGAACGCTCCGTTTTGCGGCCAGGAGGGTTAAGGGGCGTTTACTTTAGAGGAGCGATTCCTCCCCCAAGCGGGGGAGGATGTCCTCAAACCCATACAGGCCAGCGTGCCCGGCGATGATCTCGGCATGGGGTTTGGGGGAAAACCTGGGAGACCCCAACCCCGCTCATCGCCGCGAAGGCGGGGACGAACGGGCTTTTGCGATCCAAGCTCGTGTTTTGTCAGACGCAAGAAAAAGGGCGGCTCCGTTTCCGAAGCCGCCCCTGATCATTTAGCGATAACGCGTCGGCTTACGCCTCGGCGGTCTCTTCCTTCTTGGACAGGTCTTCGCCGGTTTCCTGGTCGACGACCTTCATCGAGAGCTTGGTCTTGCCGCGGTCGTCGAAGCCCAGGAGCTTGACCTTGACCATCTGGCCTTCGGTCAGGACGTCGGCGGGGCGAGCCACGCGTTCGTTGCTGATCTGGGAGACGTGGACGAGGCCGTCCTTGGCGCCGAAGAAGTTCACGAAGGCGCCGAAGTCGACGACCTTCACGACCTTGCCGTTGTAGATGGCGCCCAGCTCGGGCTCCGAAGCGATCGACTTGATCCACTCCTTGGCGGCGTCGATCTTGGCCTGGTCGGCGGCCGCGATCTTGATCGTGCCGTCTTCGCCGATGTCGATCTTGGCGCCGGTTTCGGCAGTGATCTCGCGGATCACCTTGCCGCCCGTGCCGATCACTTCACGGATCTTGTCGACCGGGATCTTGATCGTCTCGATCTTCGGGGCGAATTCGCCCAGCTCCGCACGCGGGGCTTCCATGGCCTTGGCCATTTCGCCCAGGATGTGATGACGGCCGTCCTTCGCCTGGGCGAGGGCCTGCTTCATGATCGCTTCGGTGATGCCGGCGATCTTGATGTCCATCTGCAGGCTGGTGATGCCGTCTTCGGTGCCGGCGACCTTGAAGTCCATGTCGCCGAGGTGATCTTCGTCACCCAGGATGTCCGACAGGACCGCGAAGCCGTCCTTCTCGAGGATCAGGCCCATGGCGATGCCGGAGACCGGCTTCTTCAGGGGCACACCCGCGTCCATCAGGGCCAGCGAGGAGCCGCAGACCGTGGCCATCGAGGACGAGCCGTTGGACTCGGTGATCTCGGAGACCAGACGGATGGTGTAGGGGAACTCGACCGCGTCCGGCAGCATCGGACGGATCGCCCGCCAGGCCAGCTTGCCGTGACCGACGTCGCGGCGGCTCGGCGCGCCCATGCGGCCCGTCTCCCCGACCGAGTAGGGCGGGAAGTTATAGTGCAGCATGAACTTCTCGTAGTACTTGCCTTCCAGCGCGTCGATCATCTGCTCGTCGTCGCCGGTGCCCAGGGTGGCCACGACCAGGGCCTGGGTTTCGCCGCGGGTGAACAGGGCCGAGCCGTGGGCGCGGGGCAGGACGCCCACTTCGCCGATGATCTGGCGGACCTTGTCGACCGTACGGCCGTCGATGCGGATGCCGGTGTCGAGGATGCCGCGACGGACCACGTCCGCTTCCAGTTCCTTGAACACGGCGCCCAGCTTGTTGGCGTCGTAGCCGTCCGGGTTGGCGTCGGACTTGGCGAAGGCCGCGGTGGCCTTGGACCGGGCGGCGCCGATGGCGTCGACCCGCTCACCCTTCTTGGTGATCTTGTAGCCGGCGGCGATGTCGGCCCCGACGAGGTCCTTCATCTTGGCCTTCAGCGCGTCGGTGTCTTCGGTTTCGAACTCGAAGGGCTCCTTGGCGGCGTGTTCGGCCAGTTCGATGATCGCGTCGATCACCGGCTGCATGCCCTTGTGGGCGAAGGAGACGCCGCCCAGGACGACTTCTTCCGACAGTTCCTTGATTTCCGATTCGACCATCATCACGGCGTCGGCGGTGCCGGCCACGACCAGGTCCATCTCGCTTTCCTTCAGCTCGTCGAGCGTCGGGTTGAGCACGTATTCGCCGTTGATGTAGCCGACGCGGGCGGCCGCGATCGGGCCCATGAACGGGGCGCCGGAGATGCACAGGGCGGCCGAGGCGCCGATCATGGCGACGATGTCCGGATCGTTCTCCAGGTCGTGGCTGAGCACGGTGGCGACGACCAGCACTTCATTCTTGAAGCCCTTGACGAACAGCGGGCGGATCGGACGGTCGATCAGGCGGCTGGTGAGGGTTTCTTTCTGCGACGGCGCGGTTTCGCGGCGCGGGAAGCTGCCGGGGATCTTGCCGGCGGCGTAGAATTTTTCCTGGTAGTTGACGGTCAGGGGGAAGAAGTCCTGGCCGGGCTTGGGGCTCTTGGCGAAGGTGACCGCGGCCAGAACCGTGGTGTCGCCGTAGGTGACCAGAACCGCGCCGTCAGCCTGACGGGCCATGCGGCCGGTTTCGATGGTGAGCGGACGACCGCCCCATTCGATGGTCTTGCGCTTGATATCAAACATTTTGAGGGTGTCTTTCTCTGTATCCCGCAGGCGTATTCCTGGCGGGGGCGGACAGGTGTCGTTTCCGAAATCCTCTCCAGTGTCAGGCCCGGTGAGGATTTCGATTGAACCCTCGTCGTACGGATAGGCGGAGCCTTCGGCTCCTCACCGCCGCGTTCCAGAGCCTGGAGGAACAGGGCGGGTCTAGATTGCAGAACACCCACCCCCGCGGGGCGGAGGTGGGTGGTTTGGCAGGCCTGGCCTAGCGACGCAGGCCGAGCTTTTCGATGATCGCCGCATAGCGGCTTTCGTCGGAGGACTTCAGGTGGTCGAGGAGACCGCGACGCTGGGACACCAGCTTCAGCAGGCCACGACGGCTGTGATTGTCCTTCTTGTGGGTCTTGAAGTGCTCGGTCAGGTTCGAGATGCGTTCCGAGAGGATCGCGACCTGGACTTCAGCGCTTCCGGTGTCGTTTTCAGTACGACCGTGTTCAGTGATGAGCGCGGCTTTGCGCTCCAGCGTAATCGACATCGGGTGAGTCTCCGCTCAGGCTTGAATAAAGACCCGGACGGGATTGAGCCTTCCCGCACGCATCTCGGCCAGGGCCACGAGCCGGTCTCCGTCCATGGCCGAAACGAGCCGCGAACCGCCGGTGAGGCGGGCCTTGAGCGTCTCGACCTGTCTGGGAACCAGAACGATGGGTCGTCCCTGTGCCAGCCGAAAGGCGTCCTCCGCGGTCACGGCCAGCGCCGGGATGTCGTCCAGCGCGGTCTCGACCGGGAGCAATACCTCCGGAAGCGCGGCCTTATGGCTTAAATCTTCCAGATTTTCCAGCGTTATCGCACGATCTTCGCCGAACGGCCCGACGCGGGTCCGCCGCAGGGCGCTGACATGGGCGCAGGCGCCGAGCGCCTCGGCCAGATCGCGCACGATCGAGCGGACATAGGTCCCCTTGCCGCACTCGATCTCGATTTCGATGTGGTCGGCGTCGGGGGCGTCGCTGACCCGGGCCGAATGGATCGTGACGCTGCGGGCCTTGAGCTCGAACTCTTCTCCGGCGCGGGCCAGGTCATAGGCGCGCTCGCCGTCGACCTTGACCGCCGAATACTGCGGCGGGATCTGCTGGATCTCGCCGATGAAGGCCGGCAGGGCGGCCTCGACCTGTTCGCGGGTCGGCCGGACGTCGGAGCTGGCCGTCGTAGCGCCTTCCCGGTCGAGCGTGGTGGTCGAGCGGCCCCATTCGATGGTGAAGCGATAGGCCTTGTCGGCGTCCATCATGAACGGGACGGTCTTGGTCGCCTCGCCCAGCGCGATCGGCAGGACGCCGGTGGCCAGCGGGTCCAGCGTGCCGGCATGGCCGGCCTTCTGCGCCTTGAACAGCCAGCGGACCCTGCCCACGGCCTGGGTCGAGCCGAAGTCATAGGGCTTGTCGAGGCAGATCCATCCGGAGATCGCCTCGCCCTTCTTGCGACGGGCCACGCTCAGTCGTCCGCGTCGTCGGCCGCCAGGTCTTTCTGGACGAGGGGGTTGTCGAACAGGCTGTCGATGCGGGCGGCGTGAGCGAAGCTGTCGTCGTGGAAGAACTTCAGGTCCGGCGTGAACTTCATGTCGATGATCCGGCCGATGCGGCCGCGCAGCAGCCTGGCCGCGCCGTTCAGGGCCTTGACCACGGTCTGGGTCTCCGCCCCGGTGACGCCCGCGCCGAGCGGCTCGACGAAACAGATGGCGTGCTTGAGGTCGCTGCTCATGCGGACTTCCGACACCGTGACGGACACGTTGGCGAGCACGGGGTCGGCCAGATGCTCCTCGCGCAGGGCTTCCACCAGGGCATGGCGGATCAGTTCGCCGGCGCGCAGCTGGCGTTGCGAGGGGCCGGACGGGGCGGCGTGACGGGATTTCCCGTGGCGGGGAGAGGCGCGTGACATTGGCTGTATCCAGACGCCCGGCGGGGGGTCGAACCCCGGGAAGGCGGAAAGGGCGCGCTTCTAGGCTTGTGCGGGTCCGCTGTCCAGTCCGAGGCGGTGGCGGAAGAAGGCGATGGTGCGCGCCTCGGCGTCCTTCGTCGGGCCGCTGTTGTTCAGGTGGATGGTCAGGACCGAGTGGCCGGCGACGCCGGTGCCGGGCCGGGCGTCTTCCTGTTTGAGCTCAACGGCCTCGAACCGGTCGCCGAAGGTCTCCTTGAGCATCTCGAAGCGTCCGGGCGGCACGAACGGGTCGCCGTGGAAGGCGAGGCCCAGCAGGCTGAGGTCCTCGTCCTGGAACCGGCGTCTGGCGCAGGCGATCTCGGCCGGCGAGGCGTCGATGGCGCGCGCACCCTTCCTGCCGAGCGGCAGGGACGGCTGGCTGAGCACCGGGGCGACCACCGAGGGCTCGGTCATCATGGCCAGGGCGAAGCCGCCGGTGAAACACATGCCCAACGCCCCGACGCCGGGCCCGCCGCACTCGGCGTGGACCTTGCGGGCCAGGGCGCGCAGCCAGTCGACGATCTTCGACGACTTGCCGTTGGCCCAGACGTTGAACTCGCGCCGGATACAGATGTTGGCCAGCATCGAGCCGACGACGTAGCCGTTCGACACCGGTTTGCCCGGCGCGCCGAACAGGCTGGGCAGGAACACTGTCATACCGCTGGCCGCTACGCGGTCGGCGTAGTCGATCACCAGCGGATGCAGGCCGGGGATCTCGTGCATGATGATCACCGCCGGCCCATTGCCGCGCCGGAACACCTCGCGGGTCCAGGGTCCGTCGGTGAAGCTGAACCGCTCATAGTGTTTCAGAGCGTCGATATCGGCCATGTGATCGCATCCCCCTGAGCCGAGACTAGGCTGCTCCCGGGGCGGAAAACCACTGCAAATTCGGCCCGCGTCCGTCGAGACGGCCGCTTCGCAGCCTAGGACCCTGGGCGCCCGTAGTCGGGGCGGAAGACGCGGTCGGTGACGCCGCCGTTGACCGGGCCGGGCATGCGCCACTCGCCGCGGAAGCTGAAATCCATCACCGCGCAGAGGCGCGGCTCGCCCGTCGTCGGGTCGTCGCCGAAGGCGTGCACGCGCATGGGCTTGCGGAAGCCGATCGCGCCGATCGCCAGCCAGCCCTTCGTCGAACCCGGGCAGAAGGCCTGGATCATCACCCGGCCCTCCTGGGCCTCGGGGTCGATGGAGAACAGATTGCTCTTGCCGCCGTCCTCGCCCATCAGCGCGTCGAGCTTGCGGTTGGTCGCGCCGTCGCCCGAGGGGCGGGGCACGATCCCGACCGACACCGCCGTGGCGCGGACCGCGAGGATCTTCGTGCGCATGAAGGATCGGGTGAACACGAAGGTAAGGCCCGCACCGGTCAGGCGTTTGGCGGCGGGCGAGGCGGAGTCGTAGCTGACCATCCGCTTCTGCGCCGCCTGGGCGGGCGCGGCGGCGAGCGCCGTCGACAGGATCAGGGCCGCGGCGGCGACGGGGCGGAGCAGACGAACCATGACGGGACTCTAGGGCGCTTTGCGGGGCTTGCCGCGCAGGTCGGACAGATCGCCTTCAAACCCCGACAGACGCCAGGCGCCTTCGGTATGGGTGAAGACCAGCAGGCAGGGGCCGTCCTTCTTCTTCGTCGCGCAGACCCGCCCGTCGGGCAGGTACTTCAGCGCGCCGGCGATCGCCAGGCGGTCGGGCAGGGGCTTGTCGGGCGTGTAGCCGTAGTAGTTGGCCGCGGCGCGGAACACCTCCGGCCGGATCATCGCGTCGACGGCGATGTCGGCCAGGCCCGGCGCGATCAGGGCGGCCAGGGCGCGGGCGCCGTCGTCCATGTTCGGGCGGGCGGTCTCGCGCATCACCCGGCCCTCGAGCGAGGCCTTCAGCGCCTTGCGGTCGACATAGCGCTCGAAGGCGGCGCGGTCGGTGTCGCGGATCGCCACCAGCAGGCTGTGCACATCGCCCGCCGCGTCGATCCGGCTGGCGGTGGCGCAACCGGCGAGCGCGACGGCGGCGATCACGATGAGGGCGAGGCTGCGGATCATGTGAGGCTCCTTCGCGCCCATCCTAGGCGGAAATTGGGCGCGGGGCACGATGGTCCTGATCTCATGGCGAGAGGATTGCCAGCCCGCAGGAGATCGACGGCGGGGGTCCCACGCGCCATTCTGCTGAACCGCCTCTGCCGGGAGACGCTCCGGGCCGGGGGAGGCCGGCCCGCCGCAGGACCATCATGAAAGGGATCGACGATGACCAGCGCCACCATCTGCATCTGGTACGACCGTGACGCCGAGGCGGCGGCGCGGTTCTACGCGGCGACCTTCCCTGACACCACGGTGGGCGCCGTCCAGTATGCGCCGGGCGACTTTCCCGACGGCAAGGCGGGGGATGCGCTGACCGTCGAGTTCACGGTCATGGGCATCGCCTGCATCGGCCTCAACGGCGGCCCTGCGTTCAAACAGAGCGAGGCCTTCTCGTTCCAGATCGAGACCGGGGACCAGGCGGAGACCGACCGGTACTGGAACGCCATCGTCGGCAACGGCGGAGAGGAAAGCCAGTGCGGCTGGTGCAAGGACCGCTGGGGCGTCAGCTGGCAGATCACCCCGCGCGCCTTGTCCGAGGCCATGGCCCGGGGCGGGGAGACCGCCAGGCGCGCCTTCGAGGCGATGATGACGATGCAGAAGATCGACGTGGCGAAGATCGAGGCGGCGGTGCGGGGGGCGTAGCGCCGTCATGGCCCGGCTCGTCCGGGCCACCCATGAACACCGTCGTGGCGGGGTTCGCGCTGAACCAAGCCCACCCCCTCCTGGTCCGTCCCAGTGTTTGGCTGGCCCGGACAAGCCGGGCCATGGCGGGGTGTCGACGGGTCCTTTGCCGGGTTTGGTCTGGACGTCGGCTATGGGTCAAATGTGGACGCAACGCCCGGTCCACCAGAAACTAGGCCGCCAAAGAAAAAGGCGCGGAGGTTTCCCCCCGCGCCCTTCGCAATTCCGTCCGTGAAAACCCCTACGCCAGCTGGCGCTTGACCTCTTCGACGGTGAAGCACTCGATCTGGTCGCCGGCGCGGATGTCCTGGAAGCCGGCGAAGGCCATGCCGCATTCCTGGCCCGCGTTGACCTCGGGCACTTCGTCCTTGAAGCGCTTGAGGGTCTGCAGCGTGCCCAGTTCCAGCACGACCACGTTCTCGCGGACGATCCGGACCTTGGCGCCCTTGCGGACCACGCCTTCGGTGACCCGGCAGCCGGCGACCTTGCCGACCTTGGAGATGTCGAACGCCTGGAGCACTTCCGCGTTGCCGAGGAAGGTTTCCCGCTGGATCGGCGCCAGCATGCCCGAGAGCACGCCTTTGATGTCGTCGATCAGGTCGTAGATGATCGCGTAGTAGCGGATCTCGACGCCTTCACGCTCAGCCAGGTCACGGGCCTGACGCGAGGCGCGGACGTTGAAGCCGAGCAGCGGGGCGCCGGCGCCCTTGGCCAGCATCACGTCGCTTTCGCTGATCGCGCCGGCGCCGGAGAGGATGATGCGGGCGCGGACTTCGTCCGTGCCGATCTTCTCCAGCGAGCCGACGATGGCTTCGACCGAACCCTGGACGTCGCCCTTGATGACCAGCGGCAGTTCGCTGATCCGCTTGTCCTGCAGCTTGGCCATCATGTCGGCCATCGAGGCGCCGGCCATCGGACCGCTGGCGGCCGCGCGTTCGCGCTTGAGGCGGACTCGGTACTCGGTCAGCTCACGGGCGCGGGCCTCGTTCTCGACCACGGCGAACGGCTCGCCGGGATCGGGCGTGCCGTCGAGGCCGAGGATCTCGACCGGGGTCGAGGGACCGGCTTCGGTCAGCTGCTCGTCGCGTTCGTTGAGCAGGGCGCGAACCTTGCCCCAGGCCGCGCCGGCCACGACGATCTCGCCGCGCTTCAGCGTGCCGCGCTTGACCAGAACCGTGGCGACGGCGCCGCGGCCCTTGTCCAGCTTGGATTCGATGACCACGCCCTCGGCCGTACGGTCGGGGTTGGCCTTGAGATCCAGAACCTCGGCCAGCAGCAGGACGCGTTCGACCAGTTCGTCCAGACCCGTGCCGACCTTGGCCGAGACCTCGACCATCTGGGTGTCGCCACCCAGGCTTTCGACGACGATCTCGTGCTGCAGCAGCTCGTTGACCACGCGGGTCGAGTTGGCGTCCGGCTTGTCGATCTTGTTGACCGCCACGATCATCGGAACCCCGGCCGCCTTGGCGTGCTGGATGGCTTCGATCGTCTGCGGCATCACGCCGTCATCCGCCGCCACCACGAGGATGACGATGTCGGTGATGTTGGCGCCGCGGGCGCGCATGGCGCTGAAGGCCGCGTGGCCCGGCGTGTCGAGGAAGGTGACGCGCTCGCCGCCCTTCAGGCGAACCTGATAGGCGCCGATGTGCTGGGTGATGCCGCCGGCCTCGCCCGCCACAACGTCGGTGGCGCGCAGCGCGTCCAGCAGGCTGGTCTTGCCGTGGTCGACGTGACCCATGACCGTCACCACCGGAGCGCGGGGCTCCAGGTTGTCGTCGAGGTCGTCGGCGTCCAGGAAGCCCTCTTCGACGTCGGCTTCCGACACGCGGCGGACGGTGTGGCCGAATTCGGTGGCCACCAGCTCGGCGGTGTCGTTGTCGATCACGTCGTTGATCTTCAGCATCACGCCCTGACGCATCAGGAACTTGATGATGTCGACGCCGCGCACGGCCATCCGGTTGGACAGCTCCTGCACGGTGATGACGTCGGGGATGACCACTTCACGGGCCACGCGGGCCTGTTCGGCGGCGCCGCCACGGCGCTTTTCCTTCTCGCGTTCACGGGCCCGGCGAACCGAGGCCAGCGAGCGCATGCGCTCGGCCGCGCCCTCGTCGTCACCGGCGAGAACCTGGATCGTCAGACGGCCTTCGCGGCGCTTGGGCTCGCCCTTGGTGCGCGAGACGGCCTTGCCGGGCGCGGCGCCCTTGCGGCGATCATCATCGTCGTCGGGACGGCGGTCGATAACCGCGCCGGCGCCGCCGGGGCGCGGGGCCTGGCGGGTGGCGCGCTGGATTTCAGCGGTCGCGGGCGGCGCGGCCGGCTGGCCGGGACGGGGCGGACGCGGGCCGCCTGGACGGTCGCCTGGACGGGCGGCCGGACGCGGGGCCAGCGCCGAATAGCGGACCGTCTCGCCGGGACGCGGGGCGTCGCGCGGCGGGCGGGCGTCGCCGCCGTCGCGGGGCGGACGCGGCGTGAACGGACGATCCCCCTCGGGCCGCGGCGTGCGCTGGCCGAAGTTGGCGCCGGCGTCCGGGCGCGGAGCCCGCTGGTTGAACGGACCGGCGCTGGGCGGACGGTAGGTCGTCGTGCTGCTGCGATCGTCGCGGCGTTCGCGCGAGGGCTCGTAGGAGCGGGTCTGGTTGGGCGAGGCCGCCGGAGCCGGGGCGGCCGGGGCCGGGGTCGCAGGCGCGACAGGGGCCGGAGCCGGCGTCGGAGCCGCGGCCTGGACGGGCGCAGGGGCCGGAGTCGGCGCGACCGGCGTCGGCGCGGCTGCGGGGGCCGCGGCGACCGGAGCCGCCGGGGCGGCAGGCGCCGCTACAGGGGCGGGTGCGCTGGCGGCCTGTTCGGCGGCGCGGCGACGGGCGTCTTCCTCGGCCTTGGCGCGGGCCTGGGCGGCGGCGCGCTCCTGGGCTTCACGGGCGGCGTCGATGGCGCGCTGGCGAGCGGCGTGCTCCTCGGCGGACAGGCCGCCGGGGCCGGACGGGGCGGGGCCTGCCGGACGAGCGCCCGGGGCGGCGGGACGCGGATCATAGGTCGTGCGCTTTTCAGCGGCGGACGGACCGGCCAGATTGCCGCCGCCACCCGGCGCGTGCGTGCGCACGCGCTTGGTTTCGACCACCACCGTTTTCGACCGGCCGTGACTGAAGGTCTGCTTGACCACGCCCGCGTTCACCGAGCCCGAGCGGGGCTTCAGGGTGAGGGAGGGGCGGGCGGGCCGGCCGTTGTCGTTCTCGTCGCTCATGCGTCTCGCTTAACTCTCAGCCGGCGTATCCGGCTTCAATTCGTATCGTTCAAACCGCGAAGGGACCGAGGCGTCGCCGCCCGGCCTGTTACGGTTCCTCGCGCCAACTCTCGGGGAGAAGCGGACGGAAGCCTGATAGCCGCTGGGCGTCTGATGTCCAGCGTCCGGAAGCTCGCCCCGCAAGGAAGGCGGTGTGTATCACATTCTCGCCCCCCAAGGCCAAACCCAATTCCTCAGAGGAAAATAGGCCGAACACGCGGGGCGGCGAAGGACTGGAGTGGACCGCGCCGAGCACCTTGCGGCGGCCGTCTGCGGCGCCGTCGGACGCCTCGATCAGCCAAGCCGCCTTGCCGCCGCGGATCGAGGACACAACCTTCTCGAACCCCGAAGTAAGGTCTCCCGAGCGCCGCGCAAGGCCCAGCCCGTCAAGAAGACGCCGCATCAGCAGCGCCTCGACGGTGTCGGGCAGGGTCGACGGCGCCGACAGCTTCGCTTTCGCGGACCGGGAAAACAGGCCCTTCTTCGCCGCCGTCTCGACGCTCAGGCGGTCAGCGGCCACCCACATGCCGCGACCCGGCAGCTTGCGCGCCAGGTCGGGCGTGACCACGCCGTCCGGCCCGGCGACGAACCGGATCAGAGCGTCCTCCGCCATAACCTGGCCGGAGACGATGTCCCGTCGTTCGCGGGAGGCCTGGGCGTGGGTGGCGGGGGCTCTCATAGGGATCAGGGCGTAGGGGGTAGGGAGTAGCTGCTTCGGTGGAGGCGGGCGCAGCTCGGCCACGCCCTGCCCCCTATGCCCTACTCCCTGTTCCCTAGGCGTCCTGCGCCTCGCCTTCCGCGGCGGCCAGGTCGTAGTCCTCGGGGTTCTCCAGGCCGGCTTCGGCCTCGTCGCCCTCGACGTACTCAGGCTCTTCGTACTCCGGCTCGGGCGGCGCCTCGATCCAGCCCATGACGACCCGGGCGCGCATGATCAGCGCCTCGGCGTCGTCCGGGGTCAGGGCGAAGGCCTCGAGGATGCCCGGTTCGCGCACGCGCTCGCCGTTCTTGCTTTCGAACCAGCCGCGCAGGTCGTCCGGGACCAGGCCGGCCAGGTCCTCGACGGACTTCACCTCGCCCTCGCCCAGGGCGACGGCCATGGGCAGGGTGACGCCTTCGATTTCCAGCACGGCGTCCTCGACGCCCAGCTCGACGCGGCGGGCGTCCTGGGCGGCGGCTTCCTTGTCGAGGAAGTCGCGGGCGCGGGCCTGCAGCTCGTCGGCGGTGTCCTCGTCGAAGCCTTCGATGGCCGCGATCTCATGCGGCTCGACGTAGGCCACGTCCTCCACCGAGACGAAGCCTTCGGTGGCCAGCAGCTGGGCGATGACCTCGTCCACGTCCAGGGCTTCCTGGAACAGGGCGGTGGTTTCGGCGAACTGCTTCTGGCGGCGCTCGCTCTCCTGCGACTCCGTCATGATGTCGATCTGCCAGCCGGTCAGCTGGCTGGCGAGGCGGACGTTCTGGCCGCGGCGGCCGATGGCCAGCGACAGCTGCTCGTCGGGCACGACCACTTCGACGCGCTCGTCTTCCTCGTCCATGACGACCTTGGACACTTCCGCCGGCGCCAGGGCGTTGACGATGAAGGTCGCCTCGTCCGGGTTCCACTGGATGATGTCGATCTTCTCGCCCTGCAGCTCGGCGACGACCGCCTGCACGCGCGAGCCGCGCATGCCGACGCAGGCGCCGACCGGATCGATGCTGGAGTCGTTGCTGACCACGGCCATTTTGGCGCGGCTGCCCGGATCCCGCGCGACGGCGCGGATCTCGATGACGCCGTCGTACACTTCCGGCACTTCCTGGGCGAACAGCTTGGCCATGAAGCCGCCGTGCGCCCGGCTGAGCATGATCTGCGGGCCCTTGGTCTCGCGACGGACGTCGTAGATGTAGCAGCGGATGCGATCGCCGATGTTGAAGTTCTCGCGCGGGATCGACTGGTCGCGGCGCATGATGCCCTCGCCGCGGCCCAGGTCGACGATGACGTTGCCGTACTCGACGCGCTTGACGCTGCCGTTGACGATCTCGCCGACGCGGTCCTTGAACTCCTCGAACTGACGCTCGCGCTCGGCTTCGCGGACCTTTCCGGTCACGACCTGGCGGGCCATCTGGGTCTGCACCCGGCCGAACTCGAAGGGCGGCAGCTCCTCGTCGGTCACCTGACCGACGAAGGCGTCGCGGTCGACGGCCAGGGCGTCCGACAGACGGATGACGCCCAGCGTCTCCTCGTCGATCTCCGCATCGTCCGGCACTACCGTCAGGTAGCGCTTGATCGAGGTCTCGCCGGTCTTGGGATCGATCACGACGCGGATGTCGTGCTCGGCGCCGTAGCGGCTGCGGGCCGCCTTCTGGATCGCTTCCTCGATGGAGGCGATGACGATCTCCTTCTCGATGCCCTTTTCGCGGGCGACCGCGTCAGCGATCTGCAGGAGCTCGAGCCGGTTGGCGGAAATGCCGGTGGCCATGGTGGGGTTTCCCTGGTTCAGGACTCTTGGTCGGTGTCAGTGTCGGATTGCAGGCGGGCCGCGCGTTCGTCGGCGCCGTGTTTCATCAGCTTGTCGTCGAGCACCAGCTTGGCCTCGAGGACCCATTCGAACGGGATGTAGAGGGTGGTCTCGGCCTCGCCCTCGATGTTGATCCCGATCTGGCCCTCTTCGGTTCCCGCCAGCTCGCCCTTGAAGCGCTTGCGGTTGTCGGCCAGGCGGTCGAGCTCGATGCGGGCCTCGAAGCCTTCCCAGGTGTCGAAGTCCTTGAGCCGGGTCAGCGGCCGGTCGATGCCGGGGCTGGAGACTTCGAGAGTGTATTCGCCGCTGATCGGGTCAGCCGCGTCGAGCACCTCGGAAAACGCGCGCGAGAGGACCGTGCAGCCCTCGACCGTCATGTCGCCGTCCGGCGTCTCGGCCATCACCTGCAGGCGACGGCGCTCCTTGCCGGCCATCAGGCGCAGCCGGACGATCTCGAAGCCGGCCGCTTCCGCGACCGGATCAAGCAGGCCGAGCAACTGGGCGTCTTCCGCCGTCCGTGCGCGCATCCGTCTCAAACCCAAACAAAAAGCGGCGACCTCCCGGTCGCCGCTCGAATGCGCCATCCAGCGCGTTCAAACGATGTGAGCGCCTGTATAGGCCCTCTCTCCGCTCTTGTCAGCCCGGATTCTCCAGCCCTCAGCGGGCCCCGCCGAGGAAGTCCATCTTGCCGATCGGCGCGCCGTTGGCCCGCAGCAGGGCGTAGGCGATGGTGATGTGGAAGAAGAAGTTCGGCAGGGCGAAACCGGTCAGGAAGTCCGCGCCGGTGAACTTCATCTCGGCGCCGGGGAACTTCAGCACCACCTCGCGGTCCTCCGCGCCGTCGAGCGCGGCGGCGTCGATGCTGTTCACATAGGCGACGGTCGCGGCGATGCGCGCCTTGAGTTCGGCGATCGTGGTCTCGGTGTCCGGCATCGCGGGCGGCTCGACGCCGGCGAGGCGGGCGACCGCGCCCTTGGCGCTGTCCGAGGCCATCTGGATCTGGCGCGGGAAGGGATGCATGTCCGGCGCGAGGCGGGCCTCGAGCAGGGTCGCCTCGGAGGCGCCGGCGGCGAGGGCCTTGTCGATCATCGCCGACAGATTGTTCAGGGCGCGGGTGAAGACAGGCGCAGCGGCCTGGTGGATCGCAAAGGTCATGGGGTCGGGTCCTGGACTATGAACAGCGTCAGGATGCGCACATCGTGTGCTTCGGCCTGAAAATCCAGTGGTCGCCAGCTACAGGCGCACGAAATCCAGGAACACCGGGACGCAGTCGCCGAGCTTCTTTTCCTCGTAGCGGGTGGTGATGTGGTCGCCCGGAGGCGTGGTGTGTTCCGCCGCCTTGCCGGCGGGCGCCGTGAACAGGCCTGACGCGCGGACGCGGGCGAGCGTCCAGTCCGCGTATTCGGCCCAGTCGGTGGCGAACCGCAAGGCCCCGCCGGGCCGGAGCAGCCGTGCGAGTTCGACAAGGAACTCGGGCTGGACGATACGGCGCTTGTGGTGACGCGACTTGGGCCAGGGGTCGGGGAACATGATGAACACCCGGTCCAGACAGCCGTCGGGCAGGCGGCCGGCGACCTCGCGGGCGTCGCCCTGGTGGATTCGGACGTTGGTCAGCTTCCGGTCGTCGACATGGCGCACGGCGCTGGCCACGCCGTTGAGGAACGGCTCGACGCCGATGATCAGCACGGCGGGGTCGCGGTCTGCCTGGCCGGCCATATGTTCGCCGCCGCCGAAACCGATCTCCAGCCAGATCTCGCGGGCGTCGGTCTTCAGCGTGCGCGGATCAAACGGCCCCTCGGGGATCTCGACCGTCGGGCCGACCGTCTCCAGCAGGTCCGCCTGCCGCGCCTTGATCGGCCGGGCCTTGATCCGGCCGTAGCTGCGCAGCGCGCCGTGCGGTTGTTGCGGGGTGATGGTCATGGGGCTCAATAACAGAAAAGGGACAGGCACTTCAGTGCGTGTCCCTTGTCCGGATCCGTGAAAGGGGGACACGCACGAAAGTGCATGTCCCTGCGATGCGTCAGGCCAGCTTCTTCAGTTCGGGGACCAGATCGGTCTTCTCCCAGCTGAAGCCGCCCTCGTTGTCCGGCTGGCGGCCGAAGTGGCCGTAGGCGGCGGTGCGGGCGTAGATCGGCTTGTTGAGGCCGAGGTGCTCGCGGATCGCCCGCGGCGTGGCGCCGTTGATCATGTCCGGCAGGATCTGCTCCAGCAGGGCCGGATCGACCTTGCCCGTGCCGTGCATGTCGACGTGGAACGAGACCGGCTTCGCCACGCCGATGGCGTAGGCGATCTGGATCGTGCAGCGGTCGGCGAGACCGGCCGCGACGACGTTCTTGGCCAGGTAGCGGCAGGCGTAGGCGGCCGAGCGGTCAACCTTGGTCGGGTCCTTGCCGCTGAAGGCGCCGCCGCCGTGCGGGGCCGCGCCGCCGTAGGTGTCGACGATGATCTTGCGGCCGGTGACGCCGGCGTCGCCGTCCGGGCCGCCGATCTCGAAGCGGCCGGTCGGGTTGATCAGCCACTGGGTCTTCTTGTTGACCAGACCGTCCGGGAAGACGGCCAGGACGTGCGGCTTGATCAGGTCCAGCACGCGCTTGCTGGTCGGCGTCTTGCCGCCAATCTTCTTCGCGTGCTGGTGCGAGACCACGATCGAGACGACCCGCTGGGGCCGGCCGTCGGCGTCGTACTCGAGGGTCACCTGGCTCTTGGCGTCAGGCTCCAGCTCGTGAAGCTCGCCCGAATGGCGCAGGTCGGCGAGGCGCTTGAGGATGTTGTGGCTGTACTGCAGCGTCGCCGGCATGAACTCCGGCGTTTCGGTGGTGGCGTAGCCGAACATGATGCCCTGGTCGCCGGCGCCCTCGTCCTTGTTGGCGCCCGCATCCACGCCCTGGGCGATATGCGCCGACTGGCCGTGCAGGTAGCAGGCGTACTTCGCCTTCTCCCAGTGGAAGCCCTTCTGCTCGTAGCCGATGTCCTTGATCGCGGCCCGGACCTTCGGCTCCAGCGACTTGATGATCTCTTTGGTGAAGGCCTTGTTCGTGACCTTGTCGCCGCCGGGCTTGCCGGCCCGGACTTCGCCGGCCAGCACGATGCGGTTGGTGGTCACCAGGGTTTCGCAGGCGACCCGCGCTTCGGGGTCAGCGGTCAGGAACGCGTCGACGACGGTGTCGCTGATCCGGTCCGCCACCTTGTCGGGATGGCCTTCGGACACGCTTTCGCTGGTGAAGATGTAGGACGATCGGCTCACGGCAGGCTCCGCACACAAAGGGGCCGCCCGGATGGGACAGCCCCGCAGAACCTATAAAGATATCCTTATATCCGCAAGCGGCGCGACGAGACTCAGGCCTCGCCGGCTTCGCTTTCTTCTTCCTCGGCCATCGAACGGACGAGGTCGAGAATGCGACGGCGCACGCGGCCGCGGCGAATCTTGGGGAACAGCGCCGCCAGTTCCAGGCCTTCCGGGGTCATCAGGAAGTCATGGATGAACGGCTCGGCGCCGCTTTCCGCCACGCCTTCGGCGCGGGCGGTCGAGGGATCAACCAGACCTTCGAAGAAGTAGGCGATCGAGGTCTGCAGGGACTTGGCGATTTCGTACAGTTTGCTCGCGCTGACGCGGTTGGCGCCGCGTTCGTATTTCTGAACCTGCTGGAAGGTGAGACCAAGGTCATCGGCCAGACGTTCCTGAGAAACACCCAGCAGTTTGCGACGCATGCGAATACGACCGCCGACGTGCAGGTCAACAGGGTTGGGCGAGCGGTCAGTTTCAGTGGTTGTCGTCATGAGGGCCTGATCTGTGGAAATGCCAATTTCACTTAACCGTCCCCTAAGGCCTATTCTGCGACGATTTCAAGTCTCTAGCTACCCGCCTGAGTAGTCCAAACACACCCGAAATGAGCAGAAGCATCAGGAAGGGAAGGTCGCCAAGTCGCGCGTAGAGCGTGTCATCGTCGTCGAGTGGCAACACGCTGTCGATAACGCCGCTATCGCCCAGGTGCAAGACGAGGGACCTCGGCGAGCCGGTCTGATCAATGACCGCCGACACGCCCGTCGGGGTTGCCCGGACGATCGGCAATCCTTCCTCGATGGCCCGATAGCTAGAGAGGTTCAGGTGCTGCAGCGGGCCGCTGGTCGCGCCGAACCAGGCGTCGTTCGAGACATTGACGATGAAGGCGGGCCTTTTGCCGGAAGCTTTTGCACCCGCCCGCGTAAAGCCCGGATAGAGCCCCTCGTAACAGATCAGCGGCTGGAAAACCGGCAGGCCGGCGGGGTGCAGCGGCGCGGGCGGCGGTCCGGCGGTGAACCCGTCGCCGACGTGCACCAGCGTCTTGATCCCGAGCGCGGTCATCAGACCGTCAAGCGGCAGAAACTCGCCGAACGGCACCAGCCGGTGCTTGTCGTAGACCCCGGCCGGCTCGAGCCCCTCGCCTGTCCGGCGAACAGCGACGAGGCTGTTGAACACCCGATAGTCCGCCTGCGTCCCTTCGACGCGGTAGGCGCCGACCAGCAGGACCTGACCGGGCTTCAACGCGCCCTCGACGGCGGCGCGCGTCCAGGTCCCCGGCGCGAGATAGTTGTCGATGGCGTCGGGGATCGCGCCCTCGGGCCAGATCACGATGTCCGCCGTCCGCCCGCCCGGATAGGGTAGGGACGTCAGGCGCACATAGGCGTCCACAATGCGTTTGAACTCCGCCGGATCGTACTTGGCCGACTGCTTGATGTCGGCCTGGACGATGCGGACGCGCAGGTCGCCGGTGCCGCCCGGCACGCTGGCCGGTGGCGCGATCCGGAACGCGCCCCAGAGAAGAAGGCTGGCCATGGTCGCCGCCGCCAGGCCGATGGCGACCTTTCCGCTCCGGCCTTCGCGCCAGAGCAGCATCGAGCCCGCGGTCGCCAGGGTGATCCAGGTCAGGCCGTAGGCGCCGACCAGGGATGCGGTCTGGGACATCGCCGAACCGGCTTTCCAGGTCTCGCCCGGCAGGTTCCAGGGAAAGCCGGTGAGGACATGGCCGCGCAGCCATTCACAGGCCGCGAAGACCCCGGCGAAAACCAGCACGCGGGTCACGCCCGCCGCGCCGGTCCAGCGGTAGAGGAGACAGGCCAGACCCCAGAACAGGGCGATGCCGCCGGCCATCAGGGCCACCGCGAACGGCGCCATCCAGCCCTGGTTGGCCGCGTCGACCATGAAGGCCTCGGCGATCCACCAGGTGCCGAGACCGAAATAGGCGACGCCCGCCAGCCAGCCGCGCCAGAAGGCCGACCGCAGCGGCCGGCCGGTATCGGCGGTGTCGACCAGCCAGAGCAACAGAGGGTAGCCGAGCAGTCCGGGCAGAAGTCCGAACGGCGGATGGGCGAGGGCCGCGGCCAGACCCGCCGCCAGCGCCAGCGTCCAGCGCGGAACCCGGGCCAGGTCGACGGTCACGCCGTCGCCGTCTCCGGGCCGTCCGCGTCGGTCGGCCGCGGGCGGAAGCGGACCCGCTTCACCCGGCGCGGGTCGGCGGCGATGACCTCGATATCGTAGCGGTCCGACAGCCGGACCACGTCGCCACGGCGCGGCACCCGGCCGGCGATGGCCGTGACCAGGCCGCCCACCGTGTCGATATCCTCCTCGTGGTCCCCGTCGCCCAGCTGGTCCTCTCCGAGCACCGCCTCGAGATCCTCGAGCAGGGCGCGGGCGCTGGCCTCGATGACCCCGCCCTCCAGCACCCGCAGGCCGGTGACCGCGGCGTCGTCATGCTCGTCGGCGATGTCGCCGACCACGGCCTCGATCAGGTCTTCCAGCGTCACCAGCCCCTCGGTGCCGCCGTATTCGTCGATGACCAGCGCCAGGTGGACGCGGGTCTTCTGCATCTGGGCCAGCAGGGTGGCGGCGCGCATCGACCCCGGCACGCCCGGCGCCGGACGGCGCAGGCGCTTGAGCACGCCGGCCGGCCGTCGGCTCTTGCTGGCCAGCAGCTTGAACACGTCCTTGATGTGCACGAAGCCGATCGGGTCATCCAGCGTGCCGCGATAGACCGGCAACCGGCTGTGTTCCGTCTCGCTGAACTGGGCGACGAGGCCCTCGAACGGTGTGTTGAACTCGACCGCGACGATGTCCGCGCGGGGGGTCATCACGTCATCGACCGTCAGGGTCTGGAAGGCGCGGGCCTGGGCGGCGAGCGTCTCGCCGGCCTGGGTCGTGGGCTCCAGTTCTTCGACGGGCTCGCCGGACAGGCCGGTGCGGACGCGGGCGAAGAGGCTCCAGAATCCCCGACGAGATCGGGGTGTTTCCGGCGGTGGTGCGGCGTCGTCTGAATGGGCCATCTGTGTCAGGCGTAGGGATCGGGCACGTTGAGGCCGGCGAGTATCCGCCGCTCCAGCGCTTCCATCTCCTCAGCTTCGGTCTCCGTCTGGTGGTCGTACCCTACAAGATGCAGGACGCCATGCGCCACCAGGTGTTGCAGATGGTGCGCCAGGGACTTGCCCTGCTCGGCCGCTTCCCGGGCGCAGACGCCGTAGGCCAGGGCGATGTCGCCCAGGTGGCCCTCGCGATTGTCGGGTGCGGGAAAGCTCAGAACGTTGGTCGGGCCGGCCTTGCCGCGGAAGCGCTGGTTCAGCTCGGCGACCGCGGCGTCGTCGGTCAGCAGGATGGCCATGCCGCCCTCGGCCGTGGCGGCCTCGGCGGCTTCCAGCGCAAGGGCCTCGGCGTTCGGCAGCGCCGCGCTCCAGGCTTCGTCCTCGATCTCGATGTCGATGCCCAAGGCGGTCAGTGTCCGGTGCGCTTGGCCGCGTCGGCGTCATAGGCGCGGACGATGCGGGCGACCATCGGGTGGCGGATGACGTCGTCGGCGGTGAAGCGGGTGACGGAGACCCCCTCGACATCCTCGAGGATGGCCACGGCGTGGGCCAGGCCCGAATCCGACGGGTTCATCAGGTCGATCTGGCTGGGATCGCCGGTCACCGCCATGCGCGAGCCTTCGCCCAGACGGGTCAGGACCATCTTCATCTGCAGCCGGCTGGTGTTCTGGGCCTCATCGACGATGACGAAGGCGTGCGCGAGGGTCCGACCGCGCATGAAGGCGATCGGGGCGACCTCGATCTCGCCCTTGTCACGGCGACGGCGCAGCTGTTCGGCGCCCATCAGCTGGGTCAGGGCTTCCCAGACCGGGGCCATGTAGGGGTCGACCTTCTCGGTCAGGTCGCCCGGCAGAAAGCCGAGACGCTCGCCGGCTTCGACCGCAGGACGGGTGACGATCAGCCGGTCGATGTCGCCGCGCATCAGCATGGCCGCGCCGTGGGCCACGGCCAGGAAGGTCTTGCCGGTGCCGGCGGGGCCGAGGCCGAAGACCAGGTCGTGGCGGCCGAGGGCCTCCATGTAGCGCGCCTGGGTGGCGGTCTTGGGCGAGACCGGACCCCGCCGCGCGCCGCCGGGAACGGTCGGGCCGTCGCCGCTGCGCGCCTCGCCGATGGCGACGCGGACGTCGGCGTCGGCCACCGCCGCGCCCCCGTCAGCCAGACCGGCGAGGGCCTGGACCGCACGCTTCGCCTGGCCACGGCCGCGGGCGTCGCCGGCGAGGGAGACCCCGCCGCCGGGCGTTTCCAGCAGCACCTTGAAGGCGTCCTCGATCAGGGCCGCGTGGCGGCCGCCGGGGCCGGCCACGGCGCGGACCGCGTCATCGGAGAGCGGCAGGAATTCAGGCGGTCGGCTGCTCATGCGTGTTCCACAACGAGCGAACCCGACAGGCTGTTGCGGGTGGCGCTGTCGATCCGCACGGGCACGATCTGGCCGATCAGCCGCTCGGGACCGTCGATATGCACCGGCTGCAGCCAGGGGCTGCGGCCGCCGATCTGGCCGGGATGGCGGCCGGTCTTCTCGATCAGCACCGGCTCGGTGCGGCCGACGACCGAATGGTTGAAGGCTTCCTGCTGCTGCTGGAGCAGGGCGTTCAGCCGTTGCAGGCGCTCGTCCATGACCTCGGTCGCGACCTGGCCGGGCATGGCGCTGGCGGGCGTGCCCGGACGGCGGCTGTACTTGAACGAGAAGGCGCTGGCGAAACCGACCTCGCGAACGAGGTTCAGCGTCGCCTCGAAGTCGCTGTCGCGCTCGCCGGGGAAGCCGACGATGAAGTCGCCGCTCAGCGCGATGTCGGGCCGTGCGGCGCGGATCTTCTCGACCAGCCGGACATAGCTCTCGGCCGTATGCGCCCGGTTCATCGCCTTGAGGATGCGGTCGCTGCCGGCCTGGACCGGCAGGTGCAGGAACGGCATCAGCTCCGGCAGCTCGCCGTGGGCCGCGATCAGGGCGTCGTCCATGTCGCGCGGATGGCTGGTGGTGTAGCGGATGCGATCGAGACCCTCGATCTTCGCCAGTTGCCGCGCCAGCGCCGCCAGGCCGCCGTCGCAGCCGTCATAGGCGTTGACGTTCTGGCCCAGCAGGGTGACCTCGCGCACGCCCTTGGCCGCCAGAACGCGGGCCTCGGCGACGACATCGGCCGCCGGCCGCGACCACTCGCCGCCACGGGTGTAGGGCACCACGCAGAAGGTGCAGAACTTGTCGCAACCCTCCTGCACCGTGAGGAAGGCGGTCACGCCGGTCACATGCCGGTCGGCCGGCAGGGCGTCGAACTTTTCATCGGCCGCGAAGTCGGCGCTCAACCGCTCGCCGGTGGCCCGGTGGGCGCGGGCGATCAGTTCGGGCAGCTGGTGATAGGCCTGCGGTCCGACGACGAGGTCGACCGCCGGCTGTCGGCGCATGATTTCCTCGCCCTCGGCCTGGGCCACGCAGCCCGCGACGGCGATCGTCATCTTGCCGCCGGCGCTCGCCTTGCGCGATTTCATCAGCTTGATCTGGCCGAGCTCGGAATAGACCTTCTCGGTGGCCTTCTCGCGGATGTGGCAGGTGTTCAGCACCACCAGGTCCGCGCCTTCGGGCTCGTCGGTCACGGCATAGCCCAGCGGACGCAGGACGTCGGCCATGCGTTCGCTGTCGTAGACGTTCATCTGACAGCCGTAGGTCTTGATGTAGAGGCGCTTGGTAGGCGCGGTGTCGGTCATTGAAGGGTTATGGGGGCGGGGGGGCCGGCGCGCAAGATTGGGGAGTAGGGCCTAGGGAGTAGGGAGTGGCGGAATGGGGCTGCGGCCCCGACGGCGCACGCCCGGATGAACCACTCCCTACTCCCTATGCCCTATTCCCCAACCGCTACTCCTCGATCGGCACGCCGTAGAGTTCCAGCCGGTGATCGACCAGCTTGTAGCCGAGCTTGCGGGCGATGGCCTGCTGCAGGGCCTCGATCTCCTCGTCGACGAACTCGACGACCTTGCCGGTCTTCATGTCGATCAGGTGGTCGTGATGGACGTCGGGGGCTTCTTCGTAGCGGCTGCGGCCGTCGCGGAAGTCATGGCGCTCGATGATGCCGGACTCCTCGAACAGCCGGACGGTGCGATAGACCGTGGCGATCGAGATGTGGGCGTCGATGGCGTGGGCGCGGCGGTAGAGCTCCTCCACATCCGGATGATCGGCGGCGCCCGACAGGACGCGGGCGATGATCCGCCGCTGGTCGGTCATCCGCATCCCTTTATCGACGCAGAGCTTTTCGAGGCGGTCCACGGGATCTTTCTCCGAACGAGTCGCGGGCAAGATAGGCGTCTCAGGCGCCTGTGTTAAGCGTCCGGCGCATGACAACGGCGTCAGCCCCGTCCGCGTAGTATCCCCTGCGCAAACCGGCCGGTTCGAAGCCTGTCGCTGCATAGAGACCGAGCGCAGCGGCGTTGTCGGAGGCGACTTCGAGGAACAGGCTGTCGGCGCCGCGGGCCGTCGCCAGCGTCGCTGCGGCCTCGACCAGGGCTCGCCCGGCGCCATAGCGGCGAACCTGCGGGGTGACCGCCAGGGTGAGAATCTCCGCCTCGTCGGCCACCGAGCGACAGAGGATGAAACCCTGCCCGTCGAGCACCAGGCCGAAGACGTTGAAGGTGATCAACAGCGCCTCGAACGCCGCCTCGTCCCAGGGGCGGGGGAAGGCCGAGGCGTGCAGCACCGCCAGCAGGCGGGCGTCGTCGGAGGTCGCCCGGCGGGGCGTCATATCGGCAGCTTCGCGTCCGGCGCGCGCAGATACAGCGGCCGGGGCGCGTGCGTCGGAGCCGGTCCGCGCATCGCCAGACGCGCGACGGCGACCGGGTCGGGGCCCTCCGGTGTGAGGACGGTCGCCTTCGGCAGGGCGCCGGCCAGCAGCGGCGCGCCGGAGCCGATCAGGGTTACGGGACCGCCGGCGTAGACTTCCGCGATCCGGGCCGAGGCCGTCGTGGCGGCCAGGGCGTCCGGCGCGGTCAGGGCGACCCCGTCGCCGAACAGCTGGACATAGACCTGCTCCCGCCGGGCATCGATGACGGCGACCACGAACCCCTCCCGGCCGAACGCCAGAGCATCCAGCGCCCCGACCCCGACACAGGGAATGGAGAGGGCGGCCGACAGGCCCTTGGCGAAGGCCAGGCCCACGCGCAGGCCGGTGAAGCTGCCCGGGCCGACCGTGACGCCGATGCGGGTCAGGTCGCCGAAAGAAGCGCCGGCCTCGGTCATCAGCTCGCGGACCAGCGGGGCGAGGCGCTCCTGATGGCCGCGCGGCATGGCTTCGCTGCGGGCGGCGAGCACGGTCTCGCCATCGAGGATCGCGACCGAGCAGGCGGTCAGGCAGGTGTCGAGGGCGAGGATCAAGAGGCGTCCGCCGTCCAGTAGAAGCCCTGCAGGACCGGGTCGGCGTCGCGGATCGATCCGAAGACATAGCCCAGTTGCGGCGCGTCCGGCCGCCGGCAGATGGTCGCGTCGCCGAACCGCTCGGCGCCCTCGATACAGTCGTCCGGACCGAAGCCCGACGCGCTCATCCGCAGGCCGATGGTCTCGTCCTTCGGGCCCCGCGCGGCCGCGCCGGTGATGAAGGCGCGGTCGAGGGTTCCGCCGTCGCCCTGGAATTCAATCTTCAGGTCGCCCGGCCCCGTCACGAAGATCACCGGCGTGTCGAAGCCTTCTTCCGACACTGTTCCCGCCCGGACGTCGGCCTCCAGGAACAGGCGCCTGAGAGCAGCGACTTCGAACGGCGTGGTGGTCGTCGCCGGTCCAATGGCGCCGGGCGCGACCAGCAGGCCGTCCGTGCGCGGGGCGGGCGCTTCGGGCTTGGGCGGCCTGGCCGGCATCGCCTGCGGCTCGGCGCTGCAGGCGGCGAGGGCCAGGGCGCTCGCGATCAGGAGGCTGCGGGACATGGAGGGTGTCATAACCTACTCCGCTCACCCGGGCGAATGCCGCGGTGAGCGGACCTACAGCGTCTGCTCGACCCGCGTCACTTCGGGGACGTAGTGCTTGAGCATGTTTTCCACCCCGGCCTTGAGCGTCGCCGACGAGGACGGGCAGCCCGAGCAGGCGCCGCGCATGTGCAGGTAGACCACGCCGGTGTCCGGCTCGAAGCGGGAGAAGACGATGTCGCCGCCGTCCTGGGCCACGGCCGGGCGGATGCGGCTGTCGAGCAGGTCCTTGATCTCGGCGACCACCTGGGCGGTGTCGCCTTCATAGACGGTGGTGTCATGCCCGGCGCCATCGTCGTCGGTCAGGATCGGCGCGCCGCTGGTGAAATGGTCCATGATCGCGGCCAGCACCGGGGCCTTGAGGTGCGACCAGTCGATGTCCTCGTTCTTGGTCACGGTGACGAAGTCGCCGCCGAAGAAGACGCGCGTAACATCGCCCAGGTCGAACAGGGCTTTCGCCAGCGGCGAGGAGGCCGCTTCATCCGCGTCGCGGAACTCGCGCGCGCCCTCGCCCAGCACGTCCCGGCCGGGAAGGAACTTCAGGACCGCCGGATTGGGCGTGTTTTCGGTCTGGATAAACATGAAATTACATGTGGCGCTGCGGAGAGCGCGTGACAAGTGCGTGGTTTTCTGGCGCTATGTAAGCACTGATAAGATAGCAGCGCACGACGACGGGTAACGTCGCGGCGCAAACGGGCGAGGGAGACGGCGATGGCCGACGGCAATTTCGATATCGGCAAGGCGGCGCGGGACAAGGCGGAGCTGCTGAAGGCGGCGCACGAGCGGGCCTGGTCGTTGCCGATCGACCAGATCAACGTGACCGAGACCGAGCTCTGGCAGAACGACACCCACTGGCCCTATTTCGAGCGGCTGCGGAAGGAGGCTCCGGTCCACTACTGCACCGTCGACGAGGAGACGGGCCCCTTCTGGTCTGTGACCCGCTTCAACGACATCATGGAGATCGACACCACCCACCAGGTGTTCAGCTCCGACGCGCACCTGGGCGGCATCACCCTGCGTGACATGGACGATGACTTCATCCTGCCGATGTTCATCGCCATGGATCAGCCCAAGCACGACGTGCAGCGCAAGACCGTCAGCCCGGTGGTCAGCCCCGCGAGCCTGATGCAACTGGAGCCGATCATCCGCGAGCGCGCGGCCGGCCTGCTCGACAGCCTGCCGATCGGCGAGACCTTCGACTGGGTCGACCGCATCTCGATCGAACTGACCACCCAGATGCTGGCGACCCTGTTCGACTTCCCGTTCGAGGACCGCCGCAAGCTGACGCGCTGGTCGGACGTGGCCACCGCCGCGCCGGGCATGGGGGTCATCGAGACCGAGGAGCAGCGCCGCGAGGAGCTGTTCGAATGCCTCGCCTACTTCACCAACCTGTGGAACGAGCGGGTCAACGCCCCGCCGGCGAACAACCTGATCTCGCTGCTGGCCCACGGCGAGGCGACGCGCAACATGGAGCCGATGGAGTAT
This sequence comes from Caulobacter sp. FW305-C-30-S16, assembly GCF_058783025.1. Classification (NCBI taxonomy): domain Bacteria; kingdom Pseudomonadati; phylum Pseudomonadota; class Alphaproteobacteria; order Caulobacterales; family Caulobacteraceae; genus Caulobacter; species Caulobacter sp. FW305-C-30-S16. Next base: position 296,778 of record NZ_JBYSYH010000001.1, on the reverse strand, counting down.
CTGGGAAACCTGATCCTGCTCATCGTCGGCGGCAACGACACCACCCGCAACACCATGACCGGTTCGGTGCTGGCCCTGAACCAGAACCCCGACCAGTACGCCAAGCTGAAGGCCAACCCGGACCTGATCCCGTCGATGGTCTCGGAGACCATCCGCTGGCAGACGCCGCTGGCGCACATGCGCCGCACCGCGCTGGCCGACTACGAAATCGGCGGCAAGACCATCAAGAAGGGCGACAAGGTCGCCATGTGGTACGTCTCGGGCAACCGCGACGAAACGGCCATCGAGAACCCCGACGCCTACATCATCGACCGTGAACGGCCCCGCCATCACATGTCGTTCGGCTTCGGCATCCACCGCTGCGTGGGCAACCGCCTGGCCGAGATGCAGCTGCGCGTGGTCTGGGAAGAAATCCTCAAGCGCTTCCCGACCATCGAGGTCGTCGGCGAACCCAAGCGCGTCCCGTCGGCCTTCGTGAAGGGCTACGAGACCCTGCCGGTGCGGATTCCGACGAAGCTGTAAGGTTTTTCCTCCCCCGCGAGGGGGAGGGGAAGGTCCTAAGCCAGATCCGCGATCTCATCGTCGGTGAGATCGCCCGGCACCACGGTCACCGGCAACTTCCGGCTCCCCCAGTTCACGCCGTCGCGCGCGATCGAGGCGACCAGCGGGCCGGGGCCCTTGCCGCCAGTCGAGGCGGCGAGGACGAGGATCTTGATGTCCGGATCGCCGGCAACCACCTGGCGGATCGCCAGTTTGGTGCTCTCGGCATGTTTGATCAGGAACTCCGGCGCCTGGCCGGTGACCGCCATGACAGTCTCGGCCAGCTTCTGCAGGACCATCTCGGCCTCGGCCCGCTCCTGCCGCTCCATTTCCTCGCGCACGCCGGACCAGTGCTCAAACACCGCCGGCTCGATGACGCGCAGCAGGCAGACATGGCCGCCCGTCGACAGCGCGCGCTTGCAGGCATAGCGCAGGGCCGCCCCGGACTCGGGGCTGTCGTCGGCGATGACGAGGAACTTGCGACGGCTCATGGAGCGGACGGTGGCTTAGCGGCGGGCGTTGGGCAAGCGATTCCCCTCTCCCGGAGGGAGAGAGAGGGGCCCGCCGCGAAGCGGCGGGAGGGTGAGGGGTTACGGGTTCGGCCGCGAAACCCCACGGACCTCAATCCCTCATCCGACCTGCTCCGCAGGCCACCTTCTCCCTCCGGGAGAAGGAAGCAGCTCTAACGCCAGAACCCGACGATCTTCTTCACTTCGTCGAGCGTCGGCGCCGCCACCTCGCGCGCCCTGTCGGCGCCGGCGGCCAGTACGCGGTCGATCTCGGCCGGGTCGGCCAGCAGGCGCCGCATCCGGTCGCTGACCGGCCCCAGCTTCGCCACCGCCAGATCGGCCAGCGCCGGCTTGAAGGTTCCAAAGCCCTTGCCGCCGTACTCCGCCAGCACCTGGGCCTTGGTCAGCTCCGCCAGCGCGCCGTAGATGCCGACCAGATTGTCCGCCTCGGGCCGCAGCTTCAGGTCCTCGAGCGTCTCGGGCAGGGGCTCGGGGTCGGTCTTGGCCTTGCGGATCTTCTGGGCGATGGCGTCGGCGTCGTCGGTCAGGTTGATGCGCGAATTGTCCGACGGATCGGACTTGCTCATTTTCGCCGATCCGTCACGCAGGGACATGATCCGCGCGCCCGGACCCTCGATCAGCCCGTCGGGCAGCGGGAAGAAGCCCGGACGGTCGAAGTCGTGGTTGAACTTGGCGGCGATGTCGCGCGTCAGTTCCAGGTGCTGCTTCTGGTCGTCGCCAACCGGCACATGCGTGGCCTTGTAGACGAGGATGTCGGCCGCCTGGAGCACCGGGTAGGTGTAGAGGCCGACCGAGCTGCGCTCCTTGTGCTTGCCGCTCTTCTCCTTGAACTGGGTCATCCGGTCGAGCCAGCCGAGGCGGGCGACGCACTGGAAGATCCAGCCGAGCTCGGCATGGGCCATGACCGCCGACTGCGGGAAGATGGTCGCCTTCGCCGGATCCAGGCCGGCGGCGAGATAGGCCGCGGCGATCTCGCGCGTCTGGTTCGCCAGCAGGGCCGGGTCCTGCCAGACGGTGATGGCGTGCAGGTCGGCGACGAAGATGAAGGTGTCCATCTCGTGCTGGAGCCGGGCGAACTTCACCAGGGCCCCGAGATAGTTGCCCAGGTGCAGGGCGCCGGACGGCTGGACGCCGGACAGCACGCGCTGCGGGCCGGAATAGGAGGCGGGAGGCTGATCGGTCATGGATCGGTCTTCTTGAATGGCAGGTCGTTGGGCCGCGCGGACGGACGTCGGCGCGTGGAGCGGGCGTCGATCAGACGCTGCGCCATCGGCGCGGGGTATGTGCCGTGAGGACCATGCGCGCTCGATACGGCAGGGGCGGGGCTAGAGCAAGTCCGGCGGCGGCGCGGCGGCGACGCCCGGCTTGCGACGCAGGGCCTCGCGGATCTCTGCGATCGTGACCCCGCCGCTGCCCAGCAGCAGGACCGGGTAGAGCGCCGCGCCCGCCATGCAGAGCAGCAGGACGGTGATTTCCTTGGGGCCGAGCCCGATCATCCTGAAGCCGGCGAGCGGAGCCTCGATGTCCGCCCGGAAGAGCTGCGCGGTGAACATCGCCCCGCCCAGGGCCGCACTGGCGGCGGCGATCCGGGCCAGCTTGCTCCAGGCCGCCGGGGACGGCGACCAGTCGCCACGCTTGCGCAGGGCATGCACCATCTGGGCGACGTTGACCCAGGAGGCGAAGGCGGTCGCCGCGGCGATGCCCTCGAACCCGATGATGTAGAACAGGGTCACGCCGAGGGTGATGTTGATCGCCACCGAGATGAGGGCGAACCGCATCGGGGCCTTCGTATCGTGCCGGGCGAAGAACACCGGCGACAGCACGCGCGCCAGCACGAAGGCCGGCACGCCCCAGCCGTAGTGGAACAGCGCCTTGGCCGTTTCACGGGCGTCATAGGCGGTGAACTCGCCGCGCTGGAACAGGCCGTCGATTAGATAGTGCGGCATGGCCAGCAGCACGGCTGCGGCCGGCAGGGTCAGGGCCATGGCGAAGACGATCGCCTGGTCGGTCGTCTTCTGCGCCTCGTCCTTGTCGCCGAGGCTGATCGCGCGCGACAGCGATGGCAGCAACGCCACGCCGATCGCCACACCGACGAGGCCGAGCGGGAGTTGGTAGAAGCGGTCGGCGACCGACAGCCAGGTGCGGGCGCCGTTGACCTGGCTGGCGATGATGCCCGACAGGAAGATGTTGATCTGGGTGACGCTGGCGGCGATCGCGCCGGGAATGGCGATGGCGATCAGGGCCCGTATCTCCGGCGTCAGCCGTGGCAGCGTCGGGCGGATCTTCGCCCCGACCCGCCGCACGCCCCACCACAGCAGGCCGGCCTGGACCACGCCGGCGGCGAGGATCGCCCAGCTGGCCGCATGGGCCGAGTCGACGGCGCTGCGCGGCGGGATAACGGCGATCAGGATCGCGGCGTTGAGCACCGTCGGGGCCGCGGCCGACAGGGCGAACCGGCCGCCGGCGTTCAGCACGCCCGACAGCAGGGCGACGATCGCCATGCAGGGCAGGTAGGGCATGCTGATCTGGGTCAGCACGACCGCCAGGCGGTACTTCTCGCTGTTGAAGCCGAAGCCCGGATTGATCGCCAGCATCAGCCACGGCATGGCCAGCTGGAAGGCGACGGTCAGCGCCAGGGTGATCGCCGCCAGCGTCGCCAGCGCGTCCGTGGCCAGGTTGTCCGCGGCGTCCTGACCCTCGCTCGCCAGCACCTTGGAATAGGTCGGCACGAAGGCGGCCGTGAAGGCGCCCTCGGCGAAGATCCGGCGGAACAGGTTGGGAAACGACTGGGCGGTGTTGAAGGCGTCGGCCGCCGGGGTCGCGCTGGCGCCCAGCCGGGCGGTGATCAGCAGGTCCCGCGCCAGCCCCATGAAGCGGCTGACCAGCGTCAGGCTGGAAAACACCATGGACGAGCGGATCAGGCCGCCCTTCGGGGGTTTCACGGGTCTGGGCGGTTGCTTGTCGCTCACGGCGCGCTTTTGCGCTGGCGGCGGGAGGGGGTCAAGAAGCCTACCGGCCGATGCTGGCCCGGGCCCGTTCCAGACGCGGGCGGCCGCGGGGCGCCTGGCCGGAATCCTCGGCCTCGAGAACGTCCATCAGGGCCGACTTGAGGGCTGTGGCGCGCTTCGTGTCGGTCAGCTTTCCGCCGCCCGGGGTCTGGACATAGAAGGCGTCGACGGCGCGCTCGCCATAGCCGTCGATGTGGGCGGAGGTGATCGACAGGCCGGCGTCGGCGACCGCGCGGGCGAGTCCCTCAAGCAGGCCGGGCCGGTCGCGGCCCGAGGCCTCGACGACCGTGGCTTCCTCGGAGGCGTCGTTGTCGAGCATGACGGTCGGCGTGATCGAAAAGGCGGCCGCGCGGCCCTGTTCGCCGCCCTTGCGGGCCTCGAACGTCGGGGTTTCGCCCCGGCCGGCGGCCTCGAGGCTGTCGGCCAGCCGGCGCAGGATGCGCGGATTGTCGCCGCCGATCGGCGCGCCGGTGACGTCCTGGACATGGAACACGTCCAGCGCCTGGCCCTGGCCCGAGGTGAACACCCGGGCGCCCACGACGTTGCCGCCGAGGCCCGACAGGGCCAGCGTCAGATCGGCGAACAGGCCGCGCCGGTCCTTGGCCGCCACGACGATCTCGGCGGCGTTGCGGTCTGGCCGGATGCGGGCTTCGGCCGCGGCGCCGCCCTGCAAGGCCGCGCGGCGGGCCAGAGCCGCATGGGCGGCCAGTTCCGACGAAGAGAAGGCGGTGAAGTAGGCGTCTTCCATCGACGACGCCCAGCCCTTCGCCGCCGGATCGGCCAGGGCCAGGGCCGCGCGGGCCTCGGCGGCGACCGACTCCTGGTGGCGACGGGCGCTGGCGGCGGGGTCGCTGCCGCGGCCGCCGCGGAAGATCGCCTCGGTGGCGGCGTAGAGCTCGCGCATCAGCTGGCCCTTCCAGCCGTTCCAGACGCCGGGGCCCACGGCGCGGATGTCGGCCACCGTCAGCACCAGCAGCAGCCGCAGCCGCTCGGGGTTTTCGACGATGCGGGCGAAGGCGGCGACCGTCGCCGGGTCGGTGACGTCGCGCTTCTGGGCGTAGTCGCTCATCACCAGGTGATGTTCGACCAGCCAGGCGATCAGTTCGATCTTGGACCTCTCCAGGCCCAGCCGTTCGCAGGCCGAGCGCGCGGCGCGGGCCCCGGCCTTTTCCTGGCCGCCGGCGCCGCCCTTGCCGGTGTCGTGCAGCAGCATGGCCAGGAACAGGCTCTCGCGATCGTCGATCAGGGGCATGATCGAGACCGCCAGCGGGTGGTCGTCCGCCAGCCGGCCCTCGGCGATGTCGGCGATGATCCCGACGGCCTTCAGCGTGTGCTCGTCCACTGTGTAGGAGTGGTACATGTTGAACTGCATCTGGGCGACGATCCGGCCGAACTCCGGCACGAACCGCCCCAGCACGCCGGACTCATTCATCAGCATCAGGGTGCGGTAGGTCCGCTTGCCGCGCGCCAGGATGTCGAGGAAGGCCTTGGCCGCCTCGGGGTCGCGGCGGGTCTTGACGGTGATCAGCGGCAGGCAGCGGGTGACCGCCGTGAAGGCGTCCGGATGCAGGTCCAGATCGCGCTGGTCGGCGATGCGGAAGATACGGATCAGATCGACCGGATCGCGCTCGAACACCTCCGGCCCGTCGATGGTCAGGCGACCCGCCTCCTCGTGGAAACCGGCGATGTCGAGCGGCTTGCGCTTGGGGCTCGGCCGGCCCGGCAGGAACCGCGACAGGCCCTTGGGCTGGGCCTTGAGGTGTTCGGTCTCCAGCTTGGCCGAGAAGGTCCGCGTCAGGGAGCCGACCTCGCGGGCGATCAGGAAGTAGCGGCGCATGAAGCGCTCGACGGCCGGATTGTCGGCGCGGTCGCCAAAGCCCATCCGCCGGGCGATTTCCGGCTGCAGGTCGAAGGTCAGCCGCTCCTCGGGCCGGCCGGTGGCGAAATGCAGGTGCGCGCGGACCGCATGCAGGAAGTCGAAGGCGCGGACGAAGGCGGCGACCTCGCGACGGTCGAAATAGCCGAGGGTGAAGACGTCCGCCGGACGCTCGACCGGGTGCAGGTATTCGGCGATCCACATAAGGGTGTGCAGGTCGCGCAGGCCGCCCTTGCCCTCTTTCACATTGGGCTCGACCATGTAGCGGCTGGTGTCGGCGCGGCCGTGGCGGTCGTCGCGCTCCTTGAGCTTGGCGGCGACGAACTCGGCCCCGGTGTTGCGGACCACGTCATTGCGGAAGCGCTTCTTCAGTTCCTCGCCGAGGGACTCGTCGCCGGTCAGGCGGCGGGCCTCGAGGATCGAGGTGCGGATCGTGAAGTCCTCCTTCGAGAGCCGCACGCACTCCTCGACCGTGCGCGAGGCATGGCCGACCTTGAAGCCCAGATCCCACAGCGCATAGAGCATGAACTCGATGACGCTCTCGGCGTGGGCCGTCTGTTTGTAGGGTCGCAGGAACAGCAGATCGAGATCGCTGTAGGGCGACAGCACGCCCCGGCCGTAGCCGCCGACCGCCAGCAGGCAGAGCCGCTCGCCCTCGGTGGGGTTGCGGGCGCGGAACATGTGCACGGTGGTGAAGTCGTAGAGGGCGGTGACCACCTCGTCGGTGACGCCGCACAGCAGACGGGCCGTCTCGACCCCGCCGGCGCCGTTCTCCAGACGCTCCTTGGCGATCATCCGGCCGCGGAACAGGGCGGCCTTGAGGATCTCCAGCGCCAGCTTGCGCTGCTCGGCCTCGTTGCCGAGGGCGTCGTGGGCGGCGGCGGTCAGACGCGTGCGCAGCGCGATGCCGTCAACGACATGTTCGAGGCGGGTCGGGCGAAGACGGGTGGCCATGGACCTTATGTGCGCTGCAACAGGGGGCGGCGCAACGGGTTGAACAGAGGATGACCTCTAGAGCATCCCCTTCAGCCGGTAGAGCGCTTCCATCGCTTCCCTCGGGCTCATGCCGTCGGGCTCCATGCCCTTGAGGGCCTCCTCGACCGGGCTCGGGCCATGCTTCACCGGCGTCGGCGCGGCGGAGGCGAACAGGGGCAGGCCTTCAAGGCGCGCGGGGCTCTCCGCTTCACTTTCCAGACGTTCGAGGACTTCGCGCGCGCGCGCCACGACAGCGGGCGGGACGCCGGCCAGCTTGGCCACCTGGACGCCGTAGCTGCGGTCGGCGTGGCCGGGGCCCGCCTCATGCAGGAAGACCAGGTCGCCGTTCCACTCCTTGGCCCGCATCGACAGGTTGGAGACGTAGGACAGCCGGTCCTCGAGCGCGGCCAGCTCATGGTAGTGGGTCGCGAACAGCGCCCGGCTGCGGTTGGTCCCGTGCAGCGCCTCGGCGCAGGCCCAGGCGATGGCCAGACCGTCCCAGGTGGCGGTGCCCCGGCCGATCTCGTCGAGGATGACGAAGCTGCGCGGGGTGGCCTGGGTGAGGATGGCGGCGGTCTCGACCATCTCGGCCATGAAGGTCGAACGCCCGCGGGCGAGGTCGTCTCCGGCGCCGACACGGCTGAACAGCCGATCGACCACGCCCATCTTCAGGGACTTGGCCGGCACGAAGCAGCCGGCCTGGGCCATCACCGCCAAGAGGGCGTTCTGCCGCAGGAAGGTCGACTTGCCGGCCATGTTCGGGCCCGTGACGATCGACAGGCGGGCGCCGGTCTCGCCCGAGCCGTCTAAGCAGCAGTCGTTGGGGGTGAAGGGCTCGCCGGCGCGCTTCACGGCCGACTCGACGACCGGGTGGCGGCCGCCCCTGGCGTCGAAGCCGAAGCCCTTGTCGAGGACGGGGCGAACGGCCTGCTGGTCCTCCGCCCACTCGGCCAGGCCTGCATCGACGTCGAGCGTCGCCAGCGCGCAGGCGGCCGCCTGGAGCTGCGCGGCGAGGGCGCAGGCGGCCTCGCGCCAGGCCTCGAAGGTCGCGATCTCGATGGCCAGGGCCCGCTCGCCGGCCTGGGCGATGCGGGCGTCCAGATCGGCCAGCTCGACGGTCGTGAACCTCACCTGGTTGGCCAGGGTCTGGCGGTGGATGAAGGTCGCGTTGTGCGGCGGCTGGAACAGCGGGTCGGCCTTGCCCGCCGTGGTCTCGACGAAGTAGCCGAGCACCGCGTTGTGACGGATCTTCAGGGGCACGCCGCTTTCAGCCGCCAACCGGCTTTCGAGCGCGATGATCACCCGGCGGCTGTCGTCGCGCAGGGCGCGGGCCTGGTCGAGCTCGGGACGGATGTCGGCGGCGACGAAGCCGCCGTCGCGGGCCTGGGCCGGCAGGTCCGGGCCGAGGCCGTCGGTCAGCTGCGCCAGCAGGCCCGACAGGTCGGCCGACAGCGACGGATTGACCGCCGCCAGGGCCCGCTCGATCTCGAACGGCGGCGGATTGAGGCCATCGCCCGCATCAACCACCAGACCCGACAGGGCCTCGCCGGTCTTCAGGCCGTCGCGCAGGACGCCGAGATCCCGCGGGCCGCCGCGGCCGAGCGCCAGCCGGGACAAGGCGCGGGCCAGGTCGCCCGAGCGCTTCAGCGCGTCGCGCAGCCGTTCGCGCAGCACCCGCCGCTCCAGCAGCCACTGGATGGCGTCCAGTCGGGTGTCGATCGCCGCCGGATCGAGCAGCGGCCGGGCCAGCCGCGCGGCCAGCATCCGCGAGCCGGCGGCGGTGACGCAGCGGTCGATGCTGCCTAGCAGCGAGCCGTCACGCTGGCCGCCCGTGGTGCGTTCGATCTCCAGGCTGGTGCGGGTGGCCGGGTCGATGGCCATGACGTCGGCCTCGCCCGCGCGGCGCGGCGGCGAGAGCGCCGGAAGCTTGCCGGCCTGGGTCATCTCCAGATGCGCGGCGATCAGACCCAGCGCCGAGATCTCCGCCCCGGCGAGGCCGCCGAAGCCGTCGAGGGTGTCGACGCCATAGAGCCGCTTCAGCCGGGCCTCCGACGCCGCCGGTTCGGCCAGCGCCTGCGCCACCGGCTGGACCAGACCGCCGGCGGCCTTCAGGGCGAGGTTGACCGTCTCGTCGGCGAACAGGCGGTCCGGGACGAGGATCTCCGACGGCTGAAGCGCCGCCAGCGCGGCGGACAGTCCCGACGGCGCGATCAGCAGGCTTTCCACCTCGCCCGTCGAGAGCTCGACGCTGGCGACGGCCGCCTGGCCGCCGCGGAGGGCGATGGCCGCCAGCCGGTTGGCGCCGCGGGCGTCCAGCAGGCCGTCTTCGGTCAGGGTGCCGGGCGTGACGATGCGCACCACGTCGCGGTGAACGATGGCCTTGGAGCCGCGCTTCTTCGCTTCGGCCGGGTTCTCCATCTGCTCGCAGACCGCGACCTTGAAGCCCGCGCGGATAAGCTTGGCGAGATAGGCTTCGGCCGCGTGAACCGGCACGCCGGCCATGGGGATCGGCTGGCCGTTGTGCGTCCCGCGAAAGGTCTGGGCGATGCCGAGGGCGGCGGCGGCGCGGATCGCGTCGTCGAAGAACAGTTCGTAGAAGTCGCCCATGCGAAAGAAGACCAGGGCGTCCGGCTGCCGCGACTTGGCGTCGAAATACTGCTGCATCACGGGCGTCGCGCCGGTGGCGTCAGGCGCAGTCTGGCCGGGGGGAAGCGGGGCGTTCATCGTCGGCGACCCTAGCGGGGTTCGCGCGGGGCGTTAAGGGTTTCGCGGTCCGGTTGCCCGTCGGCCGGCGGTGTGAAAGCCTCCGCGGCGAGGGGGCGACATCATGATGAAGGGATTGCTGGTCACAGGGGCGGCCTTCTTTCTGATCGCCGCCGCGCCGGTCATGCCGCCGGGGACCGAAGCCGACCGCAATCCGGACTGGCTGGTCAAGCCTGACGGGGAGCTGATCGCGCGGTTCTACCCTAACAAGGCCTGGCGCGAGGACGTGGAGGGCCGGGTGACGATCTCCTGCGCCGCGGGCGTCGACACCCGCCTGGCCGACTGCACGGTGCTGTCGGAAGATCCGGCCGGCTACGGGTTCGGCGACGCCGCGCTCAGGCTGGCCGGCGAGATGCGGATGGCTCCGGCGATCCGCAATGGCCTGCCGGTCGTGGCCCAGATACGCGTGCCGCTGGTGTTCGCGCTTCCGGAACCCGCGCCGCCCCTGAAGCTGCCGGACGTCAACGCGCACGTGATGTTCGCGCTGGCGGGCGTCAGTCTGGTCATCGCGCTGCTGCTGCTGGCAGGCCTGATCGGCGTCTACAGGCTGACGGCCCGCAATCGCGACCGTTAGGCCTTGCCGGTCACGCCGCCCCAGAACTTGCTGGCCTTGCCCATGAAGCCGGCGGCCTTGGGGTGCTGCTGCTCGCCGCAGGTTTCGGCCAGCTCGCGCATCAGCTCCTTCTGCCGGGCGCTGAGGTGGGTCGGGGTCTCGACGAACATCTCGACCAGAAGGTCGCCCCGCTCACGGCCGCGCAGGGACGGCATGCCGCGACCCTTGAGGCGGACCGTGCGGCCGGTCTGGGTGCCTTCGGGCACCTTGACCGGGATCCGGCACTCGCCGTCGCAGTCCTCGCCGCCGGTCAGGCAGGGAGCCTCGATTTCGCCGCCGAGGGCCGCGGTGCACATCGGCACGGGCACGGTGCAGAGCAGGTCCAGGCCGTCGCGCTCGAACAGGTCGTGCGGGGCGACCGACAGGAAGATGTAGAGGTCGCCGCGCGGGCCGCCGCGCTGGCCCGCGTCGCCTTCACCGGCGAGGCGGATGCGGGCGCCGTCGTCGACGCCGGCGGGGATGCGGACCTGCAGCGTGCGCTGGCGGCGCACCTGGCCGTGGCCGCTACAGGTCTTGCAGGGGTCGAGGACCAGCTTGCCCGAGCCGCCGCAGCGGGGGCAGGTGCGCTCGATGGCGAAGAAGCCCTGGGTGGCGCGCACCCGGCCCGCGCCGCCGCAGCTGCCGCAGACGGTGGGGTTGGTGCCGGGCTTGGCGCCCGAACCCTCGCAGCTTTCGCAGGTGATCGAGGCCGGAACCGTGATCTCGACCTCCGAGCCGGCGAAGGCCTGCTCGAGGGTGATCTCCAGGTCATAGCGCAGGTCCGCGCCGCGGGCCGGACCGTTGTTCTGCCGGCGGCGACCGCCGCCGAACATCTCGCCGAACGCGTCGCCGAAGACCTCGTTGAAGATGTCATGGACATCGCCGAAGCCCTGCTGACCGCCGCCGCCCGCGCCATTGACGCCGGCATGGCCGAAGCGGTCATAGGCCGCGCGCTTCTGCGGATCGGAGAGGACCGAATAGGCCTCGTTGATTTCCTTGAAGCGGGCTTCGGAGTCCTCGCACCCGCCGTTGCGGTCGGGGTGATGCTCCATCGCCTGCTTGCGGAAGGCGCTCTTCAGCGCGGCCTCGTCGGCTCCGCGCTGGACACCCAGAATTTCGTAATAATCACGCATCAGCCGGCATCACCGAAAAACCGAGCAACCCCTGAGGTGGGAGATCGCCCGCCCGACTGCAAGTCTGTCGCCAGATGCGTCGGGCGGGCTATCGGGTTCACGCCGACTTCTTGTCGTCGCCGTCGACTTCCTCGAATTCGGCGTCGACGACGCCATCGTCCGAGGGTTGCTCGCCCGCGTCGCCGCCGGCGTCGCCCTGCTGGGCCTTGTACATGGCCTCGCCGAGCTTCATCGAGGCGTCGATCAGGGCCTTGGTCTTGACCGCGATATCGTCGGAGTCACCGCTGTCCAGCACCGCCTTGAGGTCGGTGATGGCCGTCTCGATGGCCGTCTTCTCCTCGGCGGAGACCTTGTCACCGTGCTCGGCCATGGCCTTTTCGGTGGAGTGGATCACCGCGTCGGCTTGGTTGCGCGCCTCGACGCCGGCCTTGCGCTTCTCGTCTTCGGCGCGGTTGGACTCGGCTTCGCGGACCATCTTCTCGATATCGGCGTCCGAAAGACCGCCGTTGGCCTGGATGCGGATCGACTGTTCCTTGTTGGTCGCCTTGTCCTTGGCCGTGACGTGCACGATGCCGTTGGCGTCGATGTCGAAGATGACCTCGACCTGCGGCACGCCGCGCGGCGCCGGCGGGATGCCGACCAGGTCGAACTGGCCCAGCATCTTGTTGTCGTGCGCCATCGGACGCTCGCCCTGGAAGACCCGGATCGTCACGGCCGACTGGTTGTCGTCGGCGGTCGAGAAGGTCTGGCTCTTCTTGGTCGGAATCGTCGTGTTGCGCTCGATCAGCGGGGTGAACACGCCGCCCAGCGTCTCGATGCCCAGCGTCAGCGGGGTAACGTCCAGCAGCAGCACGTCCTTGACGTCGCCCTGCAGCACGCCGGCCTGGACCGCAGCGCCCAGCGCCACGACCTCGTCCGGGTTGACGCCCTGGTGCGGCTCACGGCCAAAGAAGTTCTTCACCGCGTCGACGACCTTGGGCATGCGGGTCATGCCGCCGACGAGGATCACCTCGTCGATGTCGCCCTTCTTGATGCCGGCGTCCTTCAGCGCCTGTTCGCACGGGCCGATCGTCTTGTTGATCAGGTCCTCGACCAGGGCTTCCAGCTTGGCGCGCGACAGCTTGATGTTCAGGTGCAGGGGGCCGGACGCGTTCATGCTGATGAACGGCAGGTTGACCTCGTACTGCGTGGTCGTCGACAGCTCCTTCTTGGCCTTTTCGGCCTCTTCCTTCAGGCGCTGCAGGGCCAGCTTGTCCTTGCGCAGGTCGGTGCTGGTTTCCTTCTTGAACTCGTCAGCGAGGAAATCGACGATCCGCAGGTCGAAGTCTTCACCACCGAGGAAGGTGTCGCCGTTGGTCGCCTTCACCTCGAAGACGCCGTCGCCGATCTCGAGGATCGAAACGTCGAAGGTGCCGCCGCCGAGGTCGTAGACGGCGATCTTCTTGCCGTCGTTCTTGTCCAGGCCGTAGGCCAGGGCCGCCGCGGTCGGCTCGTTGATGATGCGCAGGACTTCCAGGCCGGCGATGCGGCCGGCGTCCTTGGTCGCCTGACGCTGGGCGTCGTTGAAGTAGGCCGGAACGGTGATGACCGCCTTGGTGACCTTTTCGCCCAGGTGACGCTCGGCGTCTTCCTTGAGCTTCATCAGGATGAAGGCCGAAACTTCCTGCGGGCTGTAGTCCTTGCCCACGGCGCGGACCCAGGCGTCGCCCGTCTGACCCTTGACGATGTCGTAGGGCACCATGCCCTTGTCCTTGTCGACCACCGGATCGCTGTAGGAGCGGCCGATCAGGCGCTTGATGGCGAACAGGGTGTTGGTCGGATTGGTGACCGCCTGGCGCTTGGCCGGCTGGCCGACCAGCTTTTCACCATCCTCGAGGAAGGCGACGACGGACGGCGTGGTGCGGGCGCCTTCGGCGTTTTCGAGCACCTTGGGCGACTTGCCGTCCATGATGGCCACGCAGGAATTGGTCGTTCCCAGGTCGATGCCGATAATCTTGCTCATTTGAGGTCTCTCTAGCTTCCTGACAGGCGGACGGCGGTGACAAGGGCCTCACATGAAGCGCCCCGGTTTTTCTCTTCCGTCCCCGGTTGGATCCTCTGGACTGAATTGGGGGTGCTTTCCGTTCCGGGAAAGCTGTTGGTCAGACCGCCATATGGGAAGCAGGGCGCCTGCCGCAAGAGCAAAACCCCCATCAAGTTTGGGGCTTTCACGCCATCAGGTCGCCGCCCCCCATTTGGGGCATGGCGCGGAGAGGCATGGGTGACCCTACTCCACCTGTTCGAGGGACAGTATCTTGGAGGGATCAATGGTTACCCTGTCTGCAAAGCTCAAGGCCGGACTGGCGCTGGCCGTCATGGTGGCGACCACGGCGCTCACGCCCGGCATGGCCTCGGCCGAAGACCGTCGCGTGCGCATCATCAACGAGACGCGCCACATCATCGTGCGGTTCTATGCGTCCAACATCGACGCCTCGGGCTGGGAGGAGGACATTCTCGGCCGTGACGTGCTGCAACCCGGCCAGTCGGTCGTGGTCAATATCGACGATGGATCGGGCTACTGCCTCTACGACTTCAAGGCGGTGTTCGACGACGGCGACTCCCTGGTCCGCCAGCGCGTCGATGTCTGCAAGATTTCGTCCTACCGCTACACCGAAGACTGACGGCCGGCGTCCGTCTGAAGTTGCGGGCGGGGTGAGCCGGAAGGCCGCCCCGCCCGTCGTCTTCTCAGGGTCGCGTCAGTGGGGCCGGGCGACCCACTGGCGGATATCGTCCAGCCGCTCGCGCCGCACCTTCGCCCGGTAGACGGCGGCTGACAGCAAGCCCTTGAGCCGCGGGGGCACCTCGCCCTCGGCCTTCGCCATGGCCAGCGCCTCGCCGGCGATCGCCTCATCGGCCCACCCGCCGGTGATCCGCTGCAGCATCCCGACCATCGAGCCCGGCGCGAACAGGGCGTCGGCGCGGGCCTTGTTGGCCTTCAGGTAAGCCCAGGTCATCGCCGGGAAGTTGGCCGACGGCCCCCGCAGGATGTTCTGGCGCAGGGTCGTCGGAGGTTCGGCGCTGAGCGCGAGCACGAGGGTCCGCTGCGCCAGGGTCCTGTCCCGCGTCTCGCCGAGCACGCCGTAGATCTGCTGCTTCTCAAGGGCGTTGGTTGAGGCGAGCGCCATCTGGCGAAGCTGTTCCCAGGTCGCGGCGTCGGCGTGCATGGCCACCACCGTCAGGGCCGGCTCGCGGACGCCGGCCGGCAGCGCCGAGGGGTCCGACCCCATGCGCGCGAACCGGGCCCGGGCCTCTGCGACCACCGCCGGGTCATCGAACCGGCCGAGCGCCTCGATCAGCCTGGCGCGAAGCAGCACCGCCGTTGCGGGCTCGCCCTCGACCGGGATCCAGCCGATCCGGTTCCAGACCGGCGCCAGCATCGCCCGCGCCCGCGCCCGGAACGCCGTCTGGCCGCTGTCCGCGTCGTAGAGGCGGTCGATCTGCCCCAGCACGTCGACCACCTGCATCCAGACCACCGGATTGGCGTCGGCAGGCAGGCTGGCCGCGAGGTCCAGCCAGCGCGACACAGGCTCCGTGCCCTGCTGGCCGAACGCCCAGTAGTCGTAGAGCAGGCCGAGCTGGTCGGCCGGCGCGAGGGTCCCGAAGACCGCCTGCAGCCGGCTGTAAGCCTTGGCGTCGTAGGCGGTGCGGAAGTACCCGGCCTGGCCGAAATTGACCAGCAGGGGCGCGCCGGCGGGGCCCTTGAGGCGCACCGACTGGCCCATCGAGACTACGTCGCGCCAGTCCCGCTTCTGTCCGGGCCAGGTCGCGGCGACGGGCGTCACCCAGCTCAGCGGCTCCCGGGACGGCGCGTCGACGCCGAAGCGGCGCTGCGACAGCCGCCAGGCCGAGCCCAGCGTCGTGACCTTGATCAGGGGCACGCCCGGCTGGCCGGTGAAGTCGGCGGCGATGTGGCGGATCGGCTGACCGGAGGCGGCTTCCACCGCGCTCCACAGATCGTCGCTGACTGTGTTCCCGTAGGCGTGCTTCTTCATGTAGGCGCGCAGGGCGGTGCGGAAATTGTCGGCGCCGATCCAGGCCTCGACCATGTTTATGACCGCCTGGCCCTTCTGGTAGCTGATCGTGTCGAAGGCCGCGTCGCGGGCGTCGGCGACCGGCTGGACCACCGGATGGGTGGCCTCGCGGGCGTCGAGATTCATCGCCCCGTCGCGGCCGGCCATGGCCTGAAGACCGGCGTCCCATTCGGGGTGGAAGACGGTCAGCGCCTTGGTCGCCATCCAGGAGGCGAAACCCTCGTTCAGCCAGAGGTCGTCCCACCAGGCCATGGTCACCAGATCGCCGAACCACTGGTGGGCCATCTCATGGGCGATGGTGCTGAAGGCGCCCTGGCGGTCGGCCTGGCTCGAGATGCGGTCATCAACCAGCACGGCCTTCTCGAAATAGAGGATCGCCCCCCAGTTCTCCATCGCCGAGAATGCCGACGCGCCGCCGGGCAGGGCGACCATGTCCAGCTTGGGCAGCGGATAGGGCGTGCCGAAGTAGTCGTTGAACCAGGGCAGCAGCTGCGCGGCGGCGTCCAGGGCGTATCCGGCCTGACCGGTCGAGCCGCGCTTGACCACCACGCCGACGTCGACGTCGCCGACCTTCCGGCTGATACGCTCGAAGTCGCCGACCGCGAGGAACAGCAGGTAGGAGCTCATCTTCGGCGTGGCCGCGAAGGTCGTTCGGGTGAAGCCGTCCCCGACGGGGGCGACCGACTCGATCGGGGTGTTGGAGACGACCATGTCAGCGGCCGGTGCCTCGACCGTCAGCTTGAAGGTGGCCTTCAGCGCAGGCTCGTCCCACATCGGCGCGAACCGGCGCGCGTCCGGAGATTCAAACTGGGTCGCCAGCAGACGCTTCTCGCCCTGGTCCGTGGCGTAGTCGACCGAGAACAGGCCGAAAGCCTGCTGGTTGATCTTGCCGGTGTAGTCAATGGCCAGACGGCGCTTGCCGACCGCCAGCGGGCCGGCGAAGGTCAGGGTCGCGGTCTGTGCCTTGTCGTCGAACGTGACGGTCGGGGCGGCGTCGACGCCGTCGAGACGGATCTTGCCGAAGGTCATGTCGGCGGCGTTGAGCGTCACAGTGTTAGTCGCCCGGACCACCTGCACATCGGCGCTGACCGAGCCGGTGAAGGTCAGGGCCGCCGCGTCGGGCCGCACGATGATGTCGTAGTGGACGGGGGTGATGTCCGTCGGCAGGACGTTGCGCCCCGACTCCGTCGCGGGCGTCGCCCCGCAGCCGGCCAGCAGCGTGGTCGCCGCCAGCAGCAGTCCAAGTCCGATACGCTTGATCACGGAACCTCTCCCCGTTCGGTCGGCGGGGAGACTAGACTGACGCATGGGCGCGCGATCATGAAGGATTTGTCAGGTTTCACCCTGCTGCCAGGCCGGCTAAGTCCGGCGGAGCAGGCGGCGCTTGTCGAGACGGTGCTGGCCGCCGCCGCCGCGGCGCCGTTTCATCGCCAGTTGACCCCCGGCGGCAAGCCGATGGGCGTGCAGAACACGGGCCTCGGACCCCTCAGCTGGGTGACCGACGCCCGCGGCTATCGCTACGAACCGAACCACCCCCTGACGGGGAAGGCCTGGCCGCCGATGCCTGATCTCCTGCGGGATCTCTGGGCGGAACTCGCCGACGCCGCCGTTCCGGCTGACGCCTGCCTGGTCAACCTCTATCGGGAGGGAGCGAAGATGGGTCTGCACCGAGACGCGGACGAGGCCGACTTCCGGTTTCCCGTCCTGTCGGTGTCGCTGGGCGATACGGCGGTCTTCCGCCTCGGGGGGCTGAAAAGGACCGACCCCACCCGGTCGGTGCGGCTGGCCTCCGGCGACGTCTGCCTGCTGGCCGGGGCGTCGCGGCTGGCGTTTCATGGCATCGACCGCGTCCTCAGCGGCTCCTCCCGCCTGGTTCCGGGCGGTGGACGGCTCAACATCACCCTGAGACGGGCGCGGCCTGCCTGAGACGCTTCCCAGCGAGCAGCGTCCGGCGCTAGGGTGCGGCAACGATACGAGGGAACCCCGCCATGCTGAAGCTGACCCGTCCCGAGGGATCCGAGCCGCGCGACTTCGACCTGTCCCGCCGCGCCCTGCCCGGGCTGTTCTTCGCCGGCTACGCCGCCGCCGCCGTGTCGGCGAAGGCCGAACCGATCAAGACCGACCTGAGCGGCCTGGTCGCCGAGACGGTGATGATCCCGGCCGGTGATCGCGACATTCCCGCCTACATCGCCCGGCCGGACGGCCGCGGAAAACGACCGGTGGTCGTGGTGGTGTCGGAGGTCTTCGGCATTCACGAGTATATCCGCGACACCTGCCGGCGGCTGGCCAAGCTCGGCTATGTGGCGATCGCGACCGACTTCTTCGTGCGGCACGGCGATCCCGCACCGCTGGTCGACTTCACCCAGATCCGCAACATCGTCGCCGCCGCCACCGACGCCCAGGTGATGAGCGATCTGGAGGCGACGACCGACTGGTTGTCGCGTCAGGCCTTCGTGAACCGGAAGAAGATGGCCGTCACCGGATTCTGCTGGGGCGGAGCGCAGGTCTGGCTGGCCTGCGAGCGGATGCAGACCTTCCGCTGCGGCGTGGCCTGGTACGGCCGGTTGTCACGGCCGGCGGCGGGGCAGTTTCTGTCCGAGCCCGAGCGGGAGTGGCCTCTGGAACTGGCCGGCTTCCTGAAGGCGCCGGTGCTGGGCCTCTACGGCGGCAAGGACCAGGGCATTCCGGTCACCGACGTCGAGGCGATGCGGCGCAAGCTGCGCGAGTTCGAGAAGGCCGGGGCGGACCTGATCGTCTATCCGGACGCCCAGCACGGATTCCACGCCGACTACCGCGCCAGCTACGACGCCGCGGCGGCCCAGGACGGCTGGCGCAAGATGATCGACTATTTCCACCGCTACGGCGTGAAGCCGTAGTCGAGGGGACATGTACCTCTGGTACGTGTCCCCTAACCGAGCAGAACTGATTTGGGGGACACGTACCGGCTTCGCCGGCTACATGTCCCCTTCTACCCCCGCAGTTTCCGCGTCAGCGCTTCCAGGTCACGCGACAGCTGGGGATCGTCGGCCTTGAGCGCCTCGATGCGGCGGACCGCATGCAGGACGGTGGTGTGGTCGCGCCCGCCGAAGCGCCGGCCGATGTCGGGCAGCGAGCGGGTCGTCAGCTGCTTGGCCAGCCACATGGCCGCCTGACGCGGACGGGCGACCGAGCGGTTGCGGCGTTCGGAGACCAGATCCGCCTGGCGCAGACCGAAATGCTCCGACGTCGCCTTCTGGATGTCGTCGATGGTGATGCGCTTCTCCGCGCCGCGCAGGTGCGGGCGGAGGATCGCCTGGGCCTCGTCCAGCGACAGGCCGCTGACCTGGGCGCCCATACGGGCCACCAGGGTGTTCAGGGCGCCTTCCAGCTCCCGCACGCTGTCGGTGAAGCGGTCGGCGAGGAACTGCAGCACCTCGGGACGGGCCTGGGCGTTGAAGCCGCCCTGACGCCCCAGCGCGACCAGCTTCCGCTCAAGGATGCCCAGTCGCAGCGCGCCGTCGGCCGGCTCGATGCCGCAGACGAGGCCGGCGGACAGGTGGCTGCGCAGGCGCGCGTCCATCTCGGTGATCTGGGCCGGCGGCCGGTCGGCCGAGAAGACCACCCGGCGGCCGTCCTCCATCAGGGCGGTCAGGGTGTGGAACAGCTCTTCCTGGGTCGACTGCTTGCCGGCGACGAAATGCACGTCATCGATCAGCAGCAGGTCGGCCGTGCGCAGCTCTTCCTTGAACAGGGCGGTGGAGCGATCCATCACCGAGCGCACGAAGGTCGACAGGAAGCGCTCGGCGCTCAGATAGACCACGCGCTTTTCGGGCGCGGCGCGCATGGCCTCCCAGGCCATCGCGTTGAGCAGGTGGGTCTTGCCGAAGCCGTAGCCGCTGTGGATCACGACCGGATTGAAGTGACCGTCAGCCCAGCTGGCCACGCGCCGCGCGACGGCGTGGGCGAATTCGTTGGCCGGGCCGGGCACGAAGCTGTCGAAGGTGAAGCGTTCCTGCAGACCGGCGACGCGGCCGGTGCGGGTTCCGGGCGTCGGGGCGATGGCCGGGGCGTCGGTGGCGACGGGGTCCAGCACCTCGATGGCCTCGGCGATGATGTCCATGCCGCCGGTGTCCGTCTCGAACTCCATGCGGGATTTCAGGTCGAGGCTGCGCCCCTGCGGATCATGCTCGGCCCACAGCTCGCCGATGCGGCGCCAGGCGTTGCGGCGGATCCAGTCGCGGGCGACGCCGGTGGGGGTGACCAGAACGATGCGACCGTCCGCGATTTCGCGCAGGGCGGCCTGGGCCAGCCACGACCCGAACGCAGCCTCACCCAGCTCCCGGCGCAAGGCCAGACAGGCCTTGGTCCAGACGGCGCCAGCAGGTGTTTGCGACGGCATCGTTCGCCCGCCCAAAGAGTTCATAAGCCCCACCCGTTCCGTTTCTTTTCCGAACCCGCGACACCCCTCCGCCCCCACGGTGGAGAAGTCAGAATACTCAACGCAGTCAGTCTCTTAGCCGGCGGACGCGGGGCGTCCGCCGCCGCCACTCTCATACCCATAAAAGGAAGAGGACCAAGCGTCGAAGGCTTCACACTAGCGGCCTGAAAATCGGTGGGTCAAACCTGAAATTTGAGTCCGGACGCGGATATTTCTGTTGACTCACGAGGCCCCCTCGCCCGGCAAGGGAATCCGTTAATGCCCCTTGAGGGCGGTGTGAATATTCGCCGCACACGCGAACTGCAGACGCGAAAAACCGGCCGGCGCAGAGGCGCCTGCCGGTTGTTCAACGTGCTGAAATTTCAGGCGAACGGTGTCTGCGACTCCGCTCCGGGCAAGCCCGAAGTCAGGCGGCCGTCGACAGCTTCTTCAGCTGGGCGTTCAGGCGCGAGACCTTGCGCGAGCCCGTGTTCTTGTGGACCACGCCCTTGGACACGGCGCGCATCAGTTCGGACTGCGCGACGATGAAGGCGGCCTTGGCGGCGGCGGCGTCGCCGGCGGCCAGGGCTTCATCGAACTTGCGGAGGAAGGTGCGCACGCGCGAGCGACGCGCCTTGTTCACTTCCGTGCGGCGCTCGATCTTGCGGATCGCCTTCTTGGCGCCGGGATTATTGGCCATGAGCTTGTAGAACCTCAGAACGGACAGGCGGACGCGAAAGGCCGCGGACGCCGGATAAATCGAAGGGCGGGCAAATACAGGAAGGCCCCCACCCGGTCAATGCGAGTCTGGCGCTTCAGCGCTCACGTTGTAGGTTGATCGCATGGACCGTCGGATTTTCCTGCTCTCGGGTTTCGCCCTGGCCGGCTGCGGCGGGGCGTCGGAGGGGCAGGTGGTGATCTGTGACCCACGCCTCGCCGGCCCCCTCGGCCGCGCTCTCGCCGGTCAGGACCCCGCCGGCCCCATCATTCTTCCCAGGGCCTCGCCGCAGGCGCTGCTGGAGCCCGCCGAGCAGCAACGGTCAGCGCTGGTGGTCACGCGCTACAGCCTGATCGCAAATCGCCTGCAGCGGTTGGGCTATGTGCGGCTGGAGCATCGCTGGCAGACGCAGATCGGCGGACAGACCGTCCAGGTCGCCGTGACGCGGGGCGGCGGCGCGTCGCAAAGGCGCGCCCTGCGGCTGGCCAGATGGCTGGTGAGTGAGGACGCAGCGCCGCTGCTGAATGACGACGCTACCGCCCCTTGAAGTCGGGCTTCCGCTTCTCGACGAAGGCGGCCATGCCTTCCTTCTGGTCCTCGAAGGCGAACAGGCTGTGGAACAGCCGACGCTCCAGCGCCACGCCCGTGGCCAGGGTGGTCTCGAAAGCCGCCTCGACCAGCTCCTTGTTCATCATCACCGCGAGGGGCGAATGGCCGGCGATCTTGCCGGCGGCCTCCAGGGCGGTTTCGAGCAGCTTGTCGACCGGCACCACGCGGGAAACCAGCCCGGCGCGCTCGGCTTCGGCGGCGTCCATCATCCGGGCGGTCAGGATCATGTCCATCGCCTTGGCCTTGCCGACAAAGCGGGTCAGGCGCTGGGTCCCGCCGATGCCGGGCGCGACGCCCAGGTTGATCTCGGGCTGGCCGAACTTCGCCGTCTCCGAAGCGATGATGAAGTCGCACATCATCGCCAGTTCGCAGCCGCCACCGAGGGCGTAGCCGCTGACCGCGGCGATCACCGGCTTGCGGAACTGCTCCAGCTTGCGGGCTGCGGCGGTGAAGAAGTCCAGCTTCATCATCTCGGCGTAGGACTTGTCCGACATCTCCTTGATGTCGGCGCCGGCGGCGAAGGCCCGGTCGGAACCGGTCAGGACGACGCAGCGGACCGCGTCGTCGGCCGTCGCGGCGTCGAGCGCCTCG
The DNA here is from genome assembly GCF_058783025.1 of Caulobacter sp. FW305-C-30-S16. Classification (NCBI taxonomy): domain Bacteria; kingdom Pseudomonadati; phylum Pseudomonadota; class Alphaproteobacteria; order Caulobacterales; family Caulobacteraceae; genus Caulobacter; species Caulobacter sp. FW305-C-30-S16. Next base: position 274,977 of record NZ_JBYSYH010000001.1, on the reverse strand, counting down.
CCGAGCTCGCCAAGCAGCTGGCTGTTGAGGGCGTTGAGCGCCTCGGGGCGGTTCAGCCGGATGAGGGTCACGCCCTGCGACGGCGTTTCAAGGATCAGGGTCTGATAGGTCATGCGCCGGTTGTGCCTCCGGCCCGTGGTTCGCTCAAGTCTCTTTGGTCAGGGACCGTCCACGGCATAGCCGCGCGCGCGCAGCAGGGCCGGCACGCTGTCGGGACCGACCAGATGGCCCACCCCGACCACGATGACCGTGCGGCCGCTGCCGCTCATCCGGCCCGCGATCGTGTCGACCCAGCGGCGGTTCCGCTGAACGATCAGCTGGTCGTAGAGATAGACCGAGATCTGCTTCATCGGCGTGAGGCCGAGCGTCTCGATCGCCCGGGTGTCGCCCTTCGCCCAGGCGTTGATCAGCTGATTGTAATAGTCGGGGTCCTCGTCGAGCTGCCGAAGCGTGTCCTCCAGCGACGCGAGCTGGTCGGCCATGGGGGCGTCGGCGAAGAAGGCGATCTGCTGGCCGGCGGTCTCGAACGCGCGTCGCTGCGCCTGCGGGGCGGCCTCGGCGAGGGTGCGTTCGACGCCGGTGGTGACGGTCGCGCCCTGACGCATCAGGGTGACGACGCCGAGGGTGATGTCGGCGTACCAGGGCGCCAGCCGCTCCATCCCGGCCGGGGCGAGGCCGAGCCGGCCGCTGACCCGGTCAAGACGGGCCCGACCTTCGGCGGTCAGCAGGGAGGACAGGCCTTGCCCGGCGGGCAGATAGCCACGGGCGGTCGCGGCCTGCGTCGCTTCGGAGTCGCTGGTCTGACCGACGGGCGTCTCGAACCAGAGATCGTCCGCCGTCGCCAGCGCCGCGTCGAGCCGGTCGGGCCGCCAGTCGAGATCGGCCGGCAGGACATGAACCGAACCGAACAGGGTGATCGTCGAGTCCGCGTCCCGCACGGTCCAGACCGGCGGCTCGGCGGCGGCCGGTCCGGCGAGGAGGGGCAGGGTCACAAGGAGCGCCGCCAGGACCCGGATGTTCATTCTGCGCCCCCTGAGCGCCGGCTTTCGCGCGTCGCGGTCCACAGCCGCCGTCATCGCTGACATTTCGGGCAATAAAACGTCGACCGCCCGCCCTGGACGATCCGCGCGATGGTTCCGCCGCAGCCGGGTCGCAGGCAGGGCTCGCCCTCGCGGCCATAGGCCTGGAAGCGGTGCTGGAAATAGCCAAGCGCCCCGTCGGCGGCCGAAAAGTCGCGCAGGGTCGAACCGCCGGCCTCGATCGCTTCCTCCAGCACCGCGCGGATCACGGCGACCAGGCCGGGCAGGGCCTTGCGCGGGATTTTCCCGGCCGGTTTCACCGGCGACAGGCCCGACCGGTGCAGCGCTTCGCAGACATAGATGTTGCCCAGACCCGCGACGATCCGCTGGTCCAGCAGCAGCACCTTGGCGTTCTGCTTGCGGCCGGCGAAGGCCGCTTCCAGCAGTGCGGGGGTAAAGTCCGGCCCCAGCGGCTCCGGCCCCATCCCGGCGAACCAGGGGTGGGTGACGATCTCGCCCGCCGGGATCAGCCCCATGAATCCGAACCGCCGGGGGTCGGAATAGGTCACCCGGCCGCCGCGTTCGGTCTCGAACATGACATGCGCGTGTTTGGGGTCAGGCGGGCTGGCATAGACGAATTCGCCGGGCCGGACGGTTCCCTCCGCCGCCTCGATCTCGAACCGCCCGCTCATGCCCAGATGCATGACCAGCACGTCGCCCCGGTCGAGGTGGCCGAGCAGGTATTTCGCCCGGCGGTCCAGCCGCTGGATGGTCGCGCCCGTCAGCCGCTGGACGAAACCGTCCGGAAACGGAAAGCGCAGGTCCGGCCGACGCTGCTCGACGCGGGTCAGTCGCGCGCCCTCCAGCACGGGCGCAAGGCCGCGACGGACGGTTTCGACTTCAGGAAGCTCGGGCATGGTGTCCCTTGGCTAGCGGAGGACGGTGGCGGGGTCCATGCGCCGTCTGCCCTCCCGGGTGCTGATGCGCCCTGAAGGCCTTGATGGAATGGTCCGCTCCGGACGAGGTCCTTGAACATGGTCTCGCCGGAGCAAGAATGCTCATCAAGACATCAGGACCATTTCCGCCTCAAGCTTGCGCGGCGCGCCCGACGGCGTGCCGGCTAGCCGACCTGCCCGCGCGGGTCTATGAGCAACGCCATGAGCCAGAGCAGCGCCACCTTCGGCTATCGCGACGTCGATCCGACCGAGAAGCCCGGCCTCGTGCGCGGGGTCTTTGACCGCGTCGCCAGCCGCTACGACCTGATGAACGACCTGATGAGCGCGGGGGTTCACCGGATCTGGAAGGACGCCACGGCGGCGCGCCTGAACCCGCAGCCGGGCGAGGTGATCCTCGACGTGGCCGGCGGCACCGGCGACATGGCCCGGCGCTATGCGAAGCTGGCCCGCGGCGCCCAGGAGCGGCGCGGCGGCGAAGACGCGACGATCCACATCATCGACTACAATACCGAGATGATCGCCGCGGGTCGCGAAAAGGGCGCCCCGCCCGAGATCTGCTGGGCCGTGGGCGACGCCCAGCGCCTGCCGCTGCCGGACGCCAGCGCCGACGCCTATTCGATCGCCTTCGGCATCCGCAACGTGACCGACGTCCAGGCCGCGCTGCACGAAGCCCGGCGCGTGCTGAAGCCTGGCGGCCGGTTCGTTTGCCTCGAGTTCAGCAAGCCCACGGGCATGGCCCTGCGCGCCGCCTATGACGCCTGGTCGTTCAAGGCCATCCCCCAGATCGGCGAATGGGTCGCCGGCGACCGCGACTCCTACCAGTACCTGGTCGAGAGCATCCGCCGCTTCCCGGACCAGAAGACGTTCGCCGGCATGATGGAGAAGGCCGGCTTCGCGCGGGTCAACTTCACCAACTTCACGGGCGGCGTGGCCGCCCTGCATGCGGGACGGGTTCTCTAGGACCATGACCCTGCCCGCGTTCTCCCGCTTGCTGGCCGCCGGCTGGACGCTGATCCGCGCCGATGCGCTGATCCCGCGCGAGCTGGACGGCGTGCTGCCGGGCGGGGTGCGGACGCTCGCGCGGGGACTGCGGCTGTTGGCCGGCCGTCAGGCGCGGCAGGGGCGGCCCGGCGAGCGGCTGGCGCGGTCGCTCGAGGGGCTTGGGCCCGTGGCGATCAAGCTCGGCCAGGTGCTGTCGACCCGCGCGGACATCTTCGGATCGGTGTTCGCCACGGATCTGGCGCGGCTGAAGGACGCCCTGCCGCCGTTCCCGCTGGATCAGGCGAAGGCCGAGGTCGAGCGCGAACTGGGCAAGCCGCTGGCGGAGATCTTCCCGGTGTTCGGCGAAGCGGTCGGCGCGGCCTCTCTGGCCCAGGCGCACCGGGCGACCCTGGCCGACGGTCGCGAGGTCGCGGTCAAGATCCTGCGGCCCGGCATCGAGCGGCGCGTGGCGCGGGACAGCGCGACCCTGCTGATGGCCGGCGAACTGATCGAGGCGCTGTTTCCGCTCGCGCGCCGGCTGGAACCGGTGGCGTTTGCACAGACCGTGATCCGCTCGCTGCAGCTGGAACTGGATATGCGGTTCGAGGCGGCCGGCGCCGCCGAACTGGCCGAGGTGATGGCCCGCGACAGCTGGATGCGCGCGCCCACGGTGGTCTGGGACGGTGTGGCCAAGCGGGTGCTGACGCTGGAATGGGCGGGCGGCTTGCCGCTGTCCGATCCTGCGACGCTCGATGCGCCCGGTCTTGATCGCAAGGCCGTGGCCGACAACCTGATCCGCGCCTTCCTCGCCCAGGCGCTCGATCACGGCGTCTTCCATGCCGACCTGCATGAGGGGAACCTGTTCGTCGTCCCGCCCACCGGCATCGTCGCGGTCGATTTCGGGATTGTCGGCCGGCTTGCGCCCGAGACCCGGCGGTACCTGGCCGAGATCCTCTATGGCTTCCTGACCCGCGACTATCCGCGGGTGGCGAAGGCCCACTTCGACGCCGGCTACGTACCCGCGCACCATGACGCCGACGCCTTCGCCCAGGCCTTGCGGGCCGTGGGCGAGCCGGTGTTCGGCCGGGCCGCCAGCGAACTGTCGATGAGCCGTCTGCTGGCGCTGCTGTTCGAGATCACCGCCCTGTTCGACATGCGGTTGCGGCCCGAACTGGTGCTGCTGCAGAAGACCATGGTGACGGTCGAGGGTGTCGCCCGGCGGCTGTGGCCCGACCACGACCTCTGGGCCGCCGCCGATCCCGTCGTCCGCCGCTGGATCGCCCGGGAGCTCTCGCCGGCCGCGCGGGTCAGGGACTTCGCGGACGACGCCGTCCGGGCCCTGCGCGCCATCGCACGCATGGCCGAGGCCGGGGCCGCGCCGACGGTCGTCGTCGAACCGGCGCCGGAGACCTCCGGCATGGCCTGGCTGGCCGCCGGGGCCGCCATCGCCGGCGCGGCGTTCCTGCTGGCGCGGTTGCTGGGGTAGCCTTCTCCGGTCAGCCCTCGTCCCGCGCCCGCGTCTTCCGCGCCCCGCCTTCGGCCTCGCGCGCCTTGACCTTGTCCCAGTAGGCCGCGCCCTCGTCCGGCTTGAACATCGTGCGCGGCGCTCCCTCGCGGGTGGCGACAGCGAACACGTTGCTGGCCGGATCGTAGATCAGGGTGTCGCCGTTCGACCGGGTCAGGGTCTGGGCGCCCTTCGGCGGCCGGGTGACGAAGGCATGCGCCTTGGCGACGAAGGCTTCCCGCGTCGCGGCCCCGAACGCGGCCCCGTTGCGCCGGAAGCTGCGTTCCGCATTTTCCTCGGCGGTGAACCGGCGGCTTGCCGACCACATCGGCTTGCCGTCGATGCGCCGCACCGGCTCGGTCCGGGCGACCGCCGCCCGATAGGGCTCCGGCGTCGTCTCGGCCGCCGGCGGCGCCGAAGCCCGCTGCACCGGCACGGCGGAGGCCCCGCCATCGCACCCTGCTATGAGGGCGGCCAAAGCCAGCCCCACGGAAACCCTGATCAATCCCACCATGTTCGGACTCCAGATGCTCGTTTGACGGGTATTTGAACATAGCAAGAACACGGGTTTCGCGTTTGGTCAAGCGTCCGGGCCGTCGTATGCAGCGTCGGGATCTGGCGGCTCTGAGGAGACTGGGATTTGAGCGAGCGGCGCGTTCTGCTGATCGTCGGGGGCGGCATCGCCGCCTACAAGGCGCTGGAGCTCACGCGGCTGCTGCGCAAGGCCGGGGTGGCCGTGCGGCCGATCCTGACCGCCGCCGGCGCGCAGTTCGTCACCCCGCTGTCGCTTTCGGCCCTCGCCGAGGACAGGGTCTACAGCGAGCTCTTCTCCCTGACCGACGAGGCGGAGATGGGCCACATCGAGCTCAGCCGCTCGGCGGATCTGGTCGTCGTCGCGCCCGCGACGGCGGACCTGATGGCCAAGGCGGCGCACGGTCTGGCCGGAGACCTGGCCTCGACGACCCTGCTGGCCACGGACAAGCCGGTGCTGATGGCCCCGGCGATGAATGTGCGGATGTGGGAGCACCCCGCGACGCAGCGCAATCTCGCGACCCTCAAGGGTGACGGCGTGTCGTTCGTCGGCCCGGACGAGGGCGCGATGGCCTGCGGCGAGTTCGGTTTTGGCCGAATGGCCGAGCCCGCGGCCATCTTCAACGCGATCATGGGCCTTCTGGAGGGACCCGCGGCCCGCCCTTTGGCCGGTAGGCATGTGCTGGTCACCGCCGGGCCGACGGCCGAGGCGCTCGATCCGGTGCGGCTGCTGACCAACCGCTCGAGCGGCCGGCAGGGCTACGCCATCGCCGGCGCCCTGGCGGCGCTGGGCGCGCGGGTGACCCTGGTGTCGGGACCTGTCGCGCTGCAGACGCCGGCGGGCGTCGATCGGGTGGATGTCGAGTCGGCGCGCGAGATGCTGGCGGCCAGCACGGCCGCCCTGCCGGCTGACGCAGCCGTCTGCGTCGCGGCCGTGGCCGACTGGCGGCCGGACGAGGCCTTCGGCGTCAAGCTGAAGAAGGGCAAGGACGGCCCCCCGACCCTGACCCTCGTCGAGAACCCCGACATTCTGGCGACACTGTCCGCCTCCGGCCCGGCGCGACCGCGGCTGGTGGTCGGGTTCGCCGCCGAGACCAACGATGTCGAGGCCCATGCGAAGGCCAAACTGGCGCGCAAGGGCTGCGACTGGATCATCGCCAACGACGTGACCCAGCCGGGCGTCATGGGCGGCGAGGAAAACGCGGTGCTGCTGATCACCCGCAAGGGCGTCGAGCGCTGGGACCGCGCCCACAAGGATTCCGTGGCCGCCGATCTGGCCGCCCGCATCGCGAAGGCCCTGACGTGACCCCGACAATCCCTGTCGTTCAACTGGCCCATGCGCAGGGCCTGCCGCTGCCGGCCTATGAGACGCCGCTGGCGGCCGGGATGGACCTGCGGGCCGCGGTGGAAGACGACGCGCCGATGACCCTGAAGCCGATGGCCCGCGCGATGGTCCCGACGGGCCTGGCCTTCGCGGTGCCCGCCGGCTTCGAGGCGCAGGTGCGGCCGCGCTCGGGTCTGGCGGCCAAGGCCGGTATCACCTGCCTGAACACGCCCGGCACCATCGACGCGGATTATCGCGGCGAGGTGAAGGTTATTCTGATCAATCTGGGGGAAGAGGACTTCGTCATCCGGCGGGGCGACCGTATCGCCCAGCTGGTGATCGCGCCGGTCGCGAGCGCGACCTGGCAGGCGGTGGAGAACCTCGACCAGACGGCGCGCGGCGCCGGCGGGTTCGGTTCTACCGGCGCCGCCTAGGCGGGAATGCCGTACAGACCAACGTAGGCGAGGAAGCCGGTCGCGAAACCGAGCGCCGCGACCCACAGGAAAGGCTTGAGGACATCGTAGGGATGATCAACTGCGGCGCGCATGACGCTGGGGTCCTTTCGGGGCCGGGCATTCAACTGTTGAACACTTGGCGCCGCATACGGTTGCAGGCGTCGTCTGAACCGAGCATGACGTGATTCGCGTCTCAGTCGAATCCGCGGCCGAACAGGTCGCCCGGCAGTTGAATCGGGCCGGGGGAAGGGTCTTCATTCCGACCTCGGCGAGCGAGCCGCTGGCCCTGCTTGAGGTCTACCGGCGCAGACCCGACCTCGCCGCGAACCTCACCTTCGTCGGCGCCCCGGTGCCGGGCATCAACCGCAACGACTGGTCGGCGCTGCACGAGACCGCGCGGGCCGAGGGAACGTTCATGTCCGGAGACTGGCGCGCCAGTTTCGAGACCGGACGCTACGCCCTGCGACCCATGACCTGGCATCAGGCCTACGGCTGGCTGGGCGAGACCCCGCTCGATGTCGCGGTGTTTCACGTCAGCGAGCCTGACGCGGAGGGCAATGTCTCGCTGGGGATCGCCAGCGATCTTGCCCCGGCGGTGGTCGGACGGGACGTCTTCCGGGTCGCACTGGTCAATCCGGCGATGCCCCGGGTGCGGGGGTTGGTCTATCCGCTCGACGGGTTCGACCTGGTCGCCGACGCGCCGCATGAGTTGCTGACCTACGACACCGGCGCGCTCGATCCGGCGTTCGACGCGATCAAGCGGCATCTGCAGGGCCTCATTCCGGAAGGCGCCAGCGTCCAGTTCGGGGTCGGCAAAGCCGGCATCGCCGCGCTCGCGGCGCTGGAGGGGATGAAGGGCCTGCGCATTCACTCCGGCATGGTCACGGACCCGCTGCTGCCGGTGCTCGATTCCGGGGCCCTGACCGAGGTGGTGACCGGGCTCGCGGCGGGGTCCCGCGCGCTCTACGACCGCTGCGGCAGCGACAGCCGGATCCGGTTCGAACCTTCCGGCTACACCCACGACATCCGGGTGCTGGCGGAGATCCCGCGACTGGTGGCGGTCAACTCCGCCATCGAGATCGACCTGTTCGGCCAGGCCAACGCCGAGTTCCAGGACGGGCGTCAGATCTCGGGCGTCGGCGGGCTGACCGACTTTCTGAGAGGCGCGCGTCTGTCGAAGGGCGGCCTGCCCATCCTCGCCCTGCCGGCCAGCGCCCGGCGCGGCGAGATCAGCCGCATCGTCCCGCGTCTGCCGCCCACCGCGGTCTCCGTGCCGCGCGCGGATGTCGGGCTGGTCATCACCGAGCACGGCGTCGCCGACCTGCGCGGCCTGACACTGGACGGCCGGGCCGAGGCGCTCATCGGCGTGGCGGATCCCGGGCACCGGGGCCGACTGGCCGCGGCCTGGGCGGAGATCCGGCGGGCAGTCTGAGCCGCCTCCGACCTGATGACACCGGCCTTCAAGACATCAGGTCAGTTCTGCCGATGAGCGTCCTGCGCTCGGGGCAAGACGATCAGGACTCCGCCGGACGGTTCAGATTGGCGAACGCGGCCTCGTCCTCGAACATCACCTCAACGGCACCGATGTCCGCGAGGAAGGCCTGAACGGCCGGGTGCCCGTTCGCCAGCGCCGCTTCCAGCGAGGCCAGCAGGTCGATGCTCCAGAGGGCGCAGAGCGGATGGGGGCCGTCCGGCGCGACGGCGAACGCGGCGAAGGCTTCCCCCCGCGCCGCCGCCAGGCGCGGAATCAGATCGCTCGGCGCGCGGGGCATGTCGCAGGGCAGGATGGCGAGATGCTCCGACCCCTGACTGCTCGCCCAGCGAAGGCCGGCGGCGATGCCCGACAGCGGACCGTCGGGAGCCTGAAGCGCGTCCTCGATCACCGGCAGGCCGAGCCGCGCCGTCAGGGCCGCGGCGCCCGACCGTGGCCGGGCGCTGACCGCCAGCGCGCCGCAGTGGGGCCTGAGCGCTTCAATCGCCCATTCCAGCAGGGTGCGGTCGCCGAGTGGCGCGATGGCCTTCTCGCTGCCGAAGCGCGTCGACCGGCCGCCGGCAAGGACCAGTCCGGCGATCATCGGGCGGGCGACAGCCTGACCGGCATGGCCTTGTAGGCCGGCGTGCCGCTGCGGACGTCCCGCTCGCTGAGCGGCAGCAGCGGATTGGCCTCCGGATAGTAGGCCGCCAGGCAGCCGCGCGGCAGGTCCCGGGCCACGGCGGTGAAGCCGCGCACCGAGCGGTCGGCCGCGTCCTCCGGAAAGGCCGCCGTCAGGTCGACCCGGTCGCCATCGGCCAGGCCGCGCGCCGCCAGATCATCGGGATGGGCGAAGACCACGTCGCGCCGGCCCTTCACCCCCCGATAGCGGTCGTTCAGGCCGTAGATGGTGGTGTTGTACTGGTCGTGGCTGCGGACCGTGGTCAGGATCAGCACATCGGGGTCGCCGCGCGCCGCGTCGGGGGTGGCCGGATCATCATGGCGGAAGGGGATCAGGTCGGCCTTGCCGCTGGCCGTCTGCCAGACCCGGTCAGCGGAGGGCACGGGCAGACGGAAACCGCCCGGCGTCGTGATCCGCGCGTTGAAGTCGGCGAAACTGTCGGGGAAGGTCGCCGCGATGCCGTCGCGGATGCGGCTGTAGTCGCCGGCCAGGCCCATCCAGTCCACGCCGCTCTCCGGACCGAGCACTGCCCGGGCCAGCGCCGCGACGATCCAGGGCTCCGAGCGCAGGTGCTCCGAAGCCGGAGCGTTCATGCCGCGAGAGGCGTGCACCATCGACGTGGAATCCTCGACGGTGATCGACTGGCGGCCCGTCGCCTGGACATCGATCTCGGTTCGGCCGAGGCAGGGCAGGATGTAGCTCTCCTCGCCCGCCAGCAGGTGGGTGCGGTTGAGCTTGGTCGCGATGTGAACGGTCAGGGCGTTGCGGCGCAGCGCCGGGAAGGTGGCGACGGGATCCGGCGCGGCGACCGCGAAGTTGCCGCCGAGGCCGATGAACACCCTCGCCGTTCCGGTCTGCATCGCTTCGATCGCCTCGACGACCGTATGGCCGTGGCGGGCCGGCGGGGTGAAGCCGAACGCCCTGCCAAGCGCGTCCAGAAAGGCCGGCGACGGCTTCTCGGTCAGGCCGACCGTGCGGGCGCCCTGAACGTTCGAGTGACCGCGCAGGGGACAGACGCCTGCGCCCGGCCGGCCCATATGCCCGCCCAGCAGCAACAGGTTGACCAGTTGCTGCACCGCGCTGGACGCCGAGCGGTGCTGGGTGACGCCCATGCCGTAGCAGAGGATCACCCTCTTGCTGGCGGCGAAGATGGCGGCGGCCTCCTCGATCTGCGCGCGGGTAAGGCCGCTTTCGGCTTCCAGAGCCGGCCAGTCGCGGGCCGCGAGATGCGCCTTCAGGGCCTCGAACCCGGCCGTGTGCGCGGTGATGAAGGGATGATCGAGGTGATCGCCGGCGATCAGCACCTTCATCATGCCCTCGACGACCGCCACGTCGCCGCCGATGCGCAGCTGGTAGTAGCGGTGGGCGATGTCGGTCCCGCCGAGGGTGGCCATCTCGACCGGGTCCTGGGGTGAGGCGAACTTCTCCAGCGCCCTCTCCTTCAGCGGGTTGAACACCACGATCGGCGCGCCGCGGCGGGCGACCTCGCGCAGGGTGGCCATCATCCGCGGATGGTTGGTGCCCGGGTTGTGGCCGAAGCTGAACACCGCGTCGCAGAGGTCGAAGTCCTCCAGCGAGACCGTTCCCTTGCCGATGCCCAGCTGTTCGGCGAGGCCGACGCTCGTCGGCTCGTGACACATGTTCGAGCAGTCGGGGAAGTTGTTGGTCCCGAACTTCCGGCCCAGCAGCTGGAACAGGAAGGCCGCCTCGTTCGACGCCCGGCCTGAGGCGTAGAACTCGGCCATGTCCGGGTCGGGCAGGACGGCCATCACCGCCCCGATGCGGGCCAGGGCCTCGTCCCAGGTCGCCCGGACATAGGTGTCCGTAGCGCGGTCGTAGCGCAGGGGCTCTGTCAGCCTGCCGAGGTCCTCCAGCGCATGATCGGACCAGGTCATCAGCGTGCTGACGGTCTGTCCGCTGACAGCTTCAGGCGTGGCGCGCTTGCCGGTCGCCTCCCAGGCCACGGCCTTGGCGCCGTTCTCACAGAACTCGAACGAGGAGGTATGTTTCGGATCGGGCCAGGCGCAGCCGGGACAGTCGAAGCCGTCCGGCTGATTGGCGGACAGGAGCGAGCGACCGCCCTCGACCACCGTCTCCTGGTCGGTCAGGGCGTCGGCCACCGCGCGCAGGGCGCCCCAGCCGCCGGCCGGTTTGCGATAGTCACTGACGCCCTTCGCCCGGCTCATGGCGTGATCCTGTCCGCCCGCGTGAAGATCGTGCAGCCGTCTGCCCGGGCGAGGGCCACCAGCGTCATGCCGCATTCCTCGGCCTTGCGGATGGCCAGGGCCGTCGGGGCGGAGATCGCCACCAGCAGCGCGAACCCGGCGACGGCGGCCTTCTCGACCATTTCGTAGGAGCAGCGGCTCGTGATCACCAGGAAGCCGCCGGTCGCGTCGAGTCCGTCCCGGGCGGCGGCGCCGATCAGCTTGTCCAGGGCGTTGTGCCGGCCGACGTCCTCGCGGACCCGCACGAGCCCGCCCGCCGCATCGGCGAACGCCGCCGCGTGCATGGCGCGGGTCAGGCGGCCCAGCGCCTGCTGGTGCTCAAGGGCGTCAAGCGCGGCCTCGATCGCCGCGCGGCTGATCGCCGGCCCGTCGCCGAGGGCAGACAGCGGCCGCACGGCCTGGGCCAGTCGCGTTACGCCGCAGAGGCCGCAGCTGGACCGGCCTTCCATCGACCGTGACCGCGCGGCCGCCCGGCCCTTGCGGCCTTGCGCGGTCAGACGAACATCGACCTGCAGGCCTTCATCAAGCGTTTCGACCGTGACCCCCGTGATGTCGCCCGCGCCGGCGATGCGCTCGGACAGCGTGAAGCCGACCGCCAGATCCTCGATGTCCGAGGGTGTCGCCATCAGCACCACGTGCGGGCAGCCGTCATACAGCAGGCCTACCGGCGTTTCGTCGGCGAGGGGCCGTTCGATGGCCGTATCCCCGGCGACGCCACGGCGCCACTGGCGGGCGGAGCGGGTTTCGACGGGATGCAGACCGGCCTTCATGGGGGCAGCCTAGCGCAAGAGTTCGTCCGTGTGTTCGCCCAGTTTCGGCGATCGCGCTCCCGGCATCCGCCGCCCGTCGACCTGCACCGGCGCCGCCAGCATGTGCAGGCCTTGCGGCCGGTCGGGGTGTTCGACGACGTCGCGCATGCCGACTTCGGCGACGAACGGATTGTCCAGCGCCTGGAACAGGTCGTTGACCGGGCCGAACGGCACGCGGCCCGCGAACAGCGCGCTCCAGTGCGCGGTCGGCCGGGTTGCGAACAGGGCGTCCAGCGCTTCGGTCAGGGCCGGCAGGTTGCGCGCCCGGTCTGCGAGGGTGGCGAAGCGCGGGTCGGCGGGCAGGTCCGGGCGGGCGATGAGCGCGCACAGCTCTGCCCAGAATTTCTCGTTCATGCACATCAGCTGGCCGTAGCCGTCGGCTGTCTTCACCCGCTGCACGGGGGCCAGCGACGGGTGGGCGCCGTTGGGCATCCGCTGCGTCGGATGGCGCTCGTTCATCGCCCAGACCGCCGGATAGCTGAGCTGGTGCAGGGCGACGTCGAACAGCGAGACATCGACATCGCAACCCTCTCCTGTGGCCCGGGCCGACAGAATGGCGCTGACCACGCCGAAGGCGAAGGTCGCCCCGCTCATGAAGTCGATGATCGAGACGCCCATCCGGGCGGGTGGCCCGTCGGGCTCGCCGGTCAGGCTCATCAGGCCGCATTCGGCCTGCATGGGATAGTCGTAGCCGGGCCAGCCCTCGCGGCTGTTGTTCCGGCCATAGGCCGACAGGTGGCCGCAGACGATCGCCGGATTGATCGTCTTCAGGGCGTCGAAGGTCAGGCCCAGCTTCATCGGCTGGTCGCCCCGCAGGTTGTTGACGACCGCTTCGGCCGACCGGACCAGCCGCTCGAAATCGGCCCGACCCTCCGGCGTCTTGAGCTCGATGGCCGCCGACTTCTTGCCCCGCGAGAAGGTCTGGAAATACTGGCTGTCGTTTTCGCCCAGCAGGAACGGGCCGGTGGGCCGGGAGGCGTCGCCGCCCATCGACGGGGCCTCGACCTTGATCACCTCGGCCCCCAGTTCCGCCATGAGCAGGGTGGCGTAGGGCCCGGCGCCGTAGTGCTCGATGGTCAGGACGCGGACGCCCTCGAGGGGGCGTCTCACCAGTAGGTCTCCATGATCTCGCCGGCCCAGGCCGGTTCCCGCACGTCGCCGCGCGGCAGGAAGCCGCTCAGCACGGGCTTGATGTCGACCACCGGCGTGCCGTCGATGGCGTCCAGTCCCTCAACCTCGAGGGTCAGGCCGTCCACCGCAACGATCCGGCAGACGGAGACGCCGAGGCGGTTGGGCCGGTTGCGGCCCCGCTGGGCGAAGATGCCGACCAGCGGCCAGTCCTCCCGACCGCGCGGGCGGCGCGCACCGGTGACGATCTCCGCCTCGGTGATGCGGTCAAAGATGAAGATGATTTCGGCGTGCGAGAAGTCGGCGAGACCGTACAGCGCCTCCGGACCGAACCGCGCCGGGTCGAGGTCGATCCGCGCCCGGCTGGGCCCCCAGTCGTCGTCGATGGCCTCGATGCGCCCGCCGCGCACATGCCCGATCGCGTCGATGGTGAACGTCATGGCCGCCTCCCTGATGCCGTGTCGGGCTAGGCCCGGGCCGTCGGGCGGTCAAGCCGGACGACTTGCATTTGAGAAACATTCGCATTACGCGCTGATGCCCTTCCTGATCCGGAGCTCTCGCTTGACCCAGTCCGTGCTCGGCCGCCTTCGCCGCTTCTGGCTCGATGTCCACCTGTGGCTTGGCGTCGGCCTGTTCGTGGCGCTCGTGCCGCTGGGCGTGTCGGGCGCCTTCCTGGTCTGGCACGACCCGATCGACGCGATGATCCACCCGCACCGGTTCGCGGTCTCGGAGGGCGATACGACCCTGGCCGCTTCGGCCTATCTCGACGCGGCGCGCAAGGCCTATGGCGATCGCGCGGTGGTCACCCAGCTGCGCCTGCCGCAGGAAGCCGGGGACCCGGTCATCGCCAGCGGCCGCCTGAACGGCCCGCCGCCGGCGCCCGGTCAGCGTCCACGGTCCCTGACCGCCTGGATCGACCCGGCCACGGGCAAGGTTCTCGACGTCGCCGACACCCGCGACGAGCTGATCAACATCATGCACCGGCTGCACGGCAGCCTGCTGATCACCGCCCCGGGTCTGGGCCGCAAGATCGTCGGCTGGCTCGGCTGGGCCATGACGCTGTCCTGCCTGACCGGCCTCTGGCTCTGGTGGCCCCGCAACGGACGGGTCCTGAAGGGCCTGCGCTGGCGGCGGTCGCCCTCGACCATGAACAACCTGCACCACCTGTTCGGGTTCTGGGTGCTGGTCCCGCTGTTGCTGGTCTCCCTGACCGGCGTCTACATCTCCTTCCCCGAAACCAGCCGGAAGGTGTTCGGCGTGGCGCCGCCGGCGGAGAGCCCGGCGCGCAGCGGACAGCCCAAGGGCGCGCCGCGCGGCCCGAACAACGCGCCGCCGCTGGCCGCGCCCAACCTGCCCATCGACATGGCCGTCGCCGCGGCGATGGCCGAGAAGCCCGGCGCCCGTCTGAGCGCCATCAGCCTGCCGACGGAAGGCAAGCGGCCGTCCTGGCGGATCCAGTTCGCCGGCGAGGGCCATGTCCTGCCGGCCAGCGTCCAGGTCAGTGATGCGGACGGCGCGATCGTCAGGGGCCGGGGCGGCCCGGGCCAGCCGGACGCGCTCTCCCGCCGGATGCGCAAGATCCACGACGCGCAGGACACGCCCTTCATCTGGCAGGTCCTCGTGTTCCTGACCGGGGTCGCACCGCCGCTGCTGGGTGTCACCGGCACGGTGATGTGGCTGCGCCGGCGTTCGCGACGCACCCATCTCAAGACCCTGCAATCGAGTCCGGCCGAATAGTTTGAATTTGAGAACGATTCTCATTGCGGGCCGGGATCGGCAAATATAAGAACGACTCGCAATCGCAACGCCGTGGCGTCGCGGGCCTGTTCCGGGGATCGTATCAATGCGCAAGTTCACCGCCGTCGGCGTCACCGCCCGGGCCAAGGGCGCTCTCGGAGCCGCCGTGGTCGCCGGGGCCGCCGGCCTGTCGCTCTCGCCCGCGCTGGCCGCCGAGCACGCCGCGGGGCTTGAGGCGTCCGCCGCCGAAATGGACGCGCCGACCGATGTGACGGGCGTCGATGTCTACGGTGATCGCCCCAACCAGCCGCGCTCGACCAAGGTCGTTACGCCGGCGGTCGATACCCCCCAGACGGTGACGGTGGTTTCCGAACGGACCATCCGCGACCAGAACCTGCTGACCCTGCGCGACATCCTGACCACGGTGCCGGGCATCACCTTCGGGGCCGGCGAAGGCGGCGGCGGCTACGGCGACAGCATCAACCTGCGCGGCTATTCGGCCAACAACGACATCACCACCGACGGCCTGCGTGACAGCGCCCAGTACAGCCGCACCGATCCGTTCAACGTGCAGCAGATCGAGGTGATCAACGGGGCCAACTCGGTCTACGCCGGCGCAGGATCGGTCGGCGGATCGATCAACCTGGTCAGCAAGTCGCCGCGGATGTCCGACAGCACCCTGTTAAGCGTGGGCGCGGGTACGGACGGCTATGGCCGCGCCACCCTCGACACCAATCGGGTCATCGGCGACTCGACCGCGATCCGCGTCAACCTGATGGTCCACAAGAACGACGTTCCGGGCCGCGACGTCGAGACGTTCAGCCGCTGGGGCGTGGCGCCCTCGATCGCCTTCGGAATCGGCGCCTCGACCCAGCTGATCCTGTCCTACGCCCACCAGGAGGATGAGAACACGCCGCAATACGGCGTGCCCTACGCCTCCAACGCCTTCCTCAACGGGCCGCTGCCCGGAGCGAAGTCGTCCAACTATTACGGCTACCGCAACGTCGACACCCAGGAGATCGGCGTCGACAGCCTGGCGCTCAGGATCGTCCACACGTTCAGCGACACCCTGAAAGTCACCAACACCACCCGCTGGCAGCAGGTCACCCAGCTGACGGTCGTCAACCCGCCCCAGGGCGCCTGGTGTCTCGCCAACGGCTTCAACGCCCAGACCGGCGCGGCCTGCGGGACGCCTGGCCTGTATGCGCTGAGCGGCCCGCGCGGAAACCTCCGCGACACGACCAATTCCCAGCTGGTCAGCCAGACCGACTTCAACTTCAAGTTCGCCACCGGCGACTGGGACCACGATCTGGTGCTGGGCTTCTCGCTGTCGAACGAGACCTACGACCTGCGAACCGGAAACGTTCAGCGCAACGCCGATTCCTCGACGCCGGCCTATCCCGCGATGGACATCGCCAACCCGGTCAACCTCTACACCGGCCCGCGGAACTTCTTCGCCAGCGCGATCAGCGACGGCGAGCTGGCCAACCAGGCGATCTACCTGTTCGACAATGTCGAGCTGAGCGAGCAGTGGCAGTTCAACGTCGGCGCCCGGGTCGAGCGCAACGAGGGCGAATTCTTCTCGACCCCGTACACCTACGTCGTCGGCGCCCCGCCGACCACGGTGGCCGGCGCCAGCACCACGGCCCGCAATGAAGAGACGCTCGTCTCCTATCGGGTCGGCCTGGTCTTCAAGCCCGCTCCGAACGCCAGCCTCTACATCGCCTACGGCAATACCGAGACGCCTTCCCAGGCCACGGTCAACGGCGGCTGCTCGACCACCGGGGCCAACCAGAACTGCAACGTCGCGCCGGAAGAGGGCAAGGTACTGGAAGTCGGCGCCAAGTGGGACGCCTTCGACGGGCGCCTGGCCCTGACGGCCGCCCTGTTCCAGAACGAGCGGACCAACATCCGGCTGAACTCGAACGACCCGGCGATCCCGGTCCAGCAGCTCGACGGCGCTTCGCGCGTCCGGGGCTTGGCGCTCGGCGTCGCCGGCCAGCTGACCGAGCGCTGGACGGTTCTGGCCAACTACACCTGGCTGGACAGCGAGATCCTGCAGAACATCGCCTCGACGGCGCTGCCGCCCAACGACGTCGACTTCACCAAAGGCGACCCGCTGCCGATCACGCCCGAGCACGCCTTCAACATCTGGTCGACGTACATGGTCACCGACAGGCTGATGGTCGGCTACGGCGCGACCTATGCCGGCGAGTACGCCTTCACCCGGGCCAGCACGACCGCGCCGCTGCTGTTCTCCGACGCCTACTGGCTGCACAACGCCGCCGTGACCTGGACGGTCAATGACGCGGTCAGCCTGCAGCTGAACATCAAGAACCTGACCGACGAGGCCTACTACAACCGCATCCGTTCCAACTCGGGCTTCGGCTGGGCCACGCCGGGCGACGCGCGGTCCGCCCAGGTCAGCCTGAACTACCGGTTCTGAGGCTCCCCGGTCGGGTATAGGGTCATCCTGTCATGATGCTGCAGATTCCCAAGGTGCTGACCCCGGACGCGCTCACCCGCCTGCGCGCGGCGATCGATGCGGCGGACTGGACGGACGGCAACGCGACGTCCGGATTCCAGTCGGCGCTGGCCAAGCAGAACCGGCAACTTCCGGAGGGCTCGGCGGTCGCGCGCGAGGCCGGCGCGACGATTCTCGCAGCGCTGGAGCGCAATCCGCTGTTCATCGCCGCCGCCCTGCCGGCCCGGATCTATCCGCCGTTGTTCAACCGTTATGGCGTCGGCGACGGCTTTGGCGACCACATCGACAATTCGATCCGACAGACGCCCGATGGCGGACGCGTCCGCACTGACCTGTCGGCGACGCTGTTCCTGACCGATCCTGATGACTACGACGGTGGCGAGCTGACCGTCGACGATACCTACGGGGTCCATCAGGTGAAGCTCGCCGCCGGCGACCTGATCCTGTACCCGGCCTCCAGCCTGCACCGGGTCGAGGCGATCACGCGCGGCGCGCGGGTGTCGTCCTTCTTCTGGATCCAGAGTCTGGTGCGGGACGACGCGCGCCGCGCCCTGCTGTTCGACATGGACATGGCTATCCAGCGGGCCGGCGCGACCCTCGGCCAGGGCGACGCCTCGATCGTCTCGCTGACCGGCGCCTATCACAACCTGCTGCGGATGTGGGCCGAGGTCTGAGGTCCGGCGGGCCGGCCCGGATCGGGTGAAAACCCAAAGTTTACGTGTCCGTCCGCATGGTCCCCCGATCAACGGGCGGAAACCACGGCATGGCCGGCGCAAAGACCGGAAAACGAAAGAGCAGCCGCAAGGCGCCGACGTCGGCGGCCGCCCGCTGGTTCTTCGACAATTCCCTGGACATGTTCGCCGTCGTCGATCGCGACGGCGTCTTCACCGACATCAACGACGCCTGGGAGCGGATCACCGGCTGGCGGCGCGAGGATCTGGTCGGCAAGTCGCTCTTCGAGTTCCTGCACGAGGACAGCTACGAAGAGGCGCGGGACAGCCGCCGGCGCGTGAAACGCGACGGACATGCCGTCAATCAGCTGAAGGTCCTGCGCAAGTCCGGCGAATGGATGTGGATCCAGGGCCGGTCGCGCCTCGACCCGACCGGGGCCATGGTCGGCACGTTGCAGGACATCACCGAAACCGTCCATCAGCGTCAGGAGCTCGAGGCGGCGCGCCGGACCAGCTCGATGCTGTCCGAAGCCGCGGGTATCGGGACCTGGAGCTACGAGCCGCGCGGCGACCGGATCGAGTGGTCCGACGACATCCTCGCCCTCTGCGGCTGGGCCGCCGAAGACATCGACACCACGGCCAAGTTCCATGCCGTTGTCGCACCCGAGGACCTGCCGACGGTCGAGGCGGTGTTCACGCGGGGCGTGACCGAGGGCGAGGGCGCGACCCTCGAGCACCGGCTGGTGACCGCCGACGGCCGGTGGCTGACCATGCGGGCGACGTTCCGCACGGAGCCGCGGGGCCGGGTGTTCGCCCTGAAGGGCATCTCGCAGGACGTCAGCGCGCTCGCCGAGGCCCGGGACGCCGCCCGTGAAGGCGAGCGTCGGGTGCAGGTGCTGATGGAGCAGGCGCGGATGGACGCCTGGCGACAGGAGCTGGCCCTCGAGGCGGCCGACGCGGGCGCCTTCGAAATCGATCACCGCGCCCGCGCCTTCTGGGCCAGCGAGCAGTTCTTCCGTCTGGTCGGTCGCCGGATGACCTATCGGGAAATCGCCCAGCCGGTCTGGCCGTTCGTCCACCCTGACGACAAGCCGCTGGTGCGCGACACCAACCGCCGCTGGGCCAGCGGCGCCGAGAACGTCTCGATGGAGTTCCGCATTCTCCTGCCGGGCGGCGGAGAGCGCTGGGTGCGGACCTGCTACCGGCTCGACCGGCCGACCCGCAAGGGCGTGGGGCTGGTGCTGGACATCGACGCCCGCAAGCGCCAGGAACTGGCTCTGGTCGAGGCGCAGCGGGCCGCGGAAGCGGCCGCGGAGGCCAAGGCCAGCTTCCTCGCCAACATGAGTCACGAGATCCGCACGCCGATGAACGGAGTGCTGGGCGTCCTGCATCTGCTCAAGAGCGAGTCCATCAGCGACTCCGGACAGCGCCTGCTCGACGAAGCGCTGAGCTGCGGCGAGATGCTGTCCACCCTGCTCGATGACGTCATCGACTTCGAGCGAATCGAGGCGGGCCGGCTTGAGCTGAACGACGAGCCTGTCGATGCCGGCGAACTGGCCCGCAGCGTCTTCCGCCTGCTCGAGCCCCAGGCGCAAGCCAAGGGCCTGACCCTGACACTTGAGGGCGCCGAGGGTCTGGGCTGGGTGCGGACCGACCCGGTGCGGCTGCGCCAGTGTCTGTTCAACCTGATGGGCAACGCGGTGAAGTTCACCCTGACGGGCGGGGTCGCCCTGAGCTGTGAGCGTCCCGCCGACGGGAGGCTGGCCTTCACGGTGCGCGACACAGGCATCGGTATTCCGCTGGAGGCCCAGGACCGGCTGTTTGAACGCTTCCACCAGGCCGACGCCTCGACCACCCGCCGGTTCGGCGGCTCGGGTCTGGGCCTGACCATCACCCGCAAGCTGGCGGAGATGATGGGCGGCGCAGTCTCGTTCGAGTCCGTGCCCGGCGTCGGCTCGACCTTCCGGATCGAGATCGCCGCCGCCGACGCCGCGGCCACAACGCTGGCGCCGGTGCTCGAGGGCGCGCCGCTGGACGGTCTGCGCGTGCTGGTCATCGAGGACAACGCGACCAACAGGATGATCGCCGTCAAGCTGCTCGAAAGCCTGGGCGCCGTCGCGCAAACCGCCGTCGACGGCGCCTCCGGCGTCGCGGCGGCCGGGGCGGCCGGATTCGACCTGATCCTGATGGACATCCAGATGCCGGACATGGACGGCCTGGAGGCCTGCCGCCGGATCCGCAGCCAGGGCGGCCCGTGCGCCGAGGCGCCGATCATCGCCCTGACCGCGAACGTCCTGGCCCATCAGCGCGACACCTACCTTGCCGCCGGCATGGACGGGGTGGTCGGCAAGCCGATCTCGCCCGCCGCCCTGCTGGCGGAAATTTCGCGGCTGGCCGGGGGGGCGGCCCGGCAGGACGCCGACCTGTCCGCCGTCGCCTGACGTCTTCCCCCGATCACACGGCGTGCTAGACCTGCGCCGTCATCTGGGGAGGACGGCATGACCGATACAACGACAGGCGAAGACAAGCCCACATCGATGCGCACCGTGGTTCTGGCCTCGTCGGCCGGCACGGCGTTCGAGTGGTATGACTTCTTCGTCTTCGGCACCCTGGCCACAGTCATCGGCAAGAACTTCTTCGCTGAGCTCGGCGACACGGCCGGGACGCTGGCGGCGCTGGGCCTGTTCGGGGCCGGGTTCTTCTTTCGGCCGCTGGGCGCGCTGATCTTCGGCCGCATCGGCGACAAGGCCGGCCGCAAGGGCGCCTTTCTGATCACCGTCATCCTGATGGGCGCGGCGACCTTCGCCATCGGGCTGCTGCCAACCTACGCCCAGGCGGGATGGGTCGCGCCGCTGCTGCTCATCCTGATGCGGATCATTCAGGGCACGGCGCTCGGCGGCGAGTATGGCGGCGCCGCGATCTACGTCGCCGAACACGCCCCGGACAACCAGCGCGGCGCGATGACCGGCTGGATCCAGACTTCGGCCGCGTTCGGCCTGCTGGGCGCCCTGCTGGTGATCCTCGCGGCCCGCACGATCCTCGGCGAGGATGCGTTCATCGCCTGGGGCTGGCGGATCCCGTTCCTCGTCTCGGTCGGTCTGCTGGGCGTATCGATCTGGATGCGGATGAAGCTGTCCGAAAGCCCCTCGTTCAAGAAGCTCAAGGACGCCGGTGAGGAGTCAAAGCACCCTTTCCGCGAAGCCTTCGGCCAATGGAAGAACCTCAAGCTGGTGCTGCTGGCGCTGGTGGCCCTGATGTTCGCCCAGGGGGCGGTCTGGTACACGACCTTCTTCTATCTGCCCGTGTTCCTCGAACGGTTCCTCAAGGTCGAGCCCAAGACGGTCAACATGCTGGTGATGACCGCCACCGCGGTCAGCGCGCCCCTCTACGTCTTCTTCGGCTGGCTGTCGGACAAGGTCGGCCGCAAGTGGGTGCTGTGGTTCGGCATGACGCTGGCGCTGGTCGCCTTCTTCCCGGCCTTCCACCAGATGGCGAAGTTCGCCAATCCGGCGCTGGCCGAGGCCGAGCAGCGGATGCCGGTGACGGTGATCGCCGACCCGGCCGCCTGCAATCTGCAGTTCGATCCGGTGGGCAAGGCGGTGTTCACCTCGTCCTGCGACATCGCCAAGAGCGCCCTGGCGAACGCCGGGGTCTCCTATGTCAACAAGGCGGGCCCGGCCGGCGCTCTGGCGCGGGTCGAGGTCGGCTCGGCCCAGGTGCCGTCGATCGAGGGCGGCGCGCTCGACAAGGCCGCGCTGAAGGCCGCCAAGGCCGACTTCGATACCCGGCTCAAGGCGGCGCTGGCCGCGGCGGACTATCCGGCGAAGGCTGATCCCGCCCGGGTGAACCTGGGCGGCGTGTTCGCCGTGCTGATGATCTTTGTGGTCGGGGCGACAGCCCTCTACGGCCCCCAGGCCTCAGCCCTGGTCGAGCTCTTCCCGACCCGGGTCCGCTACACGGCCCTGTCGTTGCCCTACCACGTAGGCACCGGCTGGGTCGGCGGGTTCGTCCCGTTCACCGCCTTCGCCATCGTGACGGCGACCGGGGATATCTATGCGGGGCTCTGGTACCCGTTCGTCTTCACCCTGATCAGCGTGCTGGCGACCCTGTTTCTCTGGCCGGAGACCCGGGGACGGTCGCTGGACGACTGATCGTCTCGGGCGGGTCAGCTCCGTCCGGTCGGCCGCTCCACGGCGCGGCTCAGCGCATTCGAGGCGACCACCGCCAGGACGGCGATGGCCGTGGCCATGGCGCACAGCGTCAGGGCGCGGCCCTCGCCGCCGGGCTGTTGCACCGCCTGATATATGGCCGTCGGCAGCGTCAGGGTCTCGCCGGGAATGGCGGCCGCGAAGGTGATGGTCGCGCCGAACTCGCCGAGCGCCTTGGCGAAACCGAGCACCGCCCCGGCGATCAGGCCGGGGCCTGCGAGCGGAACGGTGATCCTCAGCAGCCGCATCAGGGGGCGCGCGCCGAGGGTCATGGCGACCTCATCGACTTCGGGATCGATCGCCTCGATGGCGAGGCGGATGGGCCGGACCATCAGCGGAAAGGCCATCACGGCCGCGGCCAGCGCCGCGCCAGTCCAGTCGAAGGCGAACACGATCCCGAACTCGGCCAGAAGCCCGCCCAGCGGGCCGCTGCGGCCGAGCAGGATCAGCAACCCGTAGCCCGTCGCCACGGGCGGCAGGACCAGCGGCAGATGGACAAGCGCATCCAGCAGCGAGCGGCCCGGGAATCGTCCGCGCGCCAGCAGCAGGGCCACGCCGAACGCGACGGGCATGGAGAACAGCATCGCCGCCGCCGCCACCTTCAGGGACAGGGCGATTGCGGCCAGATCGTCGGGTGTCAGCGGGCTCACCCGGCCGGCGCGGCGAGCAGGACCTCGACCGCCACGCCCGCCTCGGCCAGCGCGCGGATCTCGCGCGGGTCGATCGGGCCGGTGACCAGCCGCACCACCTGCCGGCCGGCGCGGGCGAGCGCGATCAGATGCTCGGCGCCGGCGTCGCCAAGGGTCAGGCGTCCTGCGTCGCGACGGGCCATCGCGAGGATCGCCGGCTCCACGCCGTCCGGGACGACAAGGCAGTCGGCTTCGGACAGGACCCGGGCCGCCCGCATCGTCAGAAGGTCGGAAGGCCCCCTGCCGGCGACGAACCGGACCAGGCCACGCGGCTGGACGCCGCGCACCAGCGCCTCCTTCAGCAGGGCCGAGGCCCGCTCCATGTCGCCGTCCAGCGCGGCCTGCGACGTCGGGCTGGAGAGGATTTCACGCAGGAAGGCGCGTCGTGCGGTCGGGTCGGGCAGGGCCTCGCGCACCTCGGCCTGATGCTGGCGCAGCAGGGCGGCGACGCGGCCCGAGCCCTCAGGAATGCGGGTTTCGATGGCGTTGCGGATCAGCGCGGCCAGCATCGGCGCGCCGCCGCCGGTGCCGACGGCGGCCACGACCTCGCCCCGGTCGATCAGGGCGGGCGTGAAGAAGTCCGACAACTCCGGCCGATCGACCACATTGACCAGCGCCCGCGCCGCCCGCGCCGCGCCGGCCGCCGCCTGCACGAACAGGTCGTCGCCGGCGATGAACGCGAGGATCGCGCCGGAATAGGCGCCGGCGAGAAAGGCGCTGGGCCCCTCAAGCCGAACGATCACCGCCGGCGAACCCTCGAACAGCCGCGCCTTCGCTTCGGCGGCCTCGCCGACGCCGGCGACGACCACCTTGCGGCCGGTCAGGGGAAAGAAGGCTGGGAAGGCGTCCACCGGCGGTTCAGACCTTCCGGCACTGACGATAGGGGCGCCCGGGGAAGCCCGATAGCTGGGAGATCAGCGTCTCCGACCCGTTCAGTCTCAGGGGCCAGTCGCCCCGCACGGCAAAGTAGTCGACGCTCGACATCATGACCGCGTCGTCGAGCGTCTCGGTCATGCCGCCGGCTGTGATCGTAACTCTGCGCGGCTCCGTCTGCCAGACAGCGGTCAGCATCCGGCCATCCTCGCAGCGATAGCGCACGGTCCCGGCCGGTGGAGGCGCTGTGGCGCAACCGGCGAGCACGAGCAGCGCAACGGTGGCGAGCGCCTTCATCAGCGCGCCGCGCAGTTTCTGTAAGGGCCGCCGGGGAAGCCGGACAGAAGGGCGCCGTCCCCCTTGCCCCAGATCTCATAGGCGCCCGCGGCATAGCGGGCGCCGGACGCCGACCGCGCCGACGGCAGGCTTTTCGTCATGCCGCCCGCCGACACCCGGACCCTGTCGCCCGGCTGGTTCCAGGCCGCCGTGAACCCCTTGCCGCCATCGCAGCGGTACGTGATCGCGCCGCTGTCGGTCCCCGGCGACGGCGCGGTGGCGCAGCCGGCGAGGGTCAGGCCCAGAAGGGTGACGAGGGGCAGGCGGCGCATGAGGCGTTCCTAGTTCAGGGTCTTCAGATAGCCGATGATCGCCGCGCGCGCTTGCGGTTGCGCCACACGCGCGAACATCCGGGTGCCGGGGGCGAAGGTCGAGGGCGCGGCCAGATAGGCGTCGAGGCTCGCGTCCGTCCAGGTTCCGCCCTTGGCCTTCAGGCCCGAGGAAAACGCGAAGCCCGGCGCCGCCGCGATCTTGCGCCCGGCGATCCCCTTGAGGCTCGGGCCGGCCGGGCTGCTGACCCCGGTGACCGTATGGCAGGTCCTGCACTGGGCGTTGTAGAGCGCCTGACCATCCTGGGCGGCTGCGGGGAAGCCGGCCGTCAGGGTCAGGGCGGCGGCGAGGACGAGACGCATGATCTTGCTCCGGCTGGGATTTCCAAGCCTAGCGCAGGCCCGAGAAAAATTCACTGGCGCGCTGAAGCCTTAACAGCGTTAAGATAGAGCCGGCCGCGGGACTTGCCAGACCTGCGGCGAGAACAGAACGCAGACTGGGGAACGTTCACAGATGGCCACGACCTTCGACATCAACGGCAAGTCCGTCAGCACAAAGGCGGCGGACGACACGCCCCTGCTGTGGGTTATTCGTGACGAACTCGGCCTGACCGGCACGAAGTACGGTTGCGGCATCGCCCAGTGTGGCGCCTGCACGGTTCACATCGACGGCCAGCCGGCGCGGTCCTGCCAGACGCCCGTCAGCGCCGTAGCCGGCATGAAGATCACGACGATCGAGGGCCTCGGCGGCCACCATCCGGTGCAACAGGCCTGGGTCGCGGCCGATGTGCCGCAGTGCGGCTACTGCCAGTCCGGCCAGATCATGAGCGCCGCGGCGCTGCTCACCGAGAAGAAGCAGCCCAGCGACGCCGACATCGACGCCGCCATGAGCGGCAACATCTGTCGCTGCGGCGCCTACCAGCGCATTCGCTCGGCGATCAAGGATGCCGCCGGTATCGCCGCCGCCCTGCCGGCCAAGGCGTGAGGGACGGGACCATGAACGCTAACAGCAAGACGATCGAACCCTCCCGCCGCGACCTGGTGGTCGGCGCCAGCCTGGTCGGCGGCGCCCTGCTGGTCGGCTGCTCGCCCGCCGATCTGCTGGCGGCAGGCGCCAAGACCGAGGTCGGCGCCTTCGGCCCCTTCATCAAGATCGCCGCCGACGGCGCGGTGACAGTGATCTCCAAGCACATCGAGTTCGGCCAGGGCAGCCACGCCGGTCTGGCGGCCATCGTCGCCGAGGAACTGGACGCCGACTGGACCCGCGTCGTCATCGAACAGGCGCCCGCCAACGCAAAGGTCTACGCCAACCTCGGCATGGGCGCACAGGGCACCGGCGGGTCGACGGCCATCGCCAACAGCTGGGACCAGCTGCGCAAGGCCGGCGCGGGCGCGCGGGCCATGTTCGTCCAGGCCGCCGCCGCCAAATGGAAGGTTCCGGCGACCGAGATCGCCGTCAAGGATGGCATCCTCAGTCACAAGAGCGGCAAGTCCTCCGGGTTCGGCGACCTGCTCGCAGACGCGGCCAAGGCGACGCCGCCGGAAGCCGTGACGCTGAAGGACCCCAGGACCTTCGCCCTGATCGGCACGGACCGCGTGCGGCGCAAGGACAGTCTGGCCAAGAGCACCGGCGCAGCCCGCTTCACGCAGGATGTCCAGGAACCCGACCTGCTGGTCGCCATGGTCGCCCATGCGCCGAAGTTCGGCGCGAAGGTGAAGAGCTTCGACGCGACCGCCGCCAAGGCTGTGCCCGGCGTGGTCGAGGTCTACGAGATTCCGACCGGTGTGGCGGTGGTGGCCAACGACACCTGGTCCGCCAGCAAGGGCCGCGACGCCCTGAAGGTCGTGTGGGACGAGTCGAAGGCCGAGAAACGCAGCTCCGACCAGATTATGGCCGAGTTCCAGGCCGCCGGCGCCGGCAAGGGTCCGAAGGACCTGAAATGGGTTCCGTTCGATTCCAAGGGCGATGCGAGCAAGACCTCCGACGGCGAGGTGTTCGAGGCGACCTACGACTTCCCCTACCTCGCCCATGCGACGATGGAGCCGATGAACGCGGTCGCCCGGGTCAAGGGCAACAGCGTGTCCATGAGCTTCGGGTCGCAGGCGCCGACCATCGACCAGCTCAGCGCCGCCAAGATCGTTGGCACCCTGCCCGGCGCCGTGAAGATCGAAACCCTGTTCGCCGGCGGATCGTTTGGCCGGCGGGCCAATTTCCAGTCTGACTACGCGGCCGAGTGCGTACACATCGCCAAGAAGGTCGGCGGCGGGCGCCCGGTCAAACTGGTCTGGACCCGCGAAGACGACATGCGGGCCGGCTATTTCCGGCCGATCGTCCATCACAATGTCAGGATCACCCTCGACAAGGACGGCTACCCGGCCGTCTGGCGCCAGCGGGTGGTCACCCAGACCCTCATGAAGGGCTCGCCCATGCCGTCGTCGGGCGATATCGACGCATCGGCGGTCGAGGGCGCGCTCGGCTCGCCCTATCTGAAGGCCACGCCCGTGGTCGACGCCCAGCTGGCCCTGCCCGACATCGGCGTGCCGGTGCTGTGGTGGCGGTCTGTGGGCGCGACGCACACGGCCTTCGTGATGGAGCACACCATCGACCAGCTGGCCCGCAAGGCCGGCAAGGATCCGATCGAGTACCGCCGCACCCTCTACACTCGCGCCGGCGCCAAGCGGCATCTGGCGGTGATGGATCTGGCGATCGCCAAGGCCGGCCCCACGCCCGCCGGCGTCGCGCGCGGCATCGCGGTGCATGAGTCGTTCGGCTCGGTGGTCGCCCAGATCGCCGACGTGGACCTCAGCGGCGCCGAGCCCCGCGTGGGCCGGGTGGTCACCGCGATCGACTGCGGCACGGCGATCGCGCCGAACCAGGTCGCCGCCCAGATGGAAGGCGGCACCTGCTACGGCCTGTCGGCGGCCCTCTACGGCGAAGTCACGCTGAAGGACGGCGCGGTCCAGCAGACCAACTTCGACACCTACCGCGTCCTGCGAATGAACGAGTCGCCGACGGTCGAGACGCACATCCTGCCGTCCGGCAACGCGCCGACCGGCGCGGGCGAGCCCGGCACGCCGGTCATCGCTCCGGCCGTCGCCAACGCCATGCTCGGCGCCGGCAAGGCCGCGACCTATCGTCTGCCGTTCGTCCGCTCGGTGTAGATGCTCCCCTTCGGGGGAGCTGTCAGGCGCAGCCTGACTGAGGGGGGCGCCCGAGACCGGAGCGGACCCCCTCCGTCTCGCCTAGCGGCGATCCACCTCCCCCGACGGGGGAGGATCTCGCTCATCCACATCGAACAGCACCCCCTCGTCCCCCGTCGGGATGAGCGACAGGCCGTGGGTCATGGCGTTGAGCAGCCAGCCAGCGCCCCGGTCTCCCGCGAGGGACAGCAGGGCGGGAAACAGCTCGGCGGAGAACAGCGCCGGATGTCCGCGCCGCCCGTTGCACACCGGCGCGGCCGCACGCGCGCCGGCCGCCAGGGCCTGGGCCAGCTTCGACGCGATGTCGTGCGGAATGCGCGGCATGTCGCCCAGGAAAACGAACGCGCCGGCGGTATCCGGGGGCAGGGCGCCGACGCCGGTTCGCAGCGACGCGCCCATCCCCTCCGCATGCAGGCTGTTGCGCACCAGATGCAGACGCGCGGCCTCGCCCGTCCGATCCGCATAACGACTCGCGGCTTCGAGCACCGCCTCGTCGGCGCCCCAGACCACCGTCACGGACCGCACCGGCGCGGCGAAGGCGGCGTCCAGCGCGGCGTCCAGCAGCAGGCCCTCGCCCCACGGCGCGGTCAGCTTGCCGCCGCCGAAGCGGGTTCCCGATCCCGCCGCCAGCACGATGGCCTCAAGAGCCCCTGTCTTCACGCCCGTCTCCATCCTATTCTGGGAACCGTATGACGCCCGCGCCCGCCCGTCCCGCCCTGATCGACGGCTTCGGCCGCACCGTGACCTATCTGCGGGTCTCGGTGACGGACCGCTGCGACCTGCGCTGCGTCTACTGCATGGCCGAGAAGATGGTCTTCCTGCCCAAGGCGGAGGTGCTGACGCTCGAGGAGCTTGACCGGGTCAGCAGCGCCTTCATCAGCCTGGGCGTACGCAAGCTGCGTCTGACCGGCGGCGAGCCGCTGGTGCGCAAGGGCTTCATGGGCCTGGTTGAAGGCCTGTCGCGGCATGTGACGTCGGGGGCGCTGGACGAGCTGACCCTGACCACCAATGGCACCCGGCTGGCCGAGTTCGCCGCCGATCTGGCCCGGCTGGGCGTGCGGCGGGTCAATGTGTCGATGGATACGCTCAGGCCGGACCTGTTCCGCACCCTGACCCGTGGCGGCGATCTGGCGAAGGTCATCGCCGGGATCGACGCGGCGCAGGCCGCCGGCATCGCGGTCAAGGTCAACGCCGTCGCCCTGGCGCAGGACAACGCCGCCGAGATCCCGCAGCTGATCCAGTGGGCGCACGGCCGGGGGCTCGACATGACCCTGATCGAGACCATGCCGCTGGGCGAGGTCGAGGCGGACCGCACCGACCAGTTCCTGTCGCTGGAGCAGGTCCGGCGCGAGCTTTCCAGCTACTGGACCCTGACCGACCTGCCGCTGAACACCGGCGGTCCCGCGCGCTATGTCCGGGTCGAGGAGACCGGTGGCCGGCTGGGCCTGATCACGCCGCTGAGCCATAACTTCTGCGAGGCCTGCAATCGCGTCCGGCTGACCTGCACCGGGACCCTGCACACCTGCCTTGGCCGCGAGGACGCGTCCGACCTGCGCGCGGTGCTTCGCGCGGGCGCCAGCGACGAGGACCTGATCGAGGCGATCCGCCATGCGGTCGACGCCAAGCCGCAGGGGCATGATTTCCAGATTGCGCGGGGCGAGGCGCCGGCGACCCGCCGCCACATGTCCACCACGGGCGGCTGAGATGGCGCGGGTGCTGCTGTTCGGTCGACTCGCGGACATCGCCGGCTGGCGCGACGCCGCGATTGAGGCGTCCAGCCTCTCCGGTCTGCGCGACACCCTGACCGCCGCTGACACGGCGCTGGGCGAGGCCCTGGCCGGGCCGGGCGTCCAGGCCGCCGTCGACAAGGTGATTGTCCGCGGCGACGTCGCCCTGTCCGCCGGGTCCGAGGTCGCCTTCCTGCCGCCGATGAGCGGCGGATGACCGTTCGCCTGCAATCCGAACCGTTCGAGCCCGGCGACCTGCTGACCGCCTTCAGCGCGGGGCGGGGTGAAACGGGCGCCGTGGTCAGCTTCACGGGGCTGACCCGCGCCGAGCATGGCCGCACCACCACGCTGGAACTGGAGGCCTATCCCGGCTTCACCGACAGCGAGATCACCCGCATCGGCGAGGCGGCGGCGGCGCGCTGGGGCCTGCAGGACTGGCTGGTTGTGCACCGGGTCGGACCGATCGCGCCCGGCGAGGCGGTGGTGTTCGTGGCCACCGCGTCGGCGCACCGGCGCGAGGCGTTCGAAGCCTGCGACCACCTGATGGACTACCTCAAGAGCCGCGCGCCCTTCTGGAAGAAGGAGCATGGCCCGGACGGCGCCCGCTGGATCGAGCCGACCGATCGTGACAGGACAGACGCTGAACGCTGGGAGACCTGAATGACCTCGCCCTTCCCCATCGGCGGCAAGATCGACGAGAGCCTGGCGGTGACGCCGGTGCGCGTGGCCGTTCTGACCGTGTCCGACACCCGCGACGAAGAGAGCGACACCTCCGGTCATCTGCTGGCCGAGCGCGTGAAGGGCGCCGGGCACGAGCTCGCCGACAAGCGGATGGTGCGTGACGACGTCGCCCAGATTCGCCAGCAGATCGAGGCCTGGGTCGCGTCCGGCTCGGTCGACGCCATCGTCACCACCGGCGGCACCGGCCTGACCGGCCGCGATGTGACGCCGGAAGCCGTGCGCCCCCTTTTCGACAAGGAGATCGACGGCTTTTCGGTGATCTTCCACCTGGTCAGCCACCAGTCGGTGGGGCTGTCCACGCTCCAGTCCCGAGCCCTGGCGGGGCTGGTGAAGGGGGTGTTCGTCTTCTGCCTGCCGGGCTCCAACGGCGCGGTGAAGGACGGCTGGGACAAGGTCATCGCCGCCCAGCTCGACAGCCGTCATCGCCCCTGCAACATGGTCGAGCTGATGCCCCGGCTCCTCGAGCAATGAGCAAGCTGACCCACATCGACGCCGAGGGCCGCGCCCGGATGGTCGACGTCTCCGACAAGCCGTCGACGGCGCGTGAGGCGGTGGCCACCGGTCTGGTGCGGATGGCTGCGGCGACCCGCGACCTCGCCCTGTCCGGCGATGCGAAGAAGGGCGACGTGCGCGCCACCGCCGAGATCGCCGGGGTGATGGCGGCCAAGAAGACGTCGGACCTGATACCGCTATGCCATCCGCTGGCCCTGTCGAAGGTCGAGGTGTCGGTGACGCCGCACGAGGATGGCCTGGCGGTGACCGCGCGGGTCAAGACCACCGGCCCGACCGGGGTGGAGATGGAAGCCCTGACCGCCGTCTCGGTCGCCTGCCTGACGATCTACGACATGCTCAAGGCCGCCGACAAAGGCATGGTGATCGAGGCGGTGCGGCTGGAGCTGAAGACCGGCGGCAAGTCAGGCGAGTGGAAGCGGCTGCATACGCTGTAGTCCTCACGCTTCCCGACCACCCTTTCCCGCGGGCTCGCGGCGGCCCTGCTCATGGACCGCTCCGCGGCCGCGCAGCGGCGACCCCGAAGGGATCGTCCTTGACCAGGACGACCGTCCGGAGCGCATCATTCCATCAAGGCCAACGGGCGAGTGTCATCAGATGGGTTGAGGAGGCGAGAGCGCACACTCACCACCTCGCCCACCGCCGCCACCGCCACCTCCCACGGCGCCTTGCCGCCGAGGTCGAGGCCGATGGGCGCGCGCAGCTTGCCGATGGCCGCCTCGTCCAACCCCGCCGCCCTCAGCAGCGCCAGCCGCTCCGCCAGCCGCTTCCGTGCGCCCAGCAGGCCGACATATGGCGCTGCCGAGGGCAGGGCGGCCAGGAGCGCCGCATGGTCGATCTCCAGGTCGTGGCTGCAGACCGCCACCGCCGTCCAGGCGTCGAGCCCAATGGCCGCCAGCGCGGCGACCGGATCGTCCCGGCGATAGGCGACGCCGCTCAGCGGCGGCGGGGTGGCAGGCCCTCGCGGCCGCACCAAAGTCGTCTCGAACCCCGACTGGGCGCCCAGCTGCGCGATGGCCAGCGCCGTGGGATCCCCGCCGATCACCGCCAGCCGCCAGACCGGATCGTGCCGCCTGATCAGCGCGCCCGGCCAGGCCTCCGCCGCTTCGGCGCAGATCCGGCGCTCGCCGTCCGATATCCAGACCGCCGGGCGTCGCGCGTCCATCAGCCGGAAGAGATCGGCCGCCCCAGCGTCGTCCGGCGCGATCCGCTCGATCAGGATCTCGATCCGCGCGCCGCAGAGCAGGCGGATGTCGGGCCAGGGGCTGCCCTCGCCATAGACCAGCCGGCGCGGCGCTCCGTCGGCCAGGCAGGCCCGGGCGTGTCCCGCGACATCGCCCTCGACACAGCCGCCGGAGAGGAAGCCTGACACCCGCCCTTCGGCGAACACCATCTGGGTTCCGACAGGCCTTGGCCCGCCGTCGCCGAGCGCGGCGATGGTCGCCAGCACGGCCGGCTTGCCCGCCGCGAGGGCGGCGCGCAGGGCGGGTCTCTGATCGTCGGTGAGGCCGTAGTCCGGCCACTCGGGAAGCGGGGTGTCCATCGGCCGGACATTAACCCCCGCTAAACGCTCTCGATACCGCTTCCTTAAGGGGTTGGCGCGCATGGTTACGGCTGACTTCACCACGAAGCCGGGAAGGAACCCCGATGGGGCGCGCCGCCTTCATACCCGCTCCGCCCGCCCCGAAAGGGGGTCCGCGCCTGCGCGCGGCCGGCTGCCGGCTGTGGGACAGCGACGGCGCCGAGCGCATCGACTTCGACATGGCCGGGGGCTCGGCCCTGCTCGGCCATGCCCATCCCGCGATTGAATCCGCCATTGCCGACGGCCTGCCCCGCGAGGGCGTTGTCGAGGCCGCCCTGTCCGGGTTGCTGCCCGGCTCGAGCGCCGTCCGCTTCTGCGCCGAAGAATCCCAGGCGCTGCCCGCCGCCATTGACGCCGCCCGGCGTGCGACCGGTCGCCGTCGCGCCGCGGTCTGGGACGTCGAGGCCGGCGTCTACGGCGGCGTCGACGATCTGGCCGCGATCATTGTCGACCCGCTCGGCGCCGCGCCCGGCGACCTGGCCGCCGTCCGCCGCACCGCGGACGCCGCCGGGGCTGTGCTGATCTTCGACGAGGGCGCCTCCGCCTTCCGCGTGCATGAGAACGGCGCCCAGGGGCTGACCGGCGTGTCGCCCGACCTGGCCGTATTCGGATCGGCGATCGCCAACGGTCGATCCATCGGCGCCATAGCCGGCCACACCGACCTGATCTTCGCCCTTGATCCCGAGGACCTGCCCGCCCCGTCTATGGCTTCGCTGGCCGCCGCCGGCGCAACGCTCAGGCTGCTGGCTCTCGACCCGGTCGCGCCGCGCCTGCGGGTGCTGGGCGCCGAGCTGCAGGCCGAGGTCGCCGAACTCACGCGCGCCGCGGGGGCGGAAAAGCTGTTTGCGCTCGCCGGCGACCCGTCGCTGCCCACGCCGCTGTTCGCCCGCCCGCAGATCGAGGGTCTCTGGCTGCGCGACATGGCCGGCCGGGGCTTTGTCGTCGTCGGGCCGCACGCCCTGTCCGCCGCGCATGGCGAGCCGGAAGTGGCCGCCCTGATCGCCGCCTACGCCGCCCTGCTGCCAAAATTCGCCGAGGAGGGCCGTCGTCTGGGCCCGATCCCGCGTGCAGCCTTTGTTTACGACGTCCGTCCAGAAGGACACGCATGAACCCTCTGCTCTCCAAGCTTGGTCTGGGCTCGGCCCAGTTCGTTCCCGGCGCGTCCATGCCGGCGCGCGGACGCACGCCCGAGGTCGAGGCGCGGGACATCCTGACGATCGCCGCCCGGGGCGGTCTGTCGGTGTTCGACGCGTCCGGCTGCTGGGGACGGTCCGAAACCCTGCTCGGCGAGCTGATGCCGCGTCCGCTGCCGTTCCGGCTCGTGATCGCCACGGTCCGTCCCGACAGGGGTCCTGATTTCGTTGAAGGCGAGCTGCGCGCGAGCCTCGCCCGCCTGGCCGTGACCCACGCGGACGCTGTGGTCGTGCCGCTGGCCGGCGATCTGTTCGGTCCGCAGGGCATGGCCATGTGGACCCGCCTGCAACAGCTGCGCGACAGCGGCCTGATCGGCAAGATCGGCATCTCGCTGCACTCCACCGACGATCCCGTCGGAGTCGTGCGCCGCTTCAAGCCGGACCTGATCCAGGCGCCCGCCTCCCTGCTCGACCAGCGCATGCTGGTCGACGGCACGCTGGAGCGGATCGCCGGCATGGGGGTCGAGGTGCAGCTGCGCTCGATCTTCCTCAACGGCCTGCTGTTCCTGCCGCTCGATCGTATCCCGACGCCGCTGAAGGGTGCGTCCGGGTCGCTGTCGCGGGTGCGGCGCATGATTGCCGAGGGCCGCAGCGATCCGCTGCAGGCCGCGCTCGGCTTCGCCCTGTCGCGTCCCGAGGCCAGCACGGTGCTGGTCAATGTCACCACCGCCGCGGAGCTGTCGGCCGTCATCGCCGCCGCCGCCAGCCCGCCTCCCGATCTCGACTGGAACGAGATGGCCATCGACGACCCGGTGGCCCTCGATCCCCGCAGGTGGGCCGCCGCCTAGGGCCGCCCACCCCGGCAACGCTCAGAAGGAGCACGCCAATGACCCTCGCCATCGTCCAGGCCCGGATGGGCTCCAAACGGCTCCCCGGCAAGGCTCTCGCCCCGCTCGGCGGCCAGCCGATGATCTGGCGTCAGCTCGAGCGCCTCAAGGCCGCCCGCACCCTGACACGCATCGTCGTCGCGACCAGCTGCGAGCCAGGCGATGACGCCCTGGCCGCCTGGCTGGTGTCGCAGGGCCAGGCCGTGTTTCGCGGCGCGCCCAGCGACCTGCTCGACCGGTTCTCGCGCTGCGCGGTCTCGGCCGGCCCGGCCGGCCACGTCGTGCGGATCAAGGGCGACGCGCCCTTCGTAGACCCCCGGATCATCGACGAAGCGGTCCGCATGGCGGTCGTCAGCGGCGCCGACTACGTCTCCAACCGCGAACCGGCCAGCTATCCGCGCGGGCTCGAGGTCGAGGTGATCGCCACGCCGGCCTTGATGGCGGCCGCCGCAGAGCCGCGCGAAGTGAGGGCGCGGGTTTCGCCCACCGCCTTCATTCGCGCCAACCCGGGCCGGTTCTCACAGGCCAGTTTCAGCAACGCGCGCGACCTCTCCGCCCTCGACTGGCGGGTCAAGACCTCCGCTGATCTGGCCTTCGCCCGCTCGATCTACGGCGCCCTGTACGCCGCCGACCCCGGCTTCGGCATGGCCGACGTGCTGGACATCGTCGGCGGACGTCAGGACCTGGCCCGGCTCAGTTACGCAGCCTGAAGCCGACGAATAGGCCCCGGCCCGCCTCGCTGTAGCCGAGCGACTGCTGGTAGTCCGCGTCGGTCAGGTTCACCACGCGCGCCGTCAGCTCGAGCCTGTCGGTGAGCGCCCAGCCGCCTGACAGACTGGCGGTAGTGAATCCGCCGCGCCGGGCCGCCGAGAAGGTCGAGGGATCGGAATCGGCCTGATCGCCTTCCGCCCGAACGGTCAGCGCCGCCTTCAAACGCGCCCCGGTCCAGAGCAGCGTGACCGAGCCGGCGTTTTCCGGCGCGCGGATCAGCTCCGCGCCGGTCGTCTCGTCCACCGCGTCCGTGAAGGCATAGGCGGCCTTGACGCTGAAGCGCTCACTCAGCTGCGCCTCGACCTCGGCCTCGATCCCGGTGGTCAGGGTGCGGTCGATGTTCACGTAGCGACCGACGCCGTAGCTGATCTGGTCCGCGACCTCGAGCCGGTAGCCGGTGAGCCTTGCGAACAGCCGGCCATCGCCTGATCGCCAGTCGACGCCCAGATCCCAGCCCTCGGCGGTCTCCGGCGTCAGGCCGGTCGAGGGACCCGCCGGGAAGCAGAAGTCGCAGACGGTCTGGCTGATGGTCGGGGCCTTGAAGCCCTGTCCGAAGCTCGCCGATACGGTGAAGCCCCCGTCGAGCGCGATCACGCCGGCAACGCGCGCGGTGGTCCGCGCGTCGTACGCGTCCGGCGCGTCATGGCGCAGGCTTGCAGTCACCGAGACACGGTCGGCAGGCGCGAACCGGAGCACGCCGAAGATCGAGCCGGCGCCGAGATCGGCCGTCGCGCCGGTGCTGATCGAGGCCTCGGTGTCATCGCGTTCGATCCCGACCAGGAAAGCGAACGGGTCGCGCGCCGCGCCGCGCCCGGCGGTCCAGCGCAGGGTTTTGCGCCGCGCGTCATAGCTGGAGCTGAAGGCCGAGATGTTGTCGCGGGTCAGGTCGTAGACGCTGACGTCGAACACCTGGTCGAGGCCCAGCAGGTTGTCAGCCGTGAGACGGGCGAAGCCGGTCCAGCTGCGGCTCGTCGACCGGTCGGCGGTGTCGCCGAAGGTGAAGAAGGCGTCGTAGCCGTCGAGGTCGGTATCGGCCTCGTTGTAGCGGACACGGCCGTCGAGGCGCACCGTGTCGCTGAGGGTCAGGCGGCCGTTCGCGCCGGCGGTCCAGTTGGCGAAGCCGTCCTCTTCGGTTCCGCCGGCCGCCTTGGAGACGCCGTCGCTGGAATAGGCCGATGCGGACAGCCCGAACGCGCGGCGGTCATCTGAAGCACCGAACGCGGCCGTACCCCGCACCGTGCCGAGGGACCCGGCCTCCGCCGAGGCGCGCCAGCCGTCCAGCTCGCGGGTGGTGAGGGCGATCGCGCCGCCGATGGCGTCCGAGCCCCACAGCGAACCCTGCGGTCCCGACAGGATCTCGATTCGTTCAACGTCGCCCAGGTCGAGGCTGGAGAAGTCGTAGCCGCCGTTGGGGCTGGACGGGTCGTTCTGCACCACCCCGTCGATCAGCAGCAGGGTCTTGTCGGCGCTCGCGCCGCGCATGCGCACATAGGTGACGCCGCCGAAGTCACCGTTCCGGCTCAGGGACAGGCCGGGAAGGGTCTCGAGGATGTCGCCGGCGAAGGTCGCCTGGCTGGCCTCGATGTCGCCGGCGGTGATCACCCGGACGCCGGGCGCGTCGCCGATCCGGCTTTCCAGACGGGTCGCTGTGACAATCAGTTCGTCGACGTCGGTCGGGCCCGGTGTCTCGGCGCGAGCGGTCGAGGCCAGGGCCAGCAAGGCCGTGGTGGTCAGTAACAGGCGCGTCATGGCGCAGGTCCTTGTTCAAGGAGCCCGCGCGGCGTCGCGTGGCGGAGGTGGGTCCAAAGCGAACGCCCGCACGCCGGCGGACGGTCGCTTCGACGGGAAGGCATGCCTTCCCCGCGCCATCAGCCTGGACCCGGGCTGCGGACGAGCGACGACGGCGGCAGGTCTCCTGGCTTGCGGATCACCGGACCTCGTCCCGCCTTCCCGGTTTCCCAGTGGCGTCGCCTTCGCGAATGGACGCGGCCCTAACCGCTGACAGTTGCGGGCACAGCCGGGGACTTTCACCCCGTTCCCTCTTGGCCCCCCGGAAGGGGAACCGCCTGTGCCCGTTATGGGGGATGGGCGGGTGCGGTGCAACATCGCCCTCCCTCCCGGTGAACGGGAGGGAGGGGCGACTCGTTATCCCCAGGCGCCGTACGGATCGACGAACGGCTTGCCGAGCGCTTCGGCCACGGCGGGGTGGGTCAGTTCGCCCTTCAGGACGTTCAGGCCCTTGGCCAGATGCCGATCGCGCGCGAGGGCGTCCAGGCCGTGGTCGGCGAGCGCCAGGCCGAACGGCAGGGTGGCGTTGCCGAGAGCCTCGGACGAGGTGCGCGGTGCGGCGCCGGGCATGTTGGCCACGCAGTAGTGGACCACGCCGTCGACGACATAGGTCGGCTCGGCATGGGTCGTCGGGTGGCTGGTCTCGAAACAGCCGCCCTGGTCGATCGAGACGTCCACCAGCACCGAGCCCGGCTTCATGCGGGGCAGGTGCTCGCGCCGGACCAGCTTGGGGGCCGCCGCGCCGGCGGTCAGCACCGCGCCGATGACCACGTCGGCCTTGAGAATCTCGTCCTCGACGGCGTCGAGCGTCGAATAGCGGGTCAGGACCCGGCCCATGAAGATGTCGTCCAGCTCCCGCATACGGGGGATTGACCGCTCGAGGACCACGACCTCCGCATTGAGGCCCATGGCCATCCGGGCGGCGTTCATGCCGACCACGCCGCCGCCGAGCACAGCGACGCGCGCCGGCGGCACGCCGGGCACGCCGCAGAGCAGCAGGCCCATGCCGCCATTGTGCTTCAGCAGGGTCTCGGCGGCCGAGAAGACGGCGATCCGG
The DNA here is from genome assembly GCF_058783025.1 of Caulobacter sp. FW305-C-30-S16. Lineage (NCBI taxonomy): Bacteria > Pseudomonadati > Pseudomonadota > Alphaproteobacteria > Caulobacterales > Caulobacteraceae > Caulobacter > Caulobacter sp. FW305-C-30-S16. The sequence goes on along the minus strand of NZ_JBYSYH010000001.1, from coordinate 237,227 downwards.
CCGGCCACTTCACTCATCGGCGCGAGTAGCGGCAGACCGCCCCGCGCGTCGGTGACCGTCTCATAGGCGATCGCCGCGCAGCCTGACTTTACAAGGCCTTCGGTCTGGGCGGGATCGGGCGCCAGGTGCAGGTAGGTGAACAGGATGTGGCGCGGCTCCAGCCGCTCCCACTCGACCTTCTGCGGCTCCTTGACCTTCACGATCATGTCCGCGCCGGCGAACACGGCGTCGCCGTCAGCGACGATGGTCGCCCCGGCGCGACGGAAGGCCTCGTCGGCATAGCCCGCGCCCTGTCCGGCGCCGGCCTCGACGATCACCTGGTGACCGTGGGCGACGTACTCGCGAACCGCGGTGGGGGTCAGACCCACCCGATGTTCGCCAGGCTTGATCTCCGCCGGAACTCCAACGCGCATGGTCATTTCCTTCCCAGGGTATTTGGCGCGGGAAATGTCCCGCAAATGACGCAAGGTCAAGCACGTTCTTGCCACGGCTCGCCTGAGACGGGAGCCGACTCGTGTGCGGATTGACCCGCTGGCAGGCTTGGGCTCACATCGTTCACTTTAGAACACTCAAGGCCCGGGAAGGGCTCCCATGACGCCGTCCGACAACACCCCCTCCGATCCCGCCGCCGAGCCCGCGACGAACGCGGACCAGCCTCTGGCCATGGACCGGACCACAGCGAAGCGACCGGTCTGGGCCAACTGGCATCTGCCGGTCGGCGCCATCGCGGCGATCGCCCTGGCGGCAGGCTTCGGCGGCGGCCTGGTGACGGCCAGCGTGCTGGGCGGGGGCATGGGCGGGAAGGGTGGCTCCGGTCCCGCCGGCTCTGTCGCCTCTGGTCCGGCCGAGAAGCCTTCTCTGTGGTCGATGTTCGGCAAGCCCCGCTCCGCCGGCGCGCCACGACGCGGCATTCCCAAGCCCGAGGGCTTCGCGGTCTGGAAGACCCGCCTCGACACCAGCAAGTCCGAGCCGCTGGCCTGTATCGAGATGACCAAGGCTCTCGATCCCGGAAAGGCCTACGCCGACTTCGTGCTGGTCTCGCCGGATCTGGGCGGAACGCCCGCGGTCAGCGTCAATCAGTCCAACAAGGCCGAACTCTGCATCGGCGGCCTCGGCCTGACCGAGCGCCGCGTGACCCTGCTCAAGGGCCTGCCCGGCGCGGGCGGCCAGACGCTGGCGACCAATGCCGACGTCGACTTCACCTTCGGCGAAAAGCCGGCCTATGTCGGGTTCGCCGGCGACGGCGTGATCCTGCCGCGCGAGGACGCCGACGGCGTGGGCATCGAGACGGTCAACGTCACCCGCCTGTCGATCGAGGTCTGGCGCGTCACCGACCGCAATCTGGTCCGCACTTCGATCAGCGCGCCCGATCCCACGGGCGAAGGCGACTGGCCGGGCGACTACGGCGACGACAGCCCCAATGACGAGGGCCGCGTGATCTGGAAGGGCGACATCGCCGTCCGCGGCGGCGCCGGTGAGCGGGTCACGACCGTCTTCCCGCTGGGCGCGGTACTCAAGGAGATGCAGGCCGGCGGCTATGTCATCAAGGCGCGCGACGCCTCGTCCAAACCCACGGCCGCTGACGACCAGGACGAGGACGGCGAAGGCACCCAGCCCGCCCAGGCCCGTCGATGGATCGTCTTCACCGACATGGCGATGGTCGCCTACGACGGCGCGGAGTCGCTCGACGTCGTGGTGCGGTCGCTGAAGACCGCCCGGGTCCTGCCCGGCACGCGCGTGGCGCTGGTGGCCAAGAACGGCGAGACGCTCGCCGAGGCGCGCGCCGACAGCTCCGGCCGGGTCCGTTTCCTGCGCCCGCTGCTGGAAGGCGACGGGGCGATGCATCCGAAGATGGTTATGGCCTACGGCGGGCAGGGCGACCTGGCCGTGCTCGATCTCGACCGCTCGCCGGTCGATTTGTCGAAGCAGGGCATGGGCGGTCGCAACGCGCCGACCGGCGACGAGGAGACGGGCGGTCGGGTCCCCGGCGGCGAGATCGACAGCTACATCTACGCCGATCGCGGGATCTATCGTCCGGGCGAAACCGTGCACCTCTCGGCCCTGATCCGGGACCTGCAGTCGCGCGCGGTCAAGGACCGCAAGGGCGTCCTGATCATCAGCCGCCCTTCGGGCGTCGAGTTCAAACGGGTCGCGTTCGATCGCGCGCCGACCGGCGCCGTCACCGCCGACATCGCCCTGCCCAGGAGCGCGCCGCGCGGCCGCTGGCGGGTGAGTCTGCAGGTCGAAGGCATCAAGGCCGCGGCCGGCGCCATGTCGTTCTCGGTCGAGGACTTCGCGCCGCAACGGCTGGCCGTCAGCACGGACGGCCGCGAGTCGACCCCCCTGGCCGCCGGCGAGACGCGCCAGGTCTCGGTCATCGCCCGCTTCCTCTATGGCGCCGCCGGCGCGGGTCTGCAGACCCAGGGCGAGGCGCGGATCATGGTCGATCCGAACCCCTTCCCGACGTTCAAGGACTACGAGTGGGGCGACCAGCAGAACGGCTTCGACGAGAAGTTCCTCGAGCTCGGCTCGTCGGTCACCGACGGTGACGGCAAGGCGATCCTGTCGCTCGGCACGGGCGATGTCGGCGAGACCTCCGCGCCGCTGAAGGCCACTGTGACCGCCTCGGTGTTCGAGCCCGGCGGCCGGCCGGTGCGCGAGAGCCTGTTCCTCAAGGTCCGCACCAAGCCCGTCTATCTGGGCGTGAAGGTCGAACAGGGCGACGCCAGCAACGGCAACGCGGCGCCGGTGGCGCTGAACTTCATCGCCGTCAACGCGAAGGGCGAGCGTATCGCCGCGCCCGGCGCGACCTACAGCCTGATCGCCGAAAACTGGGACTATGACTGGTTCCAGCAGGACGGCCGCTGGCAGTGGCGCCGGACCAGCCGTGATGTGGTTGTCCAGAAAGGCAGCCTGAACATCGGCGCCGGCGGGGCCGCGCGGATCGCGCGCCGGCTCGGCTGGGGCGACTACCGCGTGGTGGTCGAGGCCCCGGGCGGGGTGAAGAGCGTTATCCGCTTCGCTGCCGGCTGGGGCGCGCCGGCCAAGGACGCCGAGGCGCCGGACTTCGTGCGGATCACCGCAGGGACGGGCGTTCACGCCCAGGGCGATTCCGTCACCCTGACGATCAAGGCGCCTTATGCGGGCGAGGCCCAGGTGGCCGTCGCGACGGACCGGGTCATCGAGTTCAAGACCTTCTCGGTCGGGCCGAACGGCGGCTCGGTGACGCTCAAGACCGACGCCTCCTGGGGCGGCGGCGCCTATGTGCTGGTCAGTGTGATCCAGCCCCGCGATCCGTCCGCAACGCCCAAGCCGCGGCGTGCGCTCGGCCTCATGTACGTGCCGCTCGACCCCAAGGGCCGCAAGCTGGCGGTGGAACTGGGCACACCGGTGAAGCTGAACAGCCGCGCGCCGGTCGAGGTGCCTGTCACGGTCAAAGGGCTCGGCGTCGGCCAGCGCGCCCGCCTCACCGTCGCGGCGGTCGACGAGGGCATCCTGCGCCTGACCAAGTTCGACACGCCCGATCCGGTGAAATGGTACTTCGGCAAGCGCGCGCTGACGCTCGACTACCGTGACGACTACGGTCGCCTGCTGGATCCCAACCTCGGCGCGCCCGCCAACGTCAACTTCGGCGCCGACCAGATCGGCGGCGAGGGCCTGACCGTGACGCCGATCAAGTCGGTGGCCCTGTGGTCCGGCGTGGTCGAGACCGGACTGGACGGCAAGGCGCGGGTCAAGCTGCCCGCCGCCGAGTTCAACGGCGAACTGCGGGTGATGGCCGTGGCCTGGACCGACGAAGCCGTCGGCTCGACCGCCAAGCCGATGACCGTCCGCGAGGCCGTTGTGGCCGACCTGAACCTGCCGCGCTTCCTCGCGCCGGGCGACCGGCCGTTCGCGACGCTCGAACTGCACAATGTGGAGGGCGCGGCAGGCGGCTACACGGCCGAGACCCGCTCCTCGGGCGGCGTCGTGATGACGTTCAAGAAGCTGTTCCAGCTGGCGCTCGGCCAGCGGGTCGCCGAACGGATTGCGTTCGACGCCCCGACCCGGTCCGGCATCGGCAAGGTCGGCTTCTCGGTCTTCGGTCCGGGATTCTCGACGTCGAAGGACTATCCGATCCAGACCCGTCTCGGCTGGAGTCCGATCACCCGTACGACCATCGACCTGCAGAAGCCCGGCGAGGCGTTCACGCCGTCGGCCCAGCTGCTGTCGGGCCTGGCGGCGGGCGATGTCAGCCTGCAGGTCAGCTACTCGCCGTTCCGCGGCTTCGACCCCGGACCGATCGCGGTGTCGCTGTCGCGCTACCCCTACGGCTGCACCGAACAGGTGGTGTCGGTCGGCTATCCGCTGCTCTACGCCCGCGAAATGGCCGCCGATCCGAAGAAGCGCTCGTCCTCGGCGGGGCTGAACGATGCGGTCGGCCGCCTGCTGGATCGCCAGACCCTCGACGGGGCCTTCGGCCTCTGGCGGGTCGGCGACGGCGAGGCTGACGCCTGGCTCGGCGCCTATGCGACGGACTTCCTCTGGGAAGCGAAGCAGCGCGGCGCGCCCGTGCCGGAGGCGGCCATGGACCGCGCCCTGTCGGCCATGCGCCAGATCAGCCGTCCCGACGGCTGGGCCAGCGTCTCCTACCGGCTCGAATACCCCGAGTGGTGGTACCGCAATCCGGCCGACTCGAAGAAGGCCACCGAGCGGATGCGCAGCCGCGCCTCGGCCTACGCCCTCTATATCCTGGCCAAGGCCGGTCGCGGCGACCTCGCCCGCCTGCGCTGGTGGCACGACGTCCATATGAAGGACGACGACTCGCCGCTCGCCCGCGCCCAGATCGGCGCCGGCCTGGCCCTGATGGGCGACAAGGCCCGCGCCCGGTCGTCCTTCAAGCGGGCGGTCGCTTCGCTCGGCTATCGCGACGAGGCGGACTGGTACCAGAGCCAGCTGCGCGACCTCGCCGCGATCATCGCCCTCGCCTACGAGGCGGACCAGGGCGACATCGCCCGCGGCCTGCAGGGACGGCTGGAGAACGCGGTCCGTGACCCCGACGCGCTGAACACCCAGGAGCAGGCCCGCCTGCTGCAGGCGGCGTCCTTCATGTTGAAGGCGGCCGGGGTGATGCGGATCGATGCGACCGGCGCCACGGCGCTGACCTCGGCGGGCGGCGCGACGCGCTGGTCCGTCGGCCGTCTCGCCGACGCGGTGTTCACCAACAAGGGCTCCGGCGCCCTGTGGCGGACGATCACCGTGCGCGGCACCACGGTCGATGCGCCGGGCGCCGAGGGCAACGGTCTTTCGGTCGACAAGCGGTTCTTCACCATGCAGGGCGGGGCGGTGAACCTCTCGTCCCTGCGCCAGGGCGACCGTGTGATCGTGCTGGTCTCCGGCCGGTCCGGCCAGGGGCGCACCGTGCCGCTGGTCGTCGACGACGCCCTGCCGGCCGGCTGGGAGATCGAGACCGTGCTCAATCCCGAGGACGCCAAGACCGGGCCGTTCAAGTTCCTCGGCGAACTGTCGGGAGCGGACGTGCAGGAAGCGCGCGACGATCGCTACATCGCCGCCCTCGACCTCGCCGGGTCACGCCCCTTCGCCATGGCCTATGTGGCCAGGGCCGTGACGCCGGGAGAGTTCTTCCTGCCGGCGCCGGAAGCGCGCGACATGTACCGGCCGAGCGTCAATGCGCGCGGATCGGCGAGCCGCACGACCATCGCGCCGGGGAGCTAGACCTCAAGCGTGTCCGCGTCGCCCGAAAATGGGCCGGCCTCATCTCCAACCCTCCCCCCCTCAGGGGGGGAGGGCGAGCCGGTTCGGCGCATCGTCCTTGGCCTGATCGCCTTCCTGACCCTCCAGGTCGTGGCGCTGACGCTGGACACGCTGTTCCCGCCGGACCTGTCGCGCGGGGAGCGGTCCTCGCCGGTGGTGCTGGACCGCAAGGGCGCCTGGCTGCGCGCGCTGCCGGTAGAGGACGGGCGCTGGCGGATCCGGGCGGACCTGACGCGGACGGACAAGACGTTCCAGAAGCGGCTGATCGCCATCGAAGACGAGCGCTTCTGGCGTCATGACGGCGTGGACCCCGCGGCTGTGGTCCGGGCCGCCGGCTCGGCGCTGCTGCGCGGTCGGATCGTCTCCGGCGCCTCGACCCTGACCATGCAGACGGCCCGCCTGCTTGAGCCGCGGCCGCGCACGCTCGGCGCCAAGCTGATCGAGATGGTCAGGGCCGTGCAGCTGGAGGGTCGCTACAGCAAGCGTGAGATCCTCGCGCTCTATCTGACGCTCGCGCCCTATGGCGGCAATCTGGAGGGGGTGCGGGCGGCCAGCCTGTCCTACTTCGGCCATGAGCCCGAAACCCTGACGCTCGGGGAGCAGGCGCTGCTGATTGCGCTGCCGCAGGCGCCCGAGGCGCGGCGGCCTGACCGGCGGCCCGGCGCCGCCCGCGACGCCCGCCGGCTCGTCCTGCAGCGCATGGTGCAGGCCGATCTCGCCTCGCAGGCCGAAGCGGATGAAGCCGACGCCGAGCCGCTGCCCGGCCGCGCGCCGTTTCCGGCCCTGGCCTGGCACGCATCGGGCGAACTGGCCCGCGCGGCGCCGAAGGACCAGGCCACAGTCGTCAGCACGCTCGATGCGACCCTGCAGGCGCGGCTGGAGCCGCTGGCCGCCGCCTACGCGCGCGATCAGGGCGCGGACGCCACGGCGGCGATTCTGGTGGTCGAGATCGAGGGGCGGGCCGTGCGCGCGCTCGTCGGCTCGGGCGGGCTGGACCGGTCGGGCGGCTGGATCGACATGACGCGCGCGCTGCGCTCGCCCGGCTCCGCGCTCAAGCCGTTCATCTACGCCTTCGCCTTCGATGACGGGATCGCCGCGCCCGACACCGAGATGCAGGACGTCCAGACCCGGTTCAAGGACTACCAGCCGGAGGACTTCGACCGGGTGTTCCGCGGCAAGGTGACGGCGGGCGAGGCGCTGTCCCATTCGCTCAACGTCCCGGCGGTGGCGATGATGGAGCGGATCGGACCGGCGCACTTCCTCGCCCGTATCGAGTCCGCCGGCGTACGGCTGCATCTTCCCGATTCCGAGACCCGCGCGCCGGGCCTCGCGCTGGCGCTCGGCGGCGAGGGCGTAACCCTGCGCGACGTCGCGGTGCTCTATTGTGCGCTGGGCGACGAGGGGATCGCCAAGCCGCTGGCCTGGACCGAGGCGGACGCCGCGAAGCGCGTGCGCAGCCGAGGCGGGCGGCTGATCCGGCCGGAGGCCGCGCGGCAGGTGCTCGACATCCTGCGCGAGGCTCCGGCGCCCAAGGGACGGATTCCCAACGCCCTGACGCTCGGCGGGCCGGGCATGGCCTACAAGACCGGCACGTCCTACGGCTTCCGGGACGCGATCGCGGCGGGCGTGGTCGGCGGCTATGTGATCATCGTCTGGACGGGACGGGCGGATGGCGGCGCGCGGGGCGGGTTCACCGGCCGCGAGGCGGCCCTGCCGATGCTGTTCGACGCCGCCGACATCCTGTCCGCGCCCCGGACCGCCCCCCCGCGCATCACGCCGAAGGCTGCGCCCGGCGCCCTGACGACGCTGGAGCGGCCTGACCGGGGTCCGAACCTGATTTTTCCACCCGACGGGGCGACCGTGCAGGTCGATGCGCTGGGCCCCGCGTCACGCGGTCTGGTGCTGGCGGCGGGCGGCGAGGGTCTTAGCTGGTATGTCGGCGGCCAGCCGCTGGCGCCGGACCCTGTCAGTGGCCGGACGGTCTGGCGGCCGGCGGCGGCGGGCTTCTACGAGGTCACCGTCGTCGACAGCCAGGGCCGCGAGGCGCGCGCCAAGGTCCGGATCAAGGGGTAGGGTTCCGGGGCCGGTCTTTCTGGCCCCCGACAATCACCCCAGCTTCAACTCCTCGGCCTCGTCCGGGTTGGTCACCGTGACGCCGAGGTCGTTGATCAGCCCGTTCGACAGGCGGTAGCACCAGCCGTGCACCGAGACGCTCTGGCCTCGCGCCCAGGCATCCTGGACGAACACGTCCGAGGCCACGTTCTGAACCTGGCGGATGACGTTCAGCTCGCACAGGCGATCCCAGCGCTCCCGTTCATCCATCGCCTCGAGCTCTGCCCTGTTTTCGGCATAGACTTCGCGGATCGGGTGCAGCCAGTGGTCGACGAGACCGCGCCGCACGCCGTCGACCGCAGCCCGCACGCCGCCGCAGCCGTAGTGGCCGACGACCATCACGTGCTTCACCTTGATCACGTCGATCGCGAACTGCAGCACGCTGAGATAGTTGGCGTCCTGCGGCGGGGCGAGGTTTGCCACGTTGCGGTGCACGAACAGCTCGCCGGGATCGAGGCCGACGATCTCGTTGGCCGGCACGCGGCTGTCCGCACAGCCGATCCAGAGGTACTCCGGGCTCTGCTGGTTCTCGAGCCGCTTGAAGAAGTCGGGATCGACCTCGGTCTTGCGATGCGACCAGTTGCGGTTGTTGTCCTTGAGATCTTCGAGCATGGGGTCCCTCAGACTTTCGCGTCAGGCTGGTTGTTCGGGTGAGCCGCGGCGATCGCCGGGTGGAGCGCGGCCGCGTCAGCGGCGGCGACCAGGGCCGGGAAGGCGGAAAGGTCAACCTTGAAGCGGCGGGCGTTGTAGACCTGCGGCGTCAGCAGGCAGTCCGCCATCGTCGGCGTCGCGCCGAAGGCGTAGCCGGCGCCGTGCCGGGCGATCATCGGCTCCAGGGCGGCGAATCCGTCGCTGATCCAGCCGTGCACCCAGGCGTCGACATCCGGTTGCGGTACATTGAGCCGCGCGAGCGTCTTCAGGATCCGCAGGTTGTTCACCGGGTGAATGTCACAGGCGATGATGCCGCACATGGCCCGGACGATCTGCCGGTCGAACGGGTCACTCGGCAGGAGCGCCGGCTCGGGATGGGCTTCCTCGAGCCACTCCAGGATCGACAACGACTGCGTGAGAACATGACCGTCGACGTCCAGCGCCGGAACCAGATGCTGGGCGTTGACCGCGCCGTAGGCGTCGCCGCGCTGCTCGCCGGCGACCAGGTCCACCGGGGCGTAGTCGTAAGCCAGCCCCTTGAGGTTCAGACCGATCCGGACCCGATAGGGAGCCGAGGCGCGCCAGGCGCTGTGCAGCAGCAGTCGGGTCATCAGACGATCCTGAACGACAGGGCGCCGACACCCTCGACCGAGCCCTCGACGCGGTCGCCGCGGACGAGCGGACCGACGCCTTCAGGCGTGCCGGTGAAGATCAGGTCGCCGGCCTCGAGTTTCCAGAGCTTGCCGGCCTCGACGAGGATTTCCTCGACCGACCAGATCATGTCCGCCACTTCGCCCGCCTGCTTCGTCTCGCCGTTGACGCTCAGCGCGATACGGCCCTGCGGGATGACGCCGGCATTCCGGACAATGGCCGAGATCGGCGCGCTGGCGTCGAAGCCCTTGGCCGCGTCCCAGGGCTGCCCCTTGGCCTTGAATCCGTTCTGCAGGTCGCGGCGGGTCAGGTCGACGCCGACCGCGAATCCGAAGATCGCGCCGCCGTCGCCGATCGCCACGACCAGCTCGATCTCGTGGTGAAGGTCGCTGGTTGCGGTGGGGTAGGGCACATCGACGCCGGGCAGGACCACAGCGTCCGCAGGCTTGCTGAAGAAGAACGGCGGATCGCGGTCATCGCCGCCCATCTCGCGACGATGGGCAGCGTAGTTGCGGCCGACGCAGAGGATGCGGCGCACAGGGAACGGCCGGTCCGAACCCTGCACGGGAACGGTCGGCTGCGGGCGGATCGTTACGGCGAAATCGGTCATGGCGCGCTGTTACTCCGGCGGCGGTTTTCGCGCCACCCTGTCCTACAGCTTGAACACCTTGCGCAGGAACAGCGTCTCGGCTTCGCGCTGGGCGTCGATGTTCTGCTTCTTCTTGAAGCCGTGGCCTTCGTCTGCGGCGAGCATGTACCAGACCTCCACGCCCCGGGCCCGGACCTTGGCGACGATCTGTTCCGCCTCCGTCCAGGGCACCCGGGGGTCATTGCGACCCTGGATGACGAACAGCGGCCTGGTCATCCTGTCGGTCAGATTCAGCGGAGAGATCCGGTCGAACACCGCCTTCATCGCCGGAACGCGCTCGTCGCCGTATTCGACCCGGCGAAGGTCACGCCGATAGCCTTCGGTGTTCTGCAGGAAGGTGGTGAAGCTGGAGATGCCGACGATGTCGATGCCCCCTGCCAGACGATCGTTGAAGGCGGCCAGCGAGGCCAGCACCATGAACCCGCCGTAGGAGCCGCCGTAGACCACCACACGCTTCGAATCGAGGTCCGGCTGGGTGGCGATCCAGTCGAGCAGGGCGCCGATGTCCTTGACGCTGTCCTGGCGTTTGGCGGCGTTGTCGAGCGAGAGGTAGGTCTTGCCGTAGCCGTCGGAACCGCGAACGTTCGGCGCGATGACCGCCGCGCCGAGTTCGTTGGTCCAGTACTGGCGCCGGGTGTTGAAACCGGGGCGATCCTGGCCTTCCGGGCCGCCGTGGATGTCGATGATCACCGGCGCGGCGCCCTTGATCGTCTTCGGCCGATAAACCCAGGCCGGGACCTGAAGGCCGTCGAACGACCGCACCTCGATCAGGGTCGGATCGACCATCGCGGCCGGGTCGAGCCCGCCGCTCTCGCTCGTCGTCCAGCGGGTCAGTTCGCCCTCGGCGAGGTCCCAGCTCCACACGTCCGCCGGCGAGGTCGCGGTGTTGAGTCCGATGGCCAGGGACTTGAGATCGGGGGAGAATTCCAGAGCCGTCAGCACGCCGACGGGCAGGGTCGGCTGCGGCAGCGCCCGGCGGGTGCGGAAATCCCGGATGACCACCTTTGACCGGCCGCCCTCGTTGATCGACCAGGCCAGAACGCGCCCATCGTCCGACAGCCTGAACGCCTCCACATCCCAGCTGAGATCGCCGGCCGTGACCGGCGTGACCTTGCCGCTCGCCAGATTGATCTCGACCAGCCGCTTGAACTCGTAGTCCTGGTCGGAGATCACCAGGATGGACTTGCCGTCCGGGGTGAACACGCCGCCCTCGTAGGCGATCGGACGGTCGGAGGGATTGATCTCCTGCAGCGCGCCGCCCGCCGCCGGCTTCCACAGGTACAGCTTGCTCGACGCGGCGGAGACGGTGCGGCTCAGCAGCACCTGTTTGCCGTCCGGCGAGATGGCGCGAGGCGAGGTGGCGCCGGTGGTCTTGAGCGAGAGGCCCGCTTCGATCCGGCCATCCTTGGTCACCGTCGCCAGCCGCACGCGATAATCGGGATCGCCCTTGCCGACTTCAGCCCAGGCCAGGGTCTTGCCGTCCTTGGGGAAGACCGCGCTCTGGTTTCGCGTGCCGGCCGTTGTGAAGGCGCGCTCCGGACCGGTCAGGCCGGCGAGGTAGAGCTGGTAGTACTCGTCTCCGCCGGTGTCCTTGCTGAAGATGAAACGGTTGTCAGACCCCGGAATGGCCGTCGCTTCGGCGACCGGCTCGTCGAAGAAGGTCAGTTGGGTGCGGACCGATCCCGGGGCGGCGACATGGTGAAGCTGGCCGGTCTGGCCGAACCGCGTGGTGATCAACATCGAGCCGTCCGGCAACCAGTCCTGGAAGGCGGCGCTGCGGGCGTTCTGATAACGGCGCAGGGCCTCGCGGACGTCAGCCGGCGTCTCGGGGACATTCTCGAGGGTCAACGTCCCCTGCTGGCGCCGCACCACGGGCGGCATGGCCCGCGCCACGGCGGTGGTGGCGAACAGGGATGCGGCGGCGGTCGCGAGAAAGGCGCGGCGGATCATGGCGAAGTCCCCAAACTCGAATGGCGTCAGACCGGGTCGAACTCGCTGACCAGATGGCCGGGTGCGACCTCCTCAAGGGCCGGTCGGTAAACGGGCGCGGTCGGGTCAGACGACAGTCTCGAGGGCAGAAAGCGCAATGCGGCCAGTGGATCCATCGGCGAGGGCGGCTCGCCCGACAGGCGGACGCGCTTGCGGCTGCGCTCGATTTTCGGATCGGGGATCGGCGCCGCCGACAGCAGGGCTCGCGTATAGGGATGGCGCGGGTCTTCGTAGAGCTGCTCCCGGCTGGCGAGCTCCATGACCCGGCCGAGATAGAGCACCATCACCCGGTGGCTGATCTCGCGCACGACGGCGAGGTCGTGGCTGATGAACATCATCGCCATGCCCAGCTGCCGTTGCAGGTCGATCAGCAGATCGATGATCTGGGCCCGGATCGACACGTCCAGCGCGCTGACCGCCTCGTCGCAGATGACCAGTTTCGGCTCGAGGATCATCGCCCGGGCGATGCCGACCCGCTGGTTCTGGCCGCCGCTCAGTTCGTGCGGGTAGCGGTTGACCAGTTCAGGCGCGAGGCCGCAGCGAACCATCATCGCCGCGGCGGCGGCCCGCCGGTCCTCCCGGCTGAGACCCGGCCGGAAGACCTGCAGCGGTTCGGCGATGGAGTCGCCGATGGGCATGCGCGGGTCGAGGCTCGCCAGCGGGTCCTGGAAGACGATCTGCAGGTCCTTGCGCGCGGCCCGCATGGTTTCGCGGTCGGCCTCTGTGATGTCGCGGCCGAGCACGGTCACGGTTCCGCCCAGCTCGCCGCCGCCGGGCGGCAGCAGGTTCAGGACGGCCCGAGAGAGGGTCGATTTTCCGCAGCCGCTTTCGCCCACGACGCCCAGGGTCTCGCCTTGCCGGATCTCGAAGCTGACGCCGTCGACCGCGCGCAGCGGCCGGGGCTTGCCGAACAGCCCCTGGCTGATCGGGAACCAGACCTTCACGTCCTCGCCTCGCACGACGACCGGCGCCTCCGGCGCGACCGTCGCGGGGACCGGCCGGCCGCCGCGATCCACGCGATCCAGCCGCGGAATGGCCGCCAGAAGGGCGCGCGTATAGTCGGTCTTCGGCTGATCGAAGACGGCCTCGACCGGCCCTTCCTCGACATAGGCCCCGTCCTTCATCACGCAGACGCGGTCGGCCAGCCGGGCGATGACGCCCATGTCGTGGGTCACCAGCACCATGCCCGAGCCCGTCTCGCGCATCAGCTCGGCCATCAGATCGAGGATCTCGGCCTGGACCGTCACGTCCAGCGCCGTGGTCGGCTCATCCGCGATCAGCAGGCGCGGACCGCAGGCCATCGCCCCGGCGATCATCACCCGCTGACGCATGCCGCCGCTCAGTTCGTGCGGATACTGCGTCATCCGCCGCCCGGCTTCGGGAATGCGGACCCGCTCCAGCCACTGCAGCGCCTGCTTCCGCGCCGCCTCGCCGGAAAGGCCGAGATGCAGCCGCAGCGGCTCGGCGATCTGTTCGCCGATCTTCACATGCGGCGTCAGGGCGGTCAGCGGGTCCTGGAAGATCATCGTCATCTTAGAGCCGCGCACGCGGTTGAGCGCCGCGGGCTTGAGGCCGAGCAACTCCTGCCCCTCGAACCGGACCGAGCCGCTCGCGCGGCCGTTCCGGGCGAGCAGGCCCATCACCGTCATGAAGGTCTGGCTCTTGCCTGAGCCGCTTTCGCCGACGACGCCCAGGCATTCGCCGGCCGCGACCGACAGGGAAACGCCGCGCACCGCCTCGACCTGTCCGTCATGGGTCTCGAAACTGACCTTCAGGTCGTCGACGGCAAGGACGGGGTGGGTCAAGGCGATACTCGAAAAGCGGACGCTTGGCGGAGACCTTAGCGGACCGCGCCCGACGCGCAAATGAACCGTCCGTCAGCGCGACCCTGCCCGCGACGGATCGTCGCCGTGGCGACGCGCGCGGTCGCCAGACGGTCCGTTCCTGACATCATCCTGCTTCCAGTCGTGTCAGGGGGGCCGCCGTGCGTCTTTCAAGCCTGTTTCCCTTTTCAGGCAGCGCCAGAGAGGGCGTCGCCCGTCTTCTGCTCACGGCGACGCCCTGGATGGCGATTGCCGCGGCGGCGCTGTACGCCCTGCGAGCGTAGGCGCCGATCAGGCCTCGCCCGGCAGGGGCGGTCGGTTGACTCCCAACCGTTTCTCCACAACGGTTTTCGCAAGTGGGAGGCCGGGCTGAACGCCCGCTCCCGGGGAGACTGTGCGTGTCGATTTTCAACAATCCCATCAAAGGCGCTTTGGGGCCGCGCCATCTGCGGGCGGCGCCCGGCAGCACCCACAGCCGTGCGCGCGTCATCGTCATCGGCAATGAAAAGGGCGGCGCCGGCAAGTCGACCGTTGCGGCGCTGATCGCGAGCGCCATGCTCTACCAGGGCAAGCGCGTTGCGGTCATCGATCTGGATCTGCGACAGCAGAGTCTCTCGCGCCTGCTGGCCAATCGTCGCCGCTGGCTTCCCGCCGCCGGCGTCTCGGCGCCGATGCCGCTCGAATACAAGCTCGCCGAAGACCCGGCGATGCTTGCTGACGATCCCCAGGCGGCCCTGGCGCTGTTCAAGGAAGCCGTCGACATGGCGATGAGCAATTCCGACCTGTTGATCATCGACACGCCCGGAAGCGACACGCCGGTTTCGCGCGCCGCCAACCTGCAGGCGGACCAGATCGTGACGCCGATGAACGACAGCTTCGTCGATTTCGACGTGCTGGGCGTGGTCGACCCGGTGTCGCTGCGCCTGCTGCGGCCCAGCCACTACGCCCAGGAAGTCCTGCATGCCCGCGCCGTGCGCGCCGAGCATGGTCGAAAGCTCGACTGGCTGGTGCTGCGCAACCGCCTCGCCGGCGCGGATACCAACAACCGGCAGCGGCTGGAAAAGGCGATGACCAGTCTCGCGAGCGACATCGGGTTCCGCATCGGCCCGTCCCTGCGCGAGCGCGTCGGCTACCGGGAGATGTTCCCGTTTGGCCTGACGCTGGCGGACGTTGCGGCCAAGGTGAAGCCGGGAATGACCGCCGGCGCCCGCCAGGCCGCCCGGGAGGAAGTCAACGCCCTCATGGCCAGTCTTCAGGTTCCGGCGCCGCAGGTTGAGACCGCCCCGCCGCGCCGTGATCCCGTCTCCGCAGACCTCGACCGTCACGCCTGAGCCTTGCGGGCCTTGGACCGGCGCTGATAAGTCCCATCTGAAGAGGGCCGGGGCGCATCCATGCCGAAGACCACCCGCGGTTCCGCGGACATTCCCTTCGAGTCGCCATACCGACACGGATTCGTGCGGCTGGCGGCCTGCGTGCCCGAAACCAGCCTGGCCGACCCCGCCGCAAACGCCGAGCGAACCCTCGGCCTTGTTCGCCAGGGCCATGACCAGGGCGTCGCCCTGATGGTGTTCCCCGAACTCGGGATCAGCGCCTATTCGATCGACGATCTGTTGCTGCAGGATGCGTTGCTGGACGGGGTCGAGGCGGCGCTGGCCAGCCTCGCCGAAGCCAGCAATGGCCTGCGCCCGGTGTTCGCCGTCGGCGCGCCGCTGCGGTTCGAGGGCCGACTGTTCAACACCGCCGTGGTCATTCACGACGGCGAAATACTGGGGGTCGTTCCCAAGACCTTCCTGCCCAACTATCGCGAATATTATGAGCGCCGGTGGTTCGCCAGCGGCCGGGGCGTGGTCGGGCGTACGCTTCAGATCGCCGACCGGCTGGTCCCGTTCGGGGCCGACCTGCTGTTCCGCGCCGGCGGCGCCGCGCCGTTCACCTTCCACGCCGAGATCTGCGAGGACGTCTGGACGCCTGAGCCGCCGTCGACCGCGGCGGCCCTCGCCGGAGCGGAGATCCTGCTGAACCTGTCGGCCAGCAATATCGTCATCGGCAAGGCCGAGGCGCGTCGGCTGCTGTGCGCATCCCAGTCGATGCGCTGCCAGGCGGTCTACGCCTATTCGGCGGCAGGCGTCGGGGAGTCGACCACAGACAACGCCTGGGACGGCCAGGCCTCGATCTTCGAGCTGGGCGAGCTGCTGGCCGAGAGCGACCGGTTCCCTGCCGGGTCGACCATGGCGGTCGTCGATGTCGACCTTGGACGTGTCCGGCAGGAGCGTATCCGCACCGGCTCGTTCGGCGACGCCATCGCCGCGCGGCAGGCGGACGCCGCCTGGCGTACGGTCGATGTGGCCTTCGAGCCGCCGGCGGGCCGGCTGCCGCTGCACCGTCCGGTCGACCGGTTCCCGTTCGTCCCCGACGATCCTGCGCGGCTCGCCGAATACTGCCACGAGGCCTACAACGTTCAGGTCCAGGGACTGGCGCAGCGGCTGAAGTCGACGGGGCTGCAGAAGCTGGTCATCGGCATCTCCGGCGGGCTGGATTCGACCCAGGCGCTTGTCGTGGCGGTCAAGGCGATGGACCAGCTCGGTCTGCCGCGGACCGGCGTGCTGGCCTACACCATGCCGGGCTTCGCCACCTCCGAACGGACGCGCTCCAACGCCTGGGCCCTGATGAGGGCCCTCGGCGTTACGGGCGAGGAGCTCGATATCCGGCCGGCCGCGAAACAGATGCTTGCCGATATCGGCCATCCGTTCGGCGCCGGCGAACCGGTCTATGATGTGACGTTCGAGAACGTTCAGGCGGGCCTGCGGACAGACTATCTGTTCCGGCTCGCCAACCGGCACGCCGCCCTGGTGGTCGGGACCGGAGATCTGTCCGAACTGGCGCTCGGCTGGTGCACCTACGGCGTCGGCGATCACATGAGCCACTACAATCCCAACAGTGGCGTGCCCAAGACCCTGATCCAGCACCTGATCCGCTTCGCGGCCGGCGCCGCCGAGGTGGGCGAGGCCGCGACCACGGTCCTGCGCGATATTCTCGCCACCGAAATCTCGCCGGAACTCGTGCCCGCGGACGCCGGCGGCAAGACCCAGGCGACGGAAGACTTCGTCGGGCCCTATGCGCTGCAGGACTTTACGCTGTTCCACATGACCCGTTCGGGCGCGGCGCCGTCGAAGATCGCCTATCTGGCCCACGCGGCCTGGGGGGACGCCGGGCATGGCGGCTGGCCGCGGGATATTCCGCCGGCGGAGCGTCGGGCCTACGATCTGGCCGAGATCAAGCGCTGGCTTCGTCTTTTCCTGACCCGGTTTTTCGCCAATCAATTCAAGCGGTCCGCTGTTCCGAACGGTCCGAAAATCTCTTCGGGCGGCGCGCTTTCGCCCCGCGGGGACTGGCGGATGCCGTCGGATGCCCGGCCGGAGGCCTGGCTGGCGGAACTGGACGCCAATACGCCGAACTAGCCGCCCTGCGGCGCCCTCGCCACACCGTGCGATAACGCACGCAGCCCTGCTGGAATATCGGGAAGAGGTGGCGTATGGTCGCAGGGCGTGGGCGACCACGCACAGCTTTGCGATTTGCATGGAACCCGATGAGGGTGAAGGCGTTGGTCGTCTGGCTGTACGATGTAAGCGTCGACGGAATCGGCTGGGGGGTTCGTTCAAGAACTCTGCGGGTTCAATCGGCGCTGATATCGTGCCCACATTCCATTAGGTCTGCGCCCTTTGGCGTATGGCGAATTTGAGCGAGGGGCTCACTGTGAAGAAAAAAGCACTTATGCTGAGCTCCATGCTCGGCGCTCTGGCGCTGGCGCCGGCGGCGTTCGCCGAGCCCGCGAGCGGTTGGTACGGGGCGTTCGACCTCGGCTACCACTGGCCGGAAGGCTGGGAAGCAACCTCGCAAGGTCTGGCCACGGACGGCCTGCCCTACCAGTTCAACTACCTGACGGAAGACAAGGTCGTCGGCTTCGCCCGCCTTGGCTACCGGATCAATCCGAACTGGCGCGTTGAATTCGAAGGCGGCGTCCGTCCCGGCAACATCGAAAGCGCCGATGGCGACCCCGCTCGCGCGTTCCCGAACGCGCTCTGCAACCTCGCCGCCATGGTCCCCTGCGACGCGCCTGAGGGCTCGATCGAAGCGTGGACCTTCATGGGCAACGCGATCTACGACTTCTTCCCCGACAGCAGCTTCCGTCCGTTTGTCGGCGTCGGCGTCGGTGTGAACCGCTCGATCATCAGCATCGCCGGTCGCGGCAACGCTCCGGTCGGCGCCATCCGCATCGATGACACCGACACCGCCTTCGCCTGGCAAGGTCTCGCCGGCGTGTCGTTCGACGCCGGTGAGCGTCTGAACATCGACGTCACCTACCGCTATCTCGGCGGCAGCGACCTGGCGGCCGACACGGTGGCCAACACCTCGGGCCTGTTCAATCCGGGCCAGTGGAAGGGCGACTACGCCGACCAGTCCCTGACGTTCGGTCTGCGGTACGCGTTCGGCGCCGAAGAGGTGGCTCCGCCGCCGCCGCCGCCGCCGCCTCCGCCGCCGCCGCCGCCGCCTCCCCCGCCGCCTCCGCCGCCGCCGCCTCCGCCGCCGCAGTACGAAGCCCGGGAATTCAT
>NZ_JBYSYH010000001.1:0-218889 GCF_058783025.1 Caulobacter sp. FW305-C-30-S16 | reverse complement strand
GGTGTGAAGGAACCGCTGAACCGCCGTTCGACGATCTCGATCAACTTCTGATCGGCATCTTCGGCGTAAAGCTGAACCCAAGCGGGGCCCCGGTGGAAACACCGGGGCCTTTGCCTTTTCCGGGCCGGCAAGCCGGATCGTGATTGCCCGACCCGGCGGCATCCGGCACCCTGATCACCACCGATGACCCGCCCTGATCGCCCCGCCCCGCTTTCCCGGCCGACCCCGCCCCTGCGCCGGACGTCCCGGCGATGAGTCAGGAGCCGACCGTCGGCATACGGGCCGTCCGCGCCGGCGCGGCCTGGCGCCTCGACCACCGCCCCGCGACCTCCCCGACGATCACCGACGAGGACCGCGCCCAGGCCGCAGCGGCGGTCAACGACCTTCTGACGGAGATGAACAGCCGCCTCGCCGGTCGCCCGGAGGTCTGGCTGCTGGAGCTGCTCAAGTCCGCCTTCACCAGCGGCCGAACGGCGCTTGGGCTGTCCAGAGCCTTCGCCGCCCGGGCGCTGGCCAGTCCGGACCAGCCCCATGACATCGCCGGGCCGGCCGCCGAGGTTTCCGCGTTCTCCCTCGCCGCCGCCCTGCGCAATGCGGGCGCCGGGGTCGCCGGGCAGGGCGTCGGGCGGCTGAGAACGGCATTGACCGCCCTGGCCGCGACGCCGGCGGGCCTTGCCGCGTTCGCCCTCGCCGTGGTCCGCGCCCGCGCCTGGCCCACGCGCCTTCCGGACGGAACCCGGGTCGTGGTCGCCGTCCATGCCGAGGTAGTCAACCGGACCGGCCATGTGCTGAAGATCCTGCCGACCCTGGATCCCGCCACAACCACCATCGTCATCATCGGCTGGCCGACGATCGGCTTCGCGGCCACCCGCGCCCTGTTCGCCGAGCGTGGCTGGACCGGACCGGTCGTCCGCAGTCTCGATCCGGCCGGCGCGATCGCGGGTCTGCCCCGCGCACTGGCGTTGGCGCTCGCCGGACCGGGCGCGATCCTCGCCGCCGACCGCCGTCCCGGCCGGCGCGACCAGGTGGCCGCCATGTTCCGGATCTTCCTCGGCGCGGCCGGCGCGGCCTGGTGGCGGGGTCAGACGGCGTCTCCCGATGTCGTGGTCTACGGCCACAACGGGCTGTCCGACACCGTGCTGACCGAACGCGCCCAGCAGGCGTCAGGCGCGAAGACGGTCCACTGGATGCACGGGACCAGCGCCGGCCACATCTACGACGGGGTGTCCGATCTGTGCGTCCACCAGTGCGGGCACGACGCGCGCTGGCACGACCGCCTCGGCGGCTACGGCCGCAACATCAGCTTTCCCGCACCGCGGCCGGCATTCCGCCAGGGCGGCGAGGGCTGGGGGGTGCTGACCAACTTCACCCATCCTGACTACGCCTTCTATCCGTCCGTCGGACCGGCTCATGAACTCGCCCTGATGGACCTCGTGGCGGCGGCGGCGGCGCGGGCCGGCGTGAAGCCGGACGCGGTGGTCTGGAAGCCGCATCCGATCTTCTTTCAGGTCGAACCGGAGACGCGCCGGCGCGTGACCGAAGCGATCCAGGCCCATGGCTTCCGGCTGTGGCCGGAGGCGGGCCGTGATTTCGCCGGGTGCGCCGACTTCGAGACCATCATCACCACCCCGTCGGGCGCCGCGCTGGATGTGCTGAAGCTCGGACGGCTGCCGGTAATGGCGGCCTTCCATCCGATCGACCCCGATCACATGCTGTCGTGTTTCCCGCTCCGGTCAGGGGATGTCGACGGTCTGATGCGGGATATCTCGGTCGCCCGCGACCCTGTCGGCGCAAGCGAGCTGTTCGAAACCACCTGGAACCGCATCGGACCGGGGCGGTCGCCGGACTTCACCGAGATTGTCCGGGCGGCGCGAGCTACGGACGGCGGCTAGGGGCCGCGGGCGCCGGGACCTGGCGTTTCGACCGGGTCACCGGACTCGGCCGGGACGGCGGCCCTGACGCCCGGAACCATGCGCCGGATCGCCGCGAACACGGCAACCGCGCGCTGGTGTCGGGACGACAGCACATACCAGCCCGCGGTCAGAACGATGAAGCTCACCACGAACAGCGGAATGGGCACATCCGCCAGCAGCGCCAGCGCCGCGCCGAGGCCGAGCGTGAACGACAGCGCGCTGAGGGTCAGCGCCACGCCGGTCGGCGTGAATCCGCCCTCGAGCATCAGATGGTGAACGTGGGTGCGGTCCGCCGCGAACGGCGACCGGCGCGCGGCGAGACGGCGGCCGATCAGGGTCAGACAGTCGATCACCGGCGGCGCGATCAGGAACGGCGCCAGCACCGGCGTGACCGGATAGCCCGGGTTCTGCGTCAGCCGGAAGCTGGCCCAGGCGATGACCAGGCCCAGATAGGCGCTCCCGGAGTTGCCCAGAAACACGCTCGCCCGCTTCCGCCAGGGCGTCCGCAGATTGAAAGCCAGGAATCCGGCGACGGCGCCGGCGATCAGGGTCAGGCCGAAGGTCAGGTCGCGATTGCCGGCATAGAGCGACGCGGCGATCAACATGAGCAGCGCACACAACGCCAGCGATCCAGCCAGGCCATCCAGGCCGTCGCACATGTTCAGCGCGTTGATCAGGCCGACGGTCGCCAGGACGGTGAAGGGGATCGACAGCCAGCCCAGCGCCAGCTCGCCGAGGCCGAACACCGGTCCGATCTGTTCGACCTTCACATCACCGATCAGCGCGATCGCCAGACCGGCCGCGGCCTGGGCGAGGATGCGGATCTGCCAGCGCAGGTCCTTGAGGTCGTCGATGACGCCGGTGACCAGCAGGATCGCCGCCGCCACGCCCAGACCCACGAGCTGGGGGGACATATGGGTCAGCAACAGGGCAGGAATAATTGTCCCGATTGCGATCGCCAGGCCGCCGGTGACCGGCGTCGGCGCCGCATGATCCTTGCGGCCGCCAGGATGATCCAGCAGACCGATCCGCCGGGCGAGCGGATCAAGAAGGTAGATTAGCGCGACAACGGCGCTGAAGGCGGCGAGCAGTTCAAGCCCCGTCGTCTTCCACACCGGCAATACTCCCCTGCGGCAAGCTGCCGCGATTGACGCCACTTCACTCTAGACCGGGACATAGCGTCCGGAATTCCGCATGGCAACCGCACGTGGTTCTCAAGAACGCATAGTATAACGCGATGGCGCCATTCTTCCGTCGCAAACCAATCAACAGGTCACCGTTTGCGGGAACTATACTCGTTCCGTGACGTTGCCGTGTTCATTTTGAAACAGGAGTCCACGCAAAGGTGAAGAACGCAGCGTTTCACCTTGACGCTACGGACGCCCTCCCGGATAAGGCGCGGGTCGGGTGGGCGGGCGCACCAGCGCGTTTCGCGCTGTCTGACCGCGCCTGTCCGCCGCCCGACCTGGGGTTCGGAGCCGGTCTGTGATCGATCTTCATTGTCATTTGCTGCCGGGGATCGACGACGGCGCGCCCGACATCGAGACGTCGCTTGAGATGGCGCGGATCGCCGTCGCCGACGGCATCACGACGATCGCCTGCACCCCGCACATCTATCCGGGCATGTATGACAACAACGGCCCCGACATCCTGCGTCGCGTTTCCGCGCTCCAGGCGGCGCTTGACGAGGCCGGCGTCGCGCTGAAGCTGGTCGCCGGCTGCGACGCCCACCTGACCCCGACCATGGTCGCCGAGCTGGACGGCGGGCACATCCCGACCCTAGCGGGCTCCCGCTATTTCCTGTTCGAGCCCCCTCATCATGTCGCGCCGCCGCGGCTCGAGGAATCGGTCATGGCGACGATCGCGGCGGGTTATCTGCCGATCGTCACCCACCCCGAACGCCTGTCCTGGATCGAGAGCCACTACGAAATCATGCGCAAGCTGGTCGCCGGCGGCGCCTGGATGCAGGTCACGGCGGGCGCGTTGACCGGGCGGTTCGGCAAGCGGGCGCAGTACTGGGGCGAGCGGATGCTGGACGAGGGGCTCGTGCACCTTGTCGCCACCGACGCCCACAATCTGCGCAATCGCAAACCGCAGATGTCCGAGGCGGTCCAGTTGGTCGCCGCGCGGCTCGGCGAGCGAGCGGCCATGGACATGGTGTTGACGAGACCCCGTCTCGTGCTTGAGAACGCCGATCCGACCCGTGCCCCCGCGCCCGTGGGGGTTGCGAAGCCGGCGGGAGGCCTCACGGCCTTGCGACGACTTTTCAGGGCCGCTTGATTCTGGATGGTTGTGCGTTGGAGAACCTGATGATCCGCAAACTTGCTCTCGTTGTTCTGCTTCTGGCGCCGACGCTTCTGACGGCGTGCGCGTCCCAGACGGTGGGAGCCAACGCACAGGTCGGCGGCTACTTCGCCCCGCCCGATCCCACCAAGCTCGCGCCGCCGAACCAGCAGGCCAGCTATCGGGTCGGCCCCATGGACGTGCTCGACGTCACGGTGTTCCAGGTGGCTGACCTGACCCGCACGGTGCAGGTCGACGCGGCCGGCCAGATCACCTTGCCGCTGGTCGGCACCATGAACGCCGCCGGCATGACGGTCGCTGAGCTGCAGGCCGACATCGCCGTGCGCCTGAAGGAAAAGTACCTCCAGTCGCCCGAGGTGACGATCTATGTGAAGGAATTCGCCAGCCAGAAGGTGACGATCGACGGTTCGATCACCCAGCCGGGCGTCTATCCGATCAGCGGTCGCACGACGCTACTGCAGGTTCTTGCGATGGCCAAAGGCCCCGACAGACTGGCCAACGAGTCGCGCGTCGTCGTGTTTCGCATGATCAACAGCCAGCGCATGGGCGCGGTGTTCGACCTGAAGGCGATCCGGGCGGGAACGGCGGATGATCCCGAAGTCTATGGAAATGATGTGGTGGTGGTCGAGCGCTCGGGTATGAAGAGCCTCTTCCGGGACGCGAGTGGCGCGCTGCCTATTCTCGGCATTTTCCGGCCTGTGCTCTAGGGCCGGAACAAGACGCCTCCGCCGTCGGCGGAGGCTGGATTTAAGAACTGAACGGCTGGCGTGAGGGCCTATGAATCGCGGTGATGACGATCGGAACTGGAATGGCGATCCTGGTGACAGGGGATTCCTGACCACGGCCTCGCCGCGACCTCTGGTCGTGCGCGGCGGGCGTCAGCTCGCCACGACAGGCGGACGTTTCGACGAGCCCGAGCAGGGCGGCGCCGAGATCAACCTGCTGGCCTACTGGCACGTTCTGATGAAGCACCGCCTGGTCATCGGCGGGATCATCGCGCTGATGCTGGTCCTGGGCGTGATCACCACGCTCGCCACGACGCCGATCTATCGCGCCAGCGCGACGATCCAGATCGACCGTGAGACGACCAAGGTCGTCGATATCGAAGGCGTCGATGCCAATGAATCCCGCGACGCCGAGTTCTTCGCCACCCAGTACGCCCTGCTGAAAAGCCGGTCGCTGGCCACCCGCGTGGTTCAGCGCGAGAACCTCGCGAACGACGCCGCCTTCATGAGCCAGAGCGCGCCGTCCCCGATCGCCCGCCTGTTCCAGATGGTGAAGCCGGCCAAGGCCGCGCCCGTGCTGTCGGGCGATCGCGATGTGCGTGAGCGCCGCGCCGTCGGCATCCTGCTCCGCGGCCTGGGCGTCGAACCCGTCCGCGGGTCCCGCCTGGCCCGGATTACCTATGAAGGCCCGGACCGCCAGGTGGCGATGCGCATCGTCAATGCGGTGTCCGAGAACTTCATCGGCGCAAACCTCGACCGGCGGTTTGAAGCCGCCGGCTATGCGCGCAAGTTCCTCGAAGAACGCCTGGCGACCGTCAAGGCGCAGCTGGAAACCTCGGAAAAGTCGCTCGTCTCCTACGCCCAGGCGCAGGGCATCGTGAACGTCGCCGTCAGCACCGGCGGCGTCACCGGCAGCGCGGCCGACACGGCCAGCCAGTCGCTCACGGCGTCCGACCTGGTCGCGATGAACACCTCGCTCGGCACCGCCAAGGGTGATCGCATCCGCGCCGAACAGCGCTGGCGCCAGGCCCAGATGTCCAGCATGGCGCTTCCCGAGGTCCAGGCCAGCTCCACGATTCAGGCGCTGCGCGGCCAGCAGACGACCCTCCAGCAGCAATATCAGCAGCAGCTGGCGACCTATAAGCCGGACTTCCCGGCGATGGTGTCGCTGAAGGCCCAGATCGACGCCGTGGAAGGCCAGATCCAGTCTGAAATCGCGACCATCAAGCAGTCGATCTATGCCCAGTACCAGACCGCCCTGCGCCAGGAGCAACAGCTCTCCGGACAGGTTTCCGGCCTGAAGTCGGGCGTGATGGACCTGCGCAACCGCTCGATCCAGTACAACATCCTGCAGCGCGAGGTGGATACCAACCGCAGCCTCTATGACGGTCTGCTGCAGCGCTACAAGGACATCGGCGTCGCCGGCGGCGTCGGCAACAACAACATCTCGATCGTCGATCGCGCAGAGATGCCGCGCTCGCCCTACAAGCCCAAGCTGATGATCAACCTGGCCATCGCCGGGGGCATCGGCCTGCTGCTCGGCCTCGCCGCCGCCTTCGGTCTGGAAACGCTCGACGAGACGGTCAAGGTGCCCGAGGACATCGAGGGCAAGCTCGGCCTGCCGTTGCTCGGCGCCATTCCCATGCTGGAGAAGGGCGGCTCGATCGAGGAGGCTATGGCCGACGCCCGAAGTTCGCTCTCAGAGGCCTACTACTCCGTGCGAACGGCGTTGCAGTTCTCGACGAACGACGGCGTGCCGCGCAGCCTTCTCGTCACCAGCGCCCGTCCTTCGGAAGGCAAGTCGACCACGGCCGTCGCCCTGGCGCGCAACTTCGCCAAGCTGGGCATGAGCGTCCTGCTGGTCGACGGCGACCTCCGGAACCCGTCGCTGCATCGCGCCCTGCGGGCCGACTCGAGCACGGGCATCACCAACTACCTGACCGGCGCGGCGACCCTCGCCGAGCTGGTGCAGGTGACCGACCAGCCGAACCTGGCCTTCATCCCCTGCGGACCGCTGCCGCCCAATCCGGCCGAACTGCTGGCGGGCTCCAAGATCCGTTCGATGATCGCCGACGCCGAACAGGGCTTCGACCTGCTGATCATCGACGGCCCCCCCGTCATGGGTCTCGCCGACGCCCCGCTGCTGGCCAGCGCCGTCGCCGGCGCTGTCCTGATCATCGAGGCCGGCGCCACCCGTCGTGGTCTGGCCAAGGCCGCCCTGCGCCGTCTGGCGCTCGGAAACGCCCGCATCCTCGGCGGCATCCTGACCAAGTTCAACACGCGCAGCGCCGGCTACGGCTACGGCTACGGATATGGCTACGCCTACGACTACGACTACAATTACGGTCGGAAGCAGCTGCCCAAAAAGTAAGCCGGTCCTCGTCCCTTGAACCCTCGGATACCCGTCTCCAGCCGTCTTCCGGGGGCGCCGCCCTCCGGGGCGGCGGCCCAAGGCGGCGGCGAGTCCGGGGGACTCAAGGCGCGTGTCCTGGCCATCCTCTGCGGGATTGTCCTCGCCGGGTTCGCTGCGGCCATCGTGTTCGAGGCGGCTGCGGACCGGTACGCCGCGACGCAGCCCGACGCGGCCCTCGCGTGGAAGTCCGACAGCGCCGACGCGCTCGCCCGGCAAGCGGAATTGTTGTCCGCCGCCGGCGACCTGGCCTCGGCGAGGGCGGCTGCGAAGCTGGCCCTGTCCCACGATCCGCTCCAGGCCCTGGCGATCCGGGTGCTCGGCGAGGCGGCCGCGCGCGATGGCGACCTGAAGACCGCGCGGGTTCTGATGACCGAAGCCGGCCGACGCAGCCGGCGCGACTTTCCCACCCAGAGCTGGCTTTTCTCGCGGCGACTAGCCGACGGCGACATCAAGGGCGCTCTGGAGAGCATGGACGGCGTCGCTCGCGCCCAGGACAGCCGGGCGGGGACGCTCATTACCGCGATGGCCAGCGAGGCCCGTCGCGTCGACGCCCTGCCGCTCGTGGTGGACCAGCTGGCCCTCAATCCACCCTGGCGATTCCGCTTCTTCCGCGCCTTCTCCAGCGTCACCCCGCCCGCGGGCGGGGTTGATCTCATTTCGGCGCTGCGGGAGACGGCCGCGCCGCCCACGGCGCAGGAGTTTGGCCTGGTTATCAACCGCGCCGTTCGCGCCGGCGACTATGAAACGGGATACCTCGCCTGGCTGATGGCCATTCCAAAGTCGCGTCTCGGACAGCTCGGCTATGTCCATAACGGCGGCTTCGACCCGTCGGCCGATCCCGAGCCCTTCAACTGGATACTGCCGAAAAACCGGCGGCTGGAAGTCAGCATCTCGCAGGCGCCGGATCGGGACGGGTCGGGGCTTCACGTGGCCTATGCCGGCGCATCAACACCGTCCGCCTCGGTCAAGCAGATGCTGCTTCTGCCGCCGGGGCGATACCGCCTGGTCGGCCAGGCGCGGATGGAGGCGGTCCGTGGCGACCAGGGCGCGTTGTGGGCCGTCCAGTGCGCGGGGCGGCGCACCCGCACGATGCTGGGCCAGTCCCCGACGCTGCAGGCGGTTTCGGAATGGAAGCCCTTCAGCCTGGAGTTCGAGGTTCCGGCCTCCGAATGCCCGGCTCAGTGGCTCGTTCTGATGCGATCAGGCCGCGGCGAGGCGCATTCGCCCATTCTGATCGATGTTTGGTACGATGACTTCTCAATCCGTCGCGTGGGCGCCGCGGCTGCTGATACAACGCCAACGCCCTAGACTTCGCCCCGCGTGACGTCGACCGCGACTCCAAGGACAACCATGCACAAGCTCGTCATCCAGATCCCCTGTCTCAACGAGGCCGAGACCCTGCCCGCGACCCTGGCCGATCTGCCGCGCGTGGTGGAAGGCTTCGATGTTGTTGAGTGGCTGGTCATCGATGATGGCAGCACCGACGATACGGTCGCCGTCGCCCGGGCGCACGGCGTGGATCACGTGGTCTCCCTGCGCCACAACCAGGGCCTCGCCCGGGCCTTCATGATCGGCCTCGACTATGCGCTGAAACAGGGCGCGGACGTGGTCCTCAATACCGACGCCGACAACCAGTACTCGGCGAAGAACATTCCGGATCTGGTCAAGCCGATCCTCGAGAAGCGCGCCCTGATCGTGATCGGCGAGCGGCCGATCATGGGGATCGAGCACTTCTCGCCGCTGAAGAAGGTCCTTCAGCGTCTGGGCAGCTTCGTGGTCCAGCAGCTCAGCGGCACGCGGGTGGCCGACGCCCCCAGCGGCTTCCGCGCGATGCACCGGGACGCGGCGATCCAGCTGAACGTCTTCAACAACTACACCTACACCCTGGAGACCATCATCCAGGCGGGCCGCCGGAACATTCCGGTCGTGTCCGTGCCGGTCCAGGTGAACGGCTACCTGAGGCCCTCACGGCTGATCTCGAGCATTCCGCGCTACATCAGCCGGTCGATCGTGACGATGATCCGCATCTTCATCGTCTACCGGCCGGTTCAGCTGTTCCTGTCGCTGGCCTTCATGACCTTCCTGCCGGCGGCGATCGTCACCGGCCGTTGGCTCTACTACTACGCCACAGGCCGGGGCGGCGGGCATGTGCAGTCGCTGATCCTCGCCGGCGCGCTGTTCACCATCACCGCGCTGCTGGCGGTGGCCGGCGTCCTCGCCGACCTGCTGGCGACAAACCGGATGCTGATGGAAGATGTCCGCGTCCGTCTGCGCCGGATGGAGCTGCCGGAGCCGGTCGTCTCGTCACCGTCGCCGGCGCCGGCGCCGGCGACGCCCGCCAGGCGTAAGGCTACCGCGAAATAGCCCGGCGGCGACCGCCTCCTTCGTGAAGACCAACCGTTGATCAGGAGAACACATGGCCGACCAGGGTAGTCAGGGACTTCTGTCGCCGTTTCTGCGCAATCGCAGGCTCGCGGCCGTGCGTCCCCATGTCGTCGGCCGGGTGCTCGACATCGGCTGCGGCATCGGCGCCCTCGCCGCCGCCTGTGACCCGAAGGGCTACGTCGGCTACGACCGCGATCCGGCCGTGGTCGAGCGCGCGCGCCAGGGGTTTCCGGCCTACCGGTTCGTCAATGAAATGCCGGGCGACGCCGGGGCCTTCGATACGGTCGCGGCCCTCGCGGTGATCGAGCACATCACCGACCCTGGCGGCGCGATCGCGGACTGGGCCACCCGGCTCGCTCCGGGCGGCGCCATGGTTTTGACGACCCCCCATCCGGCGTTCGAATGGATCCATGAGTCCGGCGCCGCCGTCGGCGTCTTCAGCCACGACGCGGCCGAGGAACATGAGGAGATGATCGACCGGGCGCGGATGCAGAGCCTCATCGCCGGCTCCAGCCTGACGCTCGAGCGCTACCAGCGCTTCCTGTTCGGCGCCAACCAGCTCTTCGTGCTGCGCAAGGCCTAGGACCCGGCCTCCGGCGCATCGCCCATCGCCGGACCCTGGACCATCAGGGTCAGGCCGAAGGCGGCGGCTTCGCCGAGGATCAGCGTCACACGCTGCAGGAGCGCCGCGCCCAGCACCAGCGAGGGCTCCGCCATGCCGGCGGTCAGCAGCACCAGGGCCGTCTCACGCACGCCCAGGCCGCCCGGCGATCCCGGCGTCACGAATCCAACCACATAGCTGCAGGCGTAGGCGGCCACGAGGCCGCCGATCCGCGCGCCGCCGGACAGGCCGCCGAGCACGGCCATCACCATCACGAAACTGACCGCTCCCAGCGCCATGGCGCCGCCATAGAGGCAGAAGCTCCGGACCAGCGCGGGCCAGCGCACGTCAAGCAGGGGGGCGATCTTCGGCAGACGGTCGCGGATCAGACGGGCGGCGAGCATCGGACCGACAGGCGCCAGGATGCAGGCGCCGGCGGCCAGCACCAGCAGAGGCGTCGGCGGCCAGCCGGGCGGCAGACGGCCGGCGCTGGCCACCGCCAGCAGGGTGATCAGCCCGTTGGCGCCGATCACGCACAGCACCTCCGCGATCGAAGACGCCAGGACCCGCGCCTGCGAGACGCCGAGCGCCGGAGCGAATATCTGCCGGCCGGCGTAGTGCAGCATATTGCTGGGCAGGTACTTGGCGATGCTGGTGCGCCCCGTGATCCAGAGGACCAGCCGGGCCGGCGGCGGGGCGCCGGTCGCGATCAGCTCGCGCCAGCCCATGCCGATCAGACCGAGGACTGCCATCGACAACAGGCTGCCCGCGACACCGATGAAGACCAGGCCCGCCGTGCCGACATCCAGCGCCAGAATCGCCGGCAGATAGCGCCACAGCATCCAGGCGAGGAACGCCACCGCCGCGAGCTGCAGGGCGGCGCCAAGAACCTTGATCACGCGGCGAAGCTGAACCGGCACGATCTCAGGCCACGACTCTGGACGGAACACGGCTGGCCGGTTGAACGGCCGGCGGGAATGCGTCTACTAGCCGGACAATGACGGGGTGCGGTTGCAAGGGCGTGAGTCCAGGCCGTTTCGATGTCTGGTCTATGCCTCATGAGGGCCGCGTGTAAATGCCGGGTCGGATCGGGCGGAGTTGATGCAATGACGTTGTTCACCCGGCGGCAGATCTCGATTCTGGCCATCCTTGTCGCCCTGCTGGCTCCCCTCTGGTTCGCGAGCCTCGGCCATCGCCCCGCCGGCCTCGACGCCAGCCAGTCGATCGACATGGCCTACAATCTGATGCGCCACGGCGTCATCGGCCAGAAACCGCAGGCTGGCGCCCTCTCCGTGCTCGAGACCGCCAGGCCCGTCAAAGGCGGCGTCGCCCCGTCGATGTATCGCGAGCCGCTGCCGGTGATCGTCATTGCGGGATCGATGGCCGTCTCTGAAACCCTGCGCGGCCCCGCCCCGGTCGAGGCCTATCTCACCGGCGAGCGGACCGCCGACATTCTGCTGCAGAACCTCTTCTGGATGGCGTTGCTGACCCTTTCGGTGGCCGCCGCGATCCGGTTCTTCACCGGATCCTTCGCGCTCGGCGTCGTCGGGGCGCTGGCGGTGAACGCCCTGATCCTCATGTTCCCCGCCAACACGATCGGCGAGACACCGGGCGAACTGCCCCCGGCGACGTTGCTGATGGTGGCGTCCGCGCTCGCCGCCGCGGCCGTGGAGCGCCGCAGTCTGAAGCTGACGATCGCCGCGACCGTCGCGCTGGCCGTCCTGACGCTGGCCAAGGCGACCTTCCTCTATGTCGGCGTCTGTCTGGTCGTCGCCGTCTGCCTGCTGGAGGCCTGGCGCGTGCGCGGCGCGCCGTCAGGGCGTTTCCTGGCCGCAGTCGCCGCGGCCTCGGCGGCCTTTCTGCTGGTTCTGGCGCCCTGGATGGCCCGCAACCAGATCCACTTCGGCACGCCCAGCCTGACGGCCCGGGGCGGCCATGTCCTTCTGATCCGCGCCTACAAGGACCTGATGACGCCCGTCGAGTATGCGGGCAGTTTCTATGCCTGGGCGCCGGGACCGTTGAAGCCGGTGGTCGGCGCCCTGACCGGCTTCGGGCCCGATGACCTGCAGCGCGGCGGGCGGCTGCAGCGGTTCAACCGCGAGCGGACGGCTGACTTCAAGGATGACGACGTGGCCGCCCAGCGCGCCGGCCGGCCCGATCTGGCGATCACCTATTTCCGCAAGGCCGGCGCGGAGATGGCGCGTCTGAAGCGGGAGCTCGTCGCGGCCGGCGACCCCAACGCCCAGTACAACGCCGACAAGGCCGCCCAGGACGAAGCGATGGAAATCATCCGCAGCCATCCCCTGCGCCATCTGGCGGTGACGATCCCGATCCTCTGGCGGGGCGGTTGCTTCTCGATCCTCGCGGCGGTCGGTCTGTTCGGCTGGGCGGCGTGGACCCGTCGCACTGCGCTGGCGATGTTTCTGCTGCCGTCGCTGGGGCTGGCGGCCTTCCTCGCCCTGCTGACGCACTTCATCCCGCGGTACCTCTGGGCGATGCTGCCGGTCTTCCTCGTCGCGGCCCTTCTGACGGCGCGGATGGTCTGGCTGTCAGACCGTCTGGCAGGTGTTCGGGGCCTGGCGCACGCGCAGGCCGTGCGGCTGCGTGCACGTCTCGCCGCGAGGTGACAACGCGTCAGCCGGCGAGCGCTTCCTGGTAGACCGCCAGGGTCCGCGCGATGACGATCTTCTCGTCGAACAGGTCCATGGCCTTGCGCCGGGCCGCCTCGCCGAGGCGCCGGGCGAGCGCCGGATCGTCCTGCAATCGCGCGATCGCGCGGGCCAGCGGCGCTGATTCGCGCACGGGGCACAGCAGGCCATCGACCCCGTCGGAGACGACCTCCCGGCAGCCGGGAACATCGGTGGTGATCAGAGGCAGGCCGCAGCCGGCCGCTTCGATGAGGGTCTTGGGCAGGCCCTCGCGATAGCTCGGCAGCACGACGATATCGACCGTCGCCAGAAGTCCGGCCATGTCGCTGACATGCCCCAGCCATTGTACGACGCCCTCGTCGACCCAGGCGGTGATCACCTCGGCCGACGCCGACGCGGGGTTGCCGGCGTCCGGCTCTCCCGCGAGCAGGAAGTCGATCCGCCGGCCTTCGCCGTGCAGTTGCCGCGCGGCGTCGATGAATTCCTGCAGACCCTTGTCCCAGAGCATTCGGGCGGCCAGCAGCACACGAAGCGGCTCGTCGGCGCCCCGGCGTCGGTCCGTCGCCGCGAAACGGGACAGGTCGACCCCGGACCCCGGAATGATGTGCACCCGGTCGGCGCGGACGACGCCGGCTCCGACGAATTCGGCATGGTCGTCCGGGTTCTGGACGATCAGCCGCGCCCGGCGGCTGTCGAAGGCGAACCGCGCCAGCATCTTGACCACCGGCCGCAGGACCCGGGCCTTGAGGGAGTTGCTGATGAACACATAGCCCATGCCGGCGACGGCGTTGACCCGGCCGCGGACGCGCGCCAGCCGGCCCGCCAGCGCGCCGTAGACCGCCGGCTTGATCGTGAAGCCATGGACGATGTCGATCCGCTCATCCCGGAGGATGCGGGCCAGGCGCCAGACCAGGCGCGCCTCGGCGAAAGGATTGAGGCTGCGACGATCCATCGGCAGTGGCCGCCAGTCGAAGCCCATCTCCCGCAGCTTCGGGCCGAACTCGCCGTCGGGCGACAGCAGAATCAGTTCGTGACCCAGCTCCCGAAGCCGTTTGGCCAGGGAAAGGCGGAAGTTGAACAGGTACCAGTCGGTGTTGGCGAACAGGGCGATCCGCAGGACGTCGGGGTTCGACATGCGTTCAGGCCTTCCCGTCGGCCAGCGCCCGGGCCGCCGCCATGAAGTCCTCGTCGTACATGGGCGCGGTGCGCCACTCGGCGATCGCCGCCGCGCTCAGGGCGCTGAGGCGCGCCGGGTCGCGCAGGACGGCGTCGACATCGCGCACGGCCTGATCCGCATCCCGATAGACGATCGCGTTCTCGCCATCCCGGCAATAGCGGGCCACCTCGCCCACCGGGGTGACGACCGGCACGAGACCCAACTGCATGGCCTCGACCGAGGCCATGGCCATGCCCTCGAAGTCGCTGAGCTGAACGAACAGGCTGTGCGAGGCGGCCATGGCCGCGATCTCGTTGAAGTCCCTGGGGCCTTCAAAGTGGATGCGGTCGGCGACGCCGAGGGTCTCGGCCAGCTGGCGGATCTCGGCCGCCTTTCCGCCGTCCGGCCCGATCAGCGTCAGGCTGACGGCGGGATGGGTCGGCGCCAGTCCCGCGACCAGCCGCACGGCGCGATCAATCCGCTTCTGATGCTTTATGCGACCCCAGTAGATCAGCCGGGGCGCGGGCGTGGACCGGACCTGGCCGTCCGGCCGGTGCAGGACAAAGGAGATCGCGCGGGCCTTGGGCGAGTCTGCGTCGCGCCCGATCCGCGACCGCAGGGTCTGCATGGAATCGGCCCAGACCGCGTCTGCCAGCCGGCGGTTCACCGCCGTCACCATGGCGTCCACCGCGTGGCGCGATTCCGCCAGGTGCAGGAACACCACCAGACGGGCGCGCGGACCGAAGAAGCGGATCAAGAGGAAGGCCAGCCAGGTCTTCCACAACGAAAACACGATGACGTCCGGCTTCATCCTGCGCGCCTCGCGCAGCGCGAACAGCGCCGTCGCCAGGCCGCCCGGACGACCGCGGGCGTAGACGGCGTGTTCGAGCCGCGCGACCGGATCGGTCGGCTCGCCGTCGAGGAAAAGCAGCCTGATCGCGCCGCCGGCCCGCTGTGCGGCAAAGCGCGCGGCCAGTTCCACACCGCCGATTCCGTCGTCCGGGATGATATGCAGAACTCGGGTCATGCGGCCGCCAGACGTCCAGACGGGCCGCGGCCCGGGGAATGCTTACGGGCGGTTTTGTAGGCCGCGCGGCCCTTGTGCGGAACCACGTTCCTGCGCCCGCCGGTCAGTTTTCCCGCGACGGAGAAAGTCCACCCCCCCTAAACAGGGGGTGGCCGCGACGGAAGCGCGAGCCAAAGACGTTCAATGCCTGTAAACGTTCATTGCCTAGGCATTACAGGAACCAAATCGGGTCCAGCGCGTCTAGGAATGTGGCAGGGAGGTTTCAGGCTCATGAAATCCTCTCGGACGACGCGGACTCAAGTTGCACCGCTGTGCAGCGTGCGGTATTGGACAGTTGCCTGCGGCGCAGTGTCGCAACGGGCGAGATTTTAGAGGGGTATCCCAGATGATGCGTCGTTTTGCTGTGGCCACTGCGATTGGTCTGCTGCTTGGCGGACAAGCGATGGCCGCTGAAGCCCGCCTCGGCGCGGTCTCCGGCTCGGTGATGGTCAGCCAGAACGGTCGGTTCGCGCCTGCGACTCGCGGCGCCGTCCTCCAGGCTGGTGATCGGGTTATGGCGACGAACGGTTCGGCCAGCCTGGTCTACAGCGACGGTTGCAATGTCGCCGTGGCGACCCGCTCGATGGCCACGGTAGGGGCGGCTTCGCCCTGCGCCGGCGGCTCGAGCAACATCGTCAAGATCGCCGACGGCGACCGCGATGGCTCCACGGGTTACCCGTCCTGGTGGGGTGAAAACGAAATCTGGCTCTGGCTCACGTTCGGCATCATTTCCGGCGTTGTGGTCGGGAATGCCGTTTCGGACGACGAGAGCCCCGCCAGCCCGTAGGGCCAGGGGGTAAGTCCTCCCGTAGTTTTCCGGGTATCAACGACAAAGCCGTGCAGAGACCTCGCGACAGCAGCCTCTCTGGACGGCTTTTTCATTGGGCGACGTTCGGGTTCCTGATCGTGGCCCTGGTCCTCGGCGGCGCGTCTCGCCATGAGGTCATCACCTCCGACATCGTGTCGCTGATCGCCCTCCCTGTGCTCGGGATGGCGATTTTTCGACTCAGGACGCGGTTCGACGCGCGCTGGCGCCTGCCGCTGGCCATTCTGGCGGGAACGGTCCTGCTGCCCCTTCTGCAACTGGTTCCCCTGCCGCCCGCCCTCTGGACCGCGCTCCCCGGCCGGGCGCCGATCGCCGAAGCCATGACCCTGGCCGGCGTCGCCCATGGCTGGGCCCCGTTGAGCCTCAGCCCCCAGACCACCTGGGTCTGTTTCCTCAGTCTGTTTCCGCCCGTCACGATGCTGCTGGCCGGCCTGACCGTTGACCCGGACTGGCGCTGGCGCATGGTGCTCGCGGTTGTCGGCGCCGGCATTGTCGGCGTTCTGCTGGGCGCGCTTCAGGTCGCCGGCGGGGACGACAGCCCCTTGCGGTTCTACGCTGTGACAAACGACACCGTGGCGGTCGGCTTCTTCTCGAACCGGAACCACTTCGCGTCCTTCCTCATCTGCGTGACCGTGATTGCGACGGGCGTGGCTGCGGCCGCGGCCGCGGCGCGCCCTGTATCCCGCCCGATGCTGCTGTTCGGGCTCGCCGCGGCGGCCCTTGCCCTGGCCGGCGTCGGCATGACCGCCTCACGCGCCGGACTCGTCCTGCTGGCGCCGGCCGGACTGGGCGCCCTGGCGTTGGCCTGGCGCGCCGGCCTGGCGCGCGGTCGCGCGCGCCGCGGGCTGGCCGTGCTTGCCATCGCGTTTGTCGCAACAGCCCTGCTGGTGCAGGCCACCTTCGGTCAGGCGATCGGCCGGATGCAGGCGGGCTTTACCGGCGAGGTGCGCGTCATCGCCGCCGCCTCGACCGTATCCGCGATCAAGGCGTTCGCGCCTGCCGGGTCCGGCTTCGGCACCTTCGTGCCGGTCTACAAGATGTATGAAGCGCCCGACGCGGTCATCAACACCTACATCAACCATGCGCACGACGACTGGCTCGAAGTCATTCTGGAGGGCGGCGTCCCGGCGATTCTGCTGCTGGCCGCGTTTCTCGTCTGGTTCGGCCGGCGAGCCCTCGAGCTTTGGCGCTCGAACGATCCGTCGCTCACCGCCGCGCGCGCCGCCAGCGTATGCGTCGTCCTGATGCTCGCGCACTCGTTCGGCGACTACCCGCTCCGCGCACCGATGATGGCGACCCTCTTTGCGCTCTGTTGCGCGATGATGCTTGCCTATGGCCCGCAGGCGCCGCAGCACCTGCAAGTACGGTCTGCCTGACAGGTGGATGCTTCTTCGAAACCCCGGACGGTCTGACGTATGTTCGTCTACTGGATGCTCTTTCTGATTCCGGCCCTGGCGAGCCTTTCGCCTGCGCGCCTTGATCGTCAGTCGCAGGTCATCATGCTGGCCATCGCCGGCATCGCCTTGTCGATCCTGATCGGCCTGCGCGACGACGTCGGCCGTGACTGGAACAACTACATCAAGGTGGCCAACCAGGTCATTTACGACCGCTTCCAGGACACGCTCTTCCAGGTCGAGCCGGCGTACGGGATCCTCGCCTGGATCAGCGAGCGTCTCGGCACGGGAATCTATGGCGCGAACTATGTCTGCGCAGTGATCCTCGTCGTCGGGCTGCTGGCCTATTGCCGGGCCCAGCCGGCGCCATGGCTGACCCTGACGCTCGCGGTTCCGGTGCTGATCATCGGCATCGGCATGAGCGGCATCCGTCAGGCCACCGCGATCGGGCTGCTGATGATGGCCATGAACGCCTTCGTCGACAACAAGCTGCGCAGCTACATCATCTGGGTGCTGCTGGCGGTGCCGTTTCACCAGACGGCCGCGGCCTTCCTGCCGCTGGCCTGGTTCATGCGCGGACGGATCACGGCCCTCCCGGTGGTCGTCGCCGGCGGCCTGTTCGCCCTGCTCAGCATCTTCGTGCTGAGGGACTCGGTGAGTTACTACACCGAATCCTATCTGCTGGATTCACCGGAGGCGAACGGGGCCCTGCCGCGCGTGGCGCTCAACGTGGCCGCGGCGCTCACCTTCTACTACTTCCGCAAGGAGTGGGCAGTCCGGTATCGGGACGCGACGCTCTATTCCGTGCTGGCCCTGACCGCGATCCCCATGGCCGCGGCCGTGTTCGCGGCCCCCGTCGCATCGGACCGGATGAGCATGTACCTCATTCCGTTCCAGATCGGCGTGTTCGCACGCCTGCCCGAGCTGGTCAGGACCCAGAGCGGCCGTCAGGCGGCGACATTCGCGGTGCTGGTGCTCTACGGCCTGACGCTGGGCATCTGGCTCGCCTTCTCGCCGGCGGCCAACCAGGCGTGGATCCCGTACAAGAACATTCTCTGGCAGTAGGGCTGTGGCGCTGATGACCCGAACGGTCGCGATTATTCCGGCCCGTGGCGGCTCAAAGGGCCTGCCGCGCAAGAACGTGCTTCCGCTCGGCGGCAAGCCCCTGATCGCGCACAGCATCGATGCGGCCCGCGCCGCGCGGACGGTCGACCGGGTCGTGGTGTCCACCGATGACCCCGAGATCGCCGCCGTCGCACGCGCCTATGGGGCGGACGTGGTCGATCGCCCGGCTGAACTGTCAGGCGACACCGCCAGTTCGGAAGCCGCCCTGCTGCACGCGCTGTCGGTCCTGTCCGGCCAGGGTTACGACCCGGAGGTGCTGCTGTTCCTGCAGTGCACATCGCCGCTGACGACGGCCGGGGATATCGACGCCGCCGCCGAGGCGGTTCTTGCCGGGGCCGACACGGCCCTGACCGTGGCCCCGTTCCACTACTTCCTGTGGACCGAAGACGGCGAGGGTGTGAACCACGACAAGTCCGTCCGGCTGATGCGACAGCAGCGCAAGCCGGAGTTCCTTGAAACCGGCGCCGTCTATGCGATGCGGGTGGCCGGCTTCCTCGAGGCGAAGCACCGGTTCTTCGGTCACACCGCGCTTGTCGAAACGCCCATCGAACGGCGTCTGGAAATCGACGAGCCTGCCGATTTCCGCCTCGCCGAGGAGCGGCTGGGTGGGCTTCGGCGGATGGCGGACGCCGCCAGGCTGCCCGATCCGCTGCATGCGCTGATCATGGATTTCGACGGAGTCTGGACCGACGACCGTGTGTGGGTGAACCAGGACGGGAGCGAGAGCATCGTCTGTTCACGGCGCGACGGCATGGGCCTGGAACGTCTGCGCAAGGCCGGTCTGCCGATGATGGTATTGTCCAAGGAAACCAATCCTGTGCTCAAGGCGCGCTGCGCCAAGCTCCAGATCCCTTGCGAGCACGGACTCGAGACCAAGATCGACCGGATGCAGGCCTGGCTGGACGCTCGCGGCCTCGATCTTGCGAAAACGATCTACGTGGGGAACGACATCAACGACATCGAGTGTCTGCGGGCCGCCGGGTGCGGCGTGGCGCCCCGGGACTCCCACCGCGAAGCGCTGGCCGCCGCGGACCTGGTGCTCGATGCGGACGGCGGCCGGGGCGCCCTGAGGCTCCTGTCGGACATGATCCTCGCCCGTGGCGCCCTCTGACCCATGGACCGGCGTATTGTCCTGCATACCGGCTACATGAAGACCGGCTCGTCCTTTCTCCAGGCGAATGTCTTTCCCGGCCTGGGCGAGGTGCAGACCTATTCCTACGATCATCCCTTCCTGCCGATGGCCATCGGGGTCCGAAATGCGGCGCCGGACGCCGACCTTTCAGAGCAGCGAAAGGTGATGCAGGCGTGGGCCAGCGCGTCCGACCGGCCGGTTCAGCTGTTCAGCTGGGAAGGCCTGGTCGGCGGCTATCTGGCGGACTACCGACAGTTCCCCGCCCTTACCGCCTTCCTGAAGTCGACCTTCCCGGACGCGCACATCCTGCTGTGCATCCGGCGTCAGGACGACCTTGTGGACTCCCTCTATCGCCAGTCGCTGCATACCTACCATTTCTCGGGGGTGGCCGAGTTCCTCAACCGGGGGGCGGAGGGGTTCGGGTCCTGGCGCGACGGCGCGCGCGCAAACATCGACGTGCGGAGTCTGGCCTTCGGACCTGTGGTCGAGGCCTACGAAGCCGCCTTCGGCGCCGATCGGGTCCATGTCCTTCCCTATGAGCTGATGCGGGCCGATCCTGCGGAGTTCTACCGCCGGCTATCGAACGCCCTCGGGACAGAGGTCAGAATTCCGGCCGCGGTCGACACCAGCAACCGCAGCTATTCAGCGCTGAGCGTTCGCGTCGCTCGGGTCCTGAACCGGTTCTACCGGACGCCCCACAACCCCCGCGGGCTGATCCGGCCCGAGACGCTCGACCTGCGGGCCTTGCTGCAAAGAGGGCTGGACCGGCTGTT
Organism: Caulobacter sp. FW305-C-30-S16; assembly: GCF_058783025.1. NCBI lineage: Bacteria > Pseudomonadati > Pseudomonadota > Alphaproteobacteria > Caulobacterales > Caulobacteraceae > Caulobacter > Caulobacter sp. FW305-C-30-S16. The sequence continues at coordinate 198,428 of NZ_JBYSYH010000001.1, read as the reverse complement.
CTACAGCAAGGGCGAGGTGATCCCCGCCGCGTGGGCGCGGGAGATCATGGACCTGCACGCGGCGGACAATCGGGCGCTCGACAAACGCCGCCAGATCGGGCTGGCCGCGCTCGGATATTGCCCGTGAGTTGTTTTGCGAGTGCCTTCCGACGGTCTGGCGTCTAGAAATACGTTTCACAATGGACGGGCATGGTCCCGCCGCAGCGTAACCGGAGTTCCAAATGGTCAAGGCCGCCAAGGTCGTCGCCGAGATCGGGTGCAACCACAAGGGCGAGATGTCGATCGCCAAGGAGCTGATCCTGACGGCCGCCGTCTACTGCAAGGCGGACTACGTCAAGTTCCAGAAGCGGAACAATCGCGAGCTGCTGCCGCCCGAACAGTACGACGCGCCCCATCCGAATCCGGCCAATTCCTACGGGCCGACCTACGGCGCGCACCGGGAATTTCTCGAGTTCAGCACCGAGCAGCACCGCGAGCTGATGACGTTCTGCGCCGAAAACAACATCGGCTACTCGACGTCGGTCTGGGATGTCTCGTCCGCCCGCGAAATGGCCAGCCTCAAGCCGGTGTTCCTCAAGGTGCCGTCGGCCTCCAACCTGCACTGGGACATGCTGTCGGTCCTGACGGACGAGTACGGCGGCGGCATCCAGCTGTCGCTCGGCATGACCACCCAGGCCGAGGAGGACCAGATCGTCGAGTTCTTCGAGCGCAAGGGTCGCGCCAAGGATCTGGTGCTCTATGCCTGCACCTCGGGCTATCCGGTCGCGTTCGGCGACATCGCCCTGAAGGAAATCACCCGGCTGAAGGGCAAGTTCGACGGCCGGGTTCAGTCGATCGGCTTCTCCGGTCACCATCTGGGCATCGCCGCCGACATCGCCGCCCTGGCGCTCGGCAGCGAGTGGATCGAGCGACACTTCACGCTCGACCGGACCTGGAAGGGCACCGACCACGCCGCTTCGCTGGAGCCGGACGGTCTGCGCCGCCTGTGCCGTGACGTCCGCAACGTCGCCGAGGCGCTCGAGTTCAAGCGGGACGAGATGCTCCCGGTGGAGATCGAGACCCGCCGGAAGCTGAAGTGGGAACAGGACCGCGACGCGGCGGCGTGAGCGGGTGGTGAAGCTTCTCTACCTTGCGGACAACAGCGATCTGGCGAACTGGGGCTGCCGCGCCACCAGCCTGTCGCTGCGCCAGCTGCTGGCGAGCGCCGGGCACCAGATCATCGGAACCGTCACGGGGACGATGATCGAGGCCGTCTATCCGGTCTCGAACCTGCTCAGTGACGGCCTGTGGGCCCGATTCTCGCGGGCCTTCAACCGCGACAAGGTGAGACGGCTGCCGCTGGCGGCGCCGATCCTCGACCGGCTCGGCCGCCGCAATGGTCTCAGCCACGACCTGTCGGACAACATCGAGACGCTGAAGCGCGCGCGGGCCTGGGATCCTGCGACCCGCCGGCTGTTCGAGGCGATGGACGCCTGCGAGGCTGTGGTGGTGAACGGCGAGGGCGACCTGATCTTCGCCAATCCGGCGCGCTCGCGGCTGCTCTATACCCTGACGGTCTGCGAGATGGCCCTGCGCCTGGGCAAGCCGCTCTACTATCTGAACGCCATGGCGTCGGAGTGCCCGACGAGCGGCCTGAATCGCGAGACGATCGCGTTGGCCGCAGACGTGCTGGGCCGGGCGGCGGCGTTCAGCGTCCGCGATCCGGTCTCGCTGGCGTTCATCCGCGAGAACATGCCGGGCGTCGCGGTCAGCGCCTGTCCGGACGCCGTGTTCGGCTGGAGCCGTCTGCTGGCCCCGGCCGGGGCGCCGGTCCCGTATGACAGGTCGGTGGTCGCGCCCTATTTCGAGCGACAGAACCGCGATCTGCCGTCAGCGGTCGATGGTCCTTATGTCCTCGTGGGCGGCGGTTCGCGCGCGGCCCGTCACTGGCCGTCGGCCATCGAGGCCTATGTCCGGCTGGTCGAGGGCATGAAGAGCCTGGGCCTGCCGATCCTGCTGGCGCCAGGCTGCACCGGCGATCTGTTCCTCGCCGACGTGTCAGCCCGCACCGGCGTGCCGATGATCCCGATCGAGACCCCCGCCCTGGCGGCCGGCGCGCTGCTGGCCAACGCGCGGGTGTTCGTCAGCGGCCGCTGGCACCCCTCCATCATGGCCTCGGCCGGCGGGACCCCTTGCGTCTTCATGGGCTCCAACTCGCACAAGACCCTGACCATCCAGACGATGCTCGAGAGCGCCGACCCGGTGGAGTTCAATCCCTGTCCTTCCGCCGAAGAGGTGACCAGGATCGTCGCGCGGGCGGCCGCCCTGATGGCGGCCGGCGACACCGAACGCGCGCGGATCCTGTCCGTCACGCGCCGGCTCGGCGACCAGACCGCGGCCATCGTCGCGCCGGTCGGCCGGGCCGCGAACGGCCGGATCGCTGCGGAATGATCCGGATCACAGCGCCAATTCCGATTGTCTGCCAGACGGCCTATCTTCAGCCGTCAAGGCTACCGGCCGGAGCAAGACAACCGTGAGCGACAAGATCCCTGACCCCGAAACCATGCGCGCCCGTCTGGAGACAGACGGCTATGTGATCATCCCCGGCCTGTTCTCGCCGGAAGAGATCGGTCGGCTGCGATCGACCGTGTCCGGCTTCTTCAAGACGCGGGGCGTGATCTTCAATCTGGGACAGACGCAGCCGAACGCGGCGATCGAGTGCGAGGGCCTCGACTGGCTGTTCTCCGACCCGAAGGTCGTGGGACTGTTCCAGTCGATCTACGACACGAAGAACGTGCTCTTCACCGGCCACTGCGACATCCACAAGGACATGTTCAGCTCCTGGCACAAGGATACGGGGGCGAACGACAGCTACTTCGACGAGGACTGCTTCGTCCCGGACTGCCGCGTCTTCAAGATGGCCGTCTATCTGCAGGATCATCACGACGGCCACGGCCTGACCGTGATTCCGGGCAGCCAGCACCGCCGGATCTGGGGCAAGAACGACGCGGACGGCGTGTCGCTCAAGAGCCGCGCCGGCGACGCGGTGGTGTTCGACGTTCGCCTTGACCACCACGGCCGGCTGCCGAACGCGCTGGAAAAGTTCCTGCTGCGCAGCAGCCGGGTGACCAAACGGCTCCTTGGGACCGTGATCCCGGCGTTCCGCAAGCCCGGCGACCTGAAGCCGATCTACGCCCTGCGTCGCGCGCTGGCCCATCTGACCGGTCAGAACATGCGGATGAGCGTGTTCTTCACCTTCGGACCACCCAACCGGTTCTCGCGCCAGTTCGCCCGAACCAATATGGACCGGCAGCTGGCCCAGTATGACGGCGGCGTGGCCGGCTCCTATCCTCCGGGTCTGGTGGACCGGCTCACGGCCCAGGGCGTCGAGGTCTATCTCGGCGAGTCCAGGGCGGCATGACGGCAGCGGGGGCGGGACGCCTGGAGCCGCTCGACGGCCCGGGTGGTCCCGTCGCCACAGAATTCCGGCATCGAGCCGCGCCGGCCCGTCGTCAGCCGCGTCGGCCCCAGAAACCCGTCTCGATCCCCAACCTGACCCTGGCATAGCGCCACAGGATCAGGTTGCGCAGGACCACGCTGACCATCATCGCCGTCGCCGCCCCGACCGCGCCGAAAATCGGCGTCATTACCGCCGTCAGGGCGATGTTGACCCCCAGGCCTGCGCTGAAGCCGATCAGGTTGCCGCGCTCATTGTGCGACATGTTCAGCACCGCCGAGGCCGAGCCGAACGCTGCGTTGACCAGTTGACCGACGCACAGGATGGCCAGCGGCGCCCAGGCGCTCTCGAAATCCGGTCCGAGGATGAACGGCACGCCCCAGTGGCCAAAGACGATCAGGCCCAGCGCGACGGGCAGGCAGTAGGCGACCGACAGCCGGGCCCCGCGCGTCACGATCTTCTGCGTCTCCACCAGGTCGTTGCGCGCCAGGGCGGCGGAAATTCGCGGCGAGACGTTAACGTTGATCACCGCATAGCCGAGCTCCGCCAGCAGGGCGAACTGCAGGGCGGCCTTGAAGACGCCGGTCTCCGCGTGGGTGGCGATCACCCCGAGCAGAAGCACCGCGATCTCCCCGTCGACCACATACATCGCGTTGCTGAGGCCGAGCGGGAGCAGGCTGCCGCGCCAGCGGGCGGCGTCATACTCAGCCTTTGCCACGCTGGCCGCCTTTGGCCAGAACCGCGCCAGCGCCACGGCGCCCGCCAGCCAGGCGATGACGACCGCGCCGACATTGGCGGCCATCGCGCCGGCCGCATCGTGGATCGGCCTTCCCCAGAGCAACGGCAGAAACAGCAGCGCCAGCAGCGCGACCGGCCTGACGATCTGTTCCGGAGCCTGGCCGAGGACGACCTGACGCAATCCGCGCAAGACGCCGCCGCGGAGCGCCGACAGCGGATTGAGCACGACCAGCGCCGCAGCCCAGGCCATGCCAGGACGAACCGCCGGCGGCACGAGGTGCGGAAGGAACAGCAGGATCAGGCTGGCTGCGATCGCAATCGGCAGCGACATCATGACCGAGAAGCGAAGCGCCCATAGCGCGGCGCCCCGCATCCGGCCCCAGTTTCCCGTCGCCTGGGCGGCGCTGACCTCGCGCACCAGCAGCATCGGCGCGCCGAAGCTGCCGGGCAGGCTGAGCACCATCGCCGCCGACAACAGGAAGGCATAGGTCCCGTAGCCCTCGGCGCCGAGCAGGCGCGTCAGGGTAATGACCACCAGCCAGGACACGCCCATGCCGGCGATGCGCATGACGAAGGAGGCAGACGCGCCCCGAAGCAATCCGTCGCCAAGCTTCATTCTTACTCGCCCAGGAATGAGGTCACGTCGTCCGCGCCGCCTTGTCGCTTAACGGAGGGTGAGACGCTTGACCAGTTGTCGCGCTTGCCCGCCGCGCGGCAAGTCCGTAAGCCCGGTTGACCGATTGGCTGGAACGGCGACAGGCATGCGTTTCTCAGTGCTCGACAGCTGGCGCGGACTTTGTGCGCTGTGGGTCGCCCTCTACCATTTCCGGGTCATCAGCCATCTCGGCGAGAACTGGGTGACCCGGCACGGTTTCATCGCCGTGGACTTCTTCTTCACGCTCAGTGGCTTTGTGATCGCCCACGCCTATGGCGAGGCGCTCAACACGGCGGCGGACCGGGTGCGGTTCTTCATTCGCCGCTTCGGCAGACTCTATCCGCTCCACATCGCCACCCTGGCGGTGGTGGTCGCCATGGAGGCCGCGCGCTGGGGCGTGGGTCAGGCCCTCGGCCATGACTTCGGTCCCGCGACCTTCTCGGGCGATACGAGCCTGTCGGCGCTGGCGGCGAACATCGGGCTGGTCCACGGCCTGGGCATCTTCATGAAGTTCACCTGGAACATTCCCAGCTGGAGCATCAGCGTCGAGCTGGCGGTCTGCGCGATCTTCGCCCTGGTGTCGATCGCGCGGCGACCGCTGGTCACGGCGGTCGTGCTGTCCGTTGCGGCGGCCCTGCTGCTGTTCTGGTTCAGCCACAACTACCATGTCGAGGGGCGGACGGCCCTGACCCGCGGGATCTGCGGCTTCTTCCTTGGCGTGCTCGCACAGCGGCTCTACCAGGCCTTCACGGCGCGGTCGTGGACGTTGCCGGGCTGGGTCGAGCTGGCGACACCGCTGCTGGCGTTCGCCGCCATGTGGTTCTGGGGCGTCCCGCTGTGGCCGGCGTCGAGCGCGATGTTCGCCGTCATCGTCTTCATCTTCGCCTTCGAGGCGGGCCCGTTGTCGCGGCTGATGAAGGTCCCGGTCCTGATGAAATGGGGCGAGGTCTCCTACTCGATCTACCTGATCCACTATCCAATGGTGCTTGCCGTCTTCGGGGCGGCCGCGGCGCTCGACGCCTTGGCCGGGACGCATCTGCTGACCGGCGGCAAGGCGATCAGTCTTGATCTCGGCTCGCCGTGGGTCGGCGATCTGGCGTCGCTGGCCTTCCTGGGTCTGGTGATCCTGCTGGCCACCGTGACCTATCGCTGGATCGAGACGCCCGGCCGGTTGTGGTTCAACGCCCTGTCAGACCGGGTGGCCGCGCGGATGCGCGCGCCCCGCTGACGGCGCCTCGCCAGGCTGCGTCCACGAAAACGGGCAGGACCACGCACGCCGCCGGCAGCATCAGCCAGGCGTAGCGCGGGATGAAGTGGCTGAAGAGCGCAAGGAACAGTCCCAACCCCACGGCCGGCAGAAGGAACACGGCGATCGGGTCGCGTCGCCAGGCCAGCGCGGCCACCGCCGCCAGCGCCAGCCAGACCGTCAGCCCGCCCATGCCACGCCAGAGAAACGCCGGGGTCATCGCCAGATGCAAATCCGGCCGCGCTCGGATCAGCGCGACGGCTTCCTGGCGGGCCGCTGCATCGACCGCCGTCCGGGGCGACTTGCGCGCCGCGTACCGTTCGGCCAGCACCTGGTTCCGCGCCTTGGCGGTCTGGTAGAAACTGAGGCCCGGCGCAGGTCCGGCTCCCGCCTCGGCGGCGCGCAGGATCGGGCCCGGATCGTCCGGCGGCGCGCGGTTGAAGCGGCCGAGGCGCCCTCCTGGAGCCAGGTCCGCCCGCGACCAGCCGCCGGCCCGGCAGATCCACGGCCGCAGCCTGCCCGGCGCATAGGCGCACCAGGCGCCGGCGTACTCGGTCGGCGTGACCTGATCCTCATAGGCCCGGATCAGCAGCACCTCGCCGCCCCGGTCGGTCAGGGCGCGCGTCCCGAACTGGCGGAAGTTCCGCTCGCTCCAGGGCGTAATGACCGCCGCCGTGGTCAGCAGCAGAAGCAGAACCGCCACGCCACGGTTGTCGCCGGGCAGACCCTTGGCGCGCCAGGCGGCGAGCAGGGCGAGCGCCGCCGCGAGGCCGATGCCGACATAGAGAAGACTGGCCTTCACCAGAATGGCCAGACCCAGGACCAGGCCGGCGGCGATCCACCATCGCCAGCGCGCCGAGACCCAGCCGCGCGCGAGCAGGCCCGACGCCGTGACGAGCAGTGCGGCGCCGGCCAGATCGCTCCCGAGACTGTCGACAAACTCGCGGCGCAGGCCGAAGGCCACGCCGTTGACCAGCACGACCGCCGCGCCCGCGCTGATGCGGGAGGCGCCGAGGCTCCGCGCCGCGCCCCAGACGCCGCCACAGAGCAGCAGCATCCAGATCAGATTCTGGCGCTTGAGCGCGCGGACCCGCTCGCCGCCGGACCAGTCGGCCAGCGACGCCGGCCCGGACCCGACCTCCGCCAGGCGGATGGCGGCGGCGGTCAGGACCGGAACCAGCGGTTCGCGGAACATGTCCGGCCGGCCGTCGGGCCGGGTCGAGAAGGTCCCCGTCCGGGCGAGGTTCCAGCCGGCCGCGAGGTTCTGGAACCCGTCCGCCCGAGCGGGCGCGATGGTCAGCCAGCTGCTCCACCAGCCGATCAGGGCGACGACGGCGGCGACCGCGACGAGTCCGCCGATCGCCCTTCGACCGGTCACGCCGCCAGCAGGGCGTCGCGCCGCGCCTGGCTGGCGGCGACATGGTCCGGATCGATGCTCCGGCACCAGTCGTCCTGCGTCATCACCGTGCAGCGGCCGGCGTCGCGCAGGCGGGCGACCTCCGCCAGAATGTCGCGCAGCCCATCGAGCGTACCCGGGGCGGAGGCGATGTTCTCCGGATGGGTCCAGTAGTGGACGACCTCGCCGGTCAGGGCGGCGCGCTCCAGCAGATTGCGCGCCCGCAGCCGGCTGAGGGCCGGCGGGACCAGCTTCCGGCCGCCGCTGCGCCAGTTGACGAAGTAGCCGGCCGGGATCGCCAGCGGACGGGCCGCCGGCGGAACGCCCTCCGGCGACTCAAACAGATTAAACTCCGAAGCCAGCGACGCGATCCGGTTCGGGAAGGTCCGGGTGGCGCGCAGGCCGGCGATGCCGAACTCGTCCAGAATCCCCGGATGGTCCCCGGCGTTGCGCGGGAAGATGTAGGTCGTCGTCTGCCGGAGGATCGGCGCCCTCTCGGCGAACAGCAGGCCCAGTTCGCGGCGGGCGAGGGCTGGCGTCATGCCGGGCCAGGTCCAGGGAATGTGGGTGGCGCCGTGCAGGCCGAGTTCATGTGGCTGACGCGCGCCGGCGACCGCTTCGACCGCCCAGTCGCCGGTCCAGCCTTCGCGCGTGCCGCCGGCCATGTCCTCCAGTGCGGGCTCAAGATAGCCGGGCAGGTCGCAAGCCAGATCCGCCAGCGCCGGCGTCAGGGCCTTGAGCCGGTCAGCCGGCAATGAAAAGGCCCCGACGAAGGCGAAGGTGGCGGCGATGTCGAACTCGGCGAGCGCCGCAAGGATTCCGGCGTAGGCTTCGCGCAGGCGTGCGTCCGACAGCGCCGCGTGGTCGCCGGGCGTAAGGTGGTCGGCGACCCCCCATTTGCCTTCGCAGTCGAGCGACAGGATGAAGCGCGCCGTCATGATCAAACGGTGTCCGAGTCGAGGTAGCTCAGATACCAGTCCTCGGGCCGGGTCGTGACCGTCGCCGTCGTCGGCGACAGGGCCCGGCCGCCGAAGTAGAGATGGATGGGCCGAATGCGATCCGGCATCGGCAGGAACCCCGCCTTGCGATAGGCGCGGTAGTTGGGCGCATGCGGCGCAGCCCAGGCGAGGATCGCGTCGGTCTTCTGGCGCCGCATGTCGGAAATCGCGAGGCGCAGCAGCATGACCGCGTCGGCCTCGGCGTCCGGTGCGTGCAACACTTCCATGATATATCCGATGCGTCCGCCGTGCTTGTCCGCCAGGTGCGTGGTGACAAAGGCCCGCATGCTTCCGTCCTCCGCGTGGACGGCGCGCGTCTCGTAGGCGGCCGTCGGATGGTCGAAGAGCCGCCAGTTCAGATAGTCGCTCGCCCGGTCCACGGCGCAGGGGATGGTCGCGGAGAAGGCTTCCCAGAGCGCGTCGACGCGGCTGTCAAAGCGCGTGACGGTCACGGCCCTGCCCGCGCCGGCGGGGCGTCCGGTGAAAGAGAGGGGCACAGGGTCGAACAGGCCGCCGATCCGGCCCAGAACCCGGCGGGCGAAGTACCCCGCATTCAGGGGATTGACCAGGAAGGGCGGAGTCCCGAGTTGCGCCCAGTCGAGCTTGCGAAACCACCCCGGGGCCGCATTTTCGTTCGGAAACCCGTAGGCCATCTCCGAGGCCCAACCGGCGGCGGCGCCGTAGAAGGCGCGCCCGAGACCGACGAACACGCCCTTCCCCCTGCAGACCGGGTCAACGACCGTATCAAGAGCCTGGTGGGCGATGACCCGCTGGTCCCCGATCTTGAGCCGGGCAGGGGCGAAACCCACCATGCCGACAATCCCGCCATCGAGGCTGGCCGTGGCGACAGCCCCTTTCGCAGCAGGGTGTCGCTGGAATTTCCAGGCCAGCTTGCCGCGGGCGACGAGGTCGTCCTGTTGCGGCAAAAGCCGTCCGTAGGCGGCCTCGATTTCGGCGTCCAGGGTCCTGACGTCGTAGAAAATTTCCATCAAGGGGGATCCCGGAAGCTGGCCTGATCCGGGCGAAACTAGCCCGGTTCCGGCCGCGGCGGTAGCAGCTCGTAAGCGGCTGAGGGGCGCAGAGACCGCGCATCGGTTGTGGTTAACGCCGCAAATTCCCCTACGGAGCGAACCGACCGTTTCTCTGTCGGAATACCCATGGACGGTTGCAAAACGGCGTCCTATAGGTTCGACGAACGACGTTTTTATCGGCGGGAAGCTGCGCGCGCTTGCCTGCCAACTATTAGGGGGTTTCCTGATGTCTCGTACGAGCCGTACCGCCCGTAGCCGTGTCTCGCTTTTCGCCAGCTCGTCCCTTGTCGCCGCCAGCCTGCTGGCCGGCATCGCCTCGGTCTCTGCGGTCGCCCTTGCGCCGACCCAGGCCCTGGCGGCCGACGAGTGCGGCGATCCGACCGTTAACGCGGGTCTCGCCGATACGTTCATCTGCTCCGGCATCTTTGCGGCGGGCATCACCTACACGACCCAGGGCGATCTCGGCCTTGCCTTCATCGACACCGTGACGGTGCCGATCAACGGCCTGCACATCGTCGGCAACGCCGGCGACGCCATCACGGTCGAGGCGATCCAGTTCTTCGCCGGCGCCGGCGACACGAACATCAGCACGGCGGCCGGGCGCGCGATCGAGCTGTCCAGCCCCGACAGCAACATCAGCCTCAACCTGACCGACAACGACGCCGGCGACGGTTTCACCCAGATCAACGCGGTCGGCGGCGGCATTCGCATCACCACGGGCGGTACGGCCTCTGCTGAAGTGATCATGACCAACGGCGACATTGTCACGGCCGGCAACTACGCCGTCCGCGTCCAGTCGGGTTCGGGCGGCGCCACGGTTGATATCGGCGACACCAACCTCACGGGCGGCGGCGGCATCCTGGTCACCACGAGCGGCCAGGCCATCGTCAACTCGACCGGCGTGATCAACGCGCCGGGCGGCGACAACGGCGTTTCCGTCACGGGCGGCGCGCTCGGCGTCCAGGTGACCGCCACGGGCGGCATCACGTCCGGCAACATCGGCCTCCGCGCCGCGGCCAACGGCGGCGGCGACGTATCGGTCACCGCCGGTGATGTCACGGCCACCAACGAGGGCATCATTGTCCAGGCCACCGGCGCCGGCATGGTCGAGATCCTCAACACCGGCAATGTCAGCGGCACGGTCGGCGTCACGGCGATTACCGCCAACAGCACCATCAGCGTGACGACCGGCGGCACGACCACCGGTACGGCGGGCGCGGGCGTCGACCTCAACGGCGCCAGCGGTCTGGTCACGGCGGACACCACGGGCGGCCTGGTCACCGGCGCCACCGACGGCATCACCATCTCGACCCTGGTCGGCGGTGTTGATCTGACGACGGCCGGCGTGACCGCCAACGGCGGCACGGCCATCGTGGTCGGCACGACCACGGGCGACGTGGCGATCGACTCGACCGCCGGCTCGGTCCTCGGCTCCACCAACGGCATCAGCGTCACCACCACGACGGGTGACATCACGCTCGACACCGCGGCGGTCCGCGGCGTCAACGGTTCGGCGATCACCGCCTACACCACCACCGGCAACATCGACATCACGACGGCCGGCCAGCTGCGCGCCGACGGCGCGCTCGTCGCCGGCATCGAGACCCAGACGGACGGCACGACGACCATCGTGATCGGCGGCAACGTGCTCAGCGACGGCAACACCATCCTCGCCTGGGGCGTGGGTGGCTCGAGCTACAGCGCCGGCGCGATCGATGTGACGGTCAATGTCGGCTCGGTCCTGTCCGGCTCGGCGAACTTCTACAATGTCGCCCTCTACGGCACCGGCGTGACGTTCGAAATGAACGGCTCGGTCCAGGGCGGCCAGGGCGTCTACATCGACTCGCTCGCGGGCGCGGACATCGACGTCAGCGGCAACATCGCGGGCGCTCACGCCGACGGCCTCACGGTTCTTGCGGTTGACGCGATCACCTTCGACCAGACGGGCGGCGACATTACCGCCACCAGCGCGACCTACACGGGCCTCGTGCTCAACGGCGCCTCGGTGACGATGAACTCGTCGGCCGGCTCGAGCATCTTCGGCGCCGGCGCCGGCCTGATCGTCACCTCGGTCGGTGACGTCACCGGCACGATGGACGGCGGCATCAGCTCGACCAGCGGCGACGCGGTCAACGTGAACGTCACCGGCGGCGGCCTGGTCAACCTGACCTTCGGCGGCACGATCGTCGGCGGCGCGGGTGTCGGCGACGACGGCATCCAGATCACCACGGGCGCGGGCAACCTGACCCTGGTGACCAACGGCACGGTCCAGGGCGACCCGGGCGTGGTCCTCGCGAGCGCGGGCGGCGTCATCACCTATGACGCCAACAACGACGTCACCGGCGACGCCGGCGGCATCACCGCGACCAACACCACCGGCGCCATTACGATCAACGTCAACAACGCCGGCACCACGGTCCAGGGCGACAACGACGCCAACCTCGCCGGCGTGGGCGTCAGCGCCATCACCTCGGCGGGCGGCGCGGTCACCGTGACCTCCGACGCGGGCAGCGCCATCACCGGTTCGCAGGGCGTTGTCGCCCAGGCCAACGCGGGCGGCGCCGTCACGGTCGCCACGGCCGGCACGGTCACCTCGACGGCCGGCGCGGGCGTCACCGCCACCACCACGGGCGCTGATGCGGTCGACGTCGATGTCGCCACCGTCACTGCCACCGGCGGCGTGGGCGTCAACGCCTCCAGCGCCGGCGGCGCGATCACGGTCGACAACTCGGGTATCGTCAGCGGCACCTCGGGCATCGTCACCACCAACAGCCTGACGGGCACGACCACCATCACCACGGCGGCGGGCGTCAGCGGCACGACCGGCTCGGGCATCAACGCCTCGACCACCGGCAGCGGCCTGATCACTGTGACGACCGGCGGCACGGTCGGTGGCACGACGGGTGTCATCGGCTCCAGCGCCACGGGCGGCGTCACGCTGAACACCTCGGGCGGCACGGTCACCTCGACTGCCGGCGTCGGCGTCTCCGGCACGACCGGCGGCGCGGCGGCGGTCGACATCGACGTCGCGGCGGTCTCGGCGACCGGCGGCGTGGGCGTCAACGCCTCCAGCGCCGGCGGCGCGATCACGGTCGACAACTCGGGCGTCGTCAGCGGCACCTCGGGCATCGTCACCACCAACACCCTGACGGGCACGACCACCATCACGACGGCGGCGGGCGTCAGCGGCACGACCGGCTCGGGCATCAACGCCTCGACCACCGGCAGCGGCCTGATCACCGTCACCACCGGCGGCACGGTCGGCGGCACGACGGGCGTCATTGGCTCCAGCGCCACGGGCGGCGTCACGCTGAACACCTCGGGCGGCACGGTCACCTCGACGGCCGGCGTCGGCGTCTCCGGCACGACCGGCGGCGCGGCGGCGGTCGACATCGATGTCGCGGCGGTCTCGGCCACCGGCGGCGTGGGCGTCAACGCCTCCAGCGCCGGCGGCGCGATCACCGTCGACAACTCGGGTATCGTCAGCGGCACCTCGGGCATCGTCACCACCAACACCCTGACGGGCACGACCGTCATCACCACCGCGGCCGCCGTCAGCGGCACGACCGGTTCGGGCATCAACGCCTCGAACACCGGCAGCGGCCTGATCACTGTGACGACCGGCGGCACGGTCGGTGGCACGACGGGTGTCATCGGCTCCAGCGCCTCGGGCAACGTTACGCTGAACACCACCGGCGGCACGGTCACCTCGACCGGCGGCGTCGGCGTTTCCGGCTCCACGGGCGCGGGCAACGTTGATATCGACGTCGCGGCGGTCTCGGCGACTGGCGGCGCAGGCGTCAGCGCCGCCAGTCTCGGCGGCACGATCACGGTCGACAACTCCGGCCTGGTCAGCGGCACGACCGGTATCACCACCACGAACAGCGGCACGGGCACGACGACCATCACCACGGTCGGCGGCGTCACCGGCACCACGGCGCGCGGCATCACCGCCTCGACCACTGGCACGGGCCTCATCACCATCACCAGCGGTGGCGTGGTTACCTCGGCCACCACCGGCATTGTCGCTTTGACCGACGGTGACGTGACGATCAACGTCAATGCCGACGTCAATGCCGGCCAGGCTGCCATCGTCGTCCAGGACGGGGGCGGCGGCAACGCCGGGATCGTCAATGTGACGGTGGCGGGCGGCGTGACGGTCACGGCGACCGGTAACTTCTACAACACCCTTCTGTCCGGCTCCGACGTGACCTTCGACATGAACGGCACGCTCATCGGTGGCGGCGGCGCGGAGATCCGCTCCAGCGGCAACGCCAACGTCGACATCGACGGCAACGTGACGACCGCCCTGTATAACGGCGTCGGTATCTTCACCGGCGGCAACGTCGACTTCGACCAGTCGGTCGGTGCGATCACCTCCACGGCCCCTGGCTTCTACGGTGTCGACATCGACGCCGGCGGTTCGGTCACGTTCGACACGGCGGCCGGCACCAGCATCAGCGGCGACGCCGGTGCGGTCCGCATCGTCGCGGGCGGCAACATCAGCGGCACGGCCGGCGGGGACTACACCTCGGCCAACGGCGACGCGGTGCACATCGACGCGCTCGGCGCGGCGACGGTCAACATGACCTTCAACGGCAACCTCGACGGTGGTCCGGGCGTGGGCGATGACGGTCTCGACGTCTCGGGCGTCACCGGCTCGGTGACCCTGGTCACCAACGGCACGGTCGTCGGCGGCGACGCCGGCATCCGCGCCGACTCGGCCGGCAATGTCAGCGTCACCGCGAACGGCGACATCACCGCCGGCGTGGTGGGCATCAGCGCGGTTTCGACCGCCGGTTCGTCCAGCGTCACGGTCGGCGCGGGCGTCACCATCGATCCGGACGACTACGGCGTGTTCACCACCGCGGGCACTGACGCCACGACGACCACCCTGGCCGGCGTGACGATCGACGTGAACAACACCGACGCCGACACGATCGCCATCGGCATCTACAACGAGAGCTTCGCCGCCGCGGACACCGCGCCGGGCGATGAATCCTCGGAAGTCATCATCGGCGCCAACAACACCATCACGGTGGACGACGGCGCGGGCGGCGAAGCCGACGGCGCCATCGGCATCTGGGCCGCCAACAGCGGCGGTGGCACGGGCAGCGTCTCTGTCACGGTCGCCGACGGCATCTCCCTCACCGTTCGCGGTGACGGCGCCGGCGGCATCGTCGGCGATGCCTCTGGCGGTAACGTGACGATCCAGGTCGGCACCGGCGCGATCACCTCGATCGCCGGCAACGACGCCGATACAGCGCTCGTCCTGCCGGCCAACGTCGGCATCCTCGCCATGTCGAGCGGCGGGTCGGTCTCGGTGACCAGCAGCGCCAACGTCCAGGCCAGCTCGGCCGGCCTCGGCGCCGTGGAATCTGCCGGCATCGGCGCGACGACGTCGGGCGCCGGCACGGTCACGGTCATCACGACAGGCGTCAGCGCCACCGTCGGCAGTGACTTCGGCATCGTCACCCAGGCGGAGAACGGCGCGACGATCATCACGGTCGACGGCGTCGTCACGGGCCTCGCCCAGGACGGCATCACCGCTGAATCCACCGGCGGCGCGATCACGATCACCAACAACAACATCGTCAACGGCGGCACCTTCGGCATCAGCGCCGAGACGGTCGACGGCCTGATCACGGTCAACGCCAACGATCTCGTCACGTCCTTCACCGGCACGGGCATCGACGCCGAGGCGACGGGCACGGGCGCGATCGACGTCAACACGGCGGCGGGCGCGACGGTTACGGGCACGACGGGCATCGGCATCAACACGCTGACCACCAGCGGTCTGACCACGATCACCACCGACGGCGCCGTCTTCGGCGCGGCCGGCGGGATCCAGTCCTTCAGCACCTCGGGCGTGATCGATATCGAGACCAACGATACCGTGAACAGCGGCCTCGGTGTGGGCGTCTTCGCCACCACGGGCGGCGTGGGCACGATTGATCTCGACATCAACGCCGACGTCACCGCACTCACCGGCGGCCTCGTCGGCAGCGCCACCGGCGCCGGCACCGTGACGATCAACACCGCGGCGGGCACGACTGTCTCGACGACGAACAACTCGGGTATTCTGGGTTCGACGAACTCGGGCACGCTCGACATCGTCACCAACGGCATCGTTTCCGGCGCCACCGGCATTTTCGCCGTCAGCACCACGGGCAACGTCTTCGTCGACACGCTGAGCACGGTCACCGGCACCACCGCAAACGGCATCGTCGGGATCATCGGCGGCGGCGCGGGCAACCTCGACATCGACGTCCTGTCGGGCAACGTGACGGGCCAGACCAACGGTCTCCTGGCCAGCGTCCTCGGCTCGGGCACGTCCAACATCCTCGCGTCCTCGGGGGCCACAACGATCCAGGGCAACACCGCTGCCGGCATCACCGCGGTCACCAACACCGGTGACAACACGGTCAGCACCTTCGGCACGGTCACGGGCCAGACGATCGGCATCAACGCGACCAGCACCTCGGGCAACGTCCTCGTCTCCACCGGCTTCGGCACGACCTCCGGCGTCACCGACGACGGCGTGAACGCCCAGACCGGCGGCGCGGGCAATGTCCAGGTCCTGCTGTTCGGCGACACGTCGGGCGTCCAGGGCGTCGACGTCACGGTTACGGGCACGGGCTTCGGCACGGTCTCGGGCAATGACGCCGGCCAGGTGATCACCAGCACGGCCGGCGACGGCATCAACCTGACCACGGTCAGCGGCACGGCCACGGTCGACCTCAACAACTCGGCCGGCTCGATCAACGCCAACGGCGGCGACGGCATCGACGTCTCCACCAGCGGCGGCGGCCTGATCCAGATCGACAGCATCTGGAACATCGACGCTTCCAACGGCTCGGGCATCATCGCCACCGGTACGGCCGGCGGCGGCATCACCATCAATTCCAGCGGCAACATCGGCTCGTCGGTTGATCGGACCGGCAGTGTCGCCATCTACGCCGGTCTGTCGGGCGGCAACGGCTCGATCCTCATCAACGCCAGCGGCGACATCTATGGCACCGGCGGTGTGTGGGGCTTCAGCTCGGCCGGCGCCGGCACGGTCGATGTGAACTACAACGGCGGCATCCTTTCGTCTCTCGTTGCCGGCGTCGTGGCCGCGAACACCAACGTCGCGAGCACCGGCAATGTGACGGCCACGGTCGGCGCAGGTTCCACCGTGCAGGCAGGCGGCGGCCCAGCCGTTACGGCTTCGGCCTTCGGGTCGGGCAACGCCAGCGTTGTGATCGGCGCCAACGCCGATCTCACCTCGACCCTCCAGGGCGGGGTCTACGCGGCGGCTGCAGTCAATGACGCCTCGGTGAACATCGGCTCCGGCACGAGCATCACGGCGCTGACCTTCGGCATCGAGCTGAGCGCCGGCGACGACGCGACGCTGATCATCGGCAACAACGTCACGATCGATCCCAACGACTACGGGATCAACATGAACGGCGGTGGCGATGTGACGCTGCTGGCCGGGACCAACCTGAACATCGACGTCAACAACACCGACGGCGACGCGGTTGCGGTCGGCATCAACGCCGCCAGCACCCAGGCGGCGGACACCGGCGCCGCCGATCCGACCATCGACATCGACATCGGCAACGGCCTCGTGATCTCCGTCAACGACGGTGCGGGCGCCGAGGCTGACGGCGCGGCCGGCATCCGGGCGATCGCCTCGACCGCCGGCACGGCCAGCATCGACATCGATCTGGGCACCGTGAACATCCAGGTCGTCGGTGACGACAGCGCCGGCATCTACGCCGAAGCCAACGGCGGCGCGGTCAGCATCACGACCGGCAGCGGCGTCGTCTGGGTCTACGGCGGCAACGGCGTCGACGGTTCGGGCGTCTATCCGGACATGACCGGCATCAGCGCCATCTCGACCGGCGGCAACGTCGACATCACCAACAACGCCTACGTCTACGTTGAAGGCTACCAGGACGGGGTCTCGACCTCGACCGGCCTGAACGGTGTCACCAGCGGGGCCGGTACGGTCACGATCGTCAGCAACAATGAGGTCGACGCCTACGGCACCGGCATCAACGCGGTGTCAGGTGCGGGCGCGATCAACATCGACGCCAACAGCTACACCTACGCTTACGGCACCGGCTCGGTCGGCGACGGCATCTCGGCGGTGTCCACCACCGGCGCGATCACCATCGATCAGGATGTGGCCGGCTACATCTACGCCTTCAACGACGGCATCTTCGCCAGCAGCACTTCGGCTGGCGACGTCTCGGTGACCAACGGCGCCCAGATCACCGCCGACGCCAACGTCACGGGCGGCTACGGCATCAACGCCACCAACAACGGCGCCGGCAACACGATCGTCATCAACTCCGGCTTCATTGAGGGCTTCGCTGACCGCGCCATCTCGGCGGTCAACGGCGGCGCGGGCAACACGTCGGTGACCAACACCGGCCAGCTCGGAACCGCTGGCAACGGCGTCGATCTGATCGGCATCTACGGCAGCTCGCTGACCGGCACGACGACGGTGACCAACAGCGCGGCCATCTGGTCGCTGGGCACGGGCATCGAAACCTCGACCTCCACCGGAACCAACACCGTCAACAACAATGCCGGCGGCACGATCGGTTCGGTGGGCGACGGCGTGAATGCCTCCTCGACCTCGGGCAACATCATCGTCGGCAACGCGGCGGCGATCACCTCGACGTCCGCAGACGGCATCCAGACCTCGACGGCCGGCGCGGGCACCTCGCTCGTGACCAACTCGGCGGCGATCACGGCGAGCAACGCCAGCGGCCGGGGCATCGTCACCGCCACCAACGGCGGCACGAACACCGTGACCAACAACGCCGGCGGCGTGATCAACGCAGGCAACGACGGCATCAACGCCTCGGCGGCGGGCTCGGCGGCGGTCACCGTGACCACGGCCGCGACCGTCACCTCCTCCGGCGCTGACGGCATCGAGGCCAGCTCGGGCGGCGGCGCGGTCATCGTGACCAACAACGCGGTGGTCTCGGGCAGCGAGAACGGCATCCTGACCGGCAACTCCGGTACGGGCACGACGACGGTCAACGCCAACTTCAACGTCACGGGTTCCACCGAGGCGGGCTTCGCCGGCATCAACACGGTGACCACGGGCACCGGTCTGACCACGGTCGCGGTCGCCTCCGGCGTCACGGTCAACGGCCAGAACGGCAGCGCGGTCCGCACCACCAGCAATGGCGGCGCGGTCAACGTGAACCTCGCGGCCAACGCCCTGGCGGTCAGCACCGGCTCCGGCGCCACCAGCTGGGTCGTCGACCTGAACAACACCGGCGCGGGCCTCAGCACGCTGAACGTCACGGCCGGCGCGGTGGTTCGCTCCTCCGACAACACGGCGACGGGTTATGACGACCTGGCGATCCGCGGCATCGGCGGCAGCGTGGTCATCAACAACGCGGGTCGCATCCAGGGCCGGGTCAACTTCTCGGGCCTGACCGGCAACGTGGTGTTCAACAACACCTCGGGCCTCAGCTGGCACACGACGGGGGCCTCGACCTTCAGCCCCGGCGCCGACACGCTGAACAACAGCGCGACCGGCGTGATCTACACCAACGCCGGTGGCGTCGCGACGAGCTGGGACTTCCTGGGCGGCGCCGACACCTTCACCAACGCCGGCACCCTGGTGGTTGGCGAGCCGACCCTGGCCGCCTCGACGCTGACGATCTCCAACCTCGAGACCTGGAACAACTCCGGTCGCGTGGTGTTCGGCAGCTCCGGCGCGGTCAACTCCGACCTGGCCGCTGACGACCGCATCCTGGCGGCCGGCGCGACCTTCGTCGGATCCGGCTCCAGCCGCCTGGTCATCGACTCCAACCTCGGCGCCCTGGTCCAGACGAGCTGCGCGGTCCTCAACGGGTCCGACTGCCTCAGCCTGACCGGCGGCAACACCTCGGGCAGCACGCTGGTCAAGGTCACCGACATCAGCCCGAACGTCTGGGGGGCCTACAACCCCGTCGGTATGGTGGTTGTCGACGTGAGCGGCGCCGGTGTGACGGGTCTGAACGACTTCGGTCTGGACAGCACCTCGACCTGGTGGCGCGCCGACCTCAACTCGGTCGACGGCGTCCTCGACAAGGGCCTGTTCTTCTACGATCTGGCCCGCAACCTGAACAAGCAGCACGTCCTGGTGGGTCTGCCTGACAGTGAAGCCTTCGAATTCACCGTCGCCGGCACGGCCGCCCAGAACGCCTGGTATCAAACCACGGGCACCTGGTACGAGCGCCAGGCCGACCTGCGTGAACAACTGGGCGACGTCGACGGCAGCGGTTCGGGCGTCTGGGTCAAGGTGACGGGCGGCAAGACCGACCGCGACCTGATCAGCAGCTTCGATCTGTTCGGCAAGACCTACAGCTTCGACACCAGCTACGCCCAGAACACCTCGTCGCTGACGGGCGGCATCGACTTCATCAGCGCCACCTCGGCTGACAGCCAGTGGATCGTCGGCGGCATGATCGGTTACATCGACACCGACGTGAACTTCGACGCCTCCAACACGCTGACGTCGATGGAAGGCCTGACGCTGGGCCTCTACGGCACCTACGTGACGAAGAACTTCTTCGTCGACGCGATCATCGCCGGCAACTTCATGGATATGACCCATCAGGTTCCGACGCTGGCCGCTGCGCCGAACAACATCTACGAAAGCGAAGTGAACACGGTCGGCGGTCAGGTCGAGGGTGGCTTCACCCTGGCCCTGAGCGAGAACGTCTTCGTCGAGCCGCTGGCCAGCGTCAGCTACGTCAAGACCTCGTTCGACGACATCGCCGTCCCCGGCGCGGTCATCGACTGGGACGACCAGACCAGCCTGCGCGGCAGCCTCGGCGCTCGCCTGGGCGCCAACGCCGACTTCGACACCTTCGCGGCCAAGTTCACCGTGACGGCTCGTATCTGGAACGAGTTCGAAGGCGAGAACGGCCTGGTCATCCACAGCGCGGGTCCCGACCTGGCCCTGATGGACGACTTCAGCGGCTCGTTCGGTGAAGTCGCCGGTAGCGTGAACGTCTTCAGCAACGAATCGGCCTTCTCGGCCTTCGTGACTGCCGGCGTGAAGTTCAAGGAAGACTACCAGTCGACGGACGCCTCGCTCGGCTTCCGCTGGCGCTGGTAAGCACTGCCAAACCTAAAGGGGAGGGCCGGTCGCGAGACCGGCCCTCTTCGTTTACAGCCCCTCTCATACCCCGATAGACTGACGCTCCGGCGGCCCGACAGGCGATCGCCCGATGCACAAGGAGACACCCATGGCCAAGGCCATCCTGGACGGCGCGGACCTGCGCTACGAAGACCGCGCTGACCTCGTCGAGACCTTCGCCGACAACGTTCAACGCATGACCTTTGACGGCCGCACCCTGCGCGTCGAGTTCTGCGTCGTGCGCATGGATGACCCGGACGCCAAGGCCAAGAAGCGGTCCGGCAAGTCCGTGCCGGTCGTGCGCCTGGTCCTCGACCTCGACGCCGCCGTGGACATGTTCAACAAAATGAACAGCCTGCAGGCCGCCCTTCAGAACCAGGGCGTCATCACCGCCGCGCCGAAGGCTGCAGCGCCCGCCGCTGCGCCGGCCGCGAAGTCCAAGTCCTGACCTTCAGCAGACACGGGAGACGCACCATGCGCACCCTGATCCTGGCCTCGGCCCTGTCGGTGATCGGCGTGGCCGCGCCGTCGGCCCAGACCGCCCCTGCGGCGGTTCGGCCGGCCGCTCCGCCCGCCGCGCCCGCGGCTCCGGCCGCCCCCGTCGGACCGCCCCGGGCATTCCAGGGCTATGCCCAGCCTGACATCGGCAAGCCCTACTGCCGCACCGTCAACGCCGGCCAGACCACCTGCACCCTGCCGGCGATGACGGCCGGGCGATATCTGGTGAAGGCCTCGGGCACCTCAACGGCCCAGGGCGTCGGCGCCGCGCAGCAGCTGACGATCCTCATCGGCAACCGCACCTGCGGCCCGGCGACCCGCAAGCCCTCGACGACGGCCCCGTGGACCGCCGGCGCCAAGACGATCCGGCTGAACTGCGAGATCCTCGTCCTTACGGACCGCCCGCTCGCGGTGTCGGCGATCTACGTCGACGCCAAGGCGACCAAGGCCGCGGCCGGCCCGACCCTGACGGTCGAACGCCTGCCCTGGGAAGGCGTGCTGGATGCGACCACGGCGCCCACCGAGCAGGACCCCTAGCCTTCCGGTCGCTAAACTCTTGCCAGCGCGCGCGGGATCGGTGATTGCCCCTGTGTGGGCAGGTCACGCCCGCGCGTCAGGGCCCGCCGTATGATGACTCCCGCTGATGCCCGGATCTGCGTCCTTGGACTGGGCTACGTCGGCCTGCCTCTGGCCGTGGCGTTCGGGGCCGAGCACGACACGCTCGGCTACGACCTCGATTCCGGCCGCATCGCCGAGCTCCGGCGCGGTGAAGACCGCACGCTGGAGGTCGACCCGCACGAACTGACCGGCAACTCGCGCCTGCGGTTCAGCGACCAGGACGCCGATCTCGCCGACCGCAACGTCTTCATCGTCACCGTGCCGACCCCGATCGACACGGCGCGCCGTCCGGACCTGGGCGCCATCTCCTCGGCCAGCCGCGCCATCGGCCGCCATCTGAAGCGCGGCGGCGTGGTTATCTATGAGTCGACCGTCTACCCCGGCTGCACCGAAGAGATCTGCGTGCCGATCCTCGAGAAGGAATCGGGCCTGACCTTCAACGTCGACTTCTTCTGCGGCTACAGCCCCGAGCGCGCCAATCCGGGCGACCGCCAGCACCGCCTGTCGACGATCACCAAGGTCACCGCCGGCTCGACTCCCGAAGCGGCCGCCTTCGTCGACGGCCTCTATCGCGCCATCGTTCCCGCCGGCACGCACCTGGCCAGTTCGATCAAGGTCGCCGAGGCCGCCAAGGTGATCGAGAACACCCAGCGCGACCTGAACATCGCGCTGATCAACGAGTTCGCCCTGATCTTCAACAAGCTGGGCATCGACACGCTCGAGGTGCTCGAGGCGGCCGGGACGAAGTGGAACTTCCTGCCCTTCCGGCCCGGCCTCGTCGGCGGTCACTGCATCGGCGTCGATCCCTACTATCTGACGCACAAGGCGCAGGAAGCCGGCTATCATCCCGAGGTCATCCTCGCCGGCCGCCGGATCAACGACGGCATGGGCGCCTATGTCGCCGACCAGGTGCTGCGGCTGATGGTGCGCAAGGGGATCAACCCGGTCGGCGCCCGCGCGCTGGTGCTGGGGCTGGCGTTCAAGGAAAACTGCCCTGATCTGCGCAACACCAAGGTCGTCGATATCGTCGCCGAACTCACCGACCACCGGCTGGCCGTCGACATCCACGACCCGTGGGTCGACGCCGCCGAGGCGCAGCATGAGTACGGCCTGACGCTGACCTCCACGCCGCGCCCGGGCGACTACGACGTCGTGATCCTGGCCGTCGCCCACAAGCAGTTCACCGACCTCGGCGCCGAGGGCGTCCGCGCGCTCGGCAAGGCCGACAGCGTGCTATACGACGTCAAGTCCGCCCTGCCGCGCGCGGCGGTAGACGGTCGTCTTTAGTCCACGAAGAGTCGCCTCATGAAAGTCATGGTCACCGGCAGCGCCGGCTTCATCGGCTCGGCCACCACGCTGCGCCTGCTCGCGCGTGGCGACAGTGTGATCGGCGTCGACTGCCTCAACGACTACTACGACCCCGACCTGAAGCGCGCCCGGCTGGCGCGGACCATCGACCATCCCAACTACACCCAGCTGACCATCGACCTCAGCGACCGCGCCGCGATGGAAGAGGCTTTCGCCACCCACAAGCCCCAGCGGGTGATCAATCTCGCGGCCCAGGCCGGGGTGCGCTACGCGGCGACCAATCCGCACGTCTATGTGCAGAGCAACGTCACCGGCTTCCTGCACATCCTCGAGGGCTGCCGGCACAACGGCGTCGAGCATCTGGTGTTCGCCTCGACCAGCTCGGTCTACGGCGCCAACACGAAGATGCCGTTCTCGGAGCATGACAGCACCGAGCATCCGCTGACGCTCTACGCAGCGACCAAGAAGTCCAACGAGCTGATGGCGCACAGCTACGCCAACCTGTTCGATCTGCCCTGCACCGGCCTGCGGTTCTTCACCGTCTACGGCCCCTGGGGTCGGCCGGACATGGCGCTGTTCATGTTCACCAAGGCGATCCTCGCCGGCGAACCGATCCAGGTGTTCAACCACGGCAAGCACAGCCGCAGCTTCACCTACATCGACGACATCGTCGAAGGCGTGATCCGGGCGATGGACAATGTGCCGGGCAAGAACCCTGACTGGGACGGCCAGGCGCCGGATCCGGCGACCAGCGGCTCGGGCCCCTACCGTATCTTCAACATCGGTTCAGAGGACCGGGTCGAGCTGCTGCGCTATATCGAGGTGCTGGAGCAGTGCCTCGGTCGCAAGGCGATCATGGAGATGCTGCCGCTCCAGCCAGGCGACGTGCCCGACACCGTCGCCGACGTCGCCGAACTCCAGCGCATCGTCGGCTACAAGCCGCAGGTCACGGTCGAAGAGGGCGTGAAGAACTTCGTCGACTGGTACAAGGGCTACAACGGGGTGAAGTGAGGCCTCGCTGCGCCGATCGTCCGTTACGGCGCTTTCCACAGACCCCGGATCGCCTTCTGCGCCGGCCGCTCAAACAGGCGGTAGCTCAGCTGGCCCAGCAGCAGGCTGACGGCGACACAGATCGCCATCCAGACCAGCGGCCCACCGAGCGCCGGGCCTTCGCCGCCCACCTTTTCCATGACCATCAGCACGGGCACGTGCAACAGGTAGACGGAATAGGAAATGTCTCCCAGCCAGAGCAGCGGCCGGGTGCTCAGCAGTCGCCCGGCGCTGCCCGGGTTGGCGGCGAGTGCGTAGATCAGCACGCCCAGCAACGGCAGGCAGAACCACGGCGGCTGGGCGCTGAGGGCCGCGAAACCGAACGCGACCGCGAGGATGAACACGCCGAGCAGTCCGGCTAGCCAGGTTGGCGGCGTCCAGCGGCGCGGCGCCTCGATCAGACGCCATGCCGCCCAGCCTGCCAGGAAGCCGGCAAGGCCCCGCATCAGGGCCGGCCAGCCCCTTGTGACCCGGGCGTCGGCGTCGATGGTCAGCCAGATGGCGATGGCGGCCAGCGCCAGCAGCGCAAGCAATGCCGCCGACCTGGCCGGCAAGCGCCAGCCGATCAGGGCCAGGACCGGGAACAGTGTGAAATAGACCCACCATTCTACGGCGATCGACCAGGAGGGGGCGTTCCAGATGTGCTCGGATCCGACCACCGGCAGGGGCGCGATCAGCAGGAGCTCCTGCACGGCCTGACCCAGGTGGAAGACGCTGCTCGACAGCGGCTGGCCGCTCCGCAGCGTCAGGAGCGCCCCGGTGAGGCCCAGCAGTCCCGCCGTGGCCAGATGGAGCGGATAGATGCGGGCGAAGCGGGCGAGGCCGTAACCTTTCCAGTCCGCGACGCCCTCGCCCCCGGCGCGCAAATAGGTCAGGGAGATAACGAAGCCCGAGAGCACGAAGAACAGGTCGACCGAGATCTGGGCCGGAAAGTGATGGCCGCCCGAGCGCGACCACAGCTCCGCATGGCCGAACATGACGATGACGGCCGCCAGCCCACGGATGCCCGTGAGGGCCGGAAGCTCGCGCGACGATCGGGTGGGCGCCAGCGCCATGGGCGAGGTTCCGTCGGGCAATGTCGCCTGGCCTAGCGGCCGCTTTCCAGCCACGCCACGATCGCCTCCGCCGCCTCGACGGGCGACAGAGTCGTCGTGTCGACGGTCAACTCGGCGTTCTCGGGCGCCTCGTACGGCGAATCCACCCCGGTGAAGTTCTTCAGCTGCCCGGCGCGCGCCTTCTTGTAGAGCCCCTTCACGTCGCGCTCCTCGGCCACGGCCAGGGGCGTCTCGACGTAGACCTCGACGAACTCGCCGTCCTCGAGCATCTCGCGGGCCATGCGCCGCTCGGCCCGGAACGGGCTGATGAAGGCGGTCAGGACGATCAGCCCGGCGTCGACCATCAGCTTGCTGACCTCGGCGACCCGGCGGATGTTCTCGACCCGGTCTTCCTCGGTGAAGCCCAGATCCTTGTTCAGGCCGTGACGCACGTTGTCGCCGTCGAGCAGGTAGGTGTGACGGCCCAGCGCGTGCAGCCGCTTCTCGACCAGGTTGGCGATGGTCGACTTGCCGGCGCCGCTGAGGCCGGTGAACCAGACCACCCGGCCTTTCTGGCCCTTCTGGGCGGCCCGGACGTCCTTGTGGATGTCGGTAGCCTGCCAGTGGATGTTGTCGGCCCGGCGCAGGGCGAAATGCAGCATGCCCGCGCCGACCGTGCGATTGCTCAGGCGGTCGATCAGGATGAAGCCGCCGAGATCGCGGTTGTCCTTGTAGGCCTCAAACGGGATCGCCCGGTCGAGCGAGATGTTGCAGACGCCGATCTCGTTGAGCTCCAGCCGCTTGGCGGCGATATGCTCCAGCGTATTCACCTGCACCCGGTACTTCGGCTCGGTGATCGAGGCGGTGACGGTCTGGGCGCCGATCTTCATCAGATAGGGCCGGCCGGGCAGCATCGCCTCGTCGTCCATCCAGACGATGGTCGTCTCGAACTGGTTGGCCACGGGACTGGGATCTTCGGCCCCGACCAGCACGTCGCCGCGCGAGACGTCGACCTCGTCGGCCAGGGTGATGGTCACCGACTGGCCGGCCACGGCCTGGTCCAGATCGCCGGGCAGCACGACGATGCGCGCCACCGTGCTTTCGCGGCCTGACGGCAGCACCTTGACCCGGTCGCCGGGCTTCACTGTGCCGGCGGCGATCAGACCGCTGAAACCACGGAAGTCGAGGTTGGGCCGGTTGACCCACTGCACCGGCATCCGGAAGGCGCGGGTCTGCAGGTCGTCCTCGACGCTGATGGTCTCCAGCCAGCGCATCAGCGGCGGGCCGTCGTACCAGGGCGCGGCCGTGCTGGGTTCGGTGATGTTCTGGCCGTCGAGGGCCGACATCGGAATCGCGGTGAAGTTGGCCAGGCCGATCTTGTCAGCGAAGGCGCTGTAGTCGGCGACGATGGCGTCGAACGTCGCCTGGTCCCAGCCCACCAGGTCCATCTTGTTGACGGCCAGCACGATGTTGCGGATGCCCAGCAGGTTCACGAGATAGCTGTGCCGGCGGGTCTGGGTCAGCACGCCCTTGCGCGCATCGATCAGCACCACGGCCGCGTCAGCGGTCGAGGCGCCGGTGACCATGTTGCGGGTGTACTGCTCGTGCCCGGGGGTGTCGGCGACGATGAACTTGCGGCTGTCGGTGGCGAAGAAGCGGTAGGCGACATCGATGGTGATGCCCTGCTCGCGCTCGGCGGCCAGCCCGTCGACCAGCAGCGCGAAATCGATCGCCCCGCCCTGGGTGCCGACCTTCTTGCTGTCGGCTTCCAGCGCCGCCAGCTGATCCTCGAAGATCATCTTGGAATCGTAGAGCAGCCGCCCGATCAGGGTCGACTTGCCGTCGTCCACCGATCCGCAGGTGATGAAGCGCAGCAGCGACTTGTGCTGGTGCTGCAGCAGATAGGCGTCGATGTCCGTCTCGATGAGATCGGCGGGCTTGTAGGCGGGCATCAGAAATACCCCTCCTGCTTTTTCTTTTCCATCGAGGCGGTCTGGTCGTGGTCAATAACCCGACCCTGACGCTCGCTGGTGGTCGTCAGCAGCATTTCCTGGATGATTTCGGGCAGGGTGGAAGCCGTGCTCTCTACCGCGCCGGTCAGCGGGTAGCAGCCCAGCGTGCGGAAACGGACCGACTTCATCATCGGCTCTTCGCCCGGCCGCAGCCGGAACCGGTCGTCGTCGACCATGATCAGCGTCCCGTCGCGGTCGACCACCGGCCGCACGCCGGAGAAATACAGCGGCACGATCGGAATGTTCTCCAGGTGGATGTATTGCCAGATATCCAGCTCGGTCCAGTTGGAGATCGGGAACACCCGGATGCTCTCGCCCTTGTTCTTGCGGGCGTTATACAGCCGCCAGAGCTCGGGGCGCTGGTTCTTGGGGTCCCAGCGCTGCTCGGCCGAGCGGAACGAGAAAATCCGCTCCTTTGCCCGGCTCTTCTCCTCGTCGCGGCGCGCGCCGCCGAAGGCCGCGTCGAAGCCGAACTTGTCCAGCGCCTGCTTCAGACCCTCGGTTTTCCACAGGTCGGTGTGGGCGGGGCCATGGTCGAAGGGGTTGATGCCCTGGGCCTCGGCTTCGGGGTTCTTGTGCACCAGCAGGTCAAAGCCCAGTTCCCGGGCCATCCGCTCGCGCATCTCGTACATCGCCTGGAACTTCCAGGTGGTGTCCACGTGCAGCAGCGGGAAGGGCGGCTTGCTGGGATAGAAGGCCTTGGCGGCCAGGTGCAGCATCACCGCGCTGTCCTTGCCGATCGAATAGAGCATCACCGGGCGCTCGGCCTCGGAAACCACCTCACGCATGATGTGGATGCTCTCGGCCTCGAGGCGCTGCAGGTGCGTCAGTCGTGCGGGCGAAAGGGCGGCGGTCATCAGCTCATCGGATACGGGATGGCGCGCGGGCGCAAGGGAGGGGCGTGCTCAGAAGTCTTGAGGGCGCCCGCGTCGCCGCCGGTCCCCCCGTAGCGCAAGCAGGTAAAGGCGGGCCTCGTCCGACGCAACCCAGCGGGCGACGCCGGCTGCCCAGTTTTCCTGACAGGCCCTCGCCTAAATCCGGCAGGCGGCGTCAAGCGCCGAGACCGCGCTGATGATGTGATAGAGCGAGCTGCCCGGCGCCGGCTCATCGACGAACGTCCCGTCCGCCAGCAGCCGGTCGCGCCACAGGCCCTGCACCGGCACGTCCAGATAGCGTTGCAGACCGGCCGCGCCGTCCACGACGCCGTCCCAGTTCCGCATGGCGGCGTGGGCGTGCAGCCGCTCGGTCTGCGACCACAGGCGGGCCGACCGGTCACGCGGCGCCAGCGCCTGGTCCAGACTGAAGATCGCCACGCCCTGTTCGATGCCCCGGGTCTCGCCGATCCCGATCAGCCGGCGGGCGGCCGGATTGTCGCCCTGGTGCTGCATCAGCAGCCAGCCCCATTCGAACTGGTGGCCGGGCTCAACATCGGCGTCGGGCAGGGGGCGCCAGTCGGTGTCGAACAGCTCGATCAGCGCGCCCGTCTGCGGGTCGATCAGCCTGGCCCGGGCGGTGGCGGCGATGGCGTCCGCGACCTTGCGCCAGCCCACGTCGACCCCGACGGCGTCCCACGCCTGGACGGCTTCGAACAGATGCATCATCGGGTTGGCGCGCAGCAGGCCGTCGTCGAGCACGCCGCCGTCCGGGCGCAGCAGCCCGCCGTTGATCATGGCCTCGCGGGTGCGGATCGCCTCCAGCTCACGCCCGGCGCTGCTCAACGCCAGCAGGGCGAACGCCTGCTCGTAGGGATTGGCGCTTTCGTCGAGCGCGGTCCCGTCGGCGGCGGCCAGAATCCGGAACAGGCCGTCATCGCGGGCGAAGGTGGTGGTCAGCGCCTCCAGCGCGTGATCCCGCGCCTCGCGCCAGGGACCGGTCCAGCCCAGCTTGCCGGCCTCGGCATAGACCCAGGCCTGCCGGGCGGCGACGCGCGCCCGGCGCGGCCCTTCGATAGCCCTGCCGTCCTGGCCGATCTTTTCGAAACAGCCGCCCTTGTCGCGGTCAAATCCGACCTCCCACCACAGCGGCAGGGCGTGGTCGAACAGCCACAGCTTGAGGCGGCTGTTCAGGTCGAGGATTTGCACGGGTGCGGTCACGGCTTCTTTTCCCCGATGAGCGAATGATATGGAAGACTCATGTCCATCCCGCCCCGCCCCGTCATGGTGATCTTCGACCGCGACGGCGTGCTCAATGTGGACCATGGCTACGCGTTCAAACCCGAAGAGCTGGAATGGGTTCCCGGCGCCATGGCGGCCGTGAAGCACGCCAATGACGCCGGCGCCGTCGTCGTGATCGCGACCAACCAGTCTGGCATCGGCCGCGGCTACTACAGCGAGGCGGACATGGAGGCGTTCCACGCCGAAATGCTGCGCCAGTTGTCGGTGATCGGCGCGCGCATCGACGGCGTCTATTTCGCCCCGCACCACGAGGCCGCCGCGGAGGCCCGCTACCGCGTCGCCGATCATCCCGACCGCAAGCCCAATCCCGGCATGCTGCTGCGGGCCCTGGCCGACTTCGGCGTGGCGCCGCAGGACGCCTTCATGATCGGCGACAAGCCGTCCGACATGGAGGCCGCGCGGCGCGCCGGCGTGCGCGGCGTGCTCTACGCGGGCGGCGATCTTGAGGCGCTCGTGACGCCGGAACTCGCCGCTTTGACGGGCAGGACGTTTCCGTAACCGCCGCACGGCGGCTTCCGCCATGCCCCGATACAGGCTAAGCCGGGGTCAATCCTTTCCCTAGCGGCAGTGACACATGACCCTACCCGCGACGACACGTTCGTCGCTCGACCTGATCGGCGACACGCCGATGGTCGAGGTGACGCACATCGATACCGGTGTTTGCCGGCTGTTCCTCAAGCTTGAGAACCAGAACCCGGGCGGTTCGATCAAGGATCGCATCGCCCGTTCGATGATCGAGGCGGCCGAGGCCGACGGCCGGCTCAAGCCGGGCGGGACCATCATCGAGGCCACCGCCGGCAATACGGGCCTGGGGCTGGCCCAGGTCGCGACGGTCAAGGGCTACAAGCTGATCCTGGTGGTGCCCGACAAGATGGCGCGGGAGAAGATCCTGCACCTGCGGGCCATGGGCGTGGATGTGCGCATCACCCGCTCCGACGTCGGCAAGGGGCACCCGGAATACTACCAGGACATGGCCCAGACGATCGCCCAGTCGACGGGCGGCTTTTTCGTCAACCAGTTCGAGAACCCGGCCAACCCGCTGGCCCACGAAACCACGACCGGCCCCGAGATCCTGAGCCAGATGGGCGGGGATCTGGACGCGGTGGTCGTCGGTGTGGGGTCGGGCGGCACGCTCACCGGTCTCGGCCGCTACTTCAGGAAGCACTCGCCCAAGACGAAGATGATCCTCGCCGACCCGGTCGGCTCGATCCTCTATGACTACGTCAACACCGGAACCTATGGCGAGGCGGGCAGCTGGATCGTCGAGGGTATCGGCGAGGACTTCATCCCCGACAACGCGCAGATGGATCTGGTGTCGAAGGCCTACGCCATCTCGGATCGCGAAAGCGTCGAGAGCGCGCGCCTGCTGCTGGAGAAGGAGGGCATCCTCGCCGGCTCCTCGTCCGGCACCCTGTTCGCCACGGCCCTGCGCTACTGCCGCGAACAGACCACCCCGCAACGCGTCGTCAGCCTGGTCTGCGACACCGGCGGCAAGTACCTGACCAAGATGTTCAACGACATGTGGGTCGCCGCGCACGGCTTCGAGGATCGTCCCAAGCACGGCGACCTGCGCGACCTGATCGCGCGCGACTTCTCCGAGGGCGGCGTCATCGCGACGGGTCCCGACGACAGCCTGCTGACGGCCTACAACCGCATGCGGGCGGCCGACATCAGCCAGTTGCCCGTGGTCGACCACGGCAAGCTGGTCGGCATCCTCGACGAGAGTGACATCCTGTCCGCCGTCGGCGGTCGCGAGGGCAGGGCCGACCGCTTCGGCGCCAAGGTCGCCGCCGCCATGACCCGCGAGGTCAACACCCTGCAGGTTCACCAGTCGCTGGACGAGCTCAAGCCGCTGTTCGACCGCGACGAGGTCGCCGTGGTTATGGATGGCGACAAACTCGTGGGCCTGATCACCCGCGTGGATCTCATCAACCACCTTCGGCGGACGGCTTGAATGACCACTGACGGCAAGAATCGCCTCGCTTTCGCCACCCGCACCATTCACGGCGGCCAGGCCCATGACCCGACCACTGGCGCGGTCATGGTTCCCATCTACGCGACCTCGACCTACGCCCAGGAAAGCCCGGGCGTGCACAAGGGGTTCGAGTATGCGCGCAGCCACAACCCCACCCGCTTCGCCTTTGAGCGCTGCGTGGCGGATCTGGAGAGCGGTGTGGCGGCTTTCGCCTTCGCTTCCGGGCTGGCGGCGGCATCGACGACGCTGGAGCTGCTCGACAGCGGCGCCCACGTCATCGCCTCGGACGACCTCTACGGCGGTAGCTATCGGCTGTTCCAGCGCGTTCGGACGCGCTCGGCCGGCCTGACATTCACCTTCGTCGACATGACCGATCCGGCGGCGATCGAGGCGGCCATCCGGCCCGAGACGAAGATGGTCTGGGTCGAAACCCCGACCAATCCGACCCTGCGGCTGGTGGATCTCGCCGCCGTCGCGGCCATCGCCAAACGCCACGACCTGATCAGCGTCGCCGACAACACCTTCGCCAGCCCTTACGTGCAGCGGCCGCTGGAGCACGGCTTCGATCTGGTGCTGCATTCGACCACCAAATATCTCAACGGCCACTCGGACATGGTCGGGGGCGTGGTGGCGGTCGGCGAGAACAGCGCCGTCCACGAGCAGATGAAGTTCCTGCAGAACGCCGTCGGCGCGATCTCCGGGCCGTTCGACAGCTTCCTCGCTCTGCGCGGCCTCAAGACCCTGGCCCTGCGGATGGAGCGCCACTGCCAGAGCGCCCTGCGGATCGCGCAGTGGCTGGAGGCGCGCGACGATGTCACGCGGGTGATCTACCCGGGCCTCGAAAGCCATCCGCAGCATGCGCTGGCCAGGCGTCAGATGAACGGCTTCGGCGGGATCATCTCGGTGGATATCGCCGGCGATCTGGACCGCGCCCGGCGGGTGCTGGAGCGGACGCAGCTGTTCACCCTGGCCGAGTCGCTCGGCGGGGTCGAAAGCCTGATCGAGCATCCGGCGATCATGACCCACGCCTCGATCCCGCCCGAGCAACGGGCGGCGATCGGCATCAGCGACACCCTGATCAGGCTTTCAGTCGGGATCGAAGACTGCGACGACCTGCTTTCGGACCTTTCGCAGGCTCTGGCGGGCTGACCGGCGCGTCAGGCAGGGGCGGCAGGTCTTCGGGCCTGCCGGCGCCCAGCAGCTTGGCGGCCAGCAGCAGGTCGGCCTGAACCGTCCCGTGGTCCTGCCGTTTCGTCCAGGCCTGGACCTCGACCTCGACCCAGGATTCGCCCAGGGCCGCGACGGTGGTGGATGGAGCGGGCGCCTGAAGCACCAGCGGATTGGCCACGGCCCGCGCCTGGATCCCGGTCATGATGGCCTGCAGGTCGGCCGCGGACAGCACCCGGAAGGTCACGTCGACGCGGCGGCTCTCATGGTGGCTGTGGTTGACGATGACGTCGCCGAACACCTTGTTGTTGGGAATGACGATCTTCAGGTTGTCGGCCGTGGCCAGTTCGGTGATCACCAGATCGAGCGCCCGCACCGTGCCCTTCTTGCCGCCGGTCTCGATGATGTCGCCCACCCGATACGGGCGGAACAGCAGGATCATCACCCCGGCCGCCACGTTCGAAAGCGCGCCCTGCAGGGCGAGGCCGACGGCCAGCGAGGCGGCGCCGAGAACCGCCACGATCGAGGTTGTCTTGACGCCCAGCTGCTGCAGTACGGCCACGAAGCCGATCACGAGGATCACATAGCGGACCAGCGAGGCGACGAAGGTCTGCAGCGTCAGGTCCGGCGCATGGCGGCCGTGGAGCCGGCCCATGGCGTTGCGGGTGATCCCTGACAGCCAGGCCGAGGCCCACAGCGTCAGGATCAGGATGACCGCCCCGACCACCAGATTCACCGCCAGGTCGCCCGCGGCGTCGGTGAACTTGTGCAGCAGGGACTCGTCCCCCAGCACCGTCTGCCGGAGCCGTCTGTCTACCTCGTCGTCGAACTGCATGGGTGCTTCCGGAGGGCTGGATTTGCGACGACACTAGCAAACGCAACAACCGGTTACAGGGTTTGTGTCGAAACCCCGCGCCCCCACCGCTATGAGCCGCCTCATGAGCATCGCT
Source organism: Caulobacter sp. FW305-C-30-S16 (assembly GCF_058783025.1). Lineage (NCBI taxonomy): Bacteria > Pseudomonadati > Pseudomonadota > Alphaproteobacteria > Caulobacterales > Caulobacteraceae > Caulobacter > Caulobacter sp. FW305-C-30-S16. The sequence continues at coordinate 165,002 of NZ_JBYSYH010000001.1, read as the reverse complement.
TTCATCGACCTCGCCGCGCAGCAGCGGCGCATCCGCAGCCGCCTCGACGCGGCCATCGCCCGCGTTCTCGACCACGGCGGCTACGTCATGGGTCCGGAAGTCCGCCAGTTCGAGGCCGAGCTGGCCGCCTTCGGCCAGGCGCCCCTGTCCCTGAGCTGCGCCAACGGCACCGACGCCATCGCCCTGCCGCTGATGGCCTGGGGCGTGGGCGAGGGCGACGCGGTCTTCTGTCCGTCCTTCACCTTTACGGCGACGCCGGAAGTCGTGCCGTGGGTCGGGGCGACGCCGGTGTTCGTGGATGTCCTGCCCGACACCTTCAACCTCGATCCGGTGAAGCTGGAGGCCGCCATCGCCGGCGTTCAGGCCGAGGGGAAGCTGAAGCCCGCCGTGGTCATCGCCGTCGACCTGTTCGGCCAGCCGGCCGACTATCCGACCCTGCGCGCGATCTGTGACCGCCACGGCCTGAAGCTGATCAGCGACTCGGCGCAGGGCTTCGGCTGCACCCTGAACGGCCACCACCCGATTCACTGGGCGGACGTCACCACCACCAGCTTCTTCCCGGCCAAGCCGCTCGGTTGCTACGGCGACGGCGGGGCGGTGCTGTGCAAGGACCAGGCGCTCTGGGACCTGATGGACAGCTTCCGGGTGCACGGCAAGGCGGTCGCCCAGGACCTGAACGGCCGGGTGTTCGAGCACGAGTCCAAATACCTCAACGCCCGCGTCGGCATGAACTCGCGGCTGGATTCCATCCAGGCGGCGATCCTGATCGAGAAGCTGGCGATCTTCCCCGAAGAAATCACGATGCGGCAGGCCGTGGCCGACCGCTACGCGGACGGCCTGAAGGGCTCGGTCCTGTCGACGCCGGCCGTCATCGACGGCGGCCAGTCGGTCTGGGCGCAGTACGTCATCGAGCACGAGAACCGCGACGGCCTCGCCGCCCACCTCAAGACCCAGGGTGTTCCGACGGCGGTCTACTATCCCGTGCCGATGCACGTGCAGGAGCCCTACGCCCACTTCCCGCAAGGCGCCGGCGGCCTGGCGGTCACCGAGGCCCTGGCCGAAAAGGTCCTGGCCCTGCCGATGCACCCCTACATGGACGAGGCGGTGCAGCAGCAGATCATCGACGCCGTGAAGGGCTTCAACGGCTAGCCCAGCATCCGCTCCAGCGTCGCCAGTTCGTCCGCCTCGCGCGCTGGCTTGTCCCAGCGGATGCGGCTGATGCGCGGGAAACGCATGGCGACGCCGCTCTTGTGGCGGGTCGAGCGCTGCAGCCCCTCGAACGCGACTTCGAGCACCAGGCCGAAGTCGGCGTTGGCCGTTACCGACCGGACCGGCCCGAACCGGTCGATGGTGTTGTCCCGCACGAACTTGTCGAGTTGTTTCAGCTCCTCGTCGGTAAAGCCGAAATAGGCCTTGCCGACCGGGGTCAGCGCCCGGTCGCCGGCGGCATCCTCGCGCCAGACCCCGAAGGTGAAGTCGGAATAGAAGCTCGACCGCTTGCCGTGTCCGCGCTGGGCGTACATCAGCACCGCGTCGATCAGGTGCGGATCGCGCTTCCACTTGAACCACGGCCCCTTCGGGCGACCGGCTTCATAGGCGCTGTCCCGCCGCTTGAGCATCAGGCCCTCGGCGATGCGCGGATCCCCCGCCGGCGGATCGGCGCGCAGGGCGGCCAGCTCATCCCAGCTTTCGAACGGTTGCAGCGGCGACAGGTCGATCCGCGGGCTGTTGGCCGCTGAAATGAAGGATTCCAGCCGGATTCGCCTTTCCGCGAACGGAAGGCTGCGCAGGTCTTCCTCGCCGTCGAGCAGCAGGTCGTAGGCCCGGATGGCGGCCGGATGGGCGGCCAGCAGCTTCGCATCCACCGTCTTGCGGTTCAGCCGCTGCTGCAGATCGCCGAACGGCGCGACCTCGCCCTCGCGCATGACCAGCAGCTCGCCGTCGAGCGCCCCCTCGAACGTCAGAGCGGCCAGCACATCCGGGAAGGCATGGCTGATGTCGTCACCGGTGCGGGTGTAGAGCCGCGCCTCGCCGCGCTCGCGCACGGCCTGAATGCGGATGCCGTCCCACTTCCATTCGGCGACATAGTCGGCGGCGTTCAGTCGCGCGAAGTCGACGGCCTCGTCGATCGGCTGGGCCAGCATAACCGGCCGGAAGCGGCCGGGGGTGTCGGCGCTGGGCCGCTCCGATCGACCTTCCAGCCAGGCGAACAGGTCCGCGTAGGGCGGCGTCAGGCCGTGCCAGACCTCCTCGATGTCGGCGACCGTCACCCCGCCCAGATCGGCGCAGGCCTGCCGCGCCAGACGGGCCGATACCCCGACACGCAGGCCGCCCGTCAGAAGCTTGAGCAGCGCCCAGCGGCCGTCGGGCTCCAGCGCGTCCAGCCATCGCTCGATCAGCGGCTGGACCTCCGCCCGCGTCGCGGTGCGCAAGGCCTCGACCACCTCCGACAGTTCCGGCTCGCGGTTCGCGCCCGGCTCGGCCGGCCAGACGAGCGCGACGGTTTCGGCGAGGTCGCCGACATAGTCGTAGGACCAGCCGAACAGCACCGGATCCATCCGCGCCTCGACCGCCTTGCGGATCGCGCCCGGCTTGGCCGCCGAGAAGACCAGCGTCCCGGTCAGCGCCGCCAGCGCCCAGCCCCGATCCGGATCGGGCGTCTCCGCCAGGAAGTCGCGCACCAGCCGCAGCTTCGCATTGCGCGACGCGGTGAAGGCGAGACGGTCAAGAAGGCGGGCGAAGGCGCGCATAGGACGTCAACATAGACGGCCCGCTTCGGTTGCCGAGAGGCTCAGCGCTCCGCCAGCTCGCCGAGGATGGTGATCTTCTGCCAGATCTTGCGGCCGAGGTCGGTGCAGAGGGTTTCCACGTCGCTGGCGGCGGCGATCACAACGTGGTCGTGGCTCTCTCCGGCGTAGAGGGCCGACAGCTTGCCGGTCAGGGCCAGCATCTCGGCGCAGTATTCCAGATAACGGGTCAGCTCGAACCGCGTCATCCGCCGCTCTGGCGAGGAGGGCGTCGTGCCACCTCCGCCCAGCAGGATGGTCGGGTCCTTGGTCAGCTGGTGCATGTCGACGACGTGCGCGAACGACCGCAGCTCATGCAGGGCGGTCTGGGTCCGCGCGCGCTTCCAGCGCTCCTCCAGCGTCAGCAGGAACCACAGTCCCGCGGCGACCAGGAGGATCAGGTTGACCGTCGACTCCAGGGTCTCGGTCAGGGCCAGATCATTGGTCCGCCCCGCGATGCCCGCCCAGTCGACGTCCTTGAACAGCAGGACCAGCAGCGCCAGGCCGCCTGTCGTGAGCAGCAGCACCAGAGCGCGCAGGCCGACATAGGGCCGTGAGAGACCCCGTGCCCGGCGGGCGGTGTCCTTAGCGGTCGCCAGCAACTGGGTCGCCGCGCCGGTCAGGCCGGAGTCCGGAAACCGCTCCCGGACCCGGTCGACGAGCCGGTTGACCGTGACGACGATCTCATCGGCATTGAGGGTGCGATAGTCGTTTCGCGGTTTTCGGCTCATCCGCCATCTCCTCGCGGCCGACCCGATTGAGGACGCGAACCGTGGCGCTGTCCAGTCCCGGTGTTGCCGACGACGCGCCGCCGGGCTCAGGCCTCGTCTTCTTCCTCGTAGCCGACGAGGGCGAGGGCCCGCGCGGCCTGGCCACGCAACGCGCACCAGCGCAGGAGGGCTTCCTCCCGGCCGTGGGTGATCCAGACCTCGCCGGGTGAAAGCTCCTCGAGGGTCGTCGTCAGCTCGTCCCAGTCGGCATGGTCGGAAATCACCAGCGGCAGTTCGACGCCGCGCTGCCGCGCCCGGGCCCGCACCCGCATCCAGCCGGAACAGAAGGCGCTGACCGGGTCGGCGAAGCGCCGGCTCCAGCGGTCGGCGAGCGCGGAGGGCGGGCATACGATGATCTCGCCCGCCAGACCGCTGGTCGTGTCGGTGGCCGAGGCGAGCGGGCCAAGGTCCACGCCATGACGGGCGTAGAGAGCATTCAGTCCCTCCATCGCGCCGTGGACATGGATGGTGCGGTCGTGGCCGGCTTCACGCATCAGCGCGATGATCCTCTGCGCCTTGCCGAGCGCGTAGGCGCCGACCAGATGGGCCCGGTCCGGGAACTGCGCGAGCGACTTCAGCAGTCGCGCGACCTCGTCCGCGGCGTCCGGGTGGCGAAACACGGGCAGGCCGAACGTCGCCTCGGTGACGAACACGTCGCAGGGGACCGGCTCGAACGCGGGGCAGGTCGGGTCGCGCCGCCGTTTGTAGTCGCCCGACACGACGATGGTCATGCCCTTCCAGCGCACCACCACCTGTGCCGAGCCCAGCACATGGCCCGCCGGAACCAGGGTGATCTCCACGCCGTCGCGCGCGATGGTTTCGCCGTAGGCCAGCGGCCGCGAGGCGGCGGCGAACGCGTCGCCATAGCGCACGGACATGATGTCCAGCGTCTGCCGCGTGGCCGCCACGTGGTCGTGACCGGCCCGGGCATGGTCGGCGTGGCCATGGGTGATGACCGCCCGCGGCACGGGCCGGACAGGGTCGATGTAGAAGTCGCCCGGCGGGCAATAGAGGCCGGCGGGCGTGGGGTGCAGCAGGGCTTCGGGCTTCAGCATCTGGATATGGGAACGCGCGACGTCTAAACCCGACGCATGAGTGATCATCTCGACGTCATGCGCAACTTCGTCCAGGCCATGAACCAGGGCAGCCCGCACGCCATCGCCCTGAAGATGGAGACCATCTCGCTCGACGCCGACGGCGCGACCTTGCGGGTGCCCTATGACGAGAAGCTGATCGGCGACCCGGATACGGGCGTAATCGCCGGCGGCGTGGTCACGGCCCTGCTCGACCACGCCTGCGGCCAGGCGGTTCATACGGGGCTGACCGAGTTCAAGACCATCGCCACCCTCGACCTGCGCATCGACTACATGCGCCCGGCCGAGCCGGGGAAGGACATCTTCGCCAAGGCCCACTGCTTCAAGGTCACCCGCTCGGTCGCCTTCGTCCGGGCCGTGGCCTACGACGTCGACCCGTCCGATCCGGTGGCGGCGGCCCAGGCGGCCTTCATGCTGGACTCCAGCGGCGGCCGGGGCTTCGGGGCCAATCTCAAGGACGGGAAGTCGAAATGAGCGATCCCGCCGAAACCGTCGACGCCATGCTGGCGCGGATTCCCTACGCCCGGTTCCTGGGTCTGAGGATCGAACTGGCCGGCGACGAGATGACCGCCATCCTGCCCTTCGGCCAGCATCTGATCGGCAATCCGACCCTGCCGGCGATCCATGGCGGGGTGCTGGGCGCCTTCATGGAAATGACCGCCCTCGCCCAACTGCTGGTCAAGGAAGGCCAGGCGCGCCAGCCGCGGGTGATCGACGTGTCGATCGAATACCTGCGCTCGGGCCGGCCGCTGACGACCTATGCCCGCGCCGAGATCAAGAAGGTCGGCCGGCGCATCGCCAACGTCCACGTCGAGGCCTGGCAGGACCAGCGCGCCGCGCCGATCGCCGCCCTGCGCGGACACTTCCTCGTGACGCCGACCGAGAAGACCTAGGGCGTAGGGAATAGGGCGTAGGGAGTAGTCGAGCGGTGTCGCGGCGAAGGCAGCGCTTCACTAGCCCCTAGCCCCTAATCCATGGCCCCTCTTGCTACTCCCTACTCCCTACTCCCTGCCTGCTGCCCCGCTCCCGATATTACATCCAAGTAACCACCTTACAATCCGGTCATAAGCTTAAATCGAAGTCATGACCCATACTTAACGGGTGTTGCGACGAACACTTGCCTATACCCCTGATCACCGGACGCGGACTTCCCGCGGCCACAATGATCCAAGGGGATTTAAACATGTCGACCCAGTCCGTTCACAAGTTCAGCATGCTCGCCAGCCTGGCCCTCGCCGTTCTGCCGCTGATCATCATTCTCGCCGCCGCCACCTCGGGCGTCGTCAACGTCGCTAGCCTGTGATCCGCGCCGCGCAACCCCGCCGGGCCTGACGTCCTCCCCCGAGGTCGGCCCGGCGGAGTCCCGCGGACCCACACTGCGAAACCAGAGTTGAATGCCAAAGGCCTTCCGGATCGGGAGGCCCTTTTGCTATGCGTGGCCATGCATTCGCCCGCCGCCGTGATCTTCGACTGTGACGGAGTCCTGGTGGACTCCGAGATCCTCGCCATCGAGGTCGAGATCGTCCTGCTGGCGGACTGCGGCCTGATCTATCCGCCCGACGAGTATCGCCACCGGTTCCTCGGCCTGAACGACGCGGCCTTCCGCGAGGCGCTCGAGCAGGACTGCCTGGCGCGGACAGGCCGTCCGCTTCCCGAAGACTTCCTGCACCGCGCGCACGGCCAGCGCTGGGACGCCTGCCAGACACGACTTGTCGAGGTTACGGGCTGCGGCGTCGCCGTGGCGGCGCTGGGCCTGCCCAGGGCCGTGGCCAGCTCATCCGGCGCCGCCTTCCTGCGTGAGAAGCTGCGGCTGACCGGACTGCTCGACGCGTTCGACCCCCACGTCTATTCGGCGGACCTGGTGGCTCGCGCCAAGCCGCACCCTGATATCTTCTTGCATGCCGCCGCCGCGTTGGGCGTCGCGCCGGATCGCTGCCTGGCCATCGAGGACAGCGTCAACGGCGTCCGTTCCGCCCGAGCGGCCGGCATCTCTGTCTGGGGCTTCGCCGGTGGCGGCCACATGGATGCGACCGCGTCCGCGCGCCTGGTTGAAGCGGGGGCGGAGCGGGTGGTGGCGGACTGGGATGAAGCGGCGAGCCTGTTTTCAGCCTTCAGCGAATTTCGCTGAGCCCCCGAATCTGCCGGCCGTCGCCGTCGAAGTTCTCCGGCGCCAGCCACGCCTCGAACCTTGCGCCGATCGGCGGCCATTCGCTGTCGAGGATCGAATAGATCCGCGTGTCCCAGTTGTGGCCCTTCAGCCAGTAGGTCTGGCGCATCGTGCCTTCGTAGGTGAAGCCGTAGCGTTCCGCCGCGCGCATCGAGGCGGGATTGTCCGGTCCGCAGCGCCACTCCAGCCGGCGATAACCGCCCGTCTCCAGGACATACTGCGCCAGCCGGTAGACCGCCTCGGTGCCGCCGACCGTGCGGCTCAGGCCGGGACCGTAGACCAGCCCGATCTCGGCCGTGCCCATGTCCGGCTTGACCTGCAGCAGGAAGAACAGCCCCGCCGCGACCCGCCCGCCGCCCGCCTTGTCGATGATCGCATAGGCGCGCTGGTCGCCGCGACCGATCCGGTCCGACAGCCAGTTGAGGAAGTCATTCTGCGTCGCAAAAGGTCCTGACGGGATCCCGCCCCACAGCTCATCGCGCGCGCCGATGGCGTCCCACAGGTCCTGCCCGTGCGACAGCAGGTCGGCCAGTTCCAGATCGACCGTGCGACCGGTGATCGTCTCGTCGTCGAGGGGCGGGCGGGGCAGGTCAGGCGCAGTTTGCATGGCGACCAGCCTAGTGCGAGGCGAAGGCGGTTCGCAATCGCCGCGGTGCGCTCTTCCAAAGCCCGGGCGACCTTCTAGGATCGCGGTCGGCGCAACCGGAGAAGCCACATGTTCCGTTCCCTGGCCGCACGCGTGCTTGTGGCCCTGATTCTGGGTCTGGCGGCGGGCGCCGCCTGCAACGCCCTGGGCAACGCCTCCCTGACCGCCGCGGCGGGCGGGGTCGAGGCTATCGGCGGGCTATGGCTCAATCTGCTGCGGATGACCATCGTGCCGCTCGTGTTCTGCCTGCTGGTCACCGGCATCGCCTCGGTGGCCGATGCGGCCGCCACTGGCAAGCTCGCCGCCCGCGCCATCGGGATGTTCTCGATCCTGCTGGTGGTCGCCGCCGTCTACAGCACCCTGGCGACCCAGGGTTTGCTGGCGCTCTGGCCGGTCAATCCCGCCGGCGCCGCGGCCCTGCGCGCGGGCGCCGGCGGCGCGGACCTCGCCAGCGTTGTCGCGCCGGGTCTCGCCGACTGGCTGAAGTCAATCGCCCCGTCCAACCCGATCAAGGCCGCCGCCGAGGACGCCATCCTGCCGCTGGTTGTGTTCGGCGTGTTCTTCGGCTTCGCCGCCACGCGGCTCGAGGCGACCCGCAAGGCCTCGCTGCTGTCGGTCTTCGGCGCGGTGGCCGACACCATGATCATCATCGTCCGCTGGGTGCTGTGGGCGGCGCCTGTCGGCGTCTTCGCCCTGTCGCTGGGCGTGGGCCTGCGAGCCGGGCTGGGCGCGGCGGGCGCGCTTCTGCAGTACGTCGCGGTGGTCTCGCTGGTGACCGCCGGGATCGCCGTCGTCCCCTACATCCTGGTCGCCCTGCGCCGGACCGTGCCGCTGGCGGACTTCGCCCGGGCGGCCATGCCGGTCCAGGTGCTGGCCTTCAGCACCCAGTCATCGCTGGCCTGCCTGCCGGCGATGCTCGAGCGGGCGCAGGATGACCTGCGCATCCCGCCGCGGGTCAGCGGCCTGGTGCTGCCGCTCGCCGTGGCGGTGTTCCGCCTGACGAGCCCGGTGGCCAATCTGGCGGTCTGCTACTTCATCGCCCACATCTACGGCATCCAGCCCGGTCTGCCGCAGATGCTGGCCGCCGTCGCCGTGGCCTTCGCCATCAGCGTCGGGTCGGTGGGCCTGCCCGGCCAGATCTCGTTCTTCGCCAGTGTCGCGCCGATCTGCATCGCGCTCGGTCTGCCGATCGATCTGCTGCCGATCCTGCTGGCGGTCGAGGTCGTGCCGGACATCTTCCGCACCATCGGCAACGTCACCGGCGACCTTGGAGTCACCGCCGCGCTGCACCGTCCGGGAGACGAGGTCGAAATCGCCGATCCCGCCTCGGCGCCGGCCTAGGCGCGGCGACTAGACCAGCTGGCCGTAGAGCAGCACGCCGCCGGCCACGAGCAGCACGCCGAAGGTCAGCATGGCGCCCAGCGCCCGGCCGATCAGGACGTTGGTCCACAGGCCGAAGGCGTGCAGCAGCCGCGCGGCGGCCAGGGTCGCGGCCAGGCCGCAGACCATCGCCTGCGAACCGCCGTTCATCTCGACCAGGCCGATGGCGATGATCGCCAGCGGCACATACTCGATGTAGTTGGCCTGGGCGCGGATCTTCCGGTTGAAGGCCTCATCGCCGCCGTCGCCGGCGCTCAGTTTGGTGGCGCGCCGCCGCAGGGCGACCGGCAGGCTCAGCATGACCAGAAAGATGGCGGCGAAGCCGGCCAGCGCGGACGTAATCGGCAGATCCATGTCGTGGTCCCTCCCCAGGTTCTTGCGACATGGCGAGACTGAACCGTTGCCGAAGAAAATGCACGTTCCTTGACCGCGCGCCCATTGTCCCTACAAACCGGCCCCATGTTTGAAGGCCTTTCCCATACCGCCCGCGACGCCAAGGCTTGGCCGTTCGAGCAGGCGCGCAACCTGCTGGCGCGCGTGCTGCGCGTGCGGCTCGATGACGCCGAGCGCGACCTCGCCTCCGTCCTGATCAATTCCGGCAAGGCCGACGAGGCGTTCAAGACCTTCGAAGCCCTGCAGCGCCCGGTGGTGCTGGAGACCGGCTACGGCCCGTCCGGCCTGCCGCACATGGGCACCTTCGGCGAGGTGGCCCGCACAACCATGGTGCGGATGGCCTTCCGCGCCCTGACCGACGACGCCCTGCCGACGCGCCTGATCAGCTTCAGCGACGACATGGACGGCCTGCGCAAGATCCCGCCGAACGTGCCGAACGGCGAGGTCATGGTGCCGGACCTGGACAAGCCGCTGACCGTGGTCCGCGACCCGTACGGCGAGTACGAGAGCTTCGGCCACCACAACAACGCCCGCCTGCGCGCCTTCCTCGACGGCTTCGGCTTCGAGTACGAGTTCGTCTCCTCGACCGACTGCTATCGCGGCGGTCGGTTCGACGCGACGCTGTTGACGGCCCTGGCCCGGTTCGACGCGATCCAGAAGATCATGCTGCCGTCGCTCGGCGAGGAGCGCCGCGCGACCTATTCGCCGTTCCTGCCGATCAGCCCGAAGACCGGCAAGGTGCTGCAGGCGCCGACTCTGGAGCGCCACGTCGACCGCGGCACGATCGTGTTCCGCGACGAGGACGGCGAACTGACCGAGGTTCCGGTCACCGGCGGCGGCGTGAAGATGCAGTGGCGGCCCGACTGGGCCATGCGCTGGGTCGCGCTGGGCGTCGACTATGAGATGAGCGGCAAGGACCTCGTCGACAGCGTCCGGCTGTCCAATCAGGTCTGCAAGGTGCTCGGCGGCGTTCCGCCCGAGGGGTTCAACTACGAACTCTTCATGGACGAGCACAACCACAAGATCTCCAAGACCAAGGGCAACGGCCTGACCATGGAGGAGTGGCTGCGCTACGGCGCGCCCGAGAGCCTCGCCTACTACATGTTCCAGTCGCCCAAGTCGGCGAAGAAGCTCTATTTCGACGTCATCCCCAAGGCGACGGACGAGTACCTTCAGCAGCTGGACGCGTTCAACCGCAAGCGGGAGGAGGGCGCCAACGCGGTCGACCTCAACAACCCCGCCTGGCACGTGCACATGGGCAAGCCGCCCGAAAGCGGCTCGCCGGTCAGCTTCTCGCTGATGCTGAATCTCGTCTCGGCCGGCAACGCCTCCGACCGCGAGGTCCTGTGGGGCTTCCTGACCCGCTACATCCCGGGCGCGACGCCGGAAACGCAGCCGCTGCTCGACCGCCTCGTCGGCTATGCGATGAACTACTACGAGGACTTCGTCGCTCCGACGAAATCCTTCCGTGCGGCCACCGATCAGGAGCGGGCGGCGATGCAGGACCTGCTGGCCCGGTTCCGCGCCCTGCCGTCCGGCTGCCAGGACGCCGAGCAGATCCAGTTCGAGGTCTACGAGGCCGGCAAGGCGCACGGCTTCGATCCGCTGCGCCTGTGGTTCCAGGGGCTCTACGAGGTGCTGCTGGGCCAGACCCAGGGCCCTCGGTTCGGCTCGTTCGCGGCCATCTTCGGCCTCGACAAGACCATCCAACTGATCGAGGACGGCCTCGCCGGAAAGCTTCTGGCCGCCTGAACAGAACCTGACAGGCCCGCCCCGATCCCGTTCAGACGCGGCGGGGCAATCTCCTCCTCACAGACGGGCGACGCCCGCTGAGTTTCGAGGAGACCTGTTATGACCAAGACCCTGAACGCCAAGATCACCACGGCTGCCCTGGCCCTGTCCGTCGCCGCCGCCATGGGCGCCGCGCCGGTGGCCGCCCACGCCGCGTCGAACGGCGTGACTGACTGCGCCGCCAGCGGCCAGAAGCAGGAAAAAGGCGCCATCATCGGCGCGCTGGTCGGCGGCCTGATCGGTTCGAAAGTTTCCAGCAACGAGCGCGGGCTCGGCACGGCGGTCGGCGCGGTCGCCGGCGCGGCCGCCGGCTCCTACATCGGTTGCAGCGCCCAGACGAAGGAAGCCTACGCGGCTGGAACCTACCAGTCGGGCGGCCGCACCCTGGCCGGCTATGTCCAGCCCGCCCGCTTCGAGCGCGCCGGCGGCCAGTTCGCGGCGACCACGCGGGTGAACCTGCGCGCCGCCCCGACCACGGGCGCCCGTTCGGTCGGCATGCTGCAGCCGGGTGAACGCTTCCAGGCCATGGCCACGACCCACGGCGGTCGCTGGGTTCTGGTCGGCCGCAACGGGGTCGGCATCGGCTATGTCGCCCGCGCCTACGTCATGCCCACGGGCTACCAGCGCACGGCCTACGGCTACTAGAGCCCGCGGACGTCCGACAATCGGGGCCGGTTCCTTCGGGAGCCGGCCCTTCGGCGTTACTGGCTGGCCCAGAGGATGCGGGCGATCCAGGCGACGTCCTTCCGTTCGAGGGTCCGGCCGGGATAGTCCGGATTGAGCGATTTCAGCTCGATCGCGCGCGCCGAGATGCGGGCGACTTCCTTGGCCAGGACCTCGCCCGCGACCGTCTTGACCACCACCCGGTCGCCGCGCCGCGGCTCGGAGCCGGCGGGGTCGACGACGATGCGGTCGCCCTCGCGATAAACCGGCGCCATGGAGTCGCCGCTGATCTCCAGCGCATAGACCCCTTCGCGGGCGAGGCCGGGAAAGTCGATCTCGTCCCAGCCCTGGCCAACGGGGAAACCGGCGTCATCGAAAAAGCCGTCGTCGCCGGCCTGGGCGAAGCCGATCAGCGGCACGCCGCGCACGGTCGCGGGACTGCTTCCCTCGGCCAGGGCCGCGAACTCGGCGAAGGAGACGCCCGTCGCCTCGAGCACCTTCGACAGGCTCTCGGTCGACGGCCACCGCGGACGTGCTTCCGCGTCGCTGGACACCCGCTTGGACCGGTTGAAGCTGGTCGGGTCCAGCCCGGCCAGCTTCGCCAGCGCCGAGGCGGTCATGTCGAACCGCGAGGCCAGAAGGTCGATCGCATGCCAGATCTGGGAATGGGATGGGCGCATGGGTAAGGAAAATAATCCTTCGAATAGGAAAGTAAATCTATTTTCGCGGCCACTTCGGCGGAGCCCAGGCGCCGATGGCGAAGGCGCCGATCACGGCGAAGCGCAGGCTCGCCAGCAGGACCAGATGCTGGTCCGCATCCAGATCCGGGCGGACCCAGGGCGCGATATCTCCGGTCACGACCAGCAACTGCAGGCCGCTGGCATAGACCGGCCAGGGTCTGGGCGACCGCCAGACCAGCCCGATCAGCGCGAACAGCACGGTCGCATCGATCACCAGCATCCAGACGCCGGGCGCTGCTTCGCCCGAGATCCAGCCCGCCGCCAGCCAGACCAGCCAGGCCGAGCAAAAGAGGGCCGCGCCACGGCGCTCGACAGACCCTCCGCGCAGCGCCGCGCCGACGGTCGCGACGCCGAGCAGTGCGAGAAAGGCCCAGTGGCTCATGACCCGCGAACAATGCGAGAGTAGAGAGATAAATACAATCAATAGTAATCGTCACGCAAACGCGACTGTTGACGTTGACGTAAAGGGCATATACGCCTTGGCAAAACAAAAATGGTGGCACGGGAGGAAAACATGCCAACCGAACTGCGTCGTCCTGAGCGTACTTTCACCATCCGTCAGCTCTGCACCGAGTTCAAAGCCACGCCTCGCGCGCTGCGCTTCTACGAGGACAAGGGCCTGCTGACGCCCGCCCGCGACGGGATGAACCGGGTCTATTCCTACAAGGACCGCGCCCGGCTGATCCTGATCCTGCGCGGCAAGCGCGTGGGCCTGTCCCTGCAGGAAATCCGCGAGATCCTCGAGCTCTACGGCGAGCATGACGAGGCCATGCAGCAGAACGCCCACTCCCTGAAGAAATTCAAGGAGAAGATCGTCGACCTCGAGCAACAGCGGGAAGACATCGAAGGCGCGATCAACGAACTGCGGGCCGCCTGCGACCGGATCGAAAAGCACCTGGCGGAAAAGCGCCCGGACCTGCTGCCCAAGGCCGCGGACTACGACCAGATGCTGCGCGCCCGTCTCGACGGCCACGGCGAAATGCTCGGCGCCAAATAGCCTGACGGCCTGACCAGAACCCCGATCCAACGGAGCGCCCATGGCTTATCAGCCGCCGGCTCGCGAACACGTGTTCCTCCTGCGCGATGTGCTGGAGATCGACCGATACGCCGATCTTCCGGCCTTCGCCGACGCCTCCATGGATGTCGTCGAGCAGATCATCGAGGAGGCGGCCAGGTTCACTGGCGAAGTCCTGGCCCCGCTGAATTCGGTCGGGGACAAGCAGGGCTGCCAGTGGAGTCCCGACTTCACCGTCAGGACGCCCGCGGGGTTCAAGGAAGCCTACAAGCAGCTCTGCGCCGGCGGCTGGACGGGCCTGGGCTCTGATCCGGCCTATGGCGGCCAGGGCCTGCCGCATGTCGTGAACCTGTCGTTCAGCGAGATGTCGAGCTCGGCCAACATGGCCTTCTCGATGTATCCGGGCCTGGCGCACGGAGCCTATTCGGCCATCCACACCGGCGGCAGCGACGTCCAGAAGGAGACCTATCTGCCCAAGATGGTCTCCGGCGAATGGACCGGCACCATGAACCTGACCGAGCCGCACTGCGGCACGGATCTGGGCCTGCTGCGCACCAAGGCGGTTCCCCAGGCGGACGGCAGCTATCGCATCACGGGCCAGAAGATCTGGATCAGCGCCGGCGAGCACGACATGGCGGACAACATCGTCCACCTGGTGCTGGCGCGCATCGAGGGCGCTCCGGCCGGGGTGAAGGGCATCAGCCTGTTCATCGTGCCCAAGCACCTGCCCAATCCCGACGGGTCGGTCGGTCCGCGCAACGAGGGCGTCAAATGCGTCGGCCTCGAGGAGAAGATGGGCATCCACGGCAACGCCACCTGCGTGATGCAGTACGAGGACGCCGAGGGCTATCTGATCGGCGAAGAGAACAGCGGCCTGCGCATCATGTTCGTGATGATGAACGAGGCGCGCATCGGCGTCGGCCTGCAGGGTGTCGCCCAAGGCGAGGCGGCCTATCAGGCGGCGCGCGACTTCGCCAAGGACCGGCTGCAGGGTCGCTCCCTCACCGGGCCGAAGAACCCGGACGGTCCGGCCGATCCGATCATCGTCCATCCCGACGTCCGCCGCATGCTGCTCGACAGCCGCGCGGTCATCGAGGGCGGGCGCGCCTTCCTGTTCTGGACCGCCCTGCACGGGGATCTGGCTCATGCCCACGCCGACGAGGCGGTGCGCCAGAAGGCCAACGACTACATGGGTCTGCTGACCCCGGTGCTGAAAGGCTACCTGACCGACAAGGGCTTCAAGGCCTGTGTCGACGGCATGCAGGTGCACGGCGGCAGCGGTTTCACCGAGCATTTCCCGGCCAGCCAGTACCTGCGCGATTGCCGCATCGCCCTGATCTATGAGGGCACCAACGGCGTCCAGGCCCTGGACCTCGTCGGCCGCAAGCTGGCCGCCAACGGCGGCCGGGCGGTGATGAGCTTCTTCGCCGAGATCGACGCCTTCGTTGAAGAGAACGCTGCCGATCCGAAGCTGAAGCCGTTCCTCGATGGCCTGGCCTCGTCCAAGGCGCAGCTGCAGGACGGCACCATGTGGCTGATGCAGAACGGCCTGCAGAACCCCGACAACGCCGGCGCAGCCTCGACCGACTACATGCACCTCTTCGGCATTACGGGCCTCGCCTACATGTGGGCGCTGATGGCCAAGGTCTCGCTGGCGAAGATCGCCGCGGGGAGCACTGATCCCTTCTACGCCAGCAAGGTATCCGTCGGTCAGTACTTCCTCGAACGCATCCTGCCGGACGCGGGCGCGCACCTGACCAAACTCAAGGCCGGCTCGGCCAACATGATGTCCATTCCCGCGGAGGCCTTCTGATGGGCGTTCTCAATCTCGACCGCACGCCCTCGCTCGCCGAGGAAGAACTCGTCATCTTCAACGACTCGGTCGCCCGGTTCTTCGACGAGAAGGCTCCGGAGTCGCGCGTGGCCCAATGGCGCGAGGCCGGCGTGGTCGAACGCGCCTTCTGGACCGAGTCCGCCGAGGCGGGCCTCTCCTGCCTGTCGATTCCGGAGGAATACGGCGGCATGGGCGGCGACTACCGCCATGAAGTGATCCTCATGGAACAGCTGGGCGCCAAGGGCGTCGACGGCTTCGGCCTGTCGCTGCACAACGCCATCGTCGCCCACTACTTCCTCAACTACGGCACCGAGGCGCAGAAGCAGCGCTGGCTGCCGAAGATGGCGACCTGCGAACTGATCAGCGCCATCGCCATGACCGAGCCCGGCGCCGGATCCGACCTCCAGGGCATCAAGACGACGGCGAAGCTGGACGGCGACTCGTACGTCATCAACGGCTCGAAGACCTTCATCACCAACGGGCAGACGGCCAACCTGATCATCGTGGTCTGCAAGACCGACCCGACCCAGGGCGCCCGCGGCACCTCGCTGCTGGTGGTCGAGACCGACAATGCGCCGGGCTTCGAGCGGGGTCGCAACCTCGACAAGCTGGGCATGGAGGCGGCCGATACGTCGGAGCTGTTCTTCAACGACGTGCGGGTGCCGGTCGCCAATCTGCTGGGCGAGGGTGAAGGCCACGGCTTCTTCCAGCTGATGGGCCAGCTGCCGCAGGAGCGGCTGAACATCGCCATCCAGGGCATCGCCACGATCGAGCGGGCGCTGGAGCTGACCATCGACTACGTCAAGCAGCGCGGCGCCTTCGGCAAGAAGGTCATCGACTTCCAGAACACCCAGTTCGTGCTGGCGGAGTGCAAGACCGAGGCGACCATCGCCCGGGTCTTCGTCGACCACTGCATCGAGCAGCACCTGAAGGGCAAGCTGGACGCCTCGACGGCCTCGATGGCGAAGTACTGGGTCACCGATCTCGAGAACAAGATCATCGACCGCTGTCTGCAGCTCTACGGCGGCTTCGGCTATATGTCGGAGTACCCGATCGCGCGGATGTACCGCGACAGCCGCGTGCAGCGGATCTACGGCGGCACCAACGAGATCATGAAGGTGCTGATCGCCCGGACGCTCTGAGGGCCTTCATTCTCGACCCGGACGGCGCCAAGCTGGAAGCCGCCTGTTTTCCGAGACCCGAATAATGGCCGGCTATACCGCAACGATCGACTGGACGCTTAAGCCCGGCGAGGACTTCGTCGCCGGGCGCTACTCGCGCGGCCACACCGTCGCCTTCGACGGCGGGATCACCATCCCGGCCTCCTCCTCGCCCAGCGTCGTGCCGTTGCCCTGGTCGGTGGCCGAGGCGGTTGATCCGGAGGAGCTGCTGGTGGCGGCCCTCAGCAACTGCCACATGCTGACCTTTCTGCACAAAGCGCGCGAGGCCGGCTGGGTGGTGACCGCCTACCGTGACGAGGCCCATGGCGTCATGCGCAAGACCGCCGAGGGCAAGATCGCCCTGACGAAGGTCACCTTGCGTCCGGATATCCGTTTCGAGGGCGCCGCGCCGACGGCGGAACAGCTCGACACCCTGCATCACGCGGCGCACGAGGACTGTTTCATCGCCAGTTCGGTGAAGACCGAGGTGGTGGTTGAGGCGCCCAAATCGGGCAGCCCCGCCCGTTAACCACCTCGAAGAGCGGCGTTCTTTCACTGAGTCTTAGGGAGAGCGGGCCCATGCTCCCCTGAAGTCGGGGGAAACAACGGCGTGACGACAACCATGGACGTAATGGACAAGTACGGCATTCTGGCCTCTTCGAGGGCCCGGCGCCGCCATGTCGCCATGCGCCTTGCAACGGCGGTCATCGTCGGCGGCGTGCTGCACTTCGCCCTCGGTTGGTGGATGACCTGGTTCTGGTCGGCCGCCTATGTCGGCACGCAGTTGCTCGAAGCCTGGGCTGCGCCCCGTCTCCTCCGCAAACCGGTTCTGACGCCTGCCGAGGCCGCCAATATCGCGGTGGCCCTGTTCTTCCCCGGATCGCTGGTGTTCGGCGGCCTCGCCGTCGCCCTCTGGATCAGCGTGCCCGGATATGGGCCGGCGCTCGGCGTCGCGGTGATCGCCAGCGCCATGATCAACCTGATCGCCCTCAGCCGCGGTTCGCGCCTGTCGTTCGCCGCGTCGGCGACCCCCTACGGTCTCTACCTGCTCGTCATGCCGATGCTCGACTACGGTCGCGTCGCCGGTCCGCTGCTGACCACCATGCTGATCGCGATCGGCCTGATAATGCTCAACATCCTGGGGGCCTGGATCAGCACCGAGGAGGCCCGCCGCGCCCAGATGCGCGCCAACGACGAGGCCGACCGGCGCCGCGTCGAGGCCGAGGCGGCCGTCGAGGCCAAGTCCGCCTATCTGGCGATGATCAGCCACGAATTGCGCACGCCGATCAGCGCCATCCTGGCCGGCGCCACTGAACTGGAACGCACCTCGCCCGGACAGGGCCGCGCCCAGGCCCGCCTGATCAAGGGCGCCGGCCAGATGATGCGCGGCCTGCTCGATGACCTGCTCGACCTGTCGAAGATCGAGGTCGGCCGGATGGAAGTCGAGAGCGTGCCCTTCCCCCTGCGGGCGGTCGTCAGCGACGCCGTGCGCATGTGGCGGCCGGAGGCGCGCGGCAAGGGCCTGCGCCTGCGCGTTGAGGGCGCCCGCAGCCTGCCGGAATGGGTCGAGGGCGACCCGACCCGCATCCGCCAGGTGCTCAACAACCTGATCTCCAACGCCCTGAAGTTCACCGCCGAGGGGTCGATCACCCTGCGTCTGTCGGCCCGACGCGCTGCCGACGGCGGCTGGGCGCTGCAGGTCGCCGTGGCCGACACCGGTCCGGGCATGACGCCCGACCAGGTTGGCCGCCTGTTCACCCCGTTTGACCAGCTCGACGCCGGTACGGCCCGCAAGCATGGCGGTTCGGGTCTTGGCCTCGCCATCAGCCGCGAGCTCGCCCGCCTGATGGGCGGCGACCTGACCGCCGCCAGCGCGCCGGGCGAAGGCGCGGTGTTCACCCTTTGCATGACCCTGGCCGCGGCAGAGGCCCCCGCAAAGGCCCAGGCGCCGGACGCGGTCGAGGCGCGGGTGCTGGTGGTCGACGACCATGCCGTGAACCGTCAGGCGATCGCGCTGGTGCTGGCTCCGCTGGGCATCGTCCCGGAAACCGCGGCTTCGGCCGAAGAAGGCCTGGAGCGGCTCGCGCACGAAGTCTTCGATATCGTCCTGATGGACGTCTACATGCCGGACATGGACGGGCGGGAGGCGACGCGCCGTCTGCGCGCGGAGGCCGGTCCCAACCAGTCCGTTCCGGTGATCGCGATCACCGCCTCGGCCACCGAACGCGACTGGGAAGCCTGTCGCGCGGCCGGCATGACCGGTCATGTCGCCAAGCCGATCGACCCGGCCCAGCTCTACGCGGCCCTCGACGCGGCGCTGTCAGGCGCCGAGGCGGCGCGACGGGCGGCCTGAGTCCTCGGGGACATGTACCAAAGGTACGTGTCCCCCAATCCAGATGCAGCGATGGCTCATTAGGGGACACGTACCTGCGGTACATGTCCCCATCAGACAAGCATCGCGGCCAACCGCTCCCGAAGTCCCGCCTCGTCCTTCATGTCGCACTCCCAGATCGTCTCGACGCGCCAGCCGGCGGCCTCGAGAGACACGCGGCTGGCCTCGTCGCGCGCCCGGTTGCGGCCGACCTTGGCCAGCCAGTAGTCGCGGTTGGCCTTCGGAACCCGCGCGCCGCGGGCGCAGTCATGGCCGTGCCAGAAGCAGCCGTGGACGAAGATCGCCACCCGCCGTCCGGCCATGACGATGTCCGGCTTGCCGGGCAGGTCCTTTCGGTGAAGGCGGTAGCGGGCGCCGAGGCCCGTGAGCAGACGGCGGACCGTCTTCTCCGGTCCGGTGTCGCGCCCCTTGACCGCCCGCATGACCGCAGAGCGCTTCGCCGGATCGAAGACGTCGGTCACGGCCGGGTGGCGTCGGGCCAGCGGCCAAGTCGGGCGGTCCCGGTCAGGATCGCCGCGCCCAGCTGACGGATGCCCGGCGCCCGCGAGAGGGGCGTGAACAGCCAGCGCCGCACGCCGGCCCAGAAGCCGCCGTGCGACTGGAACAGCGGCGTCATGGCCCAGGAGACGAACTGGTAGATCATCACATGCCGCCGCCGGTCGGCCTCATAGGCCGCCGCCGTGACCGCCACCGAGGTCGTTGTCCCGCCGAAGCGCTCGCCCAGTTCGACCGCGTCGACCAGCGCCAGGTTGGCGCCCTGGCCGAGCTGGGGGCTGGTTCCGTGCGCGGCGTCGCCGATCAGCAGCGTAGCCTCGGCATTCCAGCGGCCGACCCAGACGTCACGATAGACGGCGCGCGCCATCCCCTGCGCGTCGGGCAGGGTTTCCAGCAGCGGCGCGATCGCCGGCCAGACGGTCCGGGCCCGCGTTTTCCAGGCGTCGAAGTCGCCGCCGTAGAAGGCGTCCATGTCGGCGACCGGCAGGGACCAGAACAGGCTGACCAGACGCTCGCCGCTATCGGGTCTGCGGCCGACGGGCAGGACCCCCACCATCACTTCCGCCCGGTCGTAGATCTGGCTGAGCGCGCCGTTCCACACCCCGTCCGGATCCGGGGCGTTGGCCCAGACCGCGCCCCAGGGATAGGGCCGTGCGCGCGACCCTGGCTTCAGCGCCTGGCGCAGGCCTGACGCCGAGCCGTCGGCCACGACCGCCAGGTCGAAGGGGCCATGCGCCCGGCCCGTGTCGTCGTGAAGGACGGGGCGGCGGGTGTCCTCGACCCGGGTGATCCGGGCGCCGGTGATGACCGTGACGCCCGCCGGCGCCAGCGCCGCGTGCAGGGCGTCGAACAGGGTGGCGCGGTGGATGCCGATCCCGTGGCCGCCCCTGCGCCAGTCCGAGTAGTTGACGTCCAGCACCTTGCGGCCGGTCAGGTCCCGACCGTCGAGCCGCATGATCGGGGCGCCGGCGGCGCGGATCGCCTCGCCCAGCCCCAGCGTCGTCAGGGCCTTCAGGCCGGTGGGCTGCAGCAGCAGACCCGAGCCGAGCGGGCGTGGCGCCGTGAAGGCCTCCAGCAAGGTGACCTCATGGCCGCGCCGGGCCAGGGCCAGGGCCGCGCCCATGCCACCGACCCCGCACCCGACGACCCCGACCTTCACGGTCGGCTACAGCCCTTCGAACAGGGCGGTCGACAGATAGCGTTCGGCGAAGCTGGGGATGATGGTGACGATCACCTTGCCCGCGTACTCCGGCCGCGACGCCAGATCGAAGGCGGCGGTCAGGGCGGCGCCGGACGAGATGCCGACCGGAATGCCTTCCACCGCCGCGCACTTGCGGGCCATGGCGATGGCGTCGTCGTTGCTGACCTTGACGATGTCGTCGATCACGCCGCGATCGAGGATGCCGGGCACGAAGCCGGCGCCGATGCCCTGGATCTTGTGGGCGCCCGGCGCGCCGCCGGACAGGACAGGCGAGGCTTCCGGCTCGACCGCGACCATCTTCAGCGACGGCTTGCGCGCCTTCAGCACCTGGCCGACGCCGGTGATCGTCCCGCCGGTGCCGACGCCGGACACGACCGCGTCGACCGATCCGGCCGTGTCGTTCCAGATTTCCTCGGCGGTCGAGACGCGATGGATCAGCGGGTTGGCCTCATTCTCGAACTGCTGCGGCATGACCGCGCCGGGATGCTCGTCGATGATCTCCTGGGCCCGGGCGACCGCGCCGCGCATGCCTTTCTCGGCCGGCGTGAGTTCCAGGCGCGCGCCGAGGATCAGCAGCATCTTGCGCCGCTCCATTGACATGCTCTCGGGCATCACCAGCGTGATCTTGTAGCCCTTGGCGGCGGCCACGAAGGCGAGGGCGATACCGGTGTTGCCGCTGGTCGGCTCGACGATCATGCCGCCGGGCTTCAGGTGGCCCTGCGCCTCCAGCCACTCGATCATCGCCACGCCGATGCGGTCCTTGACCGAGTTCATCGGGTTGAAGAACTCGAGCTTGCCCAGCACCGTCGCCTTCGGCTGCAGTTCGGCCGTCAGGTTGGGCAGGCGGACCAGCGGCGTGTCGCCGACAGTGTCCAGGATGGAGTCGAAAATCCTGCCGCGGCCGGCGCGCTTGTAGCGGGCGGCGTCATAGGTGCTCATGGGGAAATCTCCGGAGGTCAGGCGCCCTTATGCGGAGAAAACTATAGCCCCGCGGTAGGGTTGTCAGCGTTCATTCTGCGGCGAGGACGCCGGCGCGCTCGCCGGTCATGAGCGGTTCCAGCAGATGGGCCGCAAGCCAGCGCACAACCGGAACGGCCACGCCGTCGCCGAGCACGTGAAACGCCGCCGTGCCGCCCGCCGGCAAGCAGTAGGTCTCGGGCAGCCCCATCAGCCGCGCGCCTTCCCGCGGGGTCACCAGGCGGGAGCGTGTTTCGCCGTTCCCGGCGACGACGATGGACTGCCGCGACGAGCCGCCGCGCGCGGTGCGCAGGCAGCCGGCCAGACCGTCCGTCCGCACCTCGGCCTGGGGCACGCCCCCGCGGGTCCGGCGATAGACCGCGCCCACCGTGCGCCCCGCGTCGGTCTGAAGCCGGGCGCGGTTGAGGGGCGTCATCTGGTCGAGCAGGCGGGCGGTCTGAGCCTCCGACCGCCAGGCGACCTCGTTGTCTGCGTCGAGCAGCGCGGCGAGGTCGGTGTTGCGTGCGGGCGGCTCGGGCAGATCCCACCAGAGCCACTGCGTCCGGAGCTCGGCGGGCAGGCGGGCGCGGGCCTGTTCGATGCCTCTGGTATGGAACCCGCAACGACCAACGCGCGCGCGGTCGGCGTCGCGGGTCGCGATCACGAACACGCGCGGGCGGCTTTGGGGCGTGAATCGCGCGGCGTCGATCTCGAGCGCGCCGAAGCGGTAACCCTGGTCCGCCAGGGCGCGGCAGAGGGCGGTGAAGTCCGCGCCGTCGTGCGATGTGAGCAGGCCGACGACGTTTTCGATGACGATCGTGCGCGGCGCGCGGCCCTCGGCGTTCAGCGCCAGCATCAGCCGCCAGAAGCCGAAGAAAGCCGATGACCGTCCGCCTTCGAGCCCCTTGCGACTGCCTGCGAGGCTGAAGTCCTGGCAGGGGCTGGAAGCCCAGGCGAGATCGGCGCGACCGGGCAGGTCCGACGGCTTCACCTGCCAGACGTCGCCCTCGCGGAAGTGCTCGTCAGCGTCGGCGAAGTTGGCGCGGTAGGTCGTGGCCTTCACCGGGTCGAAGTCGTTGGCGTAGAGGCACGACCAGCCCTCGCCCAGCCCCAGTCGGGCCATCCCGCCGCCGGCGAAGAATTCGTAGAATCCGAGAGGGGCGTTCCGACTCATGCAAAGCGAGCGTAACCTGTTCCGGCCCCGTGGAGGAGAAGCCGTCGTGCGCCGCATCGTCACCCTGTCCGCCGTCGCCCTGTTGCTCGCCGCCTGCGCGCCGGAAGCGCCCGGCGGCGGGGAGAGCGCGCCGCCCGCCGATGCGCCCGTCGAGGCGCCGCCCCCGGCTGCGGACGCCGGCGCTGCCTTCCGGGTCGACTTCAGCGCCCGGGGAACCGAGCCGTTCTGGGGCGTGGACATCAAGGGGACGGACATTGTCCTGACCCGCCCGGACGCGGGGCCGGCGACCGCCGCCAATGCCGGCCTGGCCGCCACGGAAAATCAGGCGATCTGGACCGCCCAGGCGGGCGCGACGCCGGTCACGGTCACCGTGACGAAGGGCGACTGTTCAGACGGGATGAGCGACCTGAAGTACGGCTACACGGCCGAGGTCGTCTGGGGCGCGGAAACGCTGAAGGGCTGTGGTTTCCCGACGGCGGAGCAGCCCCGCGAAGGGCAGTAGAACCTAGCCCCGGCCCACTTCCATTGTCGGGATCGACGAGGTCCGGGCTTCCGAACGGTTGTCCGGGAGCGGGATCAGCATCGCGATGGCGACGGCCAGGGCGGCTGCGGCGGCGAAGGCGGCCTTGACGGCCATGGGTCGGTCCTCCTGTAGGCGCGACAGGGACACATTTACGCCTTCAGCCTTAACCGCCGATGAACCGAAAGGTTTCCGGCCAATGCAGAACGGCCCCCGGGAGGTCCCGGGGGCCGCTGCGCCAAGCAGAGCAAGGCATAGATCAGACAATCCCGACCAACGTGGCCGGGACCGCCAAAGTCAGGATCAGCTGTAGATTTCGAACAGGCCTGCGCCGCCCTGACCGCCGCCGATGCACATGGTCACAACGCCCCACTTGGCCTTGCGACGACGACCTTCCTGCAGCAGGTGGCCGGTGCAGCGCGCGCCGGTCATGCCGAAGGGGTGGCCGATCGCGATCGAGCCGCCGTTGACGTTGTACTTGGCCGGGTCGATGCCGAGCTTGTCGCGGCTGTAGAGGCACTGCGAGGCGAAGGCTTCGTTCAGTTCCCAGATGTCGATGTCGTCGACCTTCAGGCCCTGACGGGCGAGCAGCTTGGGCACGGCGTAGACCGGGCCGATGCCCATTTCGTCGGGTTCGCAACCGGCGGCGGCCCACGACACGAATCGGCCCAGGGGCTCCAGGCCGCGGCGCTCGGCTTCCTTGGCTTCCATCATCACCACGGCGGCGGCGCCGTCGCTGAGCTGGCTGGCGTTGCCGGCGGTGATGAAGTTGCCCGGACCCTTGACCGGCTGCAGGGAGGCGAGGCCCTCGAGGGTGGTTTCCGGACGATTGCACTCGTCCTTGTCCACCACGTAGTCGACCATGGTCTCTTCCTTGGTCTCCTTGTTGACCAGCTTCATCTTGGTCTTCATCGGCACGATTTCGTCGGCGAACAGGTTCGCTGCCTGGGCCGCGGCCATGCGCTGCTGGGACTGCAGGCTGTACTCGTCCTGGTATTCACGGCTGAGGCCGTAGCGCTTGGCCACGATGTCGGCGGTGTCGATCATGGCCATGAAGATCGCCGGGGCGATGTTCATCAGCTCGGGATCAACCGTACCGGCGCCGCCCATGCCGCCGCCCGGGATGGAGATGCTCTCCACGCCGCCGGCCACGACGCAGTCGCCGCCGCTCGCGCGGATGTAGTCGGCGCCCATGGCGATGGCCTGCAGGCCCGAGGAGCAGAAGCGGTTGATGGTCACGCCGCCGGTGTTGACCGGCATGCCGGCCAGCAGGGCCGCAAGACGGCCGATGTTGGCGGCGCCGTGGGCGTTGTTGCCCAGGTAGCAGTCCTCGACGAAATCAAGCTCGACGCCTGACTTGGCCACGGCGTGCTTGATGGCGTGAGCGGCCATCGACATCGGCGGGGTGGCGTTGAACCCACCCCGACCCGCCTTCGCGAGGCCGGTGCGGGCATAGGACACGATTACGGCTTCACGCATGGCGTTTTCCCTTTGCTCTCAAACAACAGTTTGAATTGTCGGCGGCGACCCTAGGCGAACCTGACGCAAAGGAAAAGTTCACGCGCGCGTAAACCGGCCGGCGGGGCTTGGCCGACGCCCGGCTCTGTGGTCCCCTTCGCCGGGGAGGACGTCATGCGAACCATCTGTGCAGTGCTGATTCTGGCCGCGGGCCTGACCGGTCCGGCGCTGGCCGCCGAGACGCCGGCGGGCGGGGCGTGGCTGGATTGTTCGGTGGCGACGATCGGGGCCTATCGCGACCGGCTGACGGTGTCCTGCGCCGCATCGAGCCTGCAGGGCGGTGATGCGCCGCGGGAGTTCGCCATCGAGGCCATGGGCCCGCTGACCGATCCGGTGCTGCGGCTGGCGATGGCGGCCAAGAGCGGCGGCCGGCCGCTGGCCATCCTCTATGTCAAGGATCCTTCCGCCAATCCGCCGGGCTGCGTCGCCGACCGCTGCCGCCGGATCGCCGCGGTGGAGCTGAAATAGACCATCATCGCTTGACGCGCGCGTCACCCGGTCCGACCATCCTGATCAACGATAAGGGATGGAAATCATGGCCGAGCGGGCATTCGACCTCGTTATCCGGGGCGGCAGCGTCATCGATGGATCGGGCACGGCGGCCTTCACGGCGGACGTCGGGGTCAGGAACGGCCTGATCGCCGCGATCGGCCCGGATCTGCCGGCCGGCGCCGAGGAGATCGACGCCGCGGGTCGTATCGTGACGCCCGGTTTCGTCGACATTCACACCCACTATGACGGCCAGGCGACTTGGGACGAGCGGCTGCAGCCCTCCTCGTGGCACGGCGTGACCACGGCCGTGATGGGCAATTGCGGCGTCGGTTTCGCGCCCTGCAGGCCGGAGGACCACGACCGGCTGATCCGGCTGATGGAGGGGGTCGAGGACATTCCCTTCCCGGTCCTGACCGAGGGCCTGCCGTGGAACTGGGAGAGCTTCCCGCAATATCTCGACGCCATCGGCCAGCGCCGGTTCGACATCGATATCGCCGCCCAGTTGCCGCACGCCGCCCTGCGCGTCTATGTGATGGGCGAGCGCGGCGCCAACCGCGAGCCGGCCACGCAGGCGGACATCCAGGCCATGGCGGCGATCGCCGGGGCGGCCATGGAGGCGGGCGCCCTGGGTTTTTCCACCTCCCGCACGCTCAACCACCGCACCAGCGACGGCCAGCCGACCCCGACCCTGACCGCCGGAGAAGACGAGCTGACCGGCATCGCGCTGGCCATGAAGGCCGCCGGCAAGGGCGTGCTGCAGCTGGTCTCCGACTTTCAGAACCCGGCTGAGGAATTCGCGATTTTCCGTCGGCTGGTAGAGGCGTCGGGCCGGCCGCTGAGCTTCACCCTGGCCCAGAGCGCGCGGGGCAAGGATGGCTGGAAGCTGCTGCTGGGCGCGCTGGAAACGGCCGTCGACGCCGGCCTGCCGATGAAGGCCCAGGTCGCCGGCCGTCCGGTCGGGGTGTTGTTCGGGCTGGAGCTGACGCTCAATCCGTTCAGCCAGCACGCCACCTACAAGGAGATCGCCCACCTGCCGCTGGCCGAGCGGGTGGCGAAGCTGTCCGATCCCGCCTTCCGCGCGCGGCTGCTGAGCGAGGAGATCGATCCCAAGGGGCCGTTCGCGGGCAGCGCTCTGCGCGCCTGGGACAACATGTTCCTGATGACCGAGCAGCCGGACTACGAGCCGACCGAGGACGACACGGTCAGGGCTCTGGCCGCCGGCCGCGGACTCTGGCCCGACGAAGTGGCGCTGGATCACATGCTGAGCAACGGCGGGCGGGGCATGCTCTACCACCCGTTCCTCAACTACGCTGACGGCTCGCTGGACCCCAGTTTCGCCATGCTCAGCCACCGTGACACGGTGCCGGGCCTGTCCGACGGCGGCGCCCATGTGGGCATGATCTGCGACGGCAGCTTCCCGACCTCGAACCTGACCCACTGGACCCGCGACCGCACGCGTGGCCCGAAGCTGGGTCTGGAACAGGTCATCCGCATGCAGACACGCGACACCGCCGAGGCCGTCGGCCTGCGCGACCGCGGCCAGATCGCCGTGGGCCTGCGCGCGGACCTTAACGTCATCGACTACGACGGCCTGACCCTGCACGCCCCGGGCGTGGCCTACGACCTGCCGGCCGGCGGGCGGCGGCTGGTGCAGCGCGCGGACGGCTATGTCGCCACCATCGTGGCCGGCGAGATCACCTACCGCGACGGAGAGCCGACCGGCGCCCTTCCGGGCCGGCTGGTGCGCGGCGCCCGTGGCGCGCCGATGGCGATGGCGGCGGAGTAACCGGGGACATGTACCGCGAGGTACGTGTCCCCTAACCAGGACTCACGGGTCGCTCGTGTCCCCTTCTACTCTCCGAACCCTTCGCCGAGCTCGGCGATCGGGGCCATGCGGATCAGGCGGCTGTCCTCGACGCCGGCCTGGCGGTGCTTGACCACCTCGCGGTACTCGGGGTCGGTGACCATGGCCAGGAACGCGCCGCCGCCGGGATATTCGGCGATGAAGGCGATGTCCCACCGCTCGTCGGTCGGGCCGGTGACCACCACGTCCGGCCGGCCGGCCCAGACCTGCCGGCCACCCACCCGCTTGAAGATGTGCGCGCTCTCGCGGCCGTAGGCGCGGTAGGCTTCCAGGCCCGTCATCCCCTTGCCGTGGTTGGGATGGCCTTCCGGATACTCGGCCAGGGCGCGAACCCGCACGAGGTTGAGCATATGGATCGGTTCGTCGCGGGGCAGGCCCTTGAAGGCGTCGAACTGCGGGCGTGTAGGGTCGATGGAGCCGGTCATGGGGAGGAGTGTGACTCAGGCCGGCCGGGATTGGCTAGCCGAGCTTTCCTTCAGGTCGTATCCGCGTCCGCCATCGGCTGAACGTCAGGTCTTCTTCGCCATCCAGATGGTGTGCCGCGCGCCGCGGCCGCGATGGGCGCGGACGCCGATTTCCTCGACCGCGTAGCCGGCCCGCTTCAGGCGGTTGGTGAAGCCGTGGTCGGACGACGAGGACCAGACGCCGAGCACGCCGCCGGGCTTCAGCGCAGCCTTCGTCGCGCCGAGACCGCCGAAGCTGTAGAGCCCGTCGTTGCCGGCGCGGCTCAGACCCTGGGGGCCGTTGTCGACGTCCAGCAGGATCGCGTCCCAGCCGCCTTCGGCAATCAGGGCCGCGACGTCTGCCTCGCGAATCCGGCCGCGAGGGTCAGCCAGGCTGTCGCCATAGAGCCCCGCCAGGGGCCCGCTGGCCCAGGCGATGACCGCCGGGACAAGCTCGGCCACCACGATCTGCGCCTTCGGTCCGAAGGCGGCCAGGGCCGCGCGCAGGGTGAAGCCCATGCCCAGCCCGCCGATCAGGACGCGCGGCGCGGCGACCTTCGCCAGCCGCTCATACGCCAGCGTCGCCAGCGCCTCCTCCGAGCCGCTCAACCGGCTGTTCATCAGCTCGATCGACCCGGCCATGATCGAGTACTCGGTTCCGCGCCGCATCAGCCGCAGCTCGCCGCCGTCGCCCGGGACGACGGCCGACGCCAGATGCTCCCAGGGGATCACGCCTTGCCGGGGGCGGGCAGCTCGACCAGGCGGTCGGGCAACTCGTTCGGATTGTCGGCGCCTAGCGGGACGTGGGCGGCGAGAATGCGACCGGACAGTTCGACCGCGGCGACGAAGCCGTCGGCCGTCTTGCGCCTTTTCAGGCCCTTGATCAGCAGGTCGACGACCTCGTCCCAGACGGCCGGGTCGGTGACCTTGTAGATACCTTCGTCCGCAACGACTTCAGCCCGCCGCTCGGCGAGTGAGGCGAACAGCAGCACGCCCGTGCGGTCGCGGGTCGCGTGCAGGCCGTGGCTGAGGAACTGCTCCATCGCCGCACGGTGCACCCGTTCGGCCTTGAGGCTGGCGGGGGTCAGGGCCCGGCGCACGGGCGGGATCGCCACGACCAGCGCAGCCACGACGAACACCGTCGCCTGCAGGGCGACATAGGTGGTCAGGGCCGCCAGGATGGTCGCGTCGGTCGCCGCCGTATGGCCGACGGTCCAGCCGCCGAACCAGCGGGTCAGGCTCTGCGGCTCGAAGCCGAGCAGCAGGGCCCCTGCCGGCAGGATCAGCGCCGCCGCCGTCGCCCAGGCGAGCGGCGTTTCGCGGTAGTCGGACACCGCCGGCGAGAGGACGCAGTAGATCTCTCCCGCCGTCTTCGACTCGGCTGCGGCCACCGCTGCGACGATGCGGTCGTGATCGGATTCGGTCATCGCCATGTCACCAGCCCCCAGAGGAGCCGCCGCCCCCGAATGATCCGCCGCCGCCGGAGAAGCCGCCGCCACCGCCGCCGCCACTCCAGCCGCCCCCGCCGCCGCGGCCGTCGCCGAGGCTGCCGAGGATGATCCAGGGCAGGGCCGACGCCAGGCCGCCACGCCGTCTGCCGCGAAGGGAGATGACGATGATCCAGAACACGACGATCAGGATGATGAAGGGAATGGGCGGTCCGCCGTGGCTCTGCTGCGCCTGTGAGGTCGCGGCCGCCACGTTGGCCTTTGCCTGGTCGTCCGGCAGGCTGAGCTGCTGCACGAGCGCGTCGGTCCCGGCGACCACCCCGCCCTCCATGTCGCCGGCCTTGAACTTCGGCAGGATGGCGCTCTGGATGATCACGCTGGAAAGGGCGTCGGTCATGACGCCTTCGAGGCCGTAGCCGACCTCGATGCGGACCTTGCGTTCCGTCGGCGCAACGATCAGCAGGGCGCCGTCATCGCGGGTCTTGTCGCCGATCTGCCAGGCGCGGCCCAGCTGGTAGCCGTAGTCCTCGATCTCGAGGCCCTGGAGCGTGGGCAGGGTGACCACGACCAGCTGGTGTCCGGAGGCGGTCTCCAGGCCGGCCAGCTTTTCCGTCAGCGAGGCTTCGGCGGCCGGAGACAGGATGTTCGCGTTGTCGACCACCCGGCCCGCGAGCGGCGGGAAGGTCGGCGCCGCCATCGCCGGCAGGGCGATCAGCAGGATGGTGAGCGCCATCAGGGACGCCCACATCCTTCCCCAGGCGGCCGTTGGCCGTCGGGGAAGGACCTGTGAGGACGTATTCAAGTTACTTCGGCGCCGGGACGGTCGTCGGGGCCGGCGCAGCGGCCGGAGCCGGGGCGTCGAAGCTGACGGTCGGCGCGGTCTGGGCTGTGACGGCGGCTTCGAACGGCAGGGCCGGCTTTTGACCGCTGTAGAAGGTCTTGGCCCAGATCACCGTCGGGAAGGTCCGCAGGGAGGTGTTATAGAGCCGGACCTGCTCGTTGTAGTCCTTGCGGGCCACGGCGATGCGGTTCTCGGTCCCTTCCAGCTGCGACTGCAGCGCCAGGAAGTTGGTGTTGGACTTCAGCTCCGGATAGTTCTCCTGGATCATCATCAGGCGGCCGAGCACGCCGCTCAGCTTGTCCTGGGCCGCCGCGTACTGCTGGAACTGCGCGGGGTTGGTGATGGTCGAGGCGTCGACACGCACCTGGGTCGCGCTGGCGCGCGCTTCGGTGACGGCGGTCAGGACGTCCTTCTCCTGGGCGGCGTAGCCCTTCACCGTGCTGACGAGGTTGGGGATCAGGTCGGCGCGGCGCTGGTACTGGTTCTGCACGTCACCCCACGAGGCCTTCACGGCCTCATCGCGGGTGGGAATGGTGTTGATGCCGCAGCCCGACAGGATCGCCGCGACGGCGAGCACCGGGACAAGGCGGACAAGGCGCGAAATCATGGTCATGGATGGCCCCTTCAATCGGCCGCCCGAGCGGCCGTGAAGGAACATATAGGAGAGAACGCGGGCGAGCGGGAGGACTCCCGCTAACCCGGATTTTTCGGGAAGGCCGGAACGCCTGCCGGAATCGTCGTGCAGGCCATCGCGCTCTCGGTCCAGATGTGGATTTGGGGCGCGACCCAGCTCGCGTCGTCCAGCGTCCCGGCCTTGATGAACACCAGGGCAGGATTGGCCGGCGCGTCGGACAGGATCGGCGACCCGCAGTCCGGACAGAAGTGCCGGTCCACCGTCCCGCCGCTGTCGCCCTTGTCATGATAGGTCTTCAGTGTCCCGGTCACCGTCAGCGCCCCGCGGGGGACGCCGACGATCACCGAAAAGGCCGTGCCGGCCTGCTTCTGGCAGTTCTTGCAGTGGCAGACCGCCTGGAAGACCGGTTCAGCGTCGCCGCTGAACCGCACCTGGCCGCAGAGGCAGCCGCCTTCGATGTGCGCCATGGTCCCTACATCCCCAGCTGACGGTCGTTCTTGCCGGCGGCGCGGCCCGCCGCCCACTCTTCCTCCAGCGCCTTGAACTCCTGACGTTTGGGGCCGAGGTAGCCGAACAGGAAGGCCGCGACCTTGCGCTGCTGGATCTCCTCCGAGCCCTCGGTGATGCGGTAGCGGCGGTGGTGGCGATAGATGTGCTCGAACGCCTTGTGGCGGCTGTAGCCCATGCCGCCGTGCACCTGCATGGCCCGGTCGGCGGCCTCGCAGCAGAGGCGGTTGCCCCAGTAGTTGCAGATCGAGACCTTGTCGGAGATCTCCCGCTCGATGGTCTTGTGGTCCATCGTGTCCATCTGCCAGGCCGTCTGGCGGATCAGCAGGCGCAGCATTTCGCACTGGGCGTGCAGCTCGACGAGCGGGAACTGGATCGCCTGGTTGTCGCTCAGCGCCTTGCCGAACGGCTTGCGCATGCGGGCGTACTTGACGCTTTCGTTGATGCAGTAGACCGCCGCGCCCAGCGACGAGGCCGCCTGGCGGATGCGGTTCTGGTGCACGAACGACTGACCCAGACCCAGGCCGCGATCGATCACGCCCCAGTAGCTGTCTTCAGGGATCCAGGTGTCAAACGAGATGCGCGGGTGGTCGGTGGGCATGTTGAAGGTCCACATCCACTCCTCGATCTTGATCTGATCGCGCGGGACGAGGAAGCAGGTGATGCCCAGGGCGTCGCCGTCCTTGCCGCTGGTGCGGGCGAAGACCATGACGTGGCTGACCACGTGCATGCCCGTGGTCCACATCTTCTCGCCCTTGATCCGCCAGCCGGGCTTGCCGTCCTTCTCCTCGCGGACCCCCGTGGTTTCCATGAAGGTGGCGTCACTGCCGTGGTTGGGCTCGGTCAGGCCGAAGGCGGCGCGAATCTCACCCTTCAGCAGCGCGTCGCCGTCGCGGGCGACCTGCTCGGGCGTGGCGAACTCCTTGAACATCAGGACGAAGGGGTTGTTGCCGACGATCGAGTGCTCGTTCTGCAGATCGTTGAACAGCCCCAGGCCCTTGGCGGCCAGGTGCTCGCGGATCACCGCCATCCACAGCTGGCTGCCGTCCTTGCCGCCCATCTCCTTGGGCCAGGCGAAACGGTAGTGGCCGGCGTCATCGGCCAGCTTGCGCGCCTTGGCCAGCAGCTCTTCCCACTCGTGGCGGGGCAGGCCGTTGTTGTCCCAGTCCGTGCGGGCGTGTTCGCGGCGGTGATCGAAGAACCGCTCGTTGTCGTCCTGCGCCTGCAGCGGCTTGATCGTGGTTTCGATGAACTCGTCGAGTTCGGCGAGATAGGCGACCAGCTTGGGGTCGAGGGCAAAATCCATGGAACGCTCCCGTCATTCTTTATGGGGTTTTCGCCAGTATGCGCCGCCTTACGTGCGCGGCAACCGTGACCCGACGGAAGGTTTCCGTGGCGACACCAGCGTGGTGAGGAGAAAATTCACCAACACGCGCCATGGTGCAGCGCATGATCCTGATCGTAGCCGCCGCGATCCTTGGCGCAGCCGTGGGCCTGTTCGTTCAGCCCCGGCTGTTTGCGATCGCCGTGGCGCTGTCGCTGTCGGGGGCGTCGCACCTGGTCCTGAGCTTCTTCGGCAAGCTGGCGGCCAAGTCACCGAACCGGCAGGCGTTGGCCGAGCAGCTCAGCCTGATCACGAGCGCAGATGTTCACGGCATCTGGCCGGTGATGGCGGCGGGCGGGGCGGGGGCGATCCTCGCGGCGATCCTGTGGTCTCTCACCCAGAGACAGTCGACCGATGTGTTCTGGTTCATGCCCGACGAGGGGGACCGGCGGAACGGCGTCCGGTCCATGGCGCTGGTTGAGAACCGCGACGGCGTCCACGAAGAGGCCAAGCGTCGCCTGGACTCGCTGCTCGACCGCTGAGAGCCGTTCGCAAAAAAATCTAAGCACTGTGTAGATTCCGCTTGCGCCGGATTTGTTATCATTGATATCTAAGCAATGCTTAGTTCGTTTCGCGGCTTCGGTGGGGATACCGGAGTCAGACTGGCGGAGCGGACGAGGCCAGTACCTGTCCAAGCCTGATCTCCCGATCACCACCCCGACTACGCCGGAGGGCGAACCCATGAAAATCCGTATGCTGACGGCTGCCGCCGTTCTTTCCCTGTCCTTTGCCGGCGTCGCGTTCGCCGATGCCAAGGTGACCGCCTCGCTGGCCACGCCCGTGGCCGCCAAGACCAAGGTCGTCGCCGCCGGCGCGCTGTTCACCTGCGAAGGCTCCACCTGCGTCGCCAATTCGGCCATCGCGCGCACCGTCACGGTCGCCGGCTGCAAGGAACTGGTGAAGGTGGTCGGCCCCGTCACCACCCTGACCAACGGCAAGCGCAGCATCGAAGGCCAGGACCTGGCCACCTGCAACGCCGCCGCCAACTAATCATCTACCCGGGCGCTTTCGGTCCGGTTTGTTTCCTCGAGCAACTCGCCAGTGGCGCAGGGCGGCGGTTTCGACCGCCGCCCTTTTTCTTCGTCGCGACCGGGCGTAAGGCAGCCGCCGACATGACACACACTCCTTCTCTCGCCGGCGTGCTTGAGCGCGCCCTTGCCGACACCGCGGCCGATGGCCGCGAGGTCGCGGCCGTATCCCTGACTCTGGACTATGGCGTCGTCGGCGACCCGGCGACCGTTGCTGTGTCCACGCGTGTGGAGCGGGCGACGCGCAGCCTCGTCTTCGTCCACGGCGAGGCGCTGTTGCCGGATGGACGGCGCGCCGCGACCGCGTCCGGCGTATTTCGGGTGGTCTCGGCCTGACTGAACCGCCTCCCGCGCCGTTGCGATGCAGCAGAACGCATGCTATCAGGCGCGCGGCTTCGGGCCGGAGGACTTTCACGGCCCGCTGGCTCTCGTGCTTTTCCAAGCACTTTCAAGACTTTAGCGCCGCGCCTGGGGGCATACCCGGGACGCGGTGCGCGACGCACCGGACGGTTGAACAAGTGGCGGACGACACCAAGGCGACGGAAGTGGGTCAGCGCTATGCGCGCGCCCTGTTTGAACTGGCCGAAGAGGCCGGTGCGACGGCTGCGGTCGAGGCGGATCTGGTGAGCCTCAAGAAGGCCTGGACCGAGAGCGCGGACCTGCGCCGGCTGCTCGCCTCGCCGACCTATTCCGCCGAAGACAAGGGCGCGGGCCTCGCGGCCATCGCGACCAAGGCGAAGCTTCACGCCGTGACCCGCAAGTTCATCGGTCTGCTGTCGGCCAACCGCCGGACCGGCGCGCTGGTCCAGGTCATCGACGGCTTCCGCAAGCTGTCGGCTGAAAAGCGCGGCGTCGTCGCCGCCGAGGTGGTCACGGCCCTGCCGATGTCCGCCGCCCAGAGCAAGGGCGTCGCCGCCGCCCTGCGTCAGGCCCTGGGCAAGGATCCTGAAATCTCGACCCGCGTCGATCCCGCCATCCTCGGCGGTATCAAGGTGCGCGTCGGTTCCCGCCTGTTCGATGCTTCGCTGAAGTCGAAGCTCGATTCCCTCAAATTCGCCCTCAAGAGAGCGTAAGACCTATGGATATCCGCGCCGCCGAAATTTCGGCCATCCTCAAGTCGCAAATCGCCAGCTTCGGCGAGGAAGCCGATGTGTCCGACGTTGGCTCCGTGCTGAGCGTCGGCGACGGCATCGCCCGCGTCTACGGTCTGGACAAGGTCCAGGCCGGCGAAATGGTCGAGTTCCCGAAAGCCGGTGTGAAGGGCATGGCCCTGAACCTCGAGCGCGACAACGTCGGGATCGTGATCTTCGGTCAGGACCAGCAGATCAGCGAAGGCGACGAAGTCCGCCGCCTCGGCGAGATCGTGGACGTGCCGGTCGGCCGCGGCCTGCTCGGCCGCGTCGTCAACCCGCTGGGTGAGCCGATCGACGGCAAGGGTCCGATCACCAACGCCGCCGAGCGTCGCCGCGTGGACGTGAAGGCCCCGGGCATCATCCCGCGCAAGTCGGTGCATGAGCCCGTGCAGACCGGCCTGAAGGCCATCGACACCCTGATCCCGATCGGCCGCGGCCAGCGCGAGCTGATCATTGGCGACCGTCAGACGGGCAAGACCGCCGTCGCGATCGACACCATCCTGAACCAGAAGGCGATCAACGCCGGCACGGACGAGAGCGCCAAGCTCTACTGCATCTACGTGGCCATCGGTCAGAAGCGCTCGACCGTCGCCCAGATCGTCAAGACCCTCGAGGAGCACGGCGCCCTCGACTACACCATCGTCGTCGCCGCCACGGCGTCGGAGCCGGCGCCGCTGCAGTTCCTGGCCCCGTTCTCGGGTTGCGCCATGGGCGAGTGGTTCCGCGACAACGGCATGCACGCCGTCATCATCTATGACGACCTTTCCAAGCAGGCCGTCGCCTATCGCCAGATGTCCCTGCTGCTGCGCCGCCCGCCGGGCCGCGAAGCCTATCCGGGCGACGTGTTCTACCTGCACAGCCGTCTGCTCGAGCGTGCGGCCAAGCTGAACGAGGACAACGGCTCCGGCTCGCTGACCGCCCTGCCGGTCATCGAAACCCAGGCCAACGACGTCTCGGCCTACATCCCGACCAACGTGATCTCGATCACCGACGGCCAGATCTTCCTCGAGACCGACCTGTTCTTCCAGGGCATCCGCCCCGCCGTGAACGTCGGTATCTCGGTGTCGCGCGTGGGTTCCTCGGCCCAGATCAAGGCCATGAAGACCGTCGCCGGCCCGATCAAGGGCGAGCTCGCCCAGTACCGGGAAATGGCCGCCTTCGCGAAGTTCGGTTCGGACCTCGACGCCGCCACCCAGCGCCAGCTGGCGCGGGGCGAACGCCTCACCGAGCTGCTGAAGCAGCCGCAGTACAGCCCGCAGTCGGTCGAAGAGCAGGTCTGCGTGATCTACGCTGGCACGCGCGGCTATCTCGACGCGATCCCGACCGCCCAGGTCGGCCGGTTCGAGCGCGAGTTCCTGGCCCGCCTGCACAGCAAGCACCAAGACCTGCTGGACGCGATCCGCACGACCAAGGCGCTCGGCTCCGATCTTGAGGACACCCTCAAGAAGGCGCTCGAGAGCTTCACCGCGACGTTCGCCTAAGACCGGCCGAGAGCGGAGAGAGTAGCCCTCGATGGCCAGCCTCAAGGACATGCGTGTTCGGATCTCGAGCGTGAAAGCCACGCAGAAGATCACGAAGGCCATGCAGATGGTCGCCGCCGCCAAGCTGCGCCGCAGCCAGGACGCCGCGCAAAACGCGCGTCCCTATGCGAGCCGGATGGCCGCCGTGATCGCCAATCTCGCCGCCGGCGTCAGCGGCGACGGCGCCCCCCGCCTCCTGGCCGGGACCGGTAGCGACCGG
This sequence comes from Caulobacter sp. FW305-C-30-S16, assembly GCF_058783025.1. NCBI lineage: Bacteria > Pseudomonadati > Pseudomonadota > Alphaproteobacteria > Caulobacterales > Caulobacteraceae > Caulobacter > Caulobacter sp. FW305-C-30-S16. Next base: position 128,792 of record NZ_JBYSYH010000001.1, on the reverse strand, counting down.
CGTCACCTGATCGTCGTCGCCGCCGCCGATCGCGGTCTGGCCGGCGGCTTCTCCTCGTCCATCGTCCGGGCCGCCCGCGATCGCATCGCGGCGCTGCTGGCCGAAGGCAAGGACGTCAAGATCATCACGGTCGGCAAGAAGGCGCTTCCGCCCCTGCGCCGCCTGTATGGCGACCGGATCATCCAGTCGTTCGATCTGTCGGCCGAGCGCTCCCTGACCCTGTCGGTGGCCCAGCCGATCGCCGACCACATCATCTCGCTCTACGAGGCGGGCGATGTGGACGTGGTCACGCTGTTCTTCAGCCGCTTCAAGTCGGTGGTCAGCCAGACCCCGGTGGGCCAGCAGCTGATCCCGGCCCAGGTCGAAGGGGCCCCTGTCACTGATCTTCAGGGCGCCACCTACGAGTATGAGCCCTCGGAAGAGGCGATCCTCGAGACCCTTCTGCCGCGCAACATCACCGTTCAGGTCCTGTCGGCCCTGCTCGAGAACATGGCCGGCTTCTACGCCAGCCAGATGACGGCCATGGACAACGCTACGCGCAACGCGGGCGACATGATCAAGGGCCTCACCGTCCAGTACAACCGAACCCGCCAGGCGCAGATCACCAAGGAGCTGATCGAGATCATCTCCGGCGCCGAAGCTCTCTGACCGCATAAAGACCGCACGGAAGACCAGACCAATGGCCACCGCCCCGAAGAAGCCCGCCGCCGCCAAGGCCCCCAAGGCCGCCGCCGCGCCCAAGGCCCCCGCCGCCACCAAGGCCGCCGCGCCCAAGGCGGCCGCGAAAGCGCCCGCCGCCAAGGCTGACGCGCCCAAGGCCGTCAAGCCGACCGCGATCATCGCGACCGGCAAGATCGTCCAGGTCATCGGCGCCGTCGTCGACGTCGAGTTCGTGGGTCACCTGCCCGCGATCATGAACGCCCTGGAGACCACCAACCTCGACCAGCGGACCGGCGAGCCGTTCCGCCTGGTTCTGGAAGTGGCCCAGCACCTGGGTGAAAACACCGTCCGCACGATCGCCATGGACACCACCGAGGGTCTGACCCGCGGCCAGGACGTCGCCGACACCGGCAAGGGCATCACCGTTCCGGTCGGTCCCGCCACGCTCGGCCGCATCATGAACGTCATCGGCGAGCCGATCGACGAGGCCGGCCCGATCGTCACCCCGCACTACAACGTCATCCACCGCGAGGCCCCGAGCTTCGCGGAGCAGTCGACCTCGGCCGAAGTCCTGGTCACGGGCATCAAGGTCATCGACCTGATGTGCCCCTACACCAAGGGCGGCAAGATCGGCCTGTTCGGCGGCGCCGGCGTGGGCAAGACCGTGACCATGCAGGAGCTGATCAACAACATCGCCAAGGCTTACGGCGGTTACTCGGTTCTGGCCGGCGTGGGTGAGCGCACCCGCGAGGGCAACGACCTCTATCACGAGATGATCGAGTCCAACGTGAACGTGGACCCGAAGAAGAACGGCGGCTCGACCGAAGGCTCCAAGTGCGCCCTCGTCTACGGCCAGATGAACGAGCCTCCGGGCGCCCGCGCCCGCGTCGCGCTGACCGGCCTGACCCAGGCCGAGTACTTCCGCGACGTCGAAGGCAAGGACGTGCTGCTGTTCATCGACAACATCTTCCGCTTCACCCAGGCCGGCTCGGAAGTGTCGGCGCTGCTGGGCCGCATCCCCTCGGCCGTGGGCTATCAGCCCACCCTGGCCACGGAGATGGGCAACCTGCAGGAGCGGATCACCTCGACCAACAAGGGTTCGATCACCTCGGTCCAGGCCATCTACGTTCCCGCCGACGACCTGACCGACCCCGCGCCCGCCGCCTCGTTCGCCCACCTGGACGCGACGACCGTGCTCAGCCGCGACATCGCCGCCCAGGCCATCTTCCCGGCCGTGGACCCGCTGGACTCGACCAGCCGGATCATGGACCCGCTGGTCATCGGTGAAGAGCACTACGGCGTCGCCCGCCGCGTTCAGGAAATCCTGCAGCAGTACAAGCAGCTGAAGGACATCATCGCCATCCTGGGCATGGACGAGCTGTCGGAAGAGGACAAGCTGACCGTGGCCCGCGCGCGCAAGATCAGCCGCTTCCTCAGCCAGCCGTTCTTCGTGGCCGAGCAGTTCACCGGCCAGGACGGCAAGTTCGTCGAGCTGGCCGACACGATCCGCTCGTTCAAGGCCATCTGCGAAGGCGAGTACGACCACCTGCCGGAAGGCGCCTTCTACATGGTCGGCGCCATCGAGGAAGCCGTGGCCAAGGCCGAGAAGATGGCCATGGAAGCCGCCTGATGGCCGACAAGCTCCACTTCTCCCTGGTCGCGCCCGAGCGTGAGGTGTTCTCCGGCGACGTCGACCGCGTCGACGCGCCGGGCGCCGAGGGCGACATCGGCGTCCTGGCCGGTCATGCGCCGTTCATGACCGCCCTGCGAGAAGGCGTGGTGGTGGTCCATGATGGATCCGCCAGCCGCACTTTCGAGATTCATGGCGGATTTGCAGACGTAAACGCCCAAGGGTTGACCATCCTCGCCGAGCACGCGGTCGAGCGTTAGGATCAAGCCTAACCTCCGCCGCAAAGCCGCACGAAGATGGCTTGCGAGGGAACGCACGGCGGTCTTCTATGGCCGCTGACCAGAGAAAAGGACCTGTCGACATGCGCCGTCTTGCGCTCCTCAGCCTGACCGCCGCCGGCGTTATCGCCGGCTCCGCCATCGCCCAGGAACAACCGGTCGCTCCGGAAGCGCCCGCCGCTCCCGCGCCCATGGAAGCCGCCCCGGCGCCCGAAGCCGCGCCCGCGCCGGAAGCCCCGCCGGCTCCGCCGCCCGCGCCGACCGACATCACCTCGCTGGCCGTGATCAACACCATCGAGCGCGTCTGCAGCCCGATGGTTCGCGGCACGCCGATCGCCCAGGTCGCCCCCTCGCTCGGCTTCAAGAAGAAGCGCGATGTCTGGATCTGGGCCTACGCCAAGGGCTACCAGGTTTCGATCCAGCCCTCCTCGACCAACCCGACGGTCTGCACGATCGATGTGAACCATCCGGTCGAGGCGGTGGCCCCTGCGGCGACGCTGGCCACGGACCTGCACTACTGGGCGGTCCGTCAGGGCGGCGGCTGGTTCCTCGCCCGCTTCGACAAGTACGTCACGGACATGGAACGCACGACGCGCTCCTGGGAGCGGGAAGGCGACGCCGAGGGTGAAGCCCTGGTGCTGATGACCGAGCGCAAGACCGACGGCGCGCCGGTCAACGCCAAGTACGACCACACCCAGGTCCTGTTCCGCATCCGTCCGAACTGATCGGCCAGATGGCCTGGACCGACGCTGTCGGGGTGATCGGGGTCGCGATGATCCTGGTCGCCTACGCCGCTGCGGCGCTGGGCAAGCTTGACGTCAAGGGCGCGCTGTCGCTGTCGGCCAACTTCGTCGGCGCGTCCCTGATCCTGCTGTCGCTGGCGGTCGACTTCAACCTGTCGGCGTTGTTGATGGAGGGCAGCTGGGCGCTGGTCTCCCTGGCCGGCTTGGTCCGGCTGCTGGTGATCAGGCTGCGGCGCGCCGCCCCTCACTGATCCATCCGAGACAGAGCGTCGCGACGTCGTCCCAGCCTGGTTCGCCCGGCAGCCAGTGGCTCATGTCCCGCAGCACCTCGAAACGCGCCGCCAGACGATCGGCGGTCTGCTTGACCGTGGCCGGCGGGTGGATCACGTCGCGCCCCCCGGCGATGACCAGGGCGGGCGCGTCCACCCGACCCGACGGGATCGAGGTGGTCATGAACGGATCGAGCCACCAGTTCAGCGTCTGCCACAGGGCCAGGCCGCTTTCGGGAACCATGCGCGAGAACACCGCCTTGCGGTCGGCCTTCTCCATCCGGTCGAGGCTGTAGAGCTTGGCCAGGGCATAGTCGGGATCGATGGCCTGCATCCAGAATGGACCCAGCGCATAGAGGCTGACCGCCGAAATCGCCTCCTCCATGCTGGCGCCGGGCACGCCCCAGGGCGGCGACGGGGCCAGCAGGATCAGGCCCGCTACGTTCGCGCGCGCCGCCGCCAGATGCGCCACCAGTCCGCCCATCGAGTGGCCGATCAGGATCGGCGCCTCGTCGCTGGCCTTGCACAGCTTTGCGACATGGTCGGCATAGTCGCTCATCGACCGGTTCGCGGGCGAACCGCCAGCGGAGTGACCCGGCAGGTCAGGCGTCAGAACCTGATGTCCGGCGGCCTCGAACGGCTCGCGAAAGCGCTCGAAGACCCAGCCGCCACAGAAAGCGCCGTGCACCATGATCACGGGTGCGGGCATAAGTTCCCCTTTTCACTCCCGGCGGCGCGCCTGCTTCGGGCCTGCCTGTCGGGACCGTGAGACCTTACGTTGATTTCGGTTTGCGAACAGGTGTTTTGGGCTTCGACGTCGCTTTGGCCGCAGGTTTCGTCTTTGCGGCCGCGGGTTTGACGGCCGCTGCCTTGGCGGGGGCGGGCCTGGCCGCCGCCTTTGCTTTCGCCGGCGTCGCCCTGGCCTTCGCCGTGGACTTTACGACCTTTCCGATCTTCGCCGGGGCGGCCTTGGCCGCGGGCTTTGGCCTGGGCGGCGCCTTGGGTTTCGCCACTGCCGGCGTGACGCCCCTGGACGTCAGCCAGGTGTCGATATCGGAGATGACCTGGTCCGTGCCCGGCTCGTCGAGGATCCAGTGGGCGTTATCGGGATACTCCAGATAGTCGCCGCCGACGCGCGAGTACTTCTCCGCCGTCAGCCGAACGTCGCCGATGGGCACCGCCCGGTCCTTGACCGCGCCCAGCGTCAACACCGGCGCGCTGATTTTCGTCTCGTCGACAAAGGCGATCCGTTCGGGGTCCCGGTCCGGATAGGCGATGTCGTTGTAGACGCCGCCGCTGTCGTAGACCGTGCCGGCGAAGATGCCCGCGTGCTTGGCCCTGGGCACCCGGTTCAGGACGCCCCAGGAAAAGCCCCAACGCCAGATCTTGTGGCTCTTGCCCGCCACATCGCCGCTGAACAGGATGTTGGCGAACGTCACCGCCTGGGCGAGGTCACGGGCGCCGCGGCAGTCCCCCGGGGAGGCCGGGGTGATCAGCACGCCGGCCCGGCCGGCGCCCCGCTCAAGCACCTTCTGCACGATCAGGCCGCCCATCGAATGGCCGAACAGCACGGGCGCTACGCCGGTCTCCGCCTCGAGCGCGCGCGCCAGCGCCTCGATGTCGGCGACGTAGTCGCGGAACCGCAGCTTCGGCAGGTCGGCAGGCGGGTTTTCCGCCACGCGCTTGTCCGGCCGCAGGGTCGGGGTCTCGACGCGCCAGCCCTTGTCGCGGAACGCCGGGGCCAGCCGTGAAAACGCGTCGGCGGTGCCGCCCACGCCATGCACCATCAGGATAACGCCGCTCATGTCTCGTCCTTCGCAGGCTGTCAGCGCGCGAAGCGCTGGAACGCGGCCGCCACGGTTTCATAGGTCGAACGCTTGAAGGGTACGATCAGACCCGGGGCCTCGTCGAGCCGCGCCCAGCGCCAGGCGTCGAACTCGATCTGGTGATGGGCGTCCAGCTTGACCTCGGCGTCGTCGCCCTCGAAGCGGAAGGCGAACCAGATCTGCTTCTGACCCACCCACTTGCCGCCGCGCGCGCGAACCTCAGGCGGGAAATCGTAGACGATCCAGTCTCCGGTGCGGTCCAGCAGGGACACCGTGGTGACGCCGGTCTCTTCATCGAGTTCGCGCAGGGCGGCTTCGTGCAGGTCCTCGCCGGGGTCGACGCCGCCCTGGGGAAACTGCCAGTTCCACGGCTCGGGCGTATGGGTGCGGCGGCCGAGCCAGACCAGACCTTCGGCGTTGAACAGCACGACGCCGACGTTCGGCCGATGCCGGGGATAGGCGTCCGTCTTCACCGGCGGGCCAGGGCCGAGGCCGGCGCCAGCTGGAAGCCGCGCGCCGTCAGTCCCCGGGCCCAGATGGCGGCCTGGTCGACGGTCACGGGATAGGCGAAGCCCGAGCCCAGCGCCTGACCGCGGGTGCGGGCGGCGGCCTCGAGCGCGGCGAGTTGCTGGCTGATGGCGTCCGCCGACAGGTCGTCGTCGATCACCCGGTTGGCCGAGGCGCGCAGCGGTCCCGCACCCTTTCCGGCGGCGGCCCCGTCGTCGATGAAGGCCAGGCCCCGCGCCTTCAACGCGCCGGAGAAGGCCGTCATGGCGCCCGGCGTGGCGACGAAGCGAGAGCCGAGATAGTTGGTCAGGCCGAAATAGCCGGTGGCCCGCGACAGCAGCCACTCGAGCTTGCGCACGGTCTCCGGCGGGGCGCTGGCCGCGAGCAGGGTCATCGGGCCGGGATCGTTAGACGGATAGTCGGTCGGCTCCATCGGCGCCTCAAGCAGCACCTCGTGGCCGTTGGCGCGCGCCAGGTCGATCCAGCCCTGAAGGCCCTCCGCGTAGGGGGCGAACGACAGGGTGATCTCGGGCGGCAGGGTTTCGATGGCCCTGCGCGTCAGGGCGGTGTTGAGGCCCAGCCCGCCGACCACCAGCGCCACGCGCGGCTTGCCGTTGGGCGTGAACGGACGGGCATAGGCTTCGGCCGGCGTGCGGCCGCCGGCGCCGATGATCGGCAGCGGCGCGCCGCCGGGTCCCGGCTCGGTCAGACCGGCGAGCGGCGCGGCGGGCAGGGCGGCGCCCGGCGCGTCGGTGCTGTCGCCGCCCTCCGGCAGGGTGATGAAGGCCGAGCCGGCGATCGGACTGGCCTCGGCGATCTGGATCGGTCCCTCCGACAGGTCGTAGACCCCGGTGGTCAGCGGCGCTTCGTGGGATTCAGGCGCGAGCGCCTCGCGCCAGCCCGGCACCGCTGCGCCGCTGGCGGCGGCCTGGGCCAGGGAGATGCGCACGCTGGGCGCGCCGGCTTTCGGGTCGCTGGTGATCGCCACCAGCGTCGCCAGCGTCAGCACGAACAGGAAGCCCGCGCCGCCCGCGCTGATCCAGGGGTTCTGGATCGCCGTCAGGGCGGCGGCGCGCGCGGAGGCGAACCGCCCGGACCCGGCGGCGTTGCTCACGGCATAGGCGGGGGCTGGCTTCTTCGAGAACATGATCGGGTGACGGAAACTGAGCCCCGCCACCCTCGCCGGTTATGGTTAATGAAGCCCTATTTCGGCTTGCCGTCAGAGGCCGCCGGCGGGATCACGCGGCCACCCACGACCGAGGCCACGCGGGGCGCCGGCTTGGGCAGCTTGGGGGTTGCGGCCACCGAGCCGTAGCGCAGCACATCGAGCGCCCGCTGCAGCTGGAAGTCACACCGCAGTTCGAGCGTGTTCGACGGCGGACGCTTCTTGCAGCCCTCTTCGTCGAAGGTCATCGGCGGCGCCTCGGCCGGAGCGTGAGCCCCGCGCCGGACCGCGCCGGTTTCGGAGTCCAGGGCGCCGCGCAGGGAGGCTTCGCTGAACTGGAACGAGCGGGTGGCGATCAGCTCGGCCTGTTCACGGCTCGAGGCGACCTCGAGGTTCGGTTCGATGCCGGTGCGCTGGATCGAGCGGCCCGACGGCGTGAAGTAGCGGGCCGTCGTCAGCTTCAGGGCGCCGTCGGCGCCGCCGCGCAGCGGGATCACGGTCTGGACCGAGCCCTTGCCGAAGCTGGTCAGGCCGACGACCTCGGCGCGCTTGCGATCCTGCAGGGCGCCGGCGACGATCTCCGCGGCCGAGGCCGAACCGGAGTTCACCAGCACCACCACCGGCAGGCCGTTCAGCATGTCGCCCGGGCGGGCGTTGTAGCGTTCGATATCGCGCGGATCGCGGCCGCGCTGGCTGACCACTTCGCCGCCGTCGAGGAACACGTCCGAGACGCCGACCGCCTGGTCGAGCAGACCGCCAGGATTGTTGCGCAGGTCGAAGACCAGGCCCTTCATCTTCGGGTTCTGGGCCTGCAGCAGGCGGATCGCCGCGACGACTTCGTCGGTGGCCTTTTCATTGAAGCCCGACAGGCGGACGTAGCCATAGTCGCCTTCCATGCGGGCGGTGACCGACTTGGGCTTGATGACTTCGCGGATCAGGGTGACGTCGAAGCCGTCGGACTTTTCGCGGGCGATGGTCAGCGTGACCTTCTCGCCGGCCGGGCCGCGCATCAGCTTGACCGCTTCGTTGGTCGGCAGACCCACGACGCTCTCGCCGTTGACCGCGGTGATGTAGTCGCCCGGCTGCAGACCGGCGCGCGACGCGGGCGTGCCGTCCATCGGCGAGATGATCTTGACCACCCCGTCTTCGCTGGTGATCTCGATGCCCAGACCGCCGTATTCGCCGCGGGTCGAGTCCTGCATGTCCTCAAAGCCGGCCGGAGCGAGGTAGCCGGAGTGCGGGTCCAGCGAGGAGACCATGCCCTCGAGGGCGGCCTCGATCAGCTTCCGGTCATCGACCTCGACGACATACTGCTTCTGGACGATGTCGAGAACGTCGCCGAAGAGCTCCAGCATCTTGTAGGTCTGGGCCCGCGGCTGGGCCGTGGCTTCCGCCTTCTGGCCGACATAGGCCATCGACCCGGCGCCGAGAACAAAGGCGCAAGCGCCGATCAGGAGGTTCTTCTTCAACATAGCCTGGCTGGAGGCTCCCTGTGCGGCCGTGCGCGCCGCGTGATGACTAAAGCCCCGCGAGAGGCCGAAATTGTGTCCTAACCCGGCGTTGCCGATGCAACTCCGGCGCCGTTCGACCTGAGCCAGGGCGCCGGATCGACCGGCGTTCCCGAGCGTCGGAGCTCGAGATAGAGCTCGGACTCCCCATTCCCCGTTCCGCCGCCCCTCGCCATGCGTCCGATCGGCGCGCCGGCGGCGATTGTCTGACCGGGCGCCACCGTAACCTCACCCAGCCCGGCAAGCACCAGATGATAGGCGCCGGTCGTCCGGATAATGAGGATGACCCCCCAGCCGGTCACCGGCCCAGCGAATTCAACCACGCCTTGAGCCGGACTGGCCACGGCGGCGCCCGTCTTGAGCCGGAACGAGACACCCTCGGCGGTTCCGCCGAAGTCGCGAATCTGTGTCGCCCCGGCCGGACGCAGCAGGCGGCCCGGTCCGCTGTCGGGACCGGTCAGGCGGGGGAAGCTGTCGGCCAGCTGTCCCGGACTGCCCGCCGCGCGGCCGGCGGCGACGGCTTCGTCGCTGAACTGTCGCTCGATCTCGGCCTGGCGGGTCAGCAGCTTCTCGACATCGCCCCGGCGGTCGGCGGCGAGGCTCTCCGTGGTGAACAGGGTCTCGTTGGCGGCGGCGGCCTGTCGGCGCAGGCCGGCGATTTCGCGCGCCTCGGCGCCGTAGGCGCGGGCGCGGCGTTCCAGTGCGGGCGTCATGGCGCGGATCAGGATGGCGGCCCGCACCGCGTCGCGGGCGTCCTCCGGCCGAACCAGAAGGGCCGGCGGCGGCTCGCGGCGGAACAGCTGCAGGGCGCCCAGAAGCCGCGCCAGCCGGTTGCGGTCACGCCCCAGCTCGGCGGTCAGCGAGGTCTCGCGCACGTTCAGCATCTGCAGCCGCGCGCGGGCGTTGGCGACGTCGCGGCCGCTCTGGGCCTGACGGGAGGCCAGCCGGCGAAGCTCCTCGCGAAGGCTCTCGATCTGGCGGCGGGCCTCGGCGCTTCCGGAAGCGCCGGCGGCGCCGGGCTGCACCGCATAGACTTCCATCAGCCGTGGCGACGGGGCGTCAGCCGGCTCCTGCGCCGCGCTGCTGGCGGCGACGGCGCAGAGGGTGATGACGGCAAGGGTGGCCAGGCGGCGACGCATGGACGGGTGATAGCAGACCCGGCCGCGTCAGTCGCGGTGGTAGGGCCCGCCCGCGAGGATGGTGACGGCGCGATAGACCTGTTCCGCCAGCATGGCGCGGGCCAGGGCGTGCGGCCAGGTTTGCGGTCCGAACGCCAGCTTCCCGTCGGCGGCGGCGAGGATCGACGGATCCAGGCCGTCGGCCCCGCCGATCAGGAACACCAGCCGCCGGACCCCGTCGTCCCGCAACCGGCCGATCTGGCCGGCGAACGCTCGCGACGGCCGTACCGCGCCGTGCTCGTCGCAGGCGATGACATGGGCGTCCTTGAGATGCGGCAGAAGGACCTCGGCCTCGGCCGCCTTGCCCGGCTTGCGCGCCTCGACCTCGAGGATCTCCACCGGGCCGAGACCGAGCGAACGGCCGCTGGCGGTCGCGCGTTCGACATAGTCCTTCGCCAGCAGCGCCTCCGGAGCGCGGCCGAGCCTGCCGACGGTGAGGATGGTGATTTTCATGCTTCAGCCCGATCACCCCCGCGAAGGCGGGGGCCCAAGCCCAGATTTGTCGCGCGAACAGAGCGCCTGGATCCCCGCTTGCGCGGGGACACTCGGAGGAAGGCTAGTTCGCCGGCGTGATGTGCGGCGAGTCGACCGCCCAGATCTTCTCGATGTTGTAGAAGCTGCGCACCTCGGGGCGGAACAGGTGGACGACGACATCGCCCGCGTCGATCAGAACCCAGTCGCAGTGCGGCAGGCCCTCGACCCGCGCCTTGCCGTGCCCGGCTTCCTTGAGCGCGCGCATGACATGGTCGGCCAGCGCGCCGACATGGCGGTGCGACCGGCCGGACGCCACGATCATGGAGTCAGCCATGGGGCTCTTGCCCCGCAGATCGATGTGAACGATCTCTTCCGCCTTGTCGTCATCAAGACGGCTCAAAATCAGGTCTTCGAGCGAACCGAAACTGGGTCGGGGTTCGTCGGATGAAGTCCCCGAAAGGACCTCGTGCGCCTCGGGCGCCAACTCGCGATTCAGCGGAATGCTCCTCTATTCGCCTCGCCAAGCGGCACCCCATAGCACGTCCTGGCCCGAACGTCAGCGAATCAGTGTCCCGCTATGTCCCGGGAGTATGGGTATCGGGAGTCCCGCGTTGGCGGTCACGTATGGCCGTGGAACTGGCGAAGTTGAACGGGCCGCGCAGATAGACCCAGGCCGGGGCCGTCATCGTCGCCAGAAGCGGGCCTTCGCGCGCCGGACGACGGGCGTGGGCGAACCGCTTCGCCGCCGGCGAGGTGCGCGCCTTGAGCGCCGCCCAGGGCCTCGACACGATGGCCACCGGCAGTTCGCGCATGATCTGGGTCCAGCCGCGCCAGCGGTGGAAGCCGGCCAGGCTGTCGGCGCCCATGATCCAGACGAAATGCACGCCGGGAAAGCGCGCCTTGAGCACCCGCACCGTATCGATCGTGAACTGCGACCCGATCCGGGTCTCGGCATCGGAGACGATCATCGCCGGGCCGCCGGCGCGGGCGCGCACACCGGCCATGCGCTCGGCCAGCGGCGCGGTGTCCTGTCGTGATTTCAATGGGTTCTGCGGCGAGACCAGCCAGACGACGCGGTCCAGACGCAGGTTCTTCAGCGCTGTCTCGGCGACGTGGACATGGCCGTCATGCACGGGATTGAACGAGCCGCCATAGAGTCCCACCCGCATGCCCGGCTTCAGGTCGAAGCCAAGGCGCAGGGTGCGGGGCCTCCCGGCCTCAGGGACGAGTCTGGCCGGTCCCGCGAACCACATACTTGTACGTTGTCAGTTGCTCGGCCCCGACCGGACCGCGGGCGTGAAGTTTGTCAGTGGCGATGCCGATCTCGGCGCCGAAGCCGAACTCGCCGCCGTCGGCGAACTGGGTCGAGGCGTTGACCAGCACGATGGCGGAATCGACCAGGGCGATGAACCGCTCGGCGGCCTCGGGATCCTCGGTGACGATGGCGTCGGTATGGCCCGAGCCGTAGGCGGCGATATGGGCGGCGGCGCCCTCGACGCCATCGACCACGGCCACGTTGAGGATCGCCGCCAGGTGTTCGGTGGTCCAGTCGTCGCTGGAGGCCTGTTTCATCGTCGGCTCGATGGCCCGGGCGGCGGCGTCGCCGCGCATCTCGCAGCGTTCGCGGATCAGGGCGTCGGCGATCGGGGGCAGCAGCCGGTCGGCCGCCGCGCGGTCGATCAGCAGGGTTTCGGCCGAGCCGCAGACCGAGACGCGGCGCAGCTTGGCGTTGACGACGATGTCGCGCGCCTTGGCGATGTCCGCGCCCGCGTGGACGAAGACGTGGCAGAGCCCTTCGAGATGGCCGAGCACCGGCGCCCGCGCTTCGGCCTGCACCCGGGCGACCAGGCTCTTGCCGCCGCGCGGGATGATCAGGTCGATGTGCCGGTCGAGGCCCGACAGGATCGCGCCGACGGCTGCGCGGTCGGTGGTGCGGACCTGCTGGATGCAACTGGCGGGCAGGCCGGCCTTCAAGAGGCCCTTCACCATCGCCGCATGCAGGGCGAGGTTGCTGCGCAGGCATTCGGAGCCGCCGCGCAGGATCGCCGCGTTGCCCGAGCGGATGCACAGGGCCGCGGCGTCGGCGGTCACGTTCGGACGGCTCTCATAGATGATCGCGATCACGCCGATCGGCGTGCGGACGCGGGCGATGTCCAGGCCGTTGGGCCGGGTCCAGCGGGCGATCTCCGCCCCGAGCGGATCGGGGATGGCGGCGATCTGCCCGACGGCGTCGGCGACAGCCGCGAGGCGGGCCTCGTCCAGCATCATCCGGTCGAGCATCGGCGCCGACAGGCCGGCGGCCTTCGCCGCGGCGAAGTCAGCGGCATTGGCGGCGAGGATGGTCGCGGCGCTGTCGCGGATCGCGTCGGCGGCGGCGAGAATGGCCGTGGAGCGTTGCTGCGGCGTCGACAGGCGCAGGGCGCGCGCGCCCTCACGGGCGGCCCGTCCGGTCGCCAGCATCGTCGCCTGCAGTGATGCCCCCGCGTCGTCCACGGATCAAAGCCCTGTTTTGCTCAGACTGAGCCTTAGCGGCTTTCCGGCGACCCGACCAGCGCCAGGTCATCGGCGTGGATCAGCGGGCCGGCCGTGAAGCCCAGCGCCGCCTCGATGGCGTCCGAGCGCAATCCGGCGATTTTCCGCGCGTCCGCGGCGTCGTAACGGGCGAGGCCGCGGCCGATCTCGCCGTCCGGCCCGCGCACGAGCACGGCGTCGCCTTTGCCGAACCGGCCCTCGACGGTCGTGACACCGGCCGCCAGCAGGCTCTTGCCGCCGCGCAGGGCGGTCGCGGCGCCGGCGTCGACCGTCAGGGTCCCGGCCGGGGCCAGGGATCCGGCGATCCAGCTCTTGTAGGCCGCGGCGGAACTGACCCCGGCCTCGAAGATCGTCGCCGCCGCGCCATCCTCGACCGCCTGCAGCGGGTCAGGACGGCTGCCCAGGGTGATGATGGTCGCGCAACCGGCGGCGCGGGCGATACGGGCGGCGGCCAGCTTCGTCGCCATGCCGCCCGTTCCGACGCCCGAACCCGCATTGGCGCCGCCCGCCATGGCCTCGATTTCGGGCGTGATCTCGTTGACCCGCTCCAGCCGCGTCGCGGACGGATTGCTGCGCGGGTCGGCGGTGTAGAGGCCGTCTATGTCGGACAGCAGAACCAGCACATCGGCGCCGATCATCTGCGCCACGCGCGCCGCCAGCCGGTCGTTGTCGCCGTAGCGGATCTCCTCGGTGACCACGGTGTCGTTCTCGTTGACCACCGGCACGACGTTGAGGTCCAGCAGGGTGTCGACCGTCGCGCGGGCGTTGAGCCAGCGGCGGCGAACCTCGGTGTCGTCGCGGGTCAGCAGCACCTGGGCGACGGCCTGGCCGTGCGGTTCGAACGCTTCCTCCCAGGCCCGCATCAGCAGGGACTGCCCCGCTGCGGCGGCGGCCTGCTTTTCCGGCAGGGTCAGGGCCTTGCGTTTGAGCCCGAGCCGGCGACGGCCCAGCGCCACGGCGCCGGAAGAGACCACGAGCAGTTGCTGGCCCCGCGCGCGCAGTCGGGCCGCGTCGGCGGCGAAGGCCGCCAGCCAGGCGCGCGCGGGAAGGCCGGTGTCGGCTTCGACGACCAGGGCCGATCCGACCTTGATCACGACCCGGCGAGCTGTCGTCAGTTCCGACGACGAACCCGTCATCAGGGCGCCTTCAGAAGGTCGATGAAGCCACGGCAGATCTCCGGCGCTCCGGTCACGGCCCAGGCCTTGACGATGCCGGCGGTGTCGAACGCCATGGCGATGCGGCACTGCAGGGGCTCCGCGCGCAGGCAGCGCATCGCGCCACTGGCCGGATCCACGCCGCAACTCATCTCCTGCTGGACGCTGATCAGCCAGAACACGACCTCGCCATCGCTGGCCTTTCGCGTCCCGGCCGAGAGGCCGAGTTTGCCGCGCAGCCGGTCGCCCGACTTGCCGCGGTAGGGCTCGATCAGGGCGTTGATCTCGGCGGTGACCGGATTGACCGGGGCGGCCGCCGGCGGGGTGGTCGCAGCGGGCGCCGTCGCGGCGGGCGGCGGGGCCGCAGGCGCTGCCGCGACAGGGGTTTCCGCGAACATCAGCATCAGGACGGCGATCAATGGACTGAGCATGCGGGTGTTCCTAGACCGGCGACCAGCCGGAGCTCGCGGCCGGCGCATCGACCAACGCGGCGGCGGCCTCGGCTTCGCCCGCCCGGTGATGCTTCACGGCCCGGAAAACGGTCCGCAGCACATCCTGCACGCCCTCGCCGGACACGCCGGAGATCAGATGCGGCGCAACGCCGGCGGCCTTCCTGAGCGCCTTGGCCTTGGCCTTGCGCTCATCCGCGTCGAGCGCGTCGACCTTGTTCAACGCCAGGATCTCGGGCCGGTCGGCCAGGCCTTCGCCATAGGCCTCCAGTTCGCCGCGAACCGTGCGCCAGGCCTCGACCACGTCGTCCTGGGTCGCGTCGACCAGATGGATCAGCGCGCCGGCCCGCTCAACGTGGCCGAGGAACCGCACGCCCAGGCCCGCGCCTTCCGACGCGCCCTCGATCAGGCCGGGGATGTCGGCGATGACGAACCGTTCTTCGGACGACAGGTCGACGATTCCAAGGTTCGGCACGAGGGTGGTGAAGGGGTAGTCGGCGATCTTCGGCTTGGCGGCGCTGACCGCGGCCAGGAAGGTCGACTTGCCGGCGTTGGGCAGGCCCACCAGTCCCGCGTCGGCGATCAGCTTGAGCCGCATCCACAGCCAGCGTTCCTCGCCGGGCAGGCCCGGGTTGGCGTGTTTGGGCGCCTGGTTCACCGGGCCCTTGAAACGGTCGTTGCCCCAGCCGCCGTTGCCGCCCTTGGCCAGCAGGACGCGCTTGCCGGGGAGGTCGAGGTCGGCGACCAGGGTTTCCTTGTCGTCCTCGAGCACCTGGGTCCCGACCGGAACCTTGAGCACGATGTCCTCGCCGGCCGCGCCGTGCCGGTTGCGGCCCATGCCGTGGATGCCGGTGCCGGCCTTGAAGTGCTGCTGGTAGCGAAAGTCGATCAGGGTGTTCAGCCCTTCGACGGCCTCGATCCACACGTCGCCGCCGCGTCCGCCGTCGCCGCCGTCCGGTCCGCCGTATTCGATATACTTCTCGCGCCGGAACGACACGGCTCCGCCGCCGCCGTCGCCGGAACGGATGTAGATCTTGCACTGGTCGAGAAACTTCATCGCGCCCTTATGGGCCAAGGCGGGCCTTGCGAAAAGGGCGCGGCGCCGCCCGGACGGTCGCAATGATGCCAGGATCGCTGCATACCAGCCCAATTGAGACCCTGGGGAAGGACCGGATGCGCACCGTGCTTCGACTGATTGTCGGGCTGACAGCCCTTTTGCTGCTGCCGGCGGCCTCGATGGCGGCGCGGCCCGTTGTACGCGCCGACGACATGACGCTGGGCAATGCGAAGGCGAAGATCGTGGTGGTGGAATACGCCTCGCTCAGCTGCCCGCACTGCGCGCAGTTCCACAACACCGTCTTCCCGGCGTTCCGGAAGAAATACATCGACACCGGCAAGGTGCAGTTCGTCTATCGCGAGTTCATCACCGCACCGGCCGAGATTGCCGTGCCCGCGACCATGCTGGCCCGCTGCGCCGGCAAGGACCGCTATTTCGATGTGATCAGCCGGGTCTTCGCCACCCAGGCCGAGATGTACCGGGGTGGCACGGTCCGCGGGGTTCACGACATCCTGCGGCGCGAGGCGGCGACGCTGGGCATCGACGCGGCGGCCTATGAGGCCTGCGTCAGCGACGAGGCGGCGTTCGAGGCGCTGAAGGCCCGCGTCACGCGCGCCGACGAGGTCGACAAGGTTGCCGGAACCCCGACGTTCGACGTCAACGGCGTGCGGGTCGAGCCGCCGCTGGGCAAGGAGATCGACCTGGCCACCCTCGAAGCCGCCATCGCCGCGGCGAAGAAGCGGAAGTAGGACCCGGCGGTCAGGCCAGCCAGATCATCCGGCGGGACGGCGAGGGGGCCGGGCGGCCCAGTGAGGTCTGCATGACCACATCGCCCGTGTAGAGGAACCCCGCGCGGCAGAGGACCACGCCCGAGGCCGGGTTGTCCGAGAAGTGGCCCGCCGCGATCACCCGCCGCCGCCAGTCCCGCCCGGCCCAGGCCATGGCGCCGACCAGCGCCTCGCTGGCGATGCCGCGACCGCGGAACGGCGCGCCGATCCAGTAGCCGACCTCGACGGGACCTTTCCCCTTGGAATGGAAGCCCAGGCCGCCGACCACGCCGACATCGTCCAGATCGATGAGGAACGGCGCGTGCTCGCGCGGGTTCGCGGCCAGGCACCGCGCGATGAAGGCCTCGGCGTCCTCGCGCCGATAGGGCGAGGGCATGGTCGCGGTCATCCGCGCGATGTCAGGGTCGTTGCAGAGCTCGGCCAGACGCGCGGCGTCCTGCGGGCCGGGCGACCGCAAGGTCAGCCGTCTGGTCTCGATCCGGGGCGTGGTCTCGATCACGCACATGGGGTGGTCCTCCCGGCCCTTCTGCGAGGGCCTGAACATGCAAAAGCGGGGAGCCCGGCGTCCGGACTCCCCGCTTGAGGAATTGCATGTCCGGATCGCCTGTATCGGGCGATCCGGAGAAGGTCGGGTCGCCTATTCGGCGGCCTGGGCGACCTCGGCCGGAACGACCGTCGCGTAGGTGCGATTGTTGCGCTTGGTCACAAACTTCACCGCGCCGTGTACGAGCGCGAAGAGGGTGTGGTCCTTGCCGATGCCCACGTTCGTGCCCGGCCAGAACTTGGTGCCGCGCTGACGAATGATGATGTTGCCGGCGAGGACCTTCTCGCCGCCGTACTTCTTCACGCCGAGACGGCGGCCGGCGGAGTCGCGGCCGTTGCTCGAGGAGCCGCCTGATTTCTTGTGAGCCATTGTGCTCTCCTGTCTCTCTGGAGGCGCCGCCGCTTAGGCGTCGCCGTCCTTCTTGGCGGCCGGCTTCTTGGCAGCGGCCTTCTTGGCGGGGGCGGCGTCGCCGTCGGCCTTGGCGGCCTTCGGAGCAGCGGCTTTCTTCGGCGCGGCGGCCTTGGCTTCGACCGGGGCGGCGTCAGCCGCCTTGGGGGCCGGAGCAGCCTTCTTCGCCGGGGCGGCCTTGGCGGCCGGAGCCGCCTTTTCCGCCTTGGGGGTCGCGCCGCCGAGCGGCTGGAAGGCCAGGCCGCGGGCGCGGGCGTCAAGCTCGCGCTTGGTGGTCAGGCTGACTTCGCCGTCCCACTTGTCGGTCTTGCCGGCGGCGGCGACGGACGTCACGCGCAGCACGGTCTCGTGCTGGCGGTGGCCCTTCGTGCGGCGATAGCCCTGACGGCGGATCTTCTTGAAGATCTTCACCTTGTCGCCCTTGCGGGTCTCGATCAGGGTCGCGTTGACGGTCGCGCCGTCGACCAGCGGGGCGCCGATCGTGACCGCGTCGCCATCGCCGACCAGCAGCACATCGCCAAAGGCGACGTCCGCGCCGGGTTCACCGGCCAGCTTTTCGACCACGAGCAGATCGCCTGCCTGGACCCGGTATTGCTTGCCGCCGGTTTTGATCACCGCGTACATGGTGTTCGCCTTGAAAATCTTGAGTTCGCAAAATAGATCGCGCCCGCGAGGTGTCCCGCGGGCGAGGGAGCGGTCTTATACAGCCGGCGACTTCTGAGTCAACGCCGCGAGGCCTCGCAAAGCGTGATCGCAGGCCCGTTCATGACGATTGACGGCCGCCGGCCGCCCGGACCGGGCAAACGCTCTGGCGTGTTACTTTGTAACAGGCTATAGGCACGATGGTGATTTCGCCCTTCTTCCTGTCCTTCGCGGCGGCCGGTTTCGGCGTGGCCCTTGTGCATGTGGCCATCCCCACGCACTGGCTTCCGTTCGTGCTGGTCGGCCGGGCCCAGGGCTGGCCGCTGCGGCGCGTGCTGACGGCGGCCGGCGCGGCCGCCGTGGGCCATATCCTGACGACCTCCATCGTCGGCGTGCTGATCCTCACCGCCGGCCGTTTCGTCGAGCAGTGGATCCAGGGCGTGCTGCACTATGCCGCCGCGGCCCTGCTGCTGGGCTTCGGACTCTATTACCTGACGCGCGCCTTCCAGCGCCGCGTGGCGCTGGCGGGGCTGGACGAGTCCGCGCTCGCCACGCCGCCACGCGTCGACGACCGCGCCGCCTGGTGGGGCGTCGTCGGGGCGCTGGCCCTGTCGCCGGGCGAGGTGCTGCTCTCTTTCTATCTTACAGGGGATACGCACGGCTGGCCGGGGCTGGTCCTGCTCAGCCTGGTGTTCCTGGCCGGCACCTTCGCCGGGATGGTCGCCCTGATCACCCTGACCTGGGCCGGGATGGCGCATTTCCGCATGGACCGGCTGGCCCGCTACGAATCGGCGATCCTCGGGGCGGTTCTGGTGACACTGGCCATCGTGGTGGTGGTTTTCACGCCCTGAGCCGCCTATCTAGCGGGTCATGACCGACGCTTCTCCCGCCCGCATCCCCGTCACCGTGCTCACCGGCTACCTCGGCGCCGGCAAGACCACCCTGCTCAACCGCATTCTCACCGAGGACCACGGCAAGCGTTACGCCGTGATCGTCAACGAGTTCGGCGAGATCGGCATCGACAACGACCTGGTCGTCGGCGCCGACGAGGAAGTGTTCGAGATGAACAACGGCTGCGTCTGCTGCACGGTGCGCGGCGACCTGATCCGGGTGGTCTCGGGCCTGATGAAGCGCAAGGGCGGGTTCGACGCGATCATCGTCGAGACCACGGGCCTGGCCGATCCCGGCCCGGTGGCCCAGACCTTCTTCGTCGACGACGACGTTCGCGCCCGCACGAAGCTGGACTCGGTGACGACCGTGGTCGACGCCCTGCACCTGCCGCTGCGGCTGGCGGACAGCCGCGAGGCGGTCGAGCAGATCGCCTTCGCCGACCAGATCCTGCTGAACAAGACCGACCTTGTGACGCCGGCGCAGCTGAAGGCCGTCGAGGCGCAGATTCGCCGGATCAATCCGCTGGCCCCGATCCATCACACACAGCGCTCGGCCGTGCCGCTGGACGCGATTCTCGGCCGCGGCGGGTTCGACCTGGACCGCATCACCGAGCTGGAGCCGGAGTTCCTCAATCCGGCGCACGGCGAGGCGGGTCATGTGCATGACGAACACTGCGACCATGACCACGGACACGACCATCATCACCACGATCATGATCACGGCCACCACGACCACGCCGCCCATGATCACGTGGCCGAGGCCGGCATTCGCGGCGTGTCGCTGACGTTCGAAAAGCCGCTCGACGGCATCAAGGTGACCAACTGGCTGAACCAGCTGTTGCAGGACAAGGGGCCCGACATCCTGCGCGCCAAGGGCATCCTCGACGTGAAGGGCGAAAGCCGCCGCCTGGTGTTCCAGGCCGTGCACATGATCCTCGAGGGCGACTTCCAGCGCGACTGGAAGGACGGCGAGCCACGCTACAGCCGGATGGTGTTCATCGGCCGCGACCTCGACGAGGCGATGCTGAAGGCCGGGTTCGAGGGGTGCGTGGCCTGAACTCCTTCCTCTCCGCGTAGCGGGGAGGGGGACCAGCCGGAGGCTGGTGGAGGGGCCGGCGCCAATGCGAGCGGCCTCATCCTGAATTCCGGTCATTCCGGAGCGTACTGCGCAGCCCCCTCCACCATGCTCCGCATGGTCCCCCTCCCCCCTGCAAGGGGAGGAATGTTCGCGCCAAAGAAAAAGGCCGGTGTTTCCACCGGCCTTTCGCATGTCTGGCTGTAAGGCCGACCTATTCGATGTCTTCGTTGATCAGGCCGATCTTGAAGTAGCCGTTCGCCTGCAGGACGTTCAGCACGGCCATGAACTGCTCGTACATCACGTCGGCGTCGGCGCGCACGAACACGCGCTCTTCGGTGAAGTTGGCGGTGACGCCTTCCTTCTGCATCGCGACGGGAATGTCGGCCGGCAGGTTTTGCAGGCTGGATTGAACCGCTTCACCGACGAAGATCGCGCCGGTCTTCTGGATCGAGATGAAGACGGGCTTTTTGGGCTTGGGATCGTCAGCCTTGGGCGGAACCGCCGGCGGAAGGTCGAGCGCGATCGAGACGGTCGCCATCGGCGCGGCGACCATGAAGATGATCAGCAGCACGAGCATGATGTCGACGAACGGCGTGACGTTGATCTCGCTGTTCTGACCCAGATCGTACTTGGAGCCGCCGCCCCCACCCAGTTTCGCCGCCATTCCGACACTCCCTTGCGCGGGCAAACGCGTGCCGCCCGCTGTCATTCGTCAAACCCATTACGCGACTGCAGCCGCTTGTAAAGCCTGTCTCGCTTGGCAGGCGAAAACGAACGGCCGCTGGGCAAGGCCAAGCCTGCGTTATAAACGCGCCACCATGACTTTCGATTTCGACGCCTATGTGACCGCCGCGCTTTTCGACCGTTCCGGACGAACATTGTTCGCTCTGGGCGATGGAACCGTGCGCGCCGTGACGGGGGACGGGTTCGTCACCGTCGAGGCCCACCAGGGGGCGGTGTTGTCCGCCTGCGTCCATCCCTCCGGCATGGGCATCCTGACCGGCGGGGACGACGGCCGGGTGGTCTGGACCCGGCTGGAGGGGGGCGAGATCGCCGCAGATCTGGTCGGAGCGGTGAAGGGCCGCTGGATCGACTCGGTCGCCGCCAGCGCCGAATCGGGCCTGATCGCCTTCACCGCCGGCCGCGAGCTGCACGTGCTCGATTCGAAGGACCCGACCTTCAGCCGTGTGTTCACCCACGAGAAGTCCGCCGCCGACGTGGCGTTCGACCCGAAGGGCCGGCGGCTGGCCGTGGCGACCTACAACGGCGCGGCGCTCTGGTATGCGCGCATCGCCGACCAGAAGCCGCAGATCCTCAAGTGGGCCGGCAGCCATGTGCTGGTCGCCTGGAGCCCGGATGGCCGGTTCCTGATGAGCGCCATGCAGGAGAACCAGCTGCACGGCTGGAAGGTCGCCGACGACAAGAACCTGCGCATGGGCGGCTACCCGGCGAAGGTGAAGAGCATGAGTTTCCTGTCGAACGGGCTGATGATGGCGACGTCCGGCTCGAACGGCGCGGTGGTCTGGCCGTTCGCCGGCGCGACAGGCCCGATGGGCAAGGACGCCGCCGAGATCGGTTATGACCAGTCGGCCATGGTCGTGCGGGTCGCGGGCACGCCGAACGCCTCGGTCCTCGCCGCCGGCCTCGACGACGGCCGCGTCTGGGCCGCCGACCTGAAGAGCGGCAAGATCGAACATCTGAAGGCCGAGAAGGGCGCGGCCATCAGCGCCCTGGCCATCAGCCTCGACGGCTCCCGCGTCGCATGGGGCGATGAGCACGGCGGCGCCGGGATGGTGGAGACTGGGCTGTCCTAGTCGCAAGCCTCCCCGCTCGCGGGGGAGGAAGGCAAGCTACTCAAACCCCCGCATCTCCGCCCAGACCTCGAAAGGGTCCCGCCTTGTCCGCAGGGTGTTGATCGGCGCGCTCTCGTCGGGCCAGCCCAGCGCCATGCCGGAGAAAAGCATGTGGTCGTCGGGCAGGGCGAGGTGTTCGGCGACCGTCTTCGGGTAGCGGGCCCAGAACTCCTGGGCGCAGGTGGCCAGGCCGCGTTCGGTCGCCAGCAGCATCAGGGTCTGCATGTACATGCCGACGTCCGACCACTGGGGCGGGCCCAGCTTTCGGTCGAGGCTGAAGAACAGGCCGACCGGCGCGCCGAACAGCTGGGTGTTCTTGAACAGCTGCTGCAGCCGCGCCGGCTTGTCCTCGCGCGGGATGCCGATCGTTGCGTAGAGGTCCTCGCCGCACTGGAAGCGGCGGGTGCGGAAGGGGTCCCAAAGGTCAGGCGGATAGACGTCGTACTCGGGGGTCTCGCCGGCGAGGTTGGCGGCGACCTTCGCCTTCAGCCCCTCCAGCGGCGCGCCGGTCAGGGCGTGAACCCGCCACGGCTGGAGGTTGCCGCCGGACGGCGCGCGCTGGGCGGCCAGCAGCAGCTCGCGGACGAGCTCGCCGGCGACCGGCCTGTCCAGATAGGCGCGGACGGAGACGCGACGATCAACGGCTTCGGAGACGTTCATGGCGGATGCTTTCGGCCAGCGACAGATGCGATGTCAGTGGCTAGCATCCCTCCGCCGCGTCAAGGCAAGGGGAGGCCGGATTGAGCCCGGAACCGCCGGAAGAACCGCAGGAATACATCCCGTCCAGGGAGGACGAGGCGGCCGGGCCCGACTCGCCGACCGTCGTCGCGCCTGCGCCCCAGGTCGCGCCTGCGCCTCCACCGGGAGCCTCCCGGCGACCCGGCGGTTTCGGTCGGCTGGTGCGCGCCGTGTTCATCTGGGGCTTCATTCTGACCGTCGTGCTGCCGGTCGGCGTGACGCTGCTGTACCGGTTCGTGCCCCCGCCGGTGACCATCCTGATGGTCCAGCGCCTGTTCGAGGGCAAGGGACTCGACTACCGCTGGCGTCCCCTCAAGCGCATGTCGCCCGCGCTGGTGCAGGCGGCGATCGCCTCGGAGGACGCCAAGTTCTGCGCCCATAACGGCTTCGATTTCGAGGCGATCCAGAAGGCCGCGGCGTCGAACAAGCGGCGGCCCGGCAAGATCCGCGGCGGTTCGACGATCAGCCAGCAGACGGCCAAGAACGTCTTCCTGTGGCCGCAGCGGTCGTACCTGCGCAAGGGCCTGGAGGCCTATTACACGGTCCTGATCGAGACGCTCTGGGGCAAGCGGCGGATCATGGAGGTCTATCTCAACGTCGCCGAAATGGGCTCCGGGACCTATGGCGCCGAGGCGGCCGCGCGGCGCTACTTCGGCGTCAGCGCCGACAAGCTGACGCGGGCCCAGGCGGCGCGCCTGGTGGCCATCCTGCCCAATCCGCTCAAGTACAAGGCCGTCAACCCGGGCAAATATGTCGCCAGACGCTCGCGCCGCATCGGGGCCGCCGCCGGCACGGTGCGCAGCGATGGCCTGTCGGCCTGCGTCGGGAGTCTGCGTCCCGCGACCCGGGCGGAGCGGGCGGAACCCGCGCCGGAGCGCAAGCCCGCAGCCCGGCAGCCCGCGCCGGAGCGCAGGAGCGATCCGTTGCCGCCGGTGCCTGTCCCCGAACCCGTTCCGGTGGAGCCTGCGCCTGTTAGTGATCCCGCGCCGGCGGAGCCGGAGTTCAAGTCCACCGATTGATTTCCGCTCATACCGGCCTTCTCCGGGGTGAGCGGGTGCGGGATTGATCCGGACACAGCGAACCGCTTGACGGAACCCGCGCTCGCCCTTCCCATGCCGCGCAATAAATTCCCCTGTGAGGATGCGTCCCATGTTGAAGACCAAACTTCTGGCCGCCGGCGCGGCTCTGGCGATCGTGGCCGGGATCGGCGGCGTCGCCGCCGTGGCCCAGGCCCAGGCGCCCGCCGCCGCGCCGACCCCCGCCGTTCCCACCGCCGCCGACGCCCAGGCCTTCATCGCCAAGGCCGAGGCCGACCTGGCCGCCCTGTCGCAGTACGTGAACCGGGCCTCGTGGGTCCGCGCGACCTACATCACCGAGGACACCCAGTGGCTGGAGGCCAAGGCCGGGTCGGAGATCACCGACCTCGCCACCCGCCTGGCTATCCAGGCGGCGCAGTACGACAAGGTCGACGTCGACCCCGTCACCCGCCGCAAGCTCGATATCCTCAAGCGCGCCCTGGTCGCGCCGGCGCCGCAGCGTCCGGGCGCGGCCGACGAGATGGCGACCATCGCCTCGCGTCTGGACTCGACCTATTCGACCGGCAAGTTCACCTACAAGGGCAAGACCCTGACGCTGAACGACGCCGAGGACATCCTCGCCTCGAGCACCGATCCCGAGGAGCTGAAAGCCGTCTGGGAAGGCTGGCACTCGATCTCGCCGGTGATGGTTCCCGACTACGCGCGGCTGGTGGCCCTCTCCAACGAGGGCTCGGCCGCGCTCGGCTACAAGGACACCGGCGCCCTCTGGCGCTCGGGCTACGACATGGATCCCGACGCCTTCGCCGCCGAGACCGACCGGCTGTGGAAGCAACTGGAGCCGTTCTACAAGAACCTGCACTGCTACGTGCGCGCGCGGCTGAACGAGAAGTACGGCGACGCGGTCCAGCCGCGCACCGGCCCGATCCGCGCGGATCTGCTCGGCAACATGTGGGCCCAGCAGTGGGGCAACATCTATCCGATCGTCGCGCCCAAGAGCACGACCCCGTCCTACAACCTCGACGAACTGCTGGTGAACGCCGGCTATGACCCGGTGAAGATGGTCAAGACCGGCGAGGCCTTCTACGTCTCGATGGGCCTGGCGCCGCTGCCGGAGACCTTCTGGACCCGCTCGCAGATCACCCGCCCGCGCGACCGCGAAGTCGTCTGTCACGCCTCGGCCTGGGACCTGGACGACGCCGACGACATCCGCATCAAGATGTGCACCAAGGTCAACGGCGAGGACTTCTACACGGTCCACCACGAACTGGGTCACAACTACTACCAGCGCGCCTACAAGGCCCAGCCCTACATCTTCAAGGGTGGCGCGAACGACGGCTTCCACGAGGCGATCGGCGACTTCATCGGCCTGTCGGCCCTGACCCCGACCTACCTGCAGCAGATCGGCCTGCTGAAGGACGCGCCGGGTCCGGACGGCGACATTCCCTTCCTGCTGAAGATGGCGCTCGACAAGATCGCCTTCATGCCGTTCGGCCTGATGGTCGACCGCTGGCGCTGGGAGGTGTTCTCCGGCCAGCTGACCCCGGCGCAGTACAATGACGGCTGGTGGGCGCTGCGGACCAAGTACCAGGGCATCACGCCGCCCGCGACACGCCCGACCGACGCCTTCGATCCGGGAGCGAAGTATCACGTGCCGGGCAATGTGCCGTACACGCGCTACTTCCTGGCCCACGTCTACCAGTTCCAGTTCCAGCGGGCGGCCTGCAAGCAGGCCGGCTGGACCGGGCCGCTGCATCGCTGCTCGACCTACGGCAACAAGGAAGTCGGCGCGAAGTTCAACGCGATGATGGAGATGGGCGCCTCGCGTCCGTGGCCCGAAGCGCTGGAGGCCTTCACCGGGGAGACCCGCACCGACGCCAGTGCGGTGGCCGACTACTTCAAGCCGCTGAACATCTGGCTGGTGAAGCAGAACAAGGGTGAGAAGTGCGGCTGGTAGGTCCGCTCGCGTCCTGAACGGAACGAGGGGAGGCGGAGCGATCCGCCTCCCCTTTTTCTATTCCGCCGCCGCCAGCGCGGTGGCGCGGGGGCGGGCGACCGCCGCGAACCGGGCGTGGTATTCCGGGTGCTCGGTGCCCATCCACCGGTCCCACCAGGTGAAGTACAGGCCGTAGTTCCAGCCGGCCTGGGCGTGGTGCAGGTCGTGGTGGGTGACCGTCGTCATCCAGTCGAACATCGGCCTGCCGTCGCGCCGGGCGGGAAACAGTTCGTAGCCGGAGTGACCGATCACGTTGCGCGCGATCTGGTGCAGCATGAACAGGCCGAACGCGATCCACGGCACGGGAACCAGCAGCAGCCAGATCACCGAGAAGCTGGCCATGACCGCGGCCTCGGCGATGTCGAAACTGTAGGCCGTGAAGGGTGTGGGATTGTTCGAGCGGTGATGGCGCCGGTGGAAGGCGCGGAACAGCCGTGGGTGATGCATCAGGCGGTGCGACCAGTAGAAATAGGCGTCGTGGGCGACGATGGTCAGGATCAGGCCCGCGACGATCCAGACCGGCCCGCCGTCGTTGCGCCAGGCCGCGCCCCACATCAGGCCCGCCTTCTGGAGGCCCAGAGTCGCCAGCGTCACGGTCGAGAACACCGCAACGGACCGGACCGAACAGAGCAGCTCGATGACCAGCTGACGGGCCGGCGGCGTGTCGGGCCGGATCTTCCAGCGGCGCAGGGCCGGCGCGAGGGCCACGCACAGGACCAGCCAGGTCAGCGGCGCGGCGATGATGTAGCGGGTGAGGTCGACCTGAAACCCGGTCAGCCAGTGGCGGCCGAGGTGCAGGATCTGCGTAGCGATGGGGTCCATGGCTGTCTCCGTCAGGGGGCGATGGCCAACCCTGACGGCGTCGGGGAACCGGGGCTTCCCTCGTCCTCCCGATTCCGGGGGATTCCGGAATCAGCCGGTCTTTTCCGGATTTGACGACCGGGCCAGCGCCTGGATCCGCCAGGCTGACGGCGTCAGGCCGGTGGCGTCCTTGAAGGCGCGATTGAAGGGACCGAGCGAGGCATAACCCAGGTCGAAGGCGAGGGCGGAGATCGAGGCCCGGGTGTCGTCGGGCGACGCCAGGGCCGCCTTCGCCGCCTCGATCCGGCGGGCGTTGAGAAAGTCGGAGAAGTTGCGGAATCCCAGCCCGCCGTTGATCAGCCGCCGCAACCGGTGCTCGGGGATCCCCACCTCGCCGGCCAGCTGGCCGATGGTCAGGCCTTCGCGGCGCCAGAGATCGTTCCCGGCCATGATCGCCTGCAGCCGGGCGAGGGCCGGCCTGTCCTGCGGGGCGACGCCGTCCCCGGTCGCGTCCACCGGACGGGCGGGGCTCACGAAGATGTCCGGCCTCCCCTGCAGGAACGTAGCGGCGCCCAGCAGGGTGATGGCGGCCAGACTGGCGGCCTGGAGCATGGGACCCCAGGCCGGGCGGACGCCGAGCGCGTCGGCGATCTCGAACCCGGACAGGATGATGCAGTAGAGCGCCACCACGACCATGAACGGCCCGCGCAGCGACCGGCGCGCCTCGACCAGGTCGCCGCCCCAACTGCGCCAGACGATCCGCACGACATGCAGCACCAGCGCCACCTCGAGCAGGTTGTGCACGATCCAGACGCCGCTGGCGGCGGGGCGCGGCAGGATCGCGCCGACCGTGGCGACGGCCATCATCAGGACAATCGGGGCCAGGCGCTCCCAGGTGGCGGCGCGGTCCTCGAACAGGGTCACCGCGAACAGCCAGAACCAGGCCGTCCCGGCGCTCGACAGAAGCCAGATCGGCATGTTCAGCCAGACCAGGGCCTGGGTGGCCGCGCCTCCCGAGTTCAGGCTGAAGGCGGCGACCGACAGGCAGAAGACGGCGCCGGCCCAGCGCGCCGCGCCGACACGTCCGCTGCGCAGCAGGCCGAGGCCCGTCGCGAGCACCGCGCCGACGGCGATGCCGCGCAACAGGATTTCGATAACAGGCATGGGGTCCTCGCCGACGCCGGCAAGAGTTCCACGCGTCGCGGCCGGCGCCAACGTGGTTTCCCGACTTTCACCCTGCCTGGTGGCCCAAGCATTTACCGCGATGACGCCATCATTGCCCGTTGATCGCAATTCTGTCGGGGCAGGGCGATGAAGACGGGTCTGAAAATTCTGGTTCTGGCGCGCCGCCTTCTGGACGGCTGGCGCCGTGATGACGGCGCGGTGGCGATCCAGTTCGCCGTCGCGATCGTTCCGATGGCCGTGATGGTCTTCGGCGCGCTCGACGTCAGCCGGGCGTCCGGTGAGAAACAGCGGCTGCAGGACGCGCTCGATTCCGCCGCGCTCGCCGCCGCCCGATCCACGGAGACCACTGACGCCGGTCTCAAGCTGGTCGGCGACAAGGTCCTGGTCGCCAATCTCGCGGCGTCGAAGGCGACCCTCGGCAACTCGACCTTTCGTCTGGAGGGATCGAAGGTCATCGCCACGGCCCAGGCCTCAATGGCCACGACGGTCGCGAACCTGTGGATGGACGGCGACATGACCATCGGCGCGGAGTCCGAGGTCACGCGGTCTTCCAACAACGTCGAGGTGGCGCTCGCCCTCGATGTCACCGGCTCGATGTCCGGCCAGAAGATCATCGACCTCAAGGCCGCGGCCAAGGACCTGATCGACCTCGTCGTTCAGGACCAGCAGACGCCCTACTACACAAAGCTGGCGCTGGCGCCCTACTCGGCCGCCGTGAACGTCGGGACCTACGCCGCCAGCATCCGCGGGACCTACAGCAGCGGGACCTGCACGACGCCGGGCTGCGCCAGCTACAAGTTCACCAACGCCCAGGGAAACCTGAAAACCTTCGCCATCAGCACCTGCGCCACCGAGCGGACCGGGTCGGACGCCTTCACCGACGCCGGGCCGGGTTCCAGCCTGCTGGGGCGCAACTATTCCAGCAGCGCGAACGGTTGCCTGACCAGCACCATCACACCCCTGTCCACCGACCGGGCGGCGTTGAAGAGCCAGATCGACGGCCTGACCGCCGCCGGCTCGACCGCCGGGCATCTGGGCCTCGCCTGGGGCTGGTATCTGGTGTCGCCCAACTTCGCCTCGCTCTGGCCGACCGCCAGCCAGCCGGCGGCCTACGGAACCGACAAGCTGCTCAAGGTCGTGGTCCTGATGACCGACGGCGCCTTCAACACCACCTACTGCAAGGGCGTGATCAGCAAGGACTCCGGGTCCGGCAGCGGGTCATCGGCCGATCACATCAACTGCAACGCGCCGAACGGCGGCGCCTTCGCCCAGGCCCAGGCGCTCTGTACGAACATGAAGGCGCAGGGCGTCATCATCTACACCGTGGGCTTCGATGTGGCGGCCGATGAGGATGCGCAGGACATCATGCGCGAGTGCGCCACGGACGCCGAGCATGTCTACTTGCCGTCCACCGGCGCGGCGCTGAAGACCGCGTTCAGGGCTATCGGGGAGGACATCTCCCGGCTGCGGATATCCCGGTAGGGCCGCGCATCGTAACGCCGGATTCACCACGGCTGTTGGGGGTTTTCTTACCCTCATGCGCGATGATCGCCGGCTCAAGGGGTGATAATCCATGAACCGTGCCTCGAAACGGCCCGCCAGCTGGCTCCTCGCGCCCATCGGGCGTTTTCTCCGGCGCTTCCGCAGCGAGCGCGGCGCCGTGGCCATCTGGTTTGCGGTCATGGCCCTGCCGACCGCTGTGCTGGCCTTCGGCCTGATCGATGTCAGCCGCGCCAGCGTCGAGAAGCGCCAACTGCAGGACGCGCTCGATGCGGCGACCCTGATGGCCGCCCGGTCGACCTCCACCACCGACGGCCAGATGCAGGCGATCGGCGCGCCGGCCCTGGTCGCGCAGCTCTCGGGCGTCAGCGACGCCACCATCACCAGCTCCAGCTTCAAGATCGTCGGCACCAAGGTGACCGGCACGGCGACGGCTTCCGTGGTTCCCGTCATCGCCAACCTCTGGCTTCAGGGCAACATGACCATCGGCGCGGAGTCGGAGGTGGCCCGGTCCTCGACAAACCTCGAAGTGTCGATCGTGCTCGACATCACCGGGTCGATGAGGGGTCAGAAGCTGACGGACCTGAAGACCGCCGCCAAGGACCTGATCGATCTGGTCGTGTCTGACGTCCAGACGCCCTTCTATTCCAAGGCGGCCCTGGTGCCCTTCGAGGTCGGCGTCAATCTGGGCAGCTATGCCGCAAGCGGGCGTGGCGCGATCGCCGCGGCCAAGTCGGTGACCGGCGCCTCCTGGATGACCGGAAGCAGCAAGAACATCACGGCGATCAACAGGAACAACCCTGTTCGGGTGACGTCCAACGCCCACGGCTTCAACAATGGCGACGTTGTCTGGATCAGCGGCGTCAACGGCATGACCCAGCTGAACAACCGGGCCTTCGTCGTCACGGGACGCCAGACCAATACCTTCCAGCTGCAGGGCGTGAACGGCTCCAGCTACAGCAGCTACAGCTCGGGCGGGACCATCCGGAAGTGTCAGGTGTCGGACTGCGGCATCGTGATCACCGCGAACGGGCACGGCTTCAACAACGGCGACAAGGTCTATTTCACCGGCGTCGGCGGCATGACCCAGCTGAACGACACCGCCTTCACGGTCGCCAACAAGACGACCAACACCTTCTCGCTGTCCGGTGTGAACGGCGCCAGCTACGGGACCTACAGCTCGGGGGGCTCGGTCTGGTGCCTTGTCGCCGGCTGCAAATATTACCAGCTGACGGACAACAACGGCGACGTCCGGCAGTTCGAGATCACCACCTGCGCGACCGAGCGCATCGGCACAGACGCCTATCTGGACACCGCGCCGGGCGGCTCTCCTGTGGGCAAGATGTACACGCCCGGCGGAACCGGTTGTCCGGCGGCGACCATCTTCCCCCTCTCGACTGACAAGACCGCGCTGAAGGCGGCGATCACCGACCTTGATGACGGCGGTGCGACCGCCGGTCAGATCGGGGCGGCCTGGGGCTGGTACATGCTGTCGCCGAACTTCGCCTCGCTGTGGGCGAGCGCCAGCCAGCCGGCCGCCTACACCGCGACCGACGTGCTGAAGGTTCTGATCTTCATGACCGACGGTGATTTCAACACCGCGTACTGCAACAACGTGCTGAGCAAGGATTCCAACGGCAGCGACGACAAGCAGATCAACTGCAACGCCACCAACGGTGATCCGACGACCCAGGCGCAGGCGATCTGTACGGCGGCCAAGGCCAAAGGCGTCGTGATCTATACCGTCGGCTTCCAGGTCGGCAGCGGATCGACGGCGGAGGCCTTCATCAAGGCCTGCGCGACGGACGCCGACCACGTTTACCTGCCGTCGAGCGGATCGCTGCTGAAGGACGCCTTCGCGGCCATCGGTCGCGACATCACCAAGCTGCGGTTGTCCCGCTAGACCGGCGGGCCTCGTCCGGAAACGGGCGGGGCCGACCGGCCCGTCGCGACAGCGGCCCGGGTCAGGCGCTGAGCGCGTCGTTGTCGGGAATGACCTGGGCGCAGGCTTCAGCCAGCGCGCCGAACAGGGCCTCGGCCGAGACTGGCTTGCTCAGATGCCCGTCGGCGCCGGCGGCCATCGAGGCCGCAACGTGCTCGGGCAGGGCGTTGGCGGAAAGCGCCCAGATCGGCGTCGAGGGACGGCCGCCCGCGCCTTCCGCCGCGCGGATGGCGCGGATGGCGGTCAGGCCGTCCATCACCGGCATCTGCATATCCATCAGGATCAGATCGAATGAAGCGACGGCGGCGGCCTCGACCGCCTCGGCGCCGTTCTCGACACAGGTCAGCTCGACGCCGGAACCGTCGAACAGCAGCTCGACGACCCTGCGGTTGACCGCGTGATCCTCGGCCAGCAGCACGCGCGGGGCCCGCCCGTCAGACGGTTCGAACAGCGCGGCCTGCGAATTTTCCTTCAGGTCGCCGGCCCAGCGTTCGAGCTCGACGGTGAGCACGAAGCGCGATCCCTCGCCCGGCGTCGACTGCGCCTCCAGCGTGCCGCCCATGGCCTCGGCCAGGGCGCGCGAGATGGCCAGGCCCAGACCCGTGCCGCCGAAGCGGCGGGTGATCGAGCCGTCAGCCTGTTCAAAGCGCTCGAACAGACGGTCCCGCACGTCCGCGCCGAACCCGATCCCGCTGTCGACGACCGCGATGACCAGCCGACCGTCGTGATCCATCGCCGCTTCGAGGCCGACGCCGCCGCGGCGGGTGAACTTGATCGCATTGGACAGCAGGTTGCACAGGATCTGGCGCAGGCGCACGGCGTCGCCGACGAAGGCGCTGTCCGCGCTGGCCCCGATCGCCAGGGAAAAGCTGAGGTCCTTTTCGGCCGCGTTGGCGCGGAAGAGGGATGCGGCCGACCGCAGGCAGTCGCCGAGATCGAAGGGCTCGGGCTTCAACTCAAGCCGGCCCGACTCGATGCGCGCGATATCCAGAACGTCGGCCAGGATGGCTTCAAGCGTCTGGCCCGACGTCTGGATCAGGCTGACCATCTCGGTCTGGGCCGGGCTGAGGTCGGTCCGCGCCAGCGCGGAGGCCACGCCCATCACGCCGTTCAGGGGCGTGCGGATTTCGTGGCTCATGTTGGCCAGGAACTCGCTCTTGGCGCGGTTGGCCGCCTCGGCCAGGTCGCGCGCCCGGACGGTGGCGGCCTCGACATGCTTGCGGCTGGTGATGTTCTTGAGCACCCCGAGGACGCCGTCGACGCGGCCGTCTTCGCCGATCAGCAGTTCGGAGGCCGAGAAGGCCCAGACTTCCCGGCCATCTGGCCGGTTCATGCGGTACTCGGTGCGGAACGGCTCGCCGGTGGCCATGCAGTGGTTCCAGTGCGCCTGCGCTTCCTCGCGGTCGTCGGGGTGCACCGTCACCCACATGTCGCGCGCGACGTCGTCGTAGCTGAGGCCGCCCTCGAAAAAGGTGTCGGCCGCCCCGTCCACCTTCAGGGTCTTGTCGCGATAGTTGACCTCGTAGACCAGCACCTCGGCGATCTCGAGCGCGAGCTTGAGCCGGCTCTCGGACCGCTGTGCGCGCTGCAGCGTCTCGACCACGTCGGTGATGTCGTGGCTCATGGTGATGATGCCGCCGATCTTTCCGTCGCTGTCCCGCCACGGGCAGATCGTCGCCCGCAGCCAGCGATCGGGGCGCGTGGCGCTGGGCACCAGGATCCTGTCGGTCGTGATCGTCTCGCCCGCGAGGCAATTCCGGTAGAAATGTTCGAGCTGCGGAAAGGACTTCGGGAACAGCTCGGCCATCGGCCGGCCGATGGCCTCCTCGGCCGGAACGCCCTTTTCCTCCTCCCAGTGCTCATTGACGAAGACATAGCGAAGGTCGCGATCAGCCATGCCCAGGGCGACCGGAGAGGAGTGCATCACCGCGTCCTTCAGCGCGACCGCCGCGCGGGAGGCGATCCTGGCCTGTTCCGCCAGGCGGCCGGCGCGGGAGCGTTCTATGGCCTCGGCGAGCAGGGCCGCCAGATCGACGAGTGTGGCGACTATCGCCTCATCGCGAGGCCTCTGGTCCCTGAACAGCAGGCAGAGAGCGCCCAGCTTGACGCCGTCGGCCACCACCACGGGGGCGTTGACGTAGCTTCGCGCGAATGGCCAGCCGACCACCCACGGGTGGTTGCTCCATTCTTCGGCGAGGTCGGGGTCCCACAGGGGCTGAAGTTCGTCCAGGTGGCGGGCGGTGGCGGAATCCGCCAGATCGCCGACGTGCTCGGGCAGACCGTCGAAGCCGGAGTTCCAGACATGGTCTTCCTCGACAAGCACCACATAGGCGTGGTCGGCGCCGGATGCGCGCTTGGCCAGCCTCGCGACCCGGTCGATGACCGGGCGCAGCGCATCAACGTCCAGGGACCTGACTTCCGCAACCCGCTCGGCGTCTGAAGGCGCCATGCCGTTCCCCTCTATGCCTCGCGCGTCATGGTGAAAGCGCAGGGTTAATTCGGGGTGACCTCAGGCCGTGCTCAGAGGAGCTTTATCTCCTTCAGGCGCTGCATCAGAAAATCGTCGGCGGTCAGGGGTTCGGGATAGCGGTCCGGATTCTCCGGGGTCGCGCAGCCGGGCAGGGTGCTGATTTCGTAGTCCGGCGCGAAATGCAGGAAGAACGGCGTCGAGTAGCGGGCGAAGGCGCGCCGTTCCGGCGGCGGGTTGACCACCTGGTGGATCGTTGAGGGCAGGACATGGTTGGTGGCCCGCTCCAGCATGTCGCCGATGTTGCAGACCAGGCAGCCCGGCGGCGGGTTGATCGGCAGCCACTGGCCGTCACGATCCTTGACCTGCAGCCCGCCTTCCTCGGCGCCCAGCAGCAGGGTGATGGCGTTGATGTCGCCGTGCGCGCCGGCCCGCACGCCGGTCGCGTCGGCCGGGATCGGCGGGTAGTGCAGCAGCCGGAGGATGCTGTTGCCCTCGCGCACGGCCTCGTCGAACTGGTGACGCGGCAGGTTCAGGTAGGCGGCGATGGCCTGCAGCACCTTCGCGCCCATGGAATCGAGCGCGTTGTAGAGCCAGGCGACCTTGTCATGGAAATCGTCGATCTCGGCGGGCCAGACGTTCGGCGGCATCTGTGGCGCGTAGCGATGGCCGGGCGCCAGGTCGCGGCCCATGTGCCAGAACTCTTTCAGGTCGTGGTGTGTCGCGCCCTTGGCGGTCTCGATCCCGAACGGAATGTAGCCGCGCTGGCCGCCCTTTCCGACGGCGTACTGCTTCTTGACCGCGTCCGGCAGCGCGAAGAAGCGCTTGGCCGCGTCGATGGCGGCGTCGATCTTCGCCTGGTCGAGATCGTAGTCGCTGATCGCGGCGAAGCCGTAGCGTTTGAAACTGTCGCCCAGCGCCTTCGAAAAGGCCTCGAAGTCGGCTTCGTAGAGCGAGAACGGGACGGGCTCGATCGCGGATCGGGTCTGGGCGGCGTCGGTCATGGCGACCCTTTTACACCCGCCGCGACGCCCGCGCACCTGACCTGAATCAAGCCGGGGCGGGGGAGCGCGGAACCACCACGGGCGCGGGACGTTTGGGCCGCACAATCACACCGGAGCCACCCATGCTGAGACCCTCGGCGCTTGCCGCCTGCCTGCTCGCCGCCGCCCTGGGCGCCTGCACGACGATCGACCCCGACACGGGCGAGACCGTGCGCAACAATGCGGGCACCGGCGCGATCGCCGGCGCCGTCGGCGGCGCCCTGCTGGGCTACCTGACCAACACCAGCGATGGCGAGCAGGGCCGCAAGAACGCGCTGCTCGGGGCCGGCATCGGCGCGCTCGGCGGCGCGGCCGTCGGCGGCTACATGGATCGCCAGCAGGCAGAGCTTCGCCAGGAGCTGCAGGGCACGGGCGTCAGCGTCATCCGCGACGGCGACAACCTCGTTCTGAACATGCCGAGCGACGTGACCTTCGGCGTCGATCGTTCCGACATCCAGCCGCAGTTCGTGCGGGTGCTCGACGGCGTGGCGACGATTCTGAACCGTTATCCGCAGACGCTGGTCGATGTGATCGGTCACGCCGATTCCACGGGTGACGACAGCTACAACCAGGCGCTCTCCGAGCGTCGCGCCAGTTCTGTGGCGATGTTCCTGACCGACCGCAGCCGCGTGCTGCCGGGACGCCTGTTCGTCCAGGGCCGCGGCGAAAGCCAGCCGGCGGCCAGCAACGAGACGGCCGAGGGCCGCGCCGAGAACCGGCGCGTCGAGATCGTGCTGCGGCCGTTCCGCGGCTGACGCGTCAGGCGGGCCGGGCGGGACCGTCCTGCTCGGCCGCCTCGCGCTGGTCCTCGTCGCGGCCGCTGGGATCCCAGCCGTCCGCGGCGCCGGGCTTCATCGTTGCGAGGTCGGCGGCCAGCAGGCGGTCCATGGTCTGGGACGCGTCGCGCGACGCCAGCATGTAGGCCTCGGTCTGGCCCCACATCGGTCGCAGCTCCTCGAACGTGCGCAGATCGTGCCGGCGGAAGTAGTCGGCCGCCCGGTGCGCGCGGTGGGCGCGGAATCCGAGCGACTTGAGCGCCCTCACGCCCATCGCCAGCGCGCCTTCGAAGGTCTCTCGTTCCACCGCGTCGGCCCCGTTCGCCAGCATGTCGTAGGCGTGCCGCCGGTCGAAGGCGCGGGCGAGGATCGTCAGGTGCGGGAAGGCTTCCCGCGCGCGCTCGACCAGTTCCGCCGCCTTCTCCTGGTCGTCGATCGCCACAATCAGCATCCGGGCCCGCTCGGCGCCGGCCTGCCGCAGCAGGTCCAGACGCGTGGCGTCGCCATAGTGCACACGTCGGCCGAAGCGCCGCAGCAGGTCGATCATCTCGATGTCGGCGTCCAGCACGGTCGACTTGAAGCCGTTGGCCATCAACAGGCGCCCCGTGACCTGACCGAACCGGCCGAAGCCGGCGATGATGATGTCCGGCTCGGCGTCTTCCTCCTCGAAGGTAGGATCGGCGATGCTCTCGGTCGGGTTCTTGCGGTCGAGGAAGGTCAGGATCTTCTCGTAGACGATGATCGTCAGCGGGGTCATCGCCATCGAGACGGCCACCACCGCGGTCAACAGGTCCGCCAGCGGCTGGCTGATCACCCCCGCGCCGACCGTGAAGGTCAGCAGGACGAAGGCGAACTCGCCGCCCTGGGCCAGGGCCACCGCCACGGTCGCCGCCAGCCGGTTAGAGGCTCCGCCAACCCGCGCCAGGGCGAACAGCACGACGAACTTCAACGCCATCAGGCCCAGCACCAGCCCGATCAGCAGCAGCGGTTCGCGCAGGATCAGGTTGAAGTCGATGGTCGCGCCGACGGTGATGAAGAACAGTCCCAGCAGCAGGCCGCGGAATGGCTCGATGTCGGTTTCCAGCTCGCGCCGGAACTCGCTCTCGGCCAGCACCACGCCGGCCAGGAAGGCGCCGAGCGCCGGCGACAGGCCGACGATCTGCATCAGCAGGGCCACGCCGACCACGATCAGCAGCGAGGTGGCCGTGAAGATCTCGCGCAGGCGTGACTGGGCGATGAAGCGGAACACCGGCCGCACCACGAACCGGCCGCCGCCGACGACCGCTCCCACGGCCGCCAGCACCGCCAGCGCCTGCATCCAGGCGGGCAGGTCGGCGATCAGGCTGGTCGTATGGGTGTCGGAGGTCAGCTGAACCGGTCCGGTCGCGAGCAGCGGCAGCAGGGCGAACAGCGGGATGATCGCCAGGTCCTGCAGCAGCAGCACCCCGAAGGCCGCCCGGCCGACGGGACCCTGTCGCAACCCCTTCTCGTCGAGGGTCTGCAGCACGATCGCCGTCGAGGACATCGCCAGCACGAGGCCGGCCGCCAGCGCCGTCGGCCAGGGCAGTCCGAAGATCATGCTGGCGCCGGCGATGGCCAGGGCCGTGGCCACGACCTGCGCGCCGCCGAGGCCGAAGATGGTCTTGCGCATCGACCAGAGCAGGGCGGGGCGCACCTCCAGCCCGATCAGGAACAACAGGATCACCACGCCGAACTCGGCGAAGGCCATGACGTCCTCGGCCTCGCCCGTCAGGTTGAGCGCGAAGGGGCCGATCAGGGCGCCGGCGATCAGGTAGCCGAGCACCGAGCCGAGCCCGAGCTTCTTGGCCGCCGCCACGGTGACGACGCCCGCGGCCAGATAGACCAGCGCCTGGGTCAGGAAGTCGCCGTGCATCAGACGGTCTCCCGCGCGCCGGCCGCCAGGCCTTCGAGACGGACCCGGTAGCGGTCGGCCTCGCCCTGGATGTGGGCGTCGTCCTTCAGCCGGGCGCCGTGGACGACGTAGGGATTTTCCCAGGTCATGCCGCAGAGGGCCGCGGTCTGCTCCAGCGGACGCAGGAACTCCTCCATCGTGAAGCGGTTGTAGCCGCGCTTGTGATAGGCCTGCGCCGGGCCGCCGGTGGTGCAGGCGACGAACAACTGCTTGCCCTTCAGCCGGTCGCCGCCCTTGCCGTAGGCAAAGCCGTGCAGCCAGACGAGGTCCAGCCACTCCTTCATCAGGGCAGGCGTCGAGTACCAGTACATCGGGAACTGCAGTGCGATCACCTGGTGCGCCAGAAGCTTCCGCTGCTCGGCCTCCACATCGATCACGAAGTCCGGGTAGGTCTCATAGAGGTCGTGGAACCGCACGCCGGCGGCGTCCCGCGCCGCGCCGGCCAGCACCGTGTTGGCGCGCGAGCGCTCCAGCGCCGGATGGGCGAAGACAACCAGCACCGAGGGTTCGCGGCCTTCAGGCTCCATGATAGCGTTCCGGACTGGATCTCATGTTATTCACCAAGGGTTGAATTTCTCGCCGGATCGGGCGAGAGGGGCCGACCATTTCGAGCGGAGCGATCATGGCGGACAAGGTTCGCAAGGACGCCGTCGAGGCCCTGTCGGGGCTTCTGTTTGACGGCATGACCATCATGGCGGGGGGCTTCGGGCTCTGCGGCATTCCCGAAAACCTGATCGCGGCGATCCGCGAGAGCGGCGTCAAGGACCTCACGGTCGTCTCCAACAATTGCGGCGTCGACGGGTTCGGCCTCGGCATCCTGCTGGAGACCCGTCAGATCCGGAAGATGATCAGCTCCTATGTGGGGGAGAACAAGCTGTTCGAACAGCTCTACCTCTCCGGAGAACTGGAACTGGAGTTCAACCCCCAGGGCACCCTGGCCGAGCGCATCCGCGCCGGCGGCGCCGGGATCCCGGCCTTCTTCACGAAAACCGGCGTGGGCACGCTGGTGGCCGAGGGCAAGGAAGTCCGCGAATTCGACGGCGAGGCCTATGTGATGGAGCGCGGCCTCGTCGCCGACCTGTCGATCGTCAAGGCCTGGAAGGGCGATGCCGAGGGCAACCTCGTCTATCGAAAGACCGCCCGGAACTTCAATCCGATGATGGCCACCGCCGGCAAGGCGACCGTGGTCGAGATCGAGGAGATGGTCGCCATCGGCGCGCTCGACAAGGACCACATCCACACGCCGGGCATCTACGTTGACCGCCTGTTCAAGGGCGCCGTCTTCGAGAAGCGCATCGAGCGCGTCACCACCCGCGTCAAGGAAGCCGTCTGATGGCCTGGACCCGCGAAGACATGGCCGCCCGCGCGGCCCGGGAGCTCAAGGACGGCTTCTACGTCAATCTGGGCATCGGCATCCCGACGCTCGTGGCCAACTACATCCCCGAGGGGATGCATGTGACGCTGCAGAGCGAGAACGGCATGCTCGGCATGGGCCCGTTCCCCTATGAGGGCGAGGAAGACGCCGACCTGATCAACGCCGGCAAGCAGACCATCACCGAGCTCGACTCCAGCTCCTATTTCTCGTCCGCCGACAGCTTCGCCATGATCCGCGGCGGCCATATCGCCCTGTCGATCCTGGGCGGGATGCAGGTGGCCGAGAACGGCGACCTGGCCAACTGGATGGTGCCCGGAAAGATGGTCAAGGGCATGGGCGGGGCGATGGACCTGGTCGCCGGCGTCAAGCGCGTGGTGGTGGTTATGGACCACTGCGAAAAGACCGGCGCGCCCAAGCTGCTCACCCGCTGCAACCTGCCGCTGACCGGCGCCGGCGTGGTCGATCTGCTGATCACCGAGCTGGGCGTGTTCGAGATCAACCGCGGCAAGACGCCGGTGCGTCTGATCGAACTGGCGCCCGGCGTGACGGTGGACGAGGTGAAGGCGAAGACCGAGGCCGCGTTCACGGTCGCCGTCTAGTTCCCTCACGGGCAGTTGTGCGACAGTGACTTGCCCCGGCGTGGGGGCGCGCCATCTTGCAGCCCATGAACATCATGCGCTTCCTGGCGGTCATCGCCGCATCGTTCGCCGTGTCGGCGGCCACCGGCGCCGCCCGGGCCGCACCGACTCTCGAAACAGCCTGGTTCGCCGGCGGCTGCTTCTGGTGCCTCGAGCACGACATGGCGAAGATCCCCGGCGTCGTTGACGCCGTGTCCGGTTACGCCGGCGGGGATCTGCAGAACCCGACCTACGAGAACCACGAGGGCCATCGCGAGGCTGTGCGGGTGACCTACGATCCGGCGCGGATCAGCTATCGGCAGCTGGTCGACCGGTTTTGGCCGCTGGTCGACGTGACCGACGCGGGCGGCCAGTTCTGCGACCGCGGCCCGCAATATTCGACCGCCGTCTGGGTCGCCACCGAGGCGCAGCGGCAGGCGGCCGAGGCCTCGAAGGCCGCTGCGGCCGCCCGGTTGAAAGGGCGGACGATCGTCACGCCGATCCTGCGCTACATCTCGTTCTGGAAGGCCGAGGGCTATCATCAGGACTACGCCGCGAAAAACCCGGTGCGCTACGCCTACTATCGGGCGTCCTGCGGCCGCGACGCGCGGGTGAAGGCGGTCTGGGGCCGGTAGGCCCGCTGCCTAGTCGCGGTTCGCCACCGGCCTGAGGCCTTCGCCGAGGATCAGCGTCTGGCGACGGCGGCAGCGGTGGGCGTAGGCCTTCTCGTCGTCACGATAGCGCACAGCGCATTTGATGCTGAGGACCTGGTGCAGGATCCCCGCCGTCCGGCTCCTGTCGAAGTCGGCGACGATCCGTTCCGCCTGGAGGCCTTCCAGACTGACCACCAGCACCCGGCGGCCGAGCGCCGGCGTCAGGGGTGCGGTCGCTTCGGCCTGGTTGCCCGCATGGCTGCGCCGCAGCCAGATGGTCAGTGGCGGGGCGTCCGGGGCGCCGATGTAGTCGCGGCCGTAGTAGGACAGGGCGTTGAACAGGAAACGGTCGTCCACCGCGATGGCCGACAGTCCGCCGTTGAGGTTCTCGAGTTGCGCCCGCTGGTTCACCTGCTTGGCCATCTGCTCCCAGCCGCGCACGCGCTTGATGTCATTGGACCGGCCCAGGGCGTCGACGACCTCCGGTCTGGCGACCGCCACCAGCATGAAGGCCGCGAGCGCCGCCTGAACGCCGAGGCCGCCGATCGCCCACCATTTGGCCCGCCAGCGCATCAGCAGGGCCGCCGTCAGCACCGCCCCGGCGACATAGGCGCTGGCCGCCCAGTTGTCGTTGGCCCGCGACAGCAGCGCGCCGAGCGTCACCACCGCCAGCGGCGGGACGACGAAGCACAGCAGCAGCAGGTCCTGCGGCAGCAGCCTCCGGCGCCAGGCCAGCACCGCCGCGCCGCCGATCAGGACGCCGAACGGTACGGGCCCGAAGACGCCGAACTGGCCGCCGATGAAGCTCAGCATCTCCTCGGGATTGAACAGCTCGCCGCCGAGGTTGGCGTTGGAGGCCGTGTGTCCGACCGTGGCGAATCCGTGATTGGCGTTCCAGATCAGGTTGGGCGTCAGCACCAGGATAAACGCGCCCAGGGCGAGGGCGGCGGTCTTCAGGTCCCAGGCCCGGCGCGCGTCCTTCGACAGCGCGAGATGCAGCCCGATGGCGATCAGGGCGTAGAGCGCCGCGTACTTCGACAGCATGGCGAGGCCGAGGGCCGCGC
Organism: Caulobacter sp. FW305-C-30-S16; assembly: GCF_058783025.1. Lineage (NCBI taxonomy): Bacteria > Pseudomonadati > Pseudomonadota > Alphaproteobacteria > Caulobacterales > Caulobacteraceae > Caulobacter > Caulobacter sp. FW305-C-30-S16. Next base: position 88,035 of record NZ_JBYSYH010000001.1, on the reverse strand, counting down.
CGAGGGCGGCTGCGGGCGCCAGCCGGCGCTCGCCGGGCTGCAGCGAGACGTAGGCCAGCAGCGCGAGCGACAGGAAGCAGAGCAGGGGCGCGTCGGTCGCCATGATGAAGGACGACAGCGCCACGCCCGGCATCAGCAGGTAGACGGCCGCCGCCAGCACGCCTGTCCATGCGTCGAACAGCTTGCGGCCGATAGCGAAGAGCGCGAAGCCGGCGACGCCGTGGAACAGCGGCGCGGAGAACCGTACCCAGGGCTCGGCGTCGCCGCCGACGGCGGTGGTCGCCCAGATCGCCCAGGCGATCATCGGCGGCTTGGAGAAGTAGCCGAAGTCGAGCGTGCGCGACCACAGCCAGTACTGGGCTTCCTCCGGGTTCAGCTCCAGCGGGCTGGCGAAGAGGGCCGCAAGGCGCAGAACCGTCAGCACAAGGACAAGTGTCACGGCGACCCGCAGCGGGCGGCTGCTGTCGAGGGCGGGCGAGGGATCGACGGTGGCGTTCAGGGTCATGGGCGAGGGGGACGCTGGCCCGCGTCATGGACCCTGTAAAGGCGATCCATGCCCAAAGGTGTCGCAATCTTGCGACAAACCGGCCCAAAAACGCCACGATCCTTAACGTCGCCTTGCTTCACCGGGACTCCGCTCTAGACTATCGAGCAGGCGTTCAAGACTCATTCGGGCATCGTCACCTTAGCTTCGCATTGGCGCGCTATTTCGTGTGACTGGTACCCGGGCCGGGTCTTTTTTCAGGTTTCAAACCGGCGTCGGGATGAGAGGGGATACTCACACTATGACCAAGAACAAGCTCGCCTTTGTGGCGACGTCCGCGCTCGTGGGCAGCATGATGCTGGCCTCGACCGCCTATGCGCAATCCACCGGCACCACCGAAGTTGAAGCCGTCGTCATCACCGCGACCGCCGGCCAACCGAACATCGACGGCGTGATCACCGCCGAATCGGCCCCCAAGGCGAAGGCCACGATCGACCAGGAGTTCATCGCGACCCAGCCGACCGGTCAGACGATCCTTCAGTCGCTGAACCTGACCCCGGGCCTGAACTTCACCAACAACGACCCGTACGGCTCGTCGGGCGGCAACGTCCGCCTTCGCGGCTTTGACGGCCCGCGCATTTCGCTGACGTTCGACGGCATTCCGCTGAACGACACCGGCAACTACGCGATCTACACGAACCAGCAGCTCGACCCGGAACTGATCTCCAAGGCCAGCGTCAACATGGGCACCACGGACGTGGACAGCCCGACGGCCTCGGCGACGGGCGGCACGATCAACTACACCAGCCGCAAGCCGGGTGGCGACATGGGCCTGATGCTCAACGGCGCCGCCGGCAGCTTCAACTATCGTCGCGTGTTCGGCCTGGTCGACACCGGCGAGATCGGCCCGTGGGGCACGACCGCCTACCTGGCCGGTTCGTACCAGAAGTACGACAAGTTCAAGGGTCCGGGCGACCTCGAGAAGTGGCAGATCAACGGCAAGATCTATCAGCCGCTGGGCGACAACGGCGATTTCTTCTCGCTGGCGTTCCACTACAACGAGAACCGCAACAACTTCTACCGCACCACGACGATCTCCACGTTCCTGCTGAACGGCGCGGACTACGACAACAACGCCGCCTATCTGCCGATCGTCTCGACGCCCGTCGTCCTGCCGAACACCGGCGACGTTGACGCCGATCCGGCCGACAACTCGAACTACTACGGCCTGCGGATCAACCCGTCGAACACCGGCAACATCCGGGAACAGGCGAAGTTCACGCTCTCCGACACGCTGACCTTCACGCTCGACTCCGCCTTCCAGTACACCCTGGCCAACGGCGGCGGCAGCACGACCCTGAGCGAAGTCGGCACCCTGGGCCAGCAGAACACCGTCTTCGGCACGACCGGCGCGGTGGCCTGCGGCGTTGGCGGCGTGGCCGGCACGGGCTTCGACCTGAACAAGGACGGCGACTGCCGTGACACGTTCGTGCGCTTCTACTCGCCGAGCAACACCAACACCCGTCGCTTCACGGTGGCCGGCTCGCTGATCTGGGAGCCGAACGACAACAACACCTTCCGCATCGCCTACACCTTCGACCGCGGACGTCACCGTCAGACGGGCGAATACGGCAACATCTCGGCCAGCGGTGATCCGCTCGACGTGTTCGGCGGCAAGGACGGCAACGGCGCCAAGGTGCTGAACGCCGACGGCTACTTCTTCCGCAGCCGCGACCGTCTGTCCTACGCCATCCTGAACCAGCTGTCGGCCGACTGGCGCGGCAACTTCATGGACGACACCCTGTTCGTGACGGTCGGCCTGCGGGCGCCGGTGTTCAAGCGTGAGCTGAACCAGTACTGCCTGACGCAGAACGGCGCCAACACGGTGCTCTGCACCAGCCAGCCGGTCTACGCCAACGTCGACACCGACCTGACGACCGCCGGTCTCCAGGCGTCGGCCAACCTGGTCACCCTGACCAACGTGGCGATCGCGGCGTCCGGCACGACCCGGTACGTCCGTCCGTTCGAGGCGGAAGCCGAGTACAAGGACGTTCTGCCGAACGTCGGCGTCTCCTACGTCCTGGCGCCGGGTCACACGGTCTTCCTCAGCTACGCCGAAGGCCTGTCCGCGCCGCGCACCGACAACCTCTACACCGTCGGTGTGGCGAATGCGGTGTCGAGCACGAACCCGATCCTGAACATCCCGACCGTTTCGGCGACCGCTCCGGTCGTCATCTCGGACGTGGATCCGGAAACCAGCCAGGCCTGGGATCTGGGCTATCGCTTCCGCTCGCCGACGATGATCATCTCGACGGCCCTGTGGTCGAACAACTTCCAGAACCGCATCGTGTCGTCGTTCGATCCGGACCTCGGCTACAACGTCGACCGCAACGTCGGCGACGTGAAGCTCTGGGGTATCGACGCCCAGGCCGGCTGGACCCCGACTGATACCTTCAGCCTCTACGCGTCGGTCAGCTACACCAGCGCTGAACTGCAGGACGATCTGCAGCTCGGCCGGTCGACGATCATCGTCGCGCCCGCGCTGACCCCGGCCAACACGCCGACGTACCTGCCCACCAAGGGCAAGACGTTGGTGGAAACGCCGGAGTGGATGTTCACGGGCCGCGCCCAATGGCGCGTGACCGAAGACTTCACCGTCGGCTTCCAGGGCAAGCACGTCGGCGACCGTTACACGACGGACGTCAACGACGAGCAGTCGCCGGGCTACAACGTGTTCGACATGGACCTGCGCTACGACCTGCCCTTCGGCGCTGAAGGTACGTCGCTGCAGCTCAACGTCACGAACATCTTCGACGAAGAGTACTACGCCAACATCAGCTCGGGCACGAACGCGAAGACCATCGCGCGGATCAACCCGGAACTGGACCAGACGGCGATCTCGCGTAACCCCAACACGGCTTTTGTCAGCATCGGCGCGCCGCGCACGATCCAGCTGAGCCTGCGTACCCGCTTCTAGTTCGAAGCAACCACGACTAAACGGGAGGGGCGGCCTGAGCGATCAGGCCGCCCCTTTTCGTTTGGGCGACACTTGACGCAACCTCCAGCCAGGGCCACTTCCCCCGCCGCATGAGCACCCCTCTCGTTCCCGCTGAATGGTCTCCGCACCGCGCCATGTGGCTCGGCTTCCCCAGCCATGCCGATCTGTGGCTCGAGAACCTCGAAGGCGCCCAGGACGAGGTCGCCGCCCTGGCCCGCGCCCTGGCCGGTCCGGGCGAGGAGCGCGTCCGGCTGATGGTCTGCGGCGACGACGCCGAGGCCGCCGCCCGTGCGCGGCTGGGCGACGTCGCCGGCGTCGAGATCGTCCGCGCACTGTTCGGCGATATCTGGGTGCGAGACACCGGCCCGATCTTTCGCAGCGACGGCCGCGCCGCCGGCTTCCGCTTCAACGGCTGGGGCGGCAAGTACGAGCTCGAGGGCGATGACCAGGTCGCCGCCCAGATCGCCGCCGCCTCCGGCGCGCCGCTGGACGCCAACGGCTTCATCCTCGAGGGCGGCGCCGTCGAGCACGATGGCCTGGGCACGCTGCTGACCACCCGCCAGTGCGTGCTGAACGCCAACCGCAACGCCGGCTGGACCGAAGAGGCCGCGGGCGCGGCGCTCGGCCAGGCGCTCGGCGCCCGCAAGGTGCTGTGGCTGGGCGACGGCCTTCGCAACGACCACACCGACGGCCATGTCGACAACCTGGCGCGGTTCGTCGCGCCGGGCGTGGTCGCCTGTCCGATCGCCTGGGGCAAGGCCGACCCCAACGCCAACCTCTACGACCAGACCGCCCGCGACCTGTCGCAGATGACCGACGCCCGCGGTGGCCAGCTGCAGGTCATGCGCATTCCCTCGCCGGGCTGGATCGACGGCGACGGCGGCCCCGCGCCGGCCAGCCATATGAACTTCATCATCGCCAACGGCGCGGTGATCGTGCCGCTCTACGACGATGCCAAGGCCGGCGCCTTCGCCGTCGACGCGGTGCAGAGCCTGTTCCCCGAGCGCAAGGCGATCGGCCTGCCGTCCACCGCCATCCTGACCGGCGGCGGCTCGTTCCACTGCATCACCCAGCAGGAGCCCGCCTGATGGCCCGGACGCTCAGCCTCGCGGCGATCCAGACCAGCTACGGCATGGATCTGGACGCCAACATCCGGAAGACCGAGGGGTTCATCCGCCAGGCCGCCGCGGCGGGGGCGCAGGTGATCCTGCCGTCGGAGCTGTTCCAGGGTCCCTACTTCTGCGTGGCGCAGGAGGAGCGCTGGTTCGCGCAGGCCCATCCCTGGCGCGAGCATCCCTGTGTGAAGGCCCTGGCCCCGCTGGCCGGCGAACTGGGCGTGGTGATCCCGATCTCGATCTTCGAGAAGGAGGGGCCCCACTACTTCAACAGTCTGGTGATGGCCGACGCCGACGGCGCGCTGCTGGGCGTCTATCGCAAGAGCCACATCCCTGACGGCCCCGGCTATCAGGAGAAGTACTACTTCCGGCCGGGCGACACCGGCTTCCGCGTCTGGGACACCAAACACGGCCGCATCGGCGTCGGCATCTGCTGGGACCAGTGGTACCCCGAGTGCGCGCGGGCCATGGCGCTGATGGGCGCCGAGGCGCTGCTCTATCCCACCGCCATCGGCAGCGAGCCGCATGACGCGTCGCTCGACACGGCCCTGCCCTGGCGGCGGGCGATGCAGGGGCACGCGGTCAGCAACATCATCCCGGTGGTCGGGGCCAACCGCATCGGCTTCGAGCCCTGGGACGGCTATCCCAACGGCGGCCAGCGCTTCTATGGCTCGTCGTTCATCGCCGACCATCGCGGCGACCTGGTCTCCGAGCTGGGACGCGACGACGAGGGGCTGGTGCAGACCACCGTCGATCTGGACTTTCTCGCCACCCACCGCGCCGCCTGGGGCTTCTTCCGTGACCGCCGGCCGGATCTTTACGGCGCGCTGGCGAGCCCCCGTCCGGCATGATCAAGACCCCGCGCCTGATCCTGCGAAGCTGGCGCGAGGAAGACCTTGAGCCGTTCGCGGCGCTGAACGCCGATCCAGAGGTCATGCGATATTTCCCCTCGACCCTCTCGCGGGCCGAAAGCGACGCCCTGGCGGCCCGGTACCAGTCGCACATCGACCAGCACAGCTTTGGCCGCTGGGCGATTGAACGCCGCGAGGACGGCGCCTTCCTGGGCCACTCCGGGCCGATGACGATGTCGCCGCCAGTCCCGCTGTCGCCGGGCGCCGAGATGGGCTGGCGACTGGCGCGCGCCGCCTGGGGACGGGGCTACGCCACCGAGGCGTCGCAGGCTGCGATGGACGTCTGCTTCGAGCACATCGGCCTGGAGCGGATCGTCGCCTTCACCTCGACGACCAACCTGCCCTCACAGGCGGTGATGGCGCGGCTGGGCATGACGCGCCGGGCGGATCTCGACTTCGATCATCCGAACGTCCCGGAAGGTCAAATTCTGCGCCGGCACCTGGTCTGGTCGCAGGACGCCCCCTGATTGCCTTGTCAGCCGCCGCAGCCTTCCGCCGCCGGCGCCGTGGCCAGTTCGGCGCGGGCGGTTTCGAGGTCCGTCAGGAACTCGGGATTGGCGTGCAGCGCCGCCACGGTCGCCGAGGCCATGGTCTGGCCGGCGGTGATGTCGCTGGCGTAGTGCAGGCCGCAGATGACGCGGTTCTCGCCGAACTCGCGACCCCGGACCAGCACTGACGAAGCCCTGGCCGGATAGAGCTCGGCCAGCACCAGCGCCCAGGCCCAGCCCGCCGCGGCGTTGCTGGAGGCATAGGAACTGTTGGTTTTCATCCAGTCCTCACGGGCGACGCACAGCGGGGCGTCGTCATGGCCGACCATCGGCCGGGGCCGGTTGAAGGTGGACTTCAGGACCGCGACGCTCCGGGCCGCATCCATCACCATCCGGTCCATCATCCGCGACAGCGTCGGGGTGTCCTTCACGGTGATCGCCTTGCCGATGGCGCAGGCGAAGCTGGCGTGGGCGACATCGCCGAACAGGTCTGCGTCGAGCGCGGCCTGCTTCCACCGGGCAGAGCCTTCCAGAGCACGGCTCGACAGGAAGTAAGCGCGTTCGGCGGCGGCTTCGGGCGAGTCCTCGGCCGGTGGACCGCCGACAATCACCAGCGGGTCAGGCACGGCCTCCGGCGCCAGATAGCCGGTCGGACGTGGCTCCTGCGCCGAGGCGGTCAGCGCCAGGGCGAGGGTGACGAGCGCGCCCGCCGCAAAGGTCCGCATGCCGATCATCCTGAGCCTCCAGCGCCCTTGGGCGCCGACCGCAGTCAGGGATCACTCGATCATCGTCAAGCTGAAAACGCCGCGCCGCCCTTGACGACTCGATATGTTATTTCATAACACTTTGAGACTGTCGATTTCCCCGGGGTCCTGTGATGTCCTGCCGTCTTCTCCTGCTTTCCGCCGCCAGCGGCTTGACCCTGTTCGCCGCGACGCAGGCCTCCGCGGCCGAGGCGGACCCGAATACCGTGGCTGAGGTGACCGTTACGGCCGCGCCCTATGCCGTGTCCCTCGACTCGGTCGCCACCAGCGTCAACGTGGTCGGCCGCGAAGAGCTCGACCGCGCGCCGGCGGTGGGCCTCGGCGACATTCTCAACGGGCTGCCCGGACTGCGGTCGACCTTCTATGGTCCCGGCGCCAGCCGCCCGGTGATCCGGGGGCTTTCCGGGCCGCGGGTGCTGATCCTGCAGAATGGCGTGGGTCTGGTGGACGCCAGCTCCCTGTCTCCTGATCACGCCGTGGCCTCGGAGCCGGGCGAGGCGTCGCGGATCGAGGTGCTGCGCGGTCCCTCGACCCTCGCCTATGGCGGTTCGGCGATCGGCGGCGTGGTCAATGTGATCGACGACCGGATCCCCGCCCGCCCGGCGTCCGACGGTCCGGAAGGCCGGATCGCCGCCGCCGCCGGGTCGGGCGACGACAGCTACTCCCTGTCCGCCAGCCTCAAGGCCGGCGCCGGGCCCTGGGTCTTCGCGGCCGACGCGGTGAAGCGCGAAAGCGGCGACTACAGCGTGCCGGTGAATCCTGTGTCCGACCGCCTCGCCGCGACCGAAGGCGTGACGCCCCTGGGCGACCGTGTGGTCAGGAACACCGACGTCTCGATGCTGGCCTATGGCGCGGGCGTCTCCTGGATCGGTGACGACGGCTACGTCGGCGTTTCCGCCAAGCGCACCGAGACGCAATACGGCGTGCCGTACGAGCAGATCGTCATCGTCGGTCCGCCGCCGGCCGAGGGCCCGGTCTACATCGATCTCAAGCAGACCCGCCTCGACGCGCGCGGCGAGTCGGCGGTGTCGCTGGGGCTGTTCGACCGGGCGCGGTTCTCGGTCGGCTACGCGGACTATGAGCATGCGGAGATCGAGGTCGCCACCGGTGCGGTCGGCACGCGCTTCCTGTCCAAGGGAACCGAGGGCCGGGTCGAACTGGTGCAGGCCGAGCGCGACGGCTGGCAGGGCGCCGTCGGCGTCCAGGGCCTGGTGCGCAGCTTCGAGGCGATCGGCGATGAGGCCTTCATCCCGCCGACCGACATCGACGAGGTCGGCGTTTTCGTGCTGCAGCGACTGGATCGAGACGCCTGGGGCGTCGAGGGCGGTCTGCGGCTGGACCGTCGCGGACTCGACGCCCGCCTGACCGGTCGTCCGACCAGCGACGCCGCGACCGTCTACGGCATCGACTGGTCGACGACCGCATCCAGTCAGGAGTTCAGCAACGTCTCGGCCTCGGCGGCGGTGTTCTGGCGGCCGGCGACCGACTGGTTCCTGGGCTTCAGCGTTTCGCGCAACGGCCGCGCGCCGACCGAGTTCGAACTGTACGCCGATGGCCCGCACGCCGGGACCGGCTCCTACGAGGTCGGCGATCCGACCCTGGAGTCCGAGAGAGTCACCTCCTACGAGGTCAGCTTGCGTTGGACCGGTTCCGGGCGAGCCGAGCTGCACCTGTTCACCGCCCGCTATGACGGCTTCATCCAGGAGCTGCCGACCGGCCTGCTGGCGGAGGATGACGGCACGATCAGCCTGACCGGTGAGCTGCCGGTGTTCCGCTACAGCCAGACAGACGCGACCTTCACCGGGATCGAGTTCGAGGCTTCGCACGACCTCTGGCGCGACGGCGGTCGGTCGGTTTCCGTCGAGGGCGTGTTCGATACGGTGCGCGGTAAAACCGGCCTCGGGACGCCCGCCCGCATCCCGTCCTGGTCGGCGACGGCCCGCCTGGTGTGGAAGGGCGAGCGCACCGACGGCCAGATCGAGCTGCGTCAGATCGGCGACCAGGACCGCGTCGCCGCCTTCGAGCTGCCGACCGACGGCTATACGCTGGTCAACGTCCAGGCGGGCTTCAAGCCCTTCGAGGACCGGGACCTCACCCTGTTCGTCGAGGGTCGCAACCTGGGTGATGTCGAGGCGCGCGAGCATACCTCGTTCCTGAAGGACATCGCGCCCCTTCCGGGCCGGACGATCCGCGCCGGCCTGAGCTGGGCGTTCTAGCCTGGCGCCGGGGACATGTACCGAAGGTACGTGTCCCCTAAACCAGCAGCTCGATTGGGGGACACGTACCTTCGGTACATGTCCCCGGCCGCCTACCCCAGAACCGTCTTGCCGTTCCTGACCACGGTGACGCCGCGCGACTTCACGCGCGCCTCGAACGAGACGACGTCGCCGTCCTTCCACATGTCGACGGTGATCGTCTCGCCGGGGAACACCGGGCTGGAGAACCGAACCTGGTGGCTTTTGATCTTCGCCGGGTCGAAGCCGCAGTACTCCTGAAGCACCGCCCGGCAGGTGACGCCGTAGGTGCAGAGGCCATGCAGGATCGGGCGGGGGAAGCCGGCCGCCGCGGCGATCTTCGGGTCCGAATGCAGCGGGTTGCGGTCGCCGCTGAGCCGGTAGATCAGCGCCTGGTCCGGCCGGGTCGCAATGTCGACCGAGAGGTCCGGCGCGCGGGTCGGCACCTCGTGCGGCTCGGGCGCGCCGTCCGACGGCCCGCCGAAGTTGCCGTCGCCCCGGGCGAAGGTCGATCCGGTCAGGGTGGCGATCTTCTCGCCGGTTTTCGCATCCGCCAGCACGGTCTCGTTGTAGATAACCGCGCCCTTGTCGCCCTTGTCGTAGGCGCCGACGACCCGGCTGGTGGCCAGGATCGAGGCTTCGGTCGGCAAGGGCTTGTGGAATTCGACCTTCTGCTCGCCGTGCACGACCAGCAGAAAGTTGATGCCCATCTTGCCGATGCCCGGACCAGCGCCCCAGGCGACGGTGGTGGCCTGGGTCGGCACGGCCTTGAGGCCGCTTTCATAGACAAACGGGAGCTCGTCCGCGTTCATGGGGTCCGACCCCATGCCGATGCCCAGCGCGTAGAGCATGGTGTCCTTCTCGGTCCAGGCGAACGGCTGGGGCTCGCTGGTCAGGGCCAGAATCTCGGGGTAGGCGATAGGCATGGACGTCTCCCGGGGTTTTCTTCTTGCCGTGATTGAAGCGCGTTGACGTTGGGGACCGCAAGACGGGAGCTCGCATTGCCGGGTTCCGTTTGTTCAGCTAGAAGCGCCCGCTCATCTTCATCGCGGACGTAACCCGGCCGCAGCTTCAAGAGTCCCGAATGGAAAAGACCCAGGACGTCATCGGCCCCATCAGCGGCAACATCCTTTTCTACACGACGCCCGAGCCCCTCAGCAAAGACATGCATGGCGGTCTGGGCGTGCAGCGTATGGAAAAGCCGTTCGGCTTCGCGATGAAGGGCCATGTCGTGCCGCTGACCGTCGCGGAGTTCACCTTCGCCGCGATCAGCTACCCGATCATCTTCGCCGGCCCGGAAAACATGCCGCTGGCGGTCATGGGCATCAACACCGACGAGAACCTCTTCATCAATGAAGACGGTTCGTTCGTCGCGGGCGGTTACGTGCCGGCCTACATCCGCCGCTACCCGTTCGTGCTGGCCGCCGACGAGGCGCAACAGCGCATGGTCGTCTGCATCGAGCGCAACGCCTCGATCTTCACCGATCGCAAGAAGGCCGACCTGCCGCTGTTCGACGACGCGGGCGAGCCGTCGGAATACACCCAGAACGCCATCAAGTTCTGCGAGGACTTCGAAGGCGAACGCCGCCGCACCGACTCGTTCGTCAAGCTGTTGAAGGACCTCGACCTGTTCGAGCAGCGCGAGTCGATCTTCAACATGCCGAAGGAAGACGGCACGTTCGAGCCGGTGAAGCTCGCCGAGTACTTCGCCGTGTCGGAAGCCAAGCTGAACGCCCTGTCGGGCGAGCAACTGGCCCAGCTGCGCGACAACGGCGCGCTGGAAAAGATCTACAACCACCTGACGTCGCTGATCGGCTGGGACCGTCTGGTCGCCATCGCCAGCGAACGCGCTCTCAAGCGGGATCAGGCCGCCGCCTGATCCGGCACGGACCGCGGCCGCTCCGGCGGTCGCGGTCGAATGCCTGCCGGTTGCTCTGGCCGGCGAACACCCTACCGCGCGAAGACGCTTCGCGTGAGGCAGGAGAAGACGAGGCGCCCGGCCTCGTCGAGCAGGTCATGCTGGGCGATGATGATGCCCTTGTCATCGCCTACCGGGTCCTTGCCCATCACCGTCATCCGCCCGCGGAGCAGTTCTCCGACCGGGGGATTGCGCGCCCAGCGCAGGGCATCGACGCCCAGCCGCTTGGTCTGCGGCCAGTCTGACGAAGCGTGCTCCTCGAGCCGCGACCAGAGGGCGTAGACCATCGCGTCCGGCGCCCCGCGCTCGACGCCCCAGCCGGGCGCGAAGGCGCGGATGAAGGCCTCCAGCGCCTGGGCGTCGACCGCCACGGCGCCGAGATTGACCACCTGGCCGATCGAGATCTCGTCAAAGCTGGAGGGCATCAGGCGGCGGGCTCCGGAGAGATGCGGATGAGCAGCTTGCCGTCGTGGTCGCCGGTGAACAGCCGCTTCACCGCCTCGGCGGCGTTTTCCAGTCCGTCCACGGCGTGGGCCTTCCACTTGATCTGGCCGCCCAGCACCCAGGGCGCCAGCTCCGCCAGGGCTTCTCCGGCGCGGGGGATGTAGTCGATGACGATGAAGCCCTTGATCAGGATCCGCCGCATCAGCACCCGGGCGAAGTCGCTGGGGCCGGGCACGTCGCCGGTGGCGTTGTAGGTGCTGATCATGCCGCAGAGCGGCATGCGGCTGAAGTTGTTCATCCGGGCGATCACCGCGTCCATGATCTCGCCGCCGACGTTCTCGAAGTTCACGTCGATGCCGTTCGGGCAGAGCCGGTCGAGCGCCGCGCCGACGTCCTCGTTCTTGTAGTCGATGGCCCCGTCGAACCCGAGGTCGCGGGTCAGCCAGGCACACTTCTCGGGGCCGCCGGCGATGCCGATGACGCGGGCGCCCTTCAGCTTGGCGATCTGGCCGGCGATGGAGCCCACAGCTCCGGCGGCGGCGGAGACGACCACCGTCTCGCCCGGCTGCGGCTTGCCGATGTCGACCATGCCGAACCAGGCGGTCAGGCCGGTCGCGCCGAGCACGCTCATGAAGGCCGTCAGCGAAACGCCCGGCAGCATCGGGACCGGATTGACGGCGCCCTCATGGGCGATCGAGTAGCTCTGCCAGCCCGACAGGCCGGCGTTGACCACTGTCCCGACCGGAAAACGGTCCGAGCGGCTGACCTCGACCACGCCGATGGTCCCGCCGCGCATCACGTCCCCGACCTCGACCGGCGGCAGGTACTGGTCCTGGTCGCTCATCCAGATGCGGTTGGTCGGATCCAGCGACAGGTAGACGTTGCGGATCAGCAGTTCGCCGGGCTCCAGATCGCGGAGCGGACGTTCAACGAACTCAAGGTCGCCCGGCGCGATATCGCCCACAGGCCGTTTCTTCAGAATCCAGGCGCGATTGACCGGCATCTCATCCCTCATTGACTGGCCTCGATCATGGCGGTCCCGCCGCCGTTGTCGAGGGGCCCCTCAGGGCCATATAGCTGGATCATGCGACTGACCACGTTTCTTGCCTTGCTGCTGGCCCTGACCGCGGCGCCCGCGCTCGCCGCGCCGGTGAACACGGGTCACATCAAGGCGGAACTCGTCGCCCAGGAGGCGGCCGTCCCGGGCGGGACGGTCTATGTCGCCCTGCGCCAGGATATCGACGCGGGCTGGCACACCTACTGGCGAAATCCCGGCGACTCGGGAGAGCCGACGCGGATCACCTGGACGTTGCCGGCCGGCTGGAAGGCCGGCGAGATCGTCTGGCCGACCCCGACGCGCCAGCAGATCGGCCCGCTGATGAACTATGGCTACAGCGGCGATGTGCTGTTGCCGACCCCGATCGAGGTTCCGGCCTCGGCGAAGCCCGGACAGACGGTGAAGGTGTCCGCGCAGGTCCTGTTCCTCGTCTGCGCCGACATCTGCATCCCCGAGGAAGCGCTGCTGACCCTCGATCTGCCGATCGCCGCCACCCCGCAGCCTGACGCGACCTGGAACGGGCGTATCGCCCGGGTTCTGGCGGACGCGCCGAAGCCGGCCGGGCTTTCCGCGACCTTCTCGGTCGAGGGCGCCAAGCTCTCGCTCGCCGTGACGGGCGCCCCGCTGGAGGGCGCCGACGTCTCCGGGGCCTGGTTCTTTCCCTTCAGCGGCACGGCGATCGAGCACGCCAGACCCCAGATCATCGAGCGCGGGCCGCGCGGCCTGACCCTCGCCTTGCCGGCGGGCGCCGACTTCGCCCAAGGCTCGGCTCCGACGACCCTTGAGGGCGTGCTGGCGCTGTCCGGCGTGGCCTATGAGATCAGCGCCACCGCGGGCGCTGCGCCTCCGGGCGCGGCCGGGCTCGGACCGCCGGCCGCCCCTGCGTCGGACAGCGGAAGCCCCGGCCTGGCCGTCTCCATCCTGTTCGCGCTGCTCGGCGGGTTGCTCCTGAACCTGATGCCCTGCGTTTTCCCGATCCTGTCGATGAAGGCGGCGGCGCTCGCCGGCCATGCCCATGAGGCGCGTGCCGCGCGCCGGCAGGGGCTGGCGTATCTCGCCGGCGTCCTGGCGACCTTCCTGGCGCTGGCCGGCGCCCTGATCGCCCTGAAGGCGGCCGGCGCTGCCGTGGGCTGGGGCTTCCAGTTGCAGTCTCCCGCCGTGGTGGCCGCCCTGGCGGCCCTGATGCTGCTGGTGGCGCTGAACCTGTCCGGCGTGTTCGAGGTCGGCGCCGCGCTGCAGGGCGTCGGCGGCAAGCTGGCGGACGGCCGGCGCGGCCTGACCGGCAGCTTCATGACCGGCGTCCTGGCGGTCGTGGTGGCCGCGCCCTGCACGGCGCCCTTCATGGGTCCGGCCATGGGGTTCGCCCTGACCCAGAGCGCCGGGGTCTCGCTGCTGATCTTCGCGGCCCTCGGCCTGGGACTCGCGGCCCCGTTCGTAGCCCTGTCCTTCGCGCCGCCCCTGCTCAGGCTGCTCCCCCGGCCGGGCGCGTGGATGGAGACGCTGCGCAACCTGCTGGCCTTCCCGATGTACGGGACGGCGGCCTGGCTGATCTGGGTGCTGGCCCAGCAGACGGGACCGGCAGGCCTTGCGCTCGGTCTCGCCGCCGCGGTGGTCGCCGCCTTCGCCGCCTGGCTGTTCGGCCAGGCCCAGCGCCGCGAGCGCGCGCGCGTCACGCGCTGGATCGCGGCGGTGATGCTGCTGGCGACCGGCGGCCTGATCTACGGCCTGGTGCTGGTTCCCCCGCACGCGTCGGCCTCCGCACCCGCGCCGGACCCGAAGCGCGCGGCGGCCGCCGATCTGCCGTCAGAGGCCTGGTCGTCCGAGCGGGTCGCCGCCCTCCGCGCCGAGGGCCGGCCGGTGTTCGTCAACTTCACCGCCGCCTGGTGCGTCACCTGCCAGGTCAACGAGCAGGTCGCCCTGTCGACCACGACGGTGGCGGAGGCTCTGAAGAGCAGCGGCGCAGTCTATCTGAAGGCGGACTGGACCAATCGCGACGCGGCCATTGCCGGCGCCCTCGCCGAGCACGGCCGGGCCGGCGTCCCGCTGTATCTGGTGTACGGATCGGACGGCGGGCCGCCGGTCATCCTGCCTCAGTTGTTGACGGCGGGACTGGTGGCGGAGTCGCTGGCCAGGGCCGCTGTTCCGCCTGCCGACGGCTGACGGTCCGCTGATTCAGGTTCCGGACGTCACGGTGGCCGGGGTGGTGATCACCTCGACGTTGTCGCGCAGCAGCCAGAACATTTCCTTCAGGGCCATGTCGCGCGCGCGCTGATCGGCAGCTGTTTCGACCTGCTTCAGTCGCACCGGCAGATCCTCGGCGATGCCGCGCAGGATGCACTTGAGGTCGCCGTCCGTGCCGCGGGCCTTGAGCAGCAGGTGCGCCTGCATGTCGAGCTTCGACAGCGCGTCGACCTCGGTGCGGAAGGCGTCGAAGCCGTCGAGCGGGCCTTCCTTGCCTTTCCAGGCGTCCACCGCGGCCTTCAGGGCGTCGGCGCGTTTGACGATGTCCATGAACAGCGGCTCGGACGCCACCGACGCGGGCGGCGCCGCCACGACGACGGCCGGGGCCGAGGAGGCCGCCATCGGCGAGGCCGAGGCGAGCCAGAGCGTTGCGGCGAGGGCGATAGCGTCACAGGACATGGAGCGTCCCCCGGTGAATGGGCGTTTGCCCTCTGGTAAGCCCGACATGGTAAACGGCGTCTTGCTGACGGAGTTTGCATGACCGACCTGACCGCCGCCTGGACCGCCCTCGAGGACGCCGCCCGCAAGGACGTGCAGACGCGAATCGTCGATCACTTCGCGGCCGAACCGGACCGGCTCGAGGCGCTGGTGGTCGAGGCCTGCGGCCTGCGGCTGGACCTCAGCAAGCAGCCCTGGAGTCGGGCGGGTCTCGGCGCGGCGCTGGATCTGGCCAGCGCCGCCGGCGTCGAGGCCGCCCGGGATCGGTTGTTCGCCGGCGAGGCGGTCAATGTCACCGAGAAGCGCGCCGCCCTGCACATGGCCCTGCGCGCGCCGGACGGGGCCAGGTTCGCGGCGCTCGGCAAACCCGTCTCCGGCGAGGTCGAGGCGGTGCGCGGCCGGATGGCGGCCTTCGTCGAGGCTGTCCGCTCCGGCGCGATCAAGGGCGCCACGGGCGCGTCTTTCCGGACCATCGTCCACATCGGCATCGGCGGGTCGGACCTTGGCCCCCGTCTTGTCTGGCGGGCGCTGAAGCCCCTGGAGCCCCGGATCGACCTGCGGTTCGTCGGCAATGTCGATCCGGCGGATATCGCCCAGGCCCTGGCCGGGCTGGACGCCGCGACGACTCTGGTGGTCGTCGTCTCCAAGACCTTCACCACCCAGGAGACCATGGCCAACGCCTCTGCGGCGCGGGCCTGGCTGCACGCCGCCCTGGGTGAGGCCGGCGACGCCAACCTGGCCGCCGCCTCGACCAACCTGGCGGCCTGCGCGGCCTTCGGCATCCCGGCGGAACGGGTGTTCGGCTTCGAGGACTGGGTCGGTGGGCGCTATTCGGTGATGTCGGCCGTCGGGCTCAGCTGCGCCATCGCGCTGGGCTGGGACCGGTTCGCTGCGCTGATGGCCGGGGCGGCGGCGATGGACGACCACTTCCGCAGCGCGCCGATTGCGGCCAACGCGCCGGTCCTGCTGGCGCTGGCCCATGTGTTCAACCGCAACGGCCTTGGCCGGCCCGTGCGGGTGGTCGAGCCCTATGCCGACCGGCTGGGCCTGCTGGCCAGCTACCTGCAGCAGCTGGAAATGGAGTCCAACGGCAAGCGCGTGACGCTGAGCGGGGCGCCCGTGGCGCACGCCACGTCGACCGCCGTGTTCGGCAACGCCGGCACCAACGACCAGCATGCCTTCTTCCAGATGCTGCACCAGGGCGTGGACGTGATCCCGGTCGACTTCGTGGCCGTCGCGAAGGCGGAGGAGGGGCCGCAGGCGCAGCAGGCGATCCTGCTGGCCAACGCCATCGCCCAGGCCGAGGCGCTGATGACCGGCTCCGCCAACGCCGCCGAGCCGCACCGCCATTTCCCCGGCAACCGGCCATCGAGCTTCATCCTGATGGACCGGCTGACGCCGCAGGCCCTCGGCGCCCTGATCGCCCTCTATGAGCACAAGGTCTTCGTCGAGGGGGTGCTGTGGAACATCAACAGCTTCGACCAGTGGGGCGTGGAGCTGGGCAAGACCCTGGCGACGGCGGTGCTGGGCGAGCTGCAGGGCTGCGCGGCGGGGCCGCACGATGCGTCGACCGCGGCGCTGATCGAGCGGTTGAGGCGCTAATTCAAACTGTCATCCCGGCCGCAGGGCGAAGCCCGAAGAGCCGGGACCCAGAATCGGCTTCACCCCCTGCGAATGGGATCCTGTCTGGGTCCCGGATAGCCGCTACGCGGCTTCCGGGATGACAGTGTGGGTTTGCTTCGCTATACCCCCGCCCCGATGACCCGCGACGCGCACCACCATCATGCCCACCACGCCATCCCTCGCGGGACGGAACGGGTTCGCGCGGCCTGAAGGCCAGCGCATCACCCCTCCGGCCCCGCCCGACGCGGATGGGGCTAGACCAGCTCCATCCGGCCCGACCAGACCCGATGCAGAGCTGACCCATGACCGACCAGACCTTCCGACCTGAACCCCGCGCCCCCCGCGGATTCGCCGACAAGCGCGCCGCGACCCTGCGCGCCGAGCGGCGGATCGTGGAGGCCGTGTCGAAGGTCTACGAGCAGTGGGGCTTCGAGCCGCTGGACACCGGGGCGTTCGAATACGCCGACGCCCTGGGCAAGTTCCTCCCCGACAGCGATCGGCCGAACGAGGGCGTGTTCGCCCTGCAGGACGACGACGAGCAGTGGATGGCCCTGCGCTACGACCTGACCGCGCCGCTGGCCCGGTTCGCGGCGCAGAACTGGGAAACCCTGCCCAAGCCCTATCGCCGCTACGCCTTCGGGCCGGTCTGGCGCAACGAGAAGCCGGGTCCTGGCCGGTTCCGCGAGTTCATCCAGTGCGACGCCGACACGGTCGGCTCGGCGCGGCCGGAAGCGGACGCTGAGATCATCGCCCTGGCGGTGGCCGGTCTCGAGGCCGCGGGCCTGGCGAAGGGTCAGGCGGTGATGAAGTTCTCCAACCGCAAAATCCTCGACGGGGTCATGGTCGCCGCCGGCGTCGCCGAGGGGCGCCAGAAGCTCATCGTGCTGCGCGCGCTCGACAAGCTGGATCGGCTCGGCCGCGATGGCGTGCGCGATCTGCTCGGCAAGGGCCGGCTCGATGAGTCGGGCGCCTTCACGCCGGGCGCCGAGCTTTCGGCGGCGTCGGCGGGACTGGTGCTGGACTTCCTCGACATGGCCGTGGCCGGCGCGCCGCTCGACCAGCTCGCCGCCGCGCCGTTCGCCCGGGCGGACGCCGCGCTGGAGGGCTTCCGTGAACTGGAGGCGATCATCGCCGCCCTCAAGGGCCTCGGCGTCGACGAGACCCAGGCCCTGTTCGATCCGTCCATCGTTCGGGGTCTGGAGTACTACACCGGCGCCGTGTTCGAGGCCGATCTGCAGATCGAGACCCTCGACGAGAAGGGCCAGCCGATGCGGTTCGGCTCGATCGGCGGCGGCGGGCGCTATGACGATCTGGTCGCGCGGTTCACCGGCGAACGGACTCCGGCGACGGGCTTCTCGTTCGGCGTCTCGCGGCTGGCGGCGGCGCTTAAGGCGGCGGGCCGCGAGGAGGCCGGTGAGAACCGCGGGCCGGTCGTGATCATCGCCTTCGACCAGAGCCGGATGGCCGACTATTTCGCCGTCGCCGCCGAGCTGCGGAACGGCGGCATCGCGGCGGAGGTCTATCTCGGGACCTCCGGCATGCGGCCGCAGATGAAATACGCCGACCGGCGCCTGTCGCCCGCGGCGGTGATCATCGGCGAGGACGAGTTCAACGCCGGGACCGCCACGGTGAAGGACCTCGATCTCGGCCGCGACCTGTCGAAGGGCGTGACCGACAACGCGGCCTGGAAGGCCGAGCGGCCCGGCCAGCAGACCGTCGCCCGCGCTGACCTCGTCGCCACCGTGCGCAAGATCGTGGACGCCGCGCGATGAGACTGGAGCCGCCCGTTCCCGCCGAGGCGCTGGCCGCGATCCGCGCGCCGTTCGCGGCCGCCGGCGCCGCGCCGGTCGAGGTCGCCGTGCTGCAGCCGCTGGCGCTGCTGCTCGACCTGTCCGGCGAGGCCATGCGGCCGCGCCTGTTCGTGGTCCAGGCCGAGGGCGGCGAGGAGCTGGCCCTGCGGCCTGACTTCACCATTCCCGTCGCCCGCGCGCACCTCGACAGCGGCGCGGACTCCGGACGTTACGCCTATGAAGGCAAGGCGTTCCGCGCCGCCCCACAGGGGTCGGTCCGGGCCGAGGAGTTCCTGCAGGTCGGGGTGGAAGTGTTCGGCGGCGCCGATGTCGCGCAGAGCGACGCCGAGGTCGTGGGTCTCGCCTGGCGCTCGGCGCTGGCCGGCGGCCGGAGCGATCTTTCGCTGATCGTCGGCGACATCGCCCTGTTCGCCGCCTTCGTCGACAGCCTGGCGCTCGCGCCGGCGCTGGCGGCGAGGCTCAAGCGGCTGTTCACCCGGCCCCGGCTGCTGCAGGCCGAACTCGACCGCGCCGGCGCTGCGCCCGTCGCGGACGACGCCCGGCTGGTCAATCCGCTGGAAGGCGTGCCCGAGGGCCAGGGCGAGACCGCCCTGCGCCGGCTGTGGGCCATCGCCGGCATCGAGCCGGTCGGGGCGCGGCCGGTGGGCGAGATCGTGCAGCGTCTGGCGGAGCGGACAGAGGCCGCCCGCACGCCGCCGCTGTCGCCGGCCGAGGCGGACGCGGTGCGCCGCTTCCTGGCGGTGTCGGACGCCCCGGCGGCCGCGCTGCAGACGATCCGGGCGCTCGCCGGGCCGGCGCCCGGCGCGCTGGACGCTGCGATCACGCGCTGGACTCGCCGGCTGACAGCGCTGGCCGGGCAGGGAGTCGCCGTCGACCGCATCACCCTGACCGCCGCGTTCGGGCGGGCGTTCGGCTACTACGACGGGCTGGTGTTCGAGGTGCGCAGCGCGGCGCTGGGCGAGGAACGGCCGGTCGCCGCGGGCGGCCGCTACGACGGACTGCCGGCGCGGCTCGGGGCGCCGTCGGCCCGGGGCGCGGTCGGCTGCATGGTGCGACCGGCGCGGGCGTTCGCGGGAGGCGTGGAATGAGCGGTCCGTTGATCCTGGCCATCCCGTCCAAGGGACGGCTGAAGGAACAGGTCGAAGGCTGGCTGGCCGACGCCGGCCTGCCGCTGTCGGCGACGCCGGGTGGGCGGGGCTACACCGCCGCCATTCCGGCCCTGCCGCAGGTCGAGGTCCGGCTGCTGTCGGCCTCCGACATCGCCGCGGCGCTGGACAGCGGCGAGATCCACCTGGGCGTCACGGGCGAAGACCTGCTGCGCGAGCAGGTGGCCGATCTCGAAGCGCGTGTCATGCTGCTCCGGGCGCTGGGCTTCGGCCGGGCGGACCTGGTCGTCGCCGTGCCGCGCGGCTGGCTCGACGTCGAGACCATGGCCGATCTGGAAGAGGTCGCGCACCTGCATCTGGTGCGCACCGGCAAGCGACTGCGGGTGGCGACCAAGTATCTGGTCCAGACGCGGGCCTTCTTCGCCCGCTGCGGCGTGGCCGACTACCGGATCGTCGAGTCGGGCGGCGCCACCGAGGGCGCGCCCTCGTCCGGCGCGGCGGAGATCATCGTCGACATCACCACCACCGGGGCGACCCTGTCGGCCAACCACCTGAAGATCGTCGGCGACGGCGTGATCCTGAAGAGCCAGGCGCAGCTGGCGGCGTCGCTGTCCGCGGACTGGAGCGGCGAGCGTCTGGCTGTCGTGCGGCAGCTGCTCGGCGTTGTCGAGGCCCGCGCCCGGGCGCGCAGTTCGATGATGCTGGTCTGGCCGGCCGAGCGGGACGCGGCAGCGCGCGACGCCCTGGCCGGCCTCGTCGCCCGGGGCGCGCGTCCTCGCGCCAACGGCCTGCTGATCGCGGATCGGGATCTGCTGGACGCGCAGGCGCTTCTGGCGGCCCGGGGAATCGGTCCGGTCGCCGCCAGTCGGCCTGAGCACCTGTTCGAGCCGGAATCGAAGGCCGCGGAAGCACTGGCGGCCCGTATCGGGGCCTAAAACTGACGGCGTCGTCAAAAAGATGTGTTCTTTTGACTCCCGGGTCCAAGAAACATCCCTTTTTTCGCCCATTCGGCGTATTTTCTTGCGCGGGCACGGCTCCCAAAGCCTTGACAGCGAAAGGCTCATGCCGTCTTTTGATGGTGCGCGAGGGACAAGAACCCCAGAGAGTTCTGCCCTCACGGCGTTTCGGGGAGGAAACGCCCGCTTGGATCGAGTGATCGAGGAATAAACCGGACCCGCCGCGACTATCCCCCGCGGCGGGTCTGTGTTTTTCGGCATCGCTGTCAAAAACCCGTCCATTTCATCAATGACCGCGCGTCCTTCGAGACGCGATCCTGAGGGATCGCTCCTCAGGATGACGTCTGGCTTGCGCTCATCCCTGGTCGTCATGGTGAGGCGCGAGCTTCAGGCGAGCGTCTTGAACCACGCACAAATCCCCAGATCAGGACACGCCATGACCTCGACCCTTGAGGACGACTATCAGCCGTCCGCCGTCGCGAATTCCGGTTGCCGCGCGGTGGTCATCACCGGCTGTTCCGGCGGCGGGAAGTCGACGCTGCTGGCCGAACTCGCGCGCCGCGGCCATCGGGTGTTCCCCGAGGCGGGGCGGCAGATCGTGCGTGAACAGGACTGGATCGGCGGCGACGCCCTGCCGTGGAGCGAGCCGTTGAAGTTCGCCGAACTGGTCCTGTCGCGCGGCCTGCACCAGCGGATCACGGCGGCGGCGGACGCCGGCCTCGCCTTCTTCGACCGCAGCATCATCGAGCCGCTGTCCGGGCTTGAGCGGCTGGGCCTGCCGGTTCCCGGGCATCTGCGGCGGGCCGTGGAGCTCTGTTGCTATGACCGGACGGTATTCGTCGCACCGCCCTGGCCGGAGATCTTCCGCAGAGATACGGAGCGCCGGCATGGGCTGGACGAGGCGCTGGAGGACTATGAGCCCTTGGTGGCGTCCTACAGCGGCCTCGGCTACCGACTGGTGGAACTGCCGAAGACTGACGTCGGCGCGCGGGCAGACTTCGTGATGGCGCAGCTCGGCCAATGAACCCGGCAGAAAGGGCGGCCCTCGCGGACCGCCCTTTCGTCATTTTCGCGTTGTCGGCGGTGTTACCAGATGCGGACGCGGTCTTCCGGCTTCACGTACCACTTGTCGCCCGGCTTCACGCCCCAGGCGTCGTACCAGGCGTCGACGTTGCGCAGGGTGCCGATGACGCGGAACTGCGCCGGCGAGTGCGGGTCGGACGCGATCTGCTGGCGGACGGCGTCGTCGCGGTACTTGCTGCGCCAGACTTGCGAGAAGCCGAGGAAGAACCGCTGGTCGCCGGTCAGGCCGTCGATCACCGGCGCGGGCTTGCCGCCGAGCGACAGGTGGTAGGCGTCGAGCGCGATCAGGATGCCGCCGAGGTCGCCGATGTTCTCGCCCATCGTCAGGTCGCCGTTAATGAACGAGCCGGCCACCGGTTCGAACGCCGCGTACTGGGCGCCCAGACGCTTCGTCTGGATCTCGAACTTGGCGGTGTCTTCCGGCTGCCACCAGTCGCGCAGGCTGCCGTCGGCGTCGAACTTGCGGCCTGAGTCGTCGAAGCCGTGGCTGATCTCGTGGCCGATCACCGAGCCGATGCCGGCGTAGTTGATCGCCGCGTCCGCGTCAGGATCGAAGAACGGCGGTTGCAGGATCGCCGCCGGGAAGACGATCTCGTTCATCGTCGGATTGTAGTAGGCGTTGACCGTCTGCGGGAACATGCCCCACTCGCTGCGATCGACGGGCTGGCCCAGCTTGGCCACGTTGAACGCCCACTCGAAGGCGCTCGCGCGCTGGACGTTGCCGTAGAGGTCGTTCGGCGTGATCGTCAGGGCGCTGTAGTCGCGCCATTTGTCCGGATAGCCGATCTTGACCGTGAAGCTGGCCAGCTTGGCCTGGGCGCGGGTCTTGGTTTCGGCGCTCATCCAGTCGAGGCGATCAATGCGGGCCTTGAGGGCGACGCGCAGGTCGGCGACCAGCTGTTCCATCTTGGCCTTGGACTCGGCCGGGAAGTAGGCGTCGACATACAGCTTGCCGACCGCCTCGCCGAGGTTGCCGCTGACCAGGGTGACGCCGCGCTTCCAGCGGACGCGCTGCTCGGGCTGACCCGACAGGGTCTTGGCGCGGAACTCGAAGTTGGCGTCGACGAAGCGCTTCGACAGATAGGGCGCGGCCTGGTCGGTCGTGCGGAAGGCCTGCCAGGCCTGCAGGGTGGCGACCGGGGTGGCGGCGTAGATCGCGGCGATCTTCGTGAACGCCGTCGGCTCGCCGACGATCACCTTGTCGGCCTTGTCGAGGCTCGCGCCGGCCAGCCAGGCCTTCCAGGGGAAGCCGGGGGCTAGGGCCTGCAGCTCGGCGACGGTCTTGGGGTTGTAGGTCTTGTCCGCGTCGCGCTGGTCGGCGATCGGCCAGTGGGCCTGGGCGATCTTCGTTTCCAGGGCGACGATGTCGGCGGCCATCTGGTCGGCGTTGGCCCAGCCGGCCATTTTCAGCATCTTTGCGGCGTAGGCCTGGTAGGCGGCCTTCTTCTCGGCGAACTTGGCGTCGAGATAGTAGTCGCGGTTGGGCATGCCCAGACCCGCCTGGGTCATGTAGGTGACGTTGGTGTCCGGCGCCTTGGCGTCCTGGCTGATGTAGGCGGCGAAGAAGCTGCTGCCGAACCCGGCGCTGGTGACGCCCATCAGGCGGGCGATGGCGTCACGGCTGGTGGCCTTGCGGATCGCGGCCAGCTCGCCGGCCAGCGGTTTGGCGTCCAGCGCCTCGACCGTCGCCTCGTCCATGAAGCTGTTGTAGAGGCCGCCGATCTGCTGGGCCTCGCCGGTGGCGTTCGCGGTCGCCGCGGAGCGCTCGATCACCGCCTTGACGCGGGCGTCGGACAGTTCGCGCAGCACGGCGAACGAGTTCCAGTTGGTGCGGTCAGGCGGGATGTCGAGCGTGGCCAGATAGGACCCCGACGAGAAGCCGACGAAGTCGTCGCCCGGCTTGATCGCGCGGTTCATGCCCGCCATGTCGAAGCCCCAGGGACCCATGCGGGAGGCCTTGGCGATCTGCGCTTCGGTGATCGGCGCAGGGAAGGCGCGGGCGTAGGCGATAGGGCCGCCGACGGCGGCGGCGAGGGCCAGCGCGGCGGCGGCGGAAAGCAGGACGCGTTTCATGACAGGGCGTTTCCGGGTTCAAGGGAATTGATCCGGACCATGCACATTGCGGCGGGCGGCGCTGCTTACAAAAGAGTCATGTAGAGCGCCGCGGCCGACCCCGGGCGAACCGTAAGGAGCGCGGGGAGGCGCTCTTCAGGACATGCCCCGCGCGACCTAGCCCGCCGTGACTCCCAGCGCCTCGAGCGCCTGGATCCGGACGGCCTTGTAGTCGACCTTGCCGTTGGGGGCGCGGACGACCGGGGCCAGCACCAGTTCGCGGGGGGCCTTGTAGTCGGCGAGGCGGCCGCGGACATGGGCGGCCAGTTCGGCAAGGCTGGGCGTCTGGCCCGAGCCGGTCGTGTCGACCACCGCGCAGATCCGCTCGCCGAACCGCTTGTCCGGCACGCCGACGACGACCGCGTCGCGCACCGCCGCGTGGGTCTTCAGCGCCTCTTCCACTTCCTCCGGGAAGACCTTTTCGCCGCCGGTGTTGATCACCTGGGAGCCGCGGCCCAGCAGCTTGATCGTACCGTCCTCGTTGACCTCGGCGAAGTCGCCCGGCACCGACCAGCGGCGGTCCTCGAAGGTCTGGAAGGTCTTGGCCGACTTTTCCGGGTCCTTGTAGTAGCCCACCGGGATGAAGCCGCCGACGGCCACCAGGCCGCGCTCGCCGCTGCCCGGTTCGACGCGTGTCCCGTCCTCCTTGAACACCGCCGCGTTGGGGCCGACCAGGAACTGGGCCGTGGTCGCCTCGGCGCCGGCCACCGAGGTCGAGCCGCCGAGGCCGACGGCTTCGGACGAGCCGAGGCTGTCCATCAGCATCGCGCCCGGCGGAAGGTGCTTCAGCAGCGCCTGCTTGTTGTCATGGCTCCAGACCGTGCCGGACGAGCCGATGCGGGTGATGCAGCTGAGGTCCCAGCGGCCGGGATTGGCGTCCAGCACCTCGAGCATCGGGGCGGCGAAGGCCAGGCCGACGATGGAGATGCTGTTGGCCCGCAGGCGGTGCACCTCGTCGAACAGCTCGACCGAGTCGAAGCGCTGCGAGGGCAGGGTGATGATGCAGCCGCCGCCGGTCAGGGCGCCGAAGCTGCCGAACTGCGCCGTGCCGTGCATCAGCGGGCAGGCGGCGATCAGGCTGGTCGGCGGCGGCAGGTGCAGATCGCCGGCCCGGCCGGTGCGGACACGGACGCCGGCCTCGTGCGGGGTCTCCAGCGGTGGGATCAGGGCCAGGGCGTTGCCGCCGGCGCCCAGCACCTGGAACAGGTCGTCCTGGCGCCACATCACGCCCTTGGGCATGCCGGTGGTGCCGCCTGTGTAGAGCAGCAACAGATCGTCGCCGGAGCGCCCCCAGGGCGCGACGACCTTGTCGGCGCCGGGCGCGGCGATGCTCTCGTATTCCGTCGCCCAGGCCGGGATCGGCGCGCCGTCGTCGGCCACCGCGATCCAGCACTTCACCTTGGTCAGGCGCTCGCGCAGCGCCTCCAGCTTGGGCGCGAAGCCGGCGTGGAAGACGATGACCTCGGCGTCGGCGTTGTCGAACAGGTAGTAGAGCTCGTCGGTCTCGTACCGATAGTTGGTGTTGACCGGGGCCAGCGCCGCCTTGAAGGCGGCGAAGTAGGTCTCGAGATACTCCGGCGCATTGTAGAGGTAGGCCGCGACCTTGCCCTGATGGCTGACCCCGGCCGCCAGCATATGGGCGGCCAGGGCGTTGGCGCGACGGTCGAAGTCACGCCAGCTGATCACGCGCGATCCGCGGATCTGGGCCGGCCGGTCCGGCGCCGCGGCGGCGATTTCTTCCCAGACGTCGGCGAAGTTCCAGCCGGACATGCGCGCTCTCCCGTATGCGTCCTCTGACGGGACGTCGGGATACCTTAGCGGCGTTCAGGCAGGCCCTGTCAACGCGTGACCCGGCGTCAGTGGCCGTGTTGCTCCATGCCCGCCGCGCCGGCCGGGCGACCCTGAACAACGAGCTCCACCGGCACGCGTCCGGCGTTGCGGAAGACCAGCGTCGCCGGGATCCGGTCGCCGGCCTTGAGCGCCTGGCCCAGGCGGATGAACATCACGTGTTTGGCGCCGGGCTCGAAGGTGATCGTCTCGCCGGCCTTCAGCGGCACGCCGTCCTTCAGTTCCTCCATCCGCATCATACCGCCTTTCACCGAACTTTCGTGCAGCTGCACCAGGGCGGAGACGGGGGACTCGACCGCGACAAGCACATCGGGGCCGGTGTTGTTGTTGGTGATTGCGAAGAAGCCGGCGCCGGACCCGCCCGCCGGAGCGGGGCGGCTGAACGGTTCGCTGACGGCGATGCCCGCGGCGCTGTAGGCGACGGGCTTGGCCGGCGAACAGGCGACCAGAAGGGCGACGAGAGAGAGGGCGAGGATGCGCATGATAAGGTCCGGTTCTGTCTAGAGCGCGAATTGGCGTTTCAGCGTCGCCGATACAAGACGGTCGACGACAAAGGCGACGAGGATCGAGAGGCCGAGCAGGGGAAAGACCAGGCCGGTCGCGAGGGCGAACATCGCAAAGCCGCTGACGGGCCGCGCGCCCTGCGGCGCGGGCGGGGCGGCCAGTTTGCCGACCGGGCGACGCTTCCACCACATGACGGCCGAGGTAATGCTGAGGCCGATGACGGCCAGGCAGCCCGCCAGCATGACCAGCTGGTTGATCAGGCCGTACTGCCCGCCCGTGTGCACCGCGATGCCCCACTCGACCGCCTTCGAGACAGGGCCGTAGTCGGCGTAGCGGACGTCGGCCAGGACCCTGCCGCTGTACTGGTCGATATGAATGACCCGCTGGCCGGTGGCCTTGTTCGGGTAGCTCTGGACCGTGAAGACGCCGCCTGGCGAGGCGGGAAGGCGTACGACGTAGCCGGGCGCAACGCCGCGGGCGTCGGCCAGGTCCATGATCGCGCTGATCGGCAGGCGTTGCCCGGCGGAGGGCGCGACGACCGGCGGCGCGGAGACATCCATCGTCCAGGAGCCGGCCGTGGTCGCCGCCAGGGCTGCGTCGGAGGCGACGGAGGTGGCCTTGACCTGCGCGGGCATGCCCAGACCTGCGTCGTTGACGATCCGGCGGAAATTGTCGCCCCAGTAGCCCGACCAGGGCATGCCCGTGACCGCCAGGAAGAGCAGCGCCGAACAGGCGAGGATGCCGGTCACCGCATGCAGGTCTCGCCACCAGATCCGCCGGGCGGGCGTGGCGCGGACAGTGATCACCCCGCCCTTCCGGCCGCGCGGCCACCACAGGTAGACGCCCGAGGCCACCAGCAGGATGGCCCAGCCGGCGACGATCTCGATGACAAGGTTCGGCCCCGCGCCGAGGATGTCGAGGCTGTGAATATGGCTGATCAGCGTCATCGGGCGCTGGTCGTCCGCGACCGTGTCCAGCACCCGCCCCGTTGAGGGTTCGAGGAACACGGACATGACCGTTCCGGCTTCATCGCGGACGCCGACTTCGGCCGAGCGGTCGGGGGCGGAGGGCGGGGCGAAGCGGACCGGCGCGCCCGGCTGAACGGCCAGGGCTCGCCCGATCAGGGTCTCGGCGGCGAGCTGACGGGCCGGGGTCTGCTCGACGATCAGCCGGCTGTGCTCGAAGACCGGCTCCAGCTGGTCGCGGAACAGGTAGAGGCCGCCGGTCGTGGCCAGCAGGATGAAGAACGGCAGGCAGATCAGGCCCGCGTAGAAATGCCAGCGCCAGATCGTGCGGTAGAGCGATCCCGCGCCGGCGGGGAGGGTTTCATCGGTCGTCATGCGACGTCTCCGGATGGGCGGCGACCCTTGAGGCCGCCGCCCGCTGGGGTTCAGAACGAGACCGTGAGGCCGGCATACAGGGAGCGGCCATCCCCGGGCCAGTAGGCCGCGGTCGCCGCCGTCGCGAGGATCGCCGCCTGCACGTTCGAGACATAGGCCTCGTCGGTCAGGTTGCGGGCGTCGACGAATAGCGAGACGCCGTCCTTGACCGCCCATCCCGCGTTGAGGTTCAGCACGGCGTAGGACGGCGCGGTCGTGGTGTTGCGATAGTCGACCGTGATGTCCGACGCCGACCATTCCACCGACGGCGCGACGAACCAGCCGGCCGGGGCGTCGTAGCGGAGCTCCGCCCGGTAGAAATGCTCGGGCACGATCGGCAGCCGGTTGTCGCCGTACTGGACGTCGCCGTCGAAGCGGAAGTCAGACCAGGTCCAGCTCTGGCGCAGCCGCCATTGCGGGGCGAACCGCCAGTCGAGCGCCGCTTCCAGGCCCTGGTGGAGGGTGCGGTCGGCGTTGAAGGTCGAGGCCGGGATGCCGGGCGCCACGGTGAACTGCAGCATCTCGTTGTCGAGCACGGCGCGGTAGACCGTCAGATCCCAGGTGAAGGCGCCGCGCCGCCCGCGAGCGCCGGCCTCGGCGGTCCAGGCCTCCTGCGGCTCGACGGGCGCGAAGCCGGTTCCGGTCGGCGACATCGCGCCGAAGTTCGGCGGCTCGACCGACTTTGTCACGTTGGCGAACAGCTGCGCGCCGTCTTCCGATTCCCAGAGCAGGCCGAAGCGCGGGGCGAACCAGTCGTAGTCCTTCGAGGCGGTCAGGTTGAAGGTCCCGGCCACGCCGGGCAGGGCGAAGCTCTGGTAGTCGCGGCCCGCCCGGCCCCAGGTTCCGCCCGCGATCACCGCCAGCCGGTCGGTGACGAACAGCCGGCCCTCGGCGAACAGATCGGCGGCGTCGGCGTTCTGCAGGGTGCGCGAGCGCGGCGCGCCGCGCGCCGTGGCGAGGTTGACGTAGAAGTTGGAGTCCATGTCGCCGGTGCGCAGCCAGAGCCCGCCATAGGCATCGGCCGTCATGCCCGCGATCTCGCCCTGCCAGGCGAACCGGCCGAAGGCGCCCCAGTTGCGGCTCTGCTGGTCGATGACCTGGAAGATCGGGTGGTCGAGATCCTTCCACAGGCCGTAGACCGCGCCTTCGAACACGGTGCTGTCGCTGATCCGCCAGGTGGTGCGCAGGGAGGCGCGGAAGCCGCGCTGGTTGCGCTGCTGGTCGTTGGCGTAGTTGGCCGGAGCGGTCTGGCGGGGATTGGCCTGGAACTGGCCCCAGGTCAGGACGCCGGGAATTTCCTGGTTGATGTTCGAGCCGTTGACGATCAGCCGGATCTCGCGGTCCTCGCCAAAGGCGCGACCGATGTTGAGCGAGCCGAACTGGATGTTCTGCTGGCTTTGCGAGCGCCAGCCCTGGCCGGTCTGGTTGGTCCCGGCGACATAGACGTCCCAGTCCCCGAACTGGCGGGCGACGGCGAGATTCTCGCGCAGCAGACCGAAGGATCCGCCGTCGATCCGGACCTGTTGGTCAAAGCCGGCGGTCGCGCCCGTGGGGGTGACCATGTTGATCGCGCCGCCCAGCAGGGAGCCGCCGAAGCGCAGGGCGTTGCCGCCGCGATAGACCTCGACCATGCGGGTGGTCAGGGGATCGGCGATCTGGCTGTCGCCATAGCCGTCGGCCTCGTTCAGCGGCAGTCCGTCCTGGGCGATCAGCAGGCCGCGATTGTGATTGGCGTTGCCGATGCCCGAGCCGCGGATGGAAAGGCGGATGTCGCCGCCCCACTTCCGCTGGGCGTAGACGCCCGGGGCGTCGCGCAGCATGTCGTCGAGCGCCAGGGTCTGGCGGCTTGCGTAAGACTCCGAGGAGATCACCGAAACGGCGCCGGGCGTGCGCGACAGACGCTTGCGGGCGTCTGCCACGACAGCGGGGTCTTCCGGGTCGGGGCGGGCGGTGACGATCACCGAATCGACCGTCGGCGCAACGCCGGTCTCGGCGGCGAAGGCGACGGGCGGAAGGGCGGCGCAGGCTGCGCCGAGCAGGAGGACGCGCAGCCGCGCGCCATGGGTCTTGGTCATGTGTGGGTATTCCCGAACAGGTCTGACGGAGCGCGCGTCAGCGCGCCTGGCGATGGGTCAGGCGGTCCGGGCGAGGGGCGGCGCGGTGGATGGCGGCCGCGGCGGGGCGCGGCTCCGCGCCGGGGGTTGGGCGAGGCCGGCGCGGTCCCGCCGTGAGTCGAGGGCGTAGCGAACGGGGATAACCGTCGCGTCGCCGGGCTGGACCGCGGCGACCGAGGCCATGACGCAGTCGTGACACTTGAGGCCGCCGAAGCCGTGGGCGGGTCCGTCGCCGGGAACGACCACCGTTTTGGCGCCGTCCAGCGTACAGAGCACGACGGTCCGGGAGCTGTCCTGCGCCTCGTGTGCAAGGGATGCGGCCGGAATCAGCAGCTGAATGCAGAGCGCGAACAGCGCCAGCGCCGCGGGCAGGATGCCCCGGCGAGGAGAACGCCGGAATGGGCGGCTGCTTCGCATGATCGCCCACTACGCCGCCGTACGGGGTTCCGCAAGCCGGCCAAAGAGCCCCATATTGGGTCTTCAGCATTCTGGAGGCGGTATGGCGGCGGAGGTCTCTCCCGGCGAATACAAGGACGTGGTCCTCTTCCTGGCGACGGCGGGCGTGGTCGTGCCCCTGTTCCGGCGGTGGCGGATCAGTCCGATCCTCGGGTTCCTCGGAGCCGGCGTCCTGCTCGGTCCCTATGGCCTCGGCGCACTGGCGGACAGCGTCCCCTGGCTAGCGGCCGTGACGATTGAGAGTCCAAGGGACGTCGCGCAGCTGGCCGAGTTCGGGGTTGTCTTCCTCCTGTTCATGATCGGGCTGGAGCTCAGCTGGGAACGGCTGCGGCTGATGCGCAAATTCGTGTTCGGCATGGGCGCGCTGCAGGTCGCGGTCTGCTCGGCGGCCATCGCGACAGTGGCCGTCTGGCTCGGCCAGCCGCTTCAGGCGGCCGTGGCGATCGGCGCGGCGCTGGCGCTGTCGTCGACAGCGATGGTCATGCCGCTGCTGGCGGAGAGCAAACGCCAGCACAGCCAGGCCGGGCGGGCGACCTTCTCGGTGCTGCTGTTCCAGGATCTGGCCGTCGCGCCGATCCTGATCACCCTGACCATCATCGGCAGCCAGGGCGGCGGCGAGCTGTTCTCGCCGAAGATGTTGCTGACCTTCGCGCCGGCGGCGGTCGGCATCGTGGCGCTGGTGGTGTTCGGCCGCCTGCTGCTGCGGCCGATGATGCGTTCGGTGGCCCGGGCCAAGAGCGAGGAGCTGTTCATGGCCGCCTCGCTGCTGATCGTGATCGGCGCGGGACTGGTGGCGGCGCTGACAGGCCTGTCCATGGCGCTCGGCGCCTTCATCGCCGGGCTGCTGCTGGCTGAGACCGAGTACCGGCACGAGGTCGAGGTGACCATCGAGCCGTTCAAGGGCCTGCTGCTGGGGCTGTTCTTCCTGTCCATCGGCATCGGGCTGGACCTGTCGCTGCTGGTGCAGAAGCCGGCCGAAATCCTCGGCATGGCCGTCGGCGCCCTGCTGCTGATCGGCACGGTCGTGTTCGTGCTGGGCCTGCTGTTCGGGCTGAAGCCGCGGAAGGCGCTGGAGTCCGCGATGTTGCTGGCCGCGGGCGGCGAGTTCGCCTTCGTCATTCTCGACACCGCCATGAACAATGGCATCGTCCAGCGCGAGATCGGCCGGACCGTGCTCGTGGCCTCGACGCTGACGATGTTCTGCATTCCGGTGCTGGCGGTCCTGGGCGCGAAGCTCGGCGGCCGGCCGGGCGCCAATCCCGCCGCCAGCACGCCGGTCGATCCGACGGCGACGGTCGAGGGCGAGGCTGCGGTTCTGGTGATCGGCTACGGCCGGGTCGGTCGACTGGTCGGCGACATGCTGGGCCGGCACGACATCCCCTGGGTCGCGGCGGAACGGGATCCGAAACTGGTCGAGATCGGTCGCCGCGCCGGGGTGTCGATCTTTTATGGCGACGCCTCGCGGGCCGAGTTTCTGCGTCGCTGCGGACTCGACACGGCGCGGGCGCTGATCGTCACGATGGACAATCCGGAGGGCAACGAGGTGGTCGTCGCGACGGCCCGCGAGCTGCGGCCTGACCTGACCATCGTCGTGCGGGCCCGCGACGCGCGCCACGCCAAGCGGCTCTATGAGCTGGGCGCCACCGACGCCGTGCCCGAGACCATCGAGGCGTCGCTGCAGCTCTCCGAGGCCGCCCTGGTCGACATCGGGGTGCCGATGGGGCTCGTGATCGCCTCGATCCACGAGCGCCGCGACGAATTCCGCAAGGAGCTCAACCGGCCGGAGGCGCTCGGCGGCCGGCGTCGAATGAGGGACGGGCCAAAGGGCTAGGGGCCCGTTCTCCCTCCCCATGAAGGGAAGGGAGAACGCGGGTCGTTGACTCCGCCTGCCGCCCCTCATAAATAACTGACCAGTCAGTTATCAGTGGGTGCGGATCATGCTCGCGGGCGAGCCGAAGTGGCGCCGACGCAAGGAAGCCAGGCCGGCGGAGATCGTCGCGGCGGCGCTGGAGGTTTTCGCGGAGAAGGGCTTCGCCGCCGCGCGGCTGGATGACATCGCCGCGCGCGCCGGGGTCAGCAAGGGCGCGCTGTATCTCTATTTCGAGACCAAGCAGGATCTGTTCGCGGCGGTCGTCCGTGAGGCGGTCGGGCCCAACATCGCGGCGATCGAGGCGGCCGCCACGACCCTCGACCTGCCTTTCGCGCAGATCTCCCGGATATTCCTGGCGCGCGCCGCCGACATGCTGACGACCTCGCCCGCCGGGTCGGTGGCCAAGATGGTCATCGCCGAGTCGCGCAACTTTCCGGACCTCGCCCGGGTCTGGCATGACGATGTGGTCGTTCGTGTCCTGGGCGTGGTCACCGGCCTGATCGAACGGGCGCAGGGGCGGGGAGAGCTTCGTCCCGGCGACGCAGCGATGCATGCGATGAGCCTGATCGGGCCGCTGCTGATGGGCGTGCTGTGGCGCGAGGTGCTGGTTCCGGTCGGCGCCCGGCCGATCGATCTGCGGGCGCTGGCCGCGCAGCACATCGAGACCGTGTTGAACGGACTACTGACCGAGGGAGGCCGATCATGACGCCCCGTCTTCGCGTTGCGGTCGTCGCGATCGTGCTCCTCGCCGGCGCAGGCGCCTGGTGGGTCTGGGGGCGCAAGCCCGACGCCGATCGCGCCCTGTCCGGCTATATCGAGGGCGAGGCGCTGTATCTGGCGTCGTCGGCGCCGGGCCCGGTGTCGAAGGTTTTCGTCGCCCGGGGCCAGAGGGTCGTCGCCGGGCAGGCGCTGTTCGCGCTCGACGCGGGACCCCTGCTGGCGCAGCGCGACCAGGCCGCCGCCGCGCTGGCCGAAGCCGAGGCGCGTCTGGCCGACGCCCGCAAGGGTCAGCGGCCGCAGGAACTGGCGGTCGTCGACGCCCAGCGCGCGGCCGCAGAGGCCGCACTTCGTCAAGCGCAGGCCGAGTACAACCGCATCGCGCCGCTGGTGCAGCAGGGCATCTACGCGCCCGCGCGGCTGGACACCGTGCGGGCCGCGCGGGATTCCGCCGTCGCCAACCTGCGGGCCGTGACCAGCCAGCGCGCGGCCGGCACGCTCGGCGGACGACCGGACGCGTTGCGCGCCGTCGAGGCGCAGGTGCGGCAGGCCCGCGACGTCCTCGCCGCCGCCCAGGCGCAGCTCGACCGGACAGGGCCCCGCGCGCCGGCCGACGCCCGCGTCGAGCAGGTCTATTTCCAGTCGGGCGAATGGGCCGCCGCCAACCAGCCGGTCGTGTCGCTGATTCCGGATGACCGGGTGAAGCTGCGGTTCTTCGTCCCGCAGGGCGAGCTTTCCCGTTACCGCATCGGACGGACGGTCGCCTTCGCCTGCGACGGCTGTGCGAAGGAACTGTCGGCGACCATCGACTATGTCAGCCCGCGCCCCGAGTTCACCCCGCCGGTCCTCTACAGCCGCGACAGCCGCGACCGGCTGGTGTTCATGGTCGAGGCCCGGCCGGCGACGCCCCGCGCGCTGGCGCCGGGCCAGCCGGTCGACGTCGCTCCGCTGGACGCCGCGCCGTGACCCTGGCGGTCGACGTCCAGGGGCTGAACAGGTCCTTCGGCGACAAGCATGTCGTCCAGGACCTCGCCATCCAGGTCGAGACCGGCAAGATCACCGGGTTTCTCGGCCCCAACGGCTCAGGCAAGACCACCACTCTGCGGATGCTTTGCGGCCTGCTGACGCCCGACAGCGGCGAGGGCGAGGTGCTGGGCCTGGACTTCCGCAAGGAGGCCGATCGGATCAAGCGCCAGACCGGCTACATGACCCAGAAGTTCTCCCTCTACGAGGACCTGTCGATCGAGGAGAACCTGACCTTCGTCGCCCGGGTATACGGGCTCGATGACCGCAAGGGCCGCGTCGACCGGGCGCTTGAACGGCTGGGCCTGGAGAACCGTCGCCGGCAACTGGCCGGGAGCCTGTCGGGAGGCTGGAAGCAGCGGCTCGCGCTGGCGGCCAGCGTCCTGCACGAGCCGCGGCTGCTGCTGCTCGACGAGCCGACGGCCGGGGTCGACCCCAAGGCCCGCCGCGAGTTCTGGGACGAGATCCACGGCCTGTCCGCCGAAGGGCTGACTGTGATGGTCTCCACCCACTACATGGACGAGGCCGAGCGCTGTCACGACATCGCCTACATCGCCTACGGGCGGCTGATGGCGCGGGGGACGGGGGCGCAGGTCATTCGCCGGTCCGGGCTGGTCACCTTTCGCGGTGAGGGGCCGGGCGCCGACCGGCTGGCGCGGGCCCTGGCCGCTCATCCCGGCGTGGCCATGGCCGCCCCGTTCGGCGCGGCGATCCACGTCAGCGGAACCGACCGCGCGGCGCTCGAAGCGGCCATCGCGCCCTGGCGCAAGCCGCCGTTCGTCTGGACCGAAGTCGAGCCGACGCTGGAGGACGTCTTCATCCACCTGATGGGTCAGGCGAAGGACAACTTCGAATGAACGCGACCCGCATCCTCGCCGTGCTGGTCAAGGAGTTCATCCAGCTGACCCGCGACCGGCTGACCTACGCCCTGATTCTGGCGATGCCGGTCGTCCAGCTCCTGCTGTTCGGCTATGCCATCAACAACGACCCTCACCACCTGCCGACGGCCGTGCTGGTGCAGGACCACGGGGTGTTCGCGCGCTCGACGCTCGGCGCGATCGAACGCAGCGGCTATTTCGACATCACCGAGACCGCCCGCACGCCCGCCGAGCTCGACCGCGCCATGGCGCTGGGCAGGGTGCAGTTCGCGATCACCATTCCGGCCGACTTCTCGCGGCGGGTGGTGCGGGGCGACCGGGCGCAGATCCTGGTCGAGGCGGACGCCGCCGACCCTTCCGCCACCGGTTCAGCCATCGCGGCCCTGTCCGCCCTGCCGCAGGAAGCGCTGAAGCACGAGCTCACCGGCGCCCTGGCCACCGGTCCGGCCGCAGCACCGCCGTTCGAGGTGGTCGTTCACCGCCGGTACAATCCCGAGGCCATCAGCGCCTACAACATCGTGCCGGGTCTGCTGGGCGTGATCCTGTCGATGACCCTGGTGATGATGACGGCGCTCGGCGTCACGCGGGAGTACGAGCGCGGCACGATGGAAAGCCTGCTGGCGACGCCGGTGAAGCCGCTTGAGGTGATGATCGGCAAGCTGGCCCCCTACGTCCTTGTCGGCCTGACCCAGACCGTCGTGATCCTGGTCCTGGCGCGCGTGCTGTTCGATGTGCCGTTTTCCGGCGGCTGGGGCGCGCTGCTGAGCGGCATCCTGCTGTTCATCGTCGGCAGCCTGGCGCTGGGCTTCCTGATCTCGACGGTCGCGCGCAACCAGCTGCAGGCGATGCAGATGTCGGTGTTCTACATTTTCCCGTCGCTGCTGCTGTCGGGATTCATGTTTCCGTTCCGCGGAATGCCCCTGTGGGCCCAGATAATCGGCGACGTGATCCCGGTGACGCATTTTCTTCGGATCGTCCGGGGCGCGTTGCTCAAGGGCCTTGGATTCGCCGACCTCTGGCAGAGTCTCGGGGCCCTGATGCTGTTTGTGGTCATCGTCGTGTCACTGGCGATGGCGCGCTACCGCACAACCCTCGACTGAGAAACTCGCCGTTCACGATCCTTGTCTAGAAAATAGACGGTGGTGTGGCTTCGCTGACACTTGGCGATGGCTTCATGGTTGATATAACGAATGTTCGAGCGGCCTTTGGTCGCATCGCGGGCAGGAGAGGGCTCTCATTATGAAATTCAAGCTTCTGGCGGGTGCGGCGCTCGCCGTTACGACGCTCGCAGCGTCGGGTGCGGCCGCTCAGGACAGCGGCTTCTACGGCGCGCTGGACGTGGGCTACCACTGGTCCGACAACACCAACTTCGACACGGGCCTCGGCCCGGTCAGCCTCGACGGCGACGACGACTGGATCGGTCTCGCCCGTCTCGGCTACCGTCTGTCGCCGCACTGGCGCGTGGAACTCGAAGGCGGCTGGCGTCCCGGTGAACTGCCGACCCCGATGGTTGACGCCTCGGGCGACTGGGAAGTTCTCTCGGTCATGGGCAACGTCATCGTCGACTTCATGCCCGACGGCGACCTGCATCCGTTCCTCGGCGTCGGCGCCGGTATGGCCCGCGGCCAACTGGGCGCGGTCATCGCGCCGTTCCTGGTCGTCGACGATCAGGACTCGGTCTGGGCCTGGCAGGGCATCGCCGGTCTGACGGCGAAGGCCAGCGACCGGATGAATGTCGACCTGACCTATCGCTACTTCCAGACGGGTGACTTCGACTTCAACAACATCGGCACCGCCGGCCCGCTGACCGGCAGCTACAACGACCAGTCGGTGACGATCGGCGTGCGCTACAGCTTCCAGGAAGAAGCTGCTCCGCCGCCGCCGCCGCCGCCGCCTCCGCCGCCGCCGCCGCCTCCCCCGCCGCCTCCGCCGCCGCCGCCTCCGCCGCCGCAGTACGAAGCCCGGGAATTCATCGTCTACTTCCCGTTCGATCAGTACGTGCTGACGCCGGAAGCCCAGACGGTGGTGTCTGAAGCGGCCCAGTACGCTCAAGCCGGTGGCGCGACCCGCGTCGTCGTCGTGGGTCACACCGACTCCTCGGGTTCGCCCGCCTACAACGTCCGCCTGTCGGAACGCCGCGCCAAGGCCGTCGCCGATGCGCTGGTGGGCCTGGGTGTCTCGGCCGGTACGCTGGCCGTGGACTGGAAGGGTGAAGCCGAACTCGCCGTCGCCACGGGCGATGGTGTGAAGGAACCGCTGAACCGCCGTTCGACGATCTCGATCAACTTCTGATCGGCATCTTCGGCGTAAAGCTGAACCAAAGCGGGGCCCCGGTGGAAACACCGGGGCCTTTGCCTATGAGAAATCCCTTTGAATCAAGGGTTTGGGCGTATTCCACCCAACCTTGACGCACCGCAGCGAGGCCTATAGGTTCCGCCGCGATCAAGCCGGGCCCCGGGGATTTCCCCGGAGCTGTTTTCGGACCTGACCGACCCCATGCCCAAGGCCGTCGACCCGCGCGAAGAGGCGCTCCGCAGCCTCGACGAACGGGCAAAAGCGCTGCAGGCCAGTACGGCTCGCCCCGACTCGCCTATGGGTGAGGCGTCGGCCACGAGCCAGGCCTACCGCATTCTTGCGGAGCTGCTGGGGGGCGTGCTGGTCGGAATCGCGGCGGGCGCAATCCTCGACCGGTTGGTCGGGACGGCGCCCTGGGGGTTGATCGGCGGGGTCCTCGCGGGCTTCGCCCTGTCGTTGTTCATGGCGCGTCGCACAGCCAACCGGCTGATGGCGCAGGCGAAGGCGGAAGAGGCGGCGCGCAGCGCGGCCTCCAAGGCCAGGGAAGACTAGGGAGCGATAGGCCCGATGGCCGATCCGATTCATCAGTTCCAGATCGTGAAAGTCGTCGACTTTCCCGATGTCACGCTCCCGGGTGTTGGCCTCGTCGATCTTGCGATCACCAACTCGCATATCGCGATGACGATCGCGTTCGGCCTCGTCGTGCTCTTCCTGACCCTGGTCACCTCGAACGCCAAGGTCGTTCCGGGTCGTCTCCAGACCGTCGGCGAGACGCTGTTCGGCATGATCGACAACCTCACCGACTCGATCATCGGCCACGACGGTCGCAAGTATTTCCCGTTCGTCTTTACGATCTTCCTGCTGATCCTGGGCATGAACCTGCTGGGCATGGCCCTGTCGTTCACCGCGACCTCGCAGCTGGCGGTCACCGCGACCCTGGCGATCGTGACGTTCGGCCTGGTGCTGGTCATCGGCTTCGCCAAGAACGGCCTGAAGTTCTTCCTGCTGTTCTGGCCGACCGGCGCGCCGCTGGTGATGCGGCCGGTTGTCGGTCTGATCGAGCTGTTCTCCTTCATGCTGCGCCCGATCACCCTGGCCCTTCGTCTGTTCGGCAACATGCTGGGCGGCCACGTGGCCCTGAAGGTGTTCGCCGGGTTTGTCGTGACCCTGGGCGCCATGGCCGCCGGGGGCGGGCTGGGCCTGCTGGGCATTCCGGGCGCCGCGCTCTCGATGAGCATGGTGGTCGGTCTGACCGCCCTCGAATTCCTCGTGGCCTTCCTTCAGGCCTTCGTCTTCGCAGTTCTGACCTGCATCTATCTGAATGATGTGGTCAATCTGGGTGAAGGCCACTAAGGCCTAGCTCCAGAAACCTCCTCCAACCTTTACCAAACAGGACTTGAGAACCATGGAAGTTGAAGCGGCTAAGGCCATCGGCGCGGGCCTCGCGACCCTCGGCATGATCGGCGCCGGCATCGGCGTGGGCACCATTTTCGGCAGCTTCCTGTCGGGCGCCCTGCGCAACCCGTCCGCCGCCGCCAGCCAGATCGGCAACCTGTTCGTGGGCGCCGCCCTCGCCGAAGCCCTGGGCATTCTCGCCTTCGTGCTCGGCGTGCTGATCTACTTCGGCTGATCCGGCAACCTGCTGCGACGGCGTCCCTGCGGGCGTCGTCGCGCGACCTAACTCGACGGACACGTGATGGCTGCTGAATCCACGCAAAGCCACGGCGCCGACACGGCCCATACAACGACGACCGAAGCCGAGCACGGTTCGGGCGGCCTGCCGCAGTTCCAGTTTCAACACTGGGGCGGC
The DNA here is from genome assembly GCF_058783025.1 of Caulobacter sp. FW305-C-30-S16. Taxonomy (NCBI): domain Bacteria; kingdom Pseudomonadati; phylum Pseudomonadota; class Alphaproteobacteria; order Caulobacterales; family Caulobacteraceae; genus Caulobacter; species Caulobacter sp. FW305-C-30-S16. Next base: position 49,358 of record NZ_JBYSYH010000001.1, on the reverse strand, counting down.
CAGATCGCCTACCTGCTGGTGCTGTTCGTCATTCTGTATGTGCTGATCTCGCGCGTGTTCACGCCGCGCATGCGGCGTGTGCTCGACGAGCGCGCCAGCACGATCGCCACGGCCCTGGAGACTGCGCGTCAGGTCCAGGCCGAGGCGCTCGATCAGGCCCGCACCGGCGAAGCCGAAGTGGCCGAGGCTCGCGCCCGGTCGCAACGCGTCGCCGCAGAGGCTCGCGCCCGGGCCGCGGCCGACTCCGCTGCTGTTGCGGCCGTCGAAGACGCCAAGGTGGCCGAAAAGGTCGCTGCGGCCGAAGCGCAGATCCAGAAGGCGCGCGACGCGGCCATGGCCAACGTCGCCGGTATCGCCGAGGACATCGCGTCGGCCATCGTCGCCAAACTGACCGGCAAGGCCCCCGCGGCCGCCGACGTCAAGGCGGCCCTCGCCGGCCGTCCGGGAGCTCGCTGATGCCCGCCTTTTTCTCCGCCGAGTTCTGGAACTTCGCCAACGCCGAGTTCTGGGTGGGCGTCGGCCTGGTGCTGTTCTTCGTCGTCGTCGTCATGGCCAAGGTCCCGGCCCTGGTCGCCGGCGTGCTGGACGGCAAGGCCGCCAAGATCCAGGGCGACCTGGACGAGGCCGCCCGCATCCGGGCCGAGGCCGAAGCCCTGCTGGCCTCGCTGAAGGCCCAGCGCGCCGACGCCGAACGTCAGGCTACCGAAATGCTCAAGGCCGCCGAGGCCGACGCCGCCCGTCTGGCGGTCGACGCCAAGGCCAAGCTGGAAGACCAGATCGCGCGCCGCGCGGCTCTGGCCGAACGCAAGATCGCCTCGGCCGAGGCCCAGGCCGCCGCCGACGTGAAGGCCGTGGCCGCCGACCTCGCCGCCCAGGCCGCCGAGCAGATCCTCGCCGCCCGTCTGGCTTCGGCCAAGACCGACCCGTCGGTCGACGCCGCGATCAGCACCCTGGCCGCCCGCCTGCAGTAGTGCCCAGGGGACATGTACCAAAGGTACGTGTCCCCCAATCAGGTCACCAAGAATCCGGTTCAGGGGACACGTACCTGCGGTACATGTCCCCGACGCCTAGCGTCGGCGGAAGTGCTTGCGCACCTTCTTCGCGAAACGACGCTCCTTGCGCAGGACGATGCGCTCCATCCGAAGGACGCCCTGCCAGAACACCGGCATGACTTCCGGCTCCCGCCGCAGCAGGCGGCGGATCGGGAAGATCATCTTCGGGTGAGCCCGCTGGAAGCGGATGAACTGCCGCTTGGCCCAGAAGCTGTTGCGCAGGGTGATCATCAGACCGACGACGATCACCGGCAGCCCGCCCGGTCCCGGCAGTGGCGCGATCAGCACGCCCGCCGCGATGATCACCAGGCCCAGTGCGAGCAGCAGCCAGCGCGCCACACGCGACAACAGCTCGCGGGCGGCGTCATCGGCAGGCGTGAAGGCGCGGGGCATGGTGAGGACGAGGGACATGAATCACTGAACGGCGGGCTGGGCGCGCCGCTTTCCCGTGAGTCTGCGTCGCTGCAACATTCGATATGTGCAGCCGACAACGGCCCGTAAAGGACCGCGTTCCTGTTATGACGAAGTCTTCACACGCCCTGCACGGCTATTCAGCCGCCAGTGGCGGAATTGTCTCAGGTCGCCACCTCAGGCGTGGCTTTCTGGCCGCAAGGGTCTCGTCCAGGCGCCGCATCGGAGCGTGGAACGGAGCGCCCTTGAACCGGTCGACCTCGCCCGCTTTCGCCGCGCCGGCGAGGGCGCGCAGCGCGGCGATGAACCGGTCCAGCTCCTGCCGGCTCTCGGTCTCGGTCGGCTCGATCAGCATCGCCCCGTGCACCACCAGCGGAAAGTACATGGTCATCGGGTGGAAGCCCTCGTCGATCATCGCCTTGGCGAAGTCGAGGGTGGTGATCCCGGTGCCCTCGAGCCAGCTGTCATCGAACAGCGCCTCATGCATGCAGGGGCCGTCCGGGAAGGCCGGGCTCATCACGTCCGACAGGCAGGCCTTGATGTAGTTGGCGTTGAGCACCGCATCCTCGGCGACCTGGCGCAGGCCGTCGGCGCCGTGGCTGCGCATGTAGGCGTAGGCGCGGACAAACATGCCCATCTGACCGTGGAAGGCGCTCATGCGGCCGAAGGCCTGGGCGGTCGCGCCGGCCTGGTCCTCGACGAGGCGATAGTGGGTCCCGTCGTGCACGACCCAGGGGGCCGGGGCGAACGGCGCCAGCGCCGCGCTCAGCACCACCGGACCCGCGCCCGGACCGCCGCCGCCGTGGGGCGTGGAGAAGGTCTTGTGCAGGTTGATGTGCATGGCGTCGACGCCGAGGTCGCCCGGGCGCACCCGGCCGACGATGGCGTTGAAGTTGGCCCCGTCGCAGTAGAAGTAGGCGCCGACCGCATGGGTCAGGCGGGCGATCTCGATCACGTCCCGCTCGAACAGGCCGCAGGTGTTGGGGTTGGTGACCATGATGGCCGCCACCTGGTCGTTCAGCTTGGCTTCCAGATCCGCCAGGTCCACCCGGCCGTCGGCCGTCTGGGCGATCTCGACCACGCTGTAGCCGACGAAGGCGGCCGTGGCGGGGTTGGTGCCGTGGGCGCTGGTCGGGCAGAGGACCGTCTTGCGGTGGCCCTGGCCGTTCGCTTCATGCGCCGCCTTGATCGCCAGCAGGCCGCACAGCTCGCCGTGCGCGCCGGCCTTGGGCGTCATGGCCACAGCGGGCATGCCGGTCAGCGTCTTCAGCCAGTGGGCCAGCCGGTCGATCAGCTCCAGCGCGCCCTGCACCGTCGACTGCGGCTGCAGCGGGTGAAGGTCCGCGAAGCCGGCCATCCGCGCGGCCTTCTCGTTGAGGCGCGGGTTGTGCTTCATCGTGCAGCTGCCCAGCGGATAGAGGGCCAGGTCGATGGCGTGGTTTTTCTGGCTGAGGCGCACGTAGTGGCGCATGGCCTCTGGCTCGGAGAGACCGGGCAGACCGATCGGCGCGGTCCGCAGCAGCCCGTCCAGGTCGCCCGCCGGCCGCGTGGCCTGCGGCAGGTCGACGCCGGTCTTGTCCCAGCCGTCCCGTTCGAAAATCAGCGCCTCGTCCTGCAGCAGGCCGCGGGCGCCGGTCAGGGTGGGGTGGACGTAGTCGTTGGTCTGGACCGGCGCGGTGGGGCGGCCCACGGAGTTCATCGAGCTCATGCCATCACCTCGGTCAGGGCAGCTTTGAAGGCGGCGATGTCGCCTTCGGTCACGGTTTCGGTCGCGGCGACGAGCAGGACGTCGTCCAGGTCGGCGTCCGGGTCGAGCCGGCTGTAGGGCACGCCGCCGAGCACGCCCTTCGCCGCGAGCGCCTCGACGACCTCGGCGGCGGGTTTGCCCAGCTTCACGGCGAACTCGTTGAAGAACCGCGGGGTGAGGATCTCGACCCCCTTCACGCCTTCCAGCGCCGTCTTCAGCGCGCGGGCGGTCTGGTGGTTCAGGGACGCCAGCCGACGCAGGCCGACCTCGCCCAGAAGGCTCATGTGGATCGAGAAGGCCAGGGCGCAGAGGCCGCTGTTGGTGCAGATGTTGCTCGTCGCCTTGTCGCGGCGGATATGCTGCTCGCGGGTCGACAGCGTCAGGACGAAGCCGCGGCGGCCGTCAGCGTCGACAGTCTCGCCGCACAGCCGGCCCGGCGCCTGGCGGACCAGCTTTTCCTTGCAGGCGAACAGCCCGACGTACGGTCCACCGAAGTTCAGGGCGTTGCCGATCGACTGGCCCTCGGCGACCACGATGTCGGCGCCCATTTCGCCGGGCGACTTGAGCAGGCCGAAGGACACCGCCTCGGTCGTCACCACGATCAGCAGGGCGCCGGCGGCCTGGGCCGCGGCGGCGATCTTCGTCACGTCGGTGGCGGTGCCGAACACGTTGGGGGTCTGGACCACGACGCAGGCCGTGCCGGCGTCGATAGCCGCGATCACCGCGTCCTCGGCGTCGACGGCGGCGGTCAGGGCGTCCACCTCCATGCCCTCGGCATGGGCCAGGGTCTGGGTGGTGCGGACGTAGTGGGGATGCACCCCGCCCGACAGCACCGCCCGGTTCCGCTTCGTGACTCGCTTGGCCATCATCACCGCCTCAGCGCAGGCCGTGGAGCCGTCGTAGAGCGAGGCGTTGGCCACCTCCATGCCGGTCAGGGCCGCGACCTGGGTCTGGAATTCGAACAGCACCTGCAGCGTGCCCTGGGCGATCTCGGGCTGGTAGGGCGTGTAGCTGGTCAGGAACTCCGACCGCTGGATCAGGTGATCGACACTGGCCGGCACATGGTGGCGATAGGCGCCCGCGCCGCAGAAGAAGGGGACCGATCCGGCGGCGACGTTGCGTCCGGCCAGGGCGGCCAGTTCCCGCTCGACCTCCAGCTCGCCGGCGACATGCGGCAGGTCGACGAAGGCCTCGCGTCGGGCGGCGGCGGGCACGTCGACGAACAGGGCGTCGATGGAGTCGACGCCGATCTCGCCCAGCATCTGGACGCGGTCATCGGGGGTCAGGGGGAGGTAGCGCATGATCTGTTTTTCCTGTCATCCCGGCCGAAGCGTAGCGGAGAGCCGGGACCCAGATTCGGCCTGGACTTGACCTGGGTCCCGGATCGCCTTCGGCGTCCGGGATGACAATTGAGGGTTAGAGGGTCGACAGGAACGCTTCGTAGGCCGCGCGATCCATCAGGGCCTCGACCTGCGAGGGATCGCTGACCTTGATCTTCGCGAACCAGCCGCCGGCCTCCGGGACGGCGTTGACCGTCTCCGGCGCATCGCCGAGGGCGGCGTTGGCCTCGACAACTTCACCCGACACCGGGGCGTAGACGTCGGAGGCGGCCTTGACGCTCTCGACCACGGCCATGCCGTCGCCCTGGCTCAGGGTCTTGCCGATGTCAGGCACCTCGACGAACACCACGTCGCCCAGCTGTTCGGCGGCGTAGGCGGTGATGCCGACGGTGGCGATGTCGCCCGCCAGCTCGACCCATTCATGATCCTTGGTGAAACGCATGGCTGGACCCTCTTCAGACTTTGCGGACGTAGCGGTTGGGGACGAAGGGCATGGCGACGACCTCCGCGGCCCCCGCGCGACCCCGGACGATGACGTTCAGCTTGGTGCCGACGGCCGACAGGGCCGGCGGGACGAAGCCCATGGCGATGGGGCACCCGAGCGAGGGGGCGAAGCCGCCGCTGGTGACCACGCCCACGACCTTGCCGGCGGTGTCGGCGATCTCGGCGCCCTCGCGGGCCGGCGGACCGCCCAGCACCTTCAGACCGACCCGCACGCGGGCGGGGCCCTCGGCCAGTTCCTTGACGATGCGCGCCGCGCCGGGGAAGTCCTGGGCGTCACGGCGCTTCTTCGACACCGCGAAGGTCAGGCCGGCTTCGACCGGGCTGACCGTCTCGTCGACGTCATGGCCGTAGAGCGGCAGGCCGGCCTCAAGCCGCAGGGAGTCGCGGGCGCCCAGACCGATGGGCCTGACCCGCTCGTCCTCCAGCAGGGTGTTCCAGATGCGCTCAGCCGCATGGCCGGGGACGGAGATCTCGTAGCCGTCCTCGCCCGTGTAGCCCGAGCGGGAGATCAGCACGTCGACGCCGAAGCCGGTGGTCGCCCAGCTGTCCATGAACACCTTGTCGGCGCACTCGGGGATGTGGGCCTTGAGCACCGCGACGGCCTTGGGGCCCTGCAACGCCAGCAGCGCGCGGTCTTCGAGGCGGTCGATGGTGACCTGCGGCGCCAGCTCGTCGTTCATGAAGGCGAAGTCGCCGTCCTTGCAGGCGCCGTTGACGATGACGAACAGGCCGTCGTCGTCGGGCCGCGAGGCCATCAGGTCGTCGATGATCCCGCCCTTGCGGTTCAGCAGCACGGAATACTTCTGCCGCCCGGCGGCCAGGCCGATGAAGTCGCCCGGGACGATGTCCTCGAAGGCTGACAGGGGCGAGACGCCGCGCAGCCGGGCCTGGCCCATGTGCGAGACGTCGAACAGGCCGGCGCTCTCGCGCGTCCAGAGGTGCTCCTTGAGCACGCCGTCCTTGTATTGAACGGGCATTTCGTAGCCCGCGAACGGAACCATGCGCGCGCCGGCGGCGACGTGCGCGTCATAGAGCGGGGTCTTCTTGAGGGTCTCGTCAGACACGCTGAGCTCCGGCGGGGTCGATGCGGCTCGCCGGGTCGGATGACCAGGCGATTCGCCCCCGCTGTCTTGGAGCCTGAGAGATTTCAGACGGTGTGGACCGTCCTTGCTCCTTCGGCGCACCGCAGATGCGGCGCTTTCCAGCGTTTCGATGTCGCGCGGTCCGTTTGCCTGAGCGTTTCCGGGGCGGTTGCGCCTTCGGCCTCGGGGGCAAGCCCCGACGTCTCCCGCGAGACAGGGGTTTAAGTGCGGGACCGGGCGCGGGGAGTCAACCGTGGCCGGATGGGCGGCTTCAACTTGTGCGGTTTGGCGGCATGAGGCCTAGTGCATCCGGATCGACGAAGGGTGGCGTGAGCATGAGACCGGTTTTCAGCATGGCCGTGGCGGCGGCGCTTCTCGGCGGATCGCCAGTGCTCGCGCAAGACTCCAGCGCCAGCCCTGCGCCCCCGCCGGCGGCTTCGATCAGTCCTGGCCCGCCGACGACCGCTCCCCGCGTGACGCCCCCGAAGGTCCTCACCTCGCCCCAGCCGGTCTATCCCGAAGCGCTGAAGGCCATCGGCGCCCAGGGCGAAGTGGCTCTCAAGGGCCTTGTCCGCGCCGATGGGACCCTCGTAGACGCCACAGTGACGACGGGATCCCGCGTTCCGGAGCTCGACCAGCTGGCGCTTGAGGCATTCCGGACCTGGACGTTCAAGCCTGGCCTGGATGCGGACGGCAAGCCGATGGATGCGCCGGCCGTGACCAAGATCGCGTTCCGCAAGGACTCCGTCAGCAGCATGGCCGAGAAGACCTGCGCTGAATTCGTCATCGACCAGGACTGGTACAAGGCGACCTGGCCCGAGCCGGAGGCGAAGTCCCCGCTCTACTATTCGACGCTGGGCCTGTTCACTCTGATGATGATCAACAAGGGCGGGTCGACCGGCCTCCTGACCATGGTCCGCGACTTTGGCCCGGCGTGGCAGAAGACCTACGACACCTGCCGCAAAAAGCCCGACGCGCTCTACATCAAGATCCTCGCCAAAGCGCTTTAGGGCGTCAGAGCCGCAGGTCGCCGAACCAGTCGTCCTCGCCGATCGGCGGACCGGGCGGGGTGCGGGGGGCGGACTTCAGGCTCTCGCCGAGCGCCGCCAGCCGGGCGGGATCCGGATCCAGCAGGATGGCCGACAGGTCGCGCGCCTGCGCCAGGTCGGCGGCGTCGCCCTTCGTCTTGCGCAGCGTGCGGCCATACTCGATCATGCCGGCGCGGATCAGGGCGGCGGCCGTCGGGGACAGGGTCCTGTCCCGCTGAACTGACGCCAGTGTCGCCACCAGACGGAAACGGACCCGGCGAGCGATCTCGGCCTGACGACCCGTTGCAGTCGGCGAGACGGCCGCGAAGGCCTTGGACAGCAGTTCCTCGACGCCGGGCTGGTTCGGGTCCCGACGACGGGCCTCGACGAGGCGGTTGAGACGCGCCGGGGCGAACAGATCGGCGAACACCTGGCCGGCGACGACATCGGCGGCGCTGGTCAGGTCGAACACCGGTCCCTCCTGGAACACCTCGATGCTGGTCTGTTTGGCTATGGTGGTCGCCTGGCTGACCGTCAGCAGGTCGAGCAGGCCGTCGCCCAGATCGAGCTCGGAAGGGCTGACCACGGCCAGCAGGGCGTCCATCGCCTGGCGCTGGCGATCGGCGGCGACCGGGGTCGAGGCCTCCCGCCCGTCGCCCCGCGCGCCGTAGGTGAAGTCGACGCCGCCGACCAGCTTGGCCGTGGCGTCGATCTGGTAGCGGTGGAACAGGTAGATCGGCACGATCCGCCGGCGCAGGTCAGCCATCGGCGCCCCGACAGGCAGGCTGGCGAGGCCGAAGCGTGACAGGGCCAGGCGCCGAACGGCCATCAGGTGGGTCAATTCGGCGACCGGGTCCGCGCCGTTGTCCCAGACCGCGCCGAGCGGGTGGGCGGAATCGATCGGTCGGGCGTCGTCGTCCGAGACGAACCGCAGACCGCCGGCGAGGGCGGCGTCGACCATGGAGGACAGCTGCGCCCGGCCCGCCGCACCCGGCGCGACGTCGGCGTAGAGCCAGGTGATGGCGAACTTGTCCCAGGCGCCCATCCCCACGGCGTAGGCCTCAGACAGGTCGACCTCCCCGTCGCGGATCGCGACCAGCGGCGCGGGATAGTCCATCACCGAGGCGCGGCCATAGGTGCTGGCGCCGAAGTTGTGCTGCAGGCCGATGGCGTGGCCGACCTCGTGGGCCGAGAGCTGGCGCAGCCGGGCGAGCGCCACCTGAAGCGGATCGCTCGGGCCGCCGCCGCCGGTCCTGTCGGCGCCGACCAGGCCCTCGAAGATGATCCGGTCCTGACGCACGCGCTGCGAGCCCAGCAGGACGTCGCCCTTGACGATCTCGCCCGTGCGCGGGTCGACGACCGAGTGTCCGTAGGACCAGCCGCGCGTCTCGCGGTGGACCCAGTTGATCACGCTGTAGCGGGCGTCCAGCGGGCTGACGCCCTCGGGCAGGATTTCCACGCGGTAGGCGTCGATATAGCCCGCGGCCTCGAACGCCTGGGCCCACCACTGTGCGCCTTCGCGCAGGGCGGAGCGGACGGGTTCGGGCGCGCTGCGGTCGACGTAGAAGACGATCGGCGTCTTGACCCGCGAGCGGGCGGCCGTCGGGTCGGTCTTCTCGAGCCGGAAGCGGTGCGCCAGTTCCAGCACCATCGGCTGGCTGAGCGGGGTGGTGAAATCACTGACCGGATGGTCGATGGCGCCGACGCGCGGATCGCTGAAGCGGGGCTCGAAGCCCGGCTCGGGCAGGGCGACCAGCGAATGGTGCAGGGTGAGGGTCACGTTGCGCGGATCGGGCAGGATGCCGCGCACTTCGGGACCGGGCGCATCGCTGGTGAAGGTCTGGGTCGCCTCCAGCTCGATGTTCTTCGGGAAGGCCGCCACGGCGCCGGCGTCCGGGAAACTCAGGTCGGTGGCGAGTTTGAAGTCGCCTTGCTCGGTCACCTTCAGGCGGCGGGCGACCCCCTGGGCGTCGCGGGTGAGGAAGCCGGAGATGTCGATCAGCACCGCGCCGTCGGCGTCCTGCGCCGCGACCTCGGTCGACCAGACGGTCGAGATGGCGAACGATTCGCGGACCGCCTTGCGCTCGTCGGCCGTGCCGCCTTCGCCGATGAAGCTGTAGTTTTCGAACTGGACGACGATCCGGCCGCCCGCGCGGCGGAACACCAGCACCTGGGTGTCGCCCGGCGCGGAGCGGTCGAGGCCGACGGGGTTGGAGCCGAGGCCCGCCCGCAGATAGGTCTGGTAGAGGTAGCGGCCCTGCACGCCGTCAGCGTCCGGCGCGGGCAGCCGCAGCAGGATCTTGCCGTCCTTGCGGTTGACGAAGACCGGCAGCAGGCCGTCGTGGCGGACAAGGCCCTCGACCGCCTTGGCGATGACCACATCCGGCCCCCGCGCCGCGGCCATCGGCCCGACCATGACGCCGCAAAGGATCGCGACGATCCCGAAAATCCGCAGTCCGGACACGTGAAGCCCCCCAGGAGAAGGGGAGACTATGGCGCGGGAATCCTCAGTGACAAAGTCGCGGAGGACAGGAGACGTTACATCCGCTCCGGCGTCTCGATGCCGAGCAGGTCCAGCGCCAGTTCGAGCTGCTTCAGGGTGGTCACCGCCAGCGCCAGACGCGAGCCGGCCTTGGCGTCGTCGCCGGCCTGCAGGATCGGGCAGGCGGCGTAGAAGCGCGAGAAGCTCTGGGCCAGCTTGAAGGCGTGCTCGGCGATGAAGTTCGGGGCCTTCTTGTCGTAGGCCTCGATCAGGGCCGCGTCGAAGGCGTCCAGCAGCATGGCCAGTTCGCGCTCGGCGGGCTCGACGATGGCGATGCGACCGGGCTGGAGGCGTTCGTTTTCCGCCCGCCGCAGCAGCGATTTGATCCGCACCGCCTGGTACAGCAGGTAGGGGCCGGTCTTGCCCTCGAAGCTGGAGAAGCGGTCGAGGTCGAAGATGTAGCTGGTGCCGCGATAGTTGGAGAGGTCGGCGAACTTCAGGGCGGCCACGGCTACCTTGTGCGCGGTCTCCTCGAACTCGGCAGGCTCGAGCTCGCCGCCGAGACCGGCCTCGTGCAGCCGCTCGCGGGCCTTGGCGCGGGTCATCTCGATGAGATCATGCAGTTTCAGGACGCCGCCTTCGCGGGTCTTGAACGGCTTGCCGTCCGGACCGTTCATGGTGCCGAAGCCGATGTGCTCCAGCGAGCCGGGCTCGGCGTAGCCGGCCAGATAGCTGGCGCGGAACACCTGCTCGAAGTGGTCCGCCTGGCGCTGGTCCACGCAGTAAAGGATCAGGTGCGGGTCGAAGGTCCGGCGTCGGTCCAGCACGGTGGCCAGATCGGTCGTGCCGTACATGGCGGAGCCCTCGGAGGAGACAACCAGCAGGGGGTCAGGGCTCGGCGCCTCGTAGACGGTCCCGTCGGGCGCCTTCTTCTTCTTGGTCTCGCCGGGACGCGCCAGATGGATCACCCGCGCGCCCTGGTCGTCCGCGAGCAGGCCCTTGGCGTCCAGCTCCCGGACCATCGGATCGATCAGCGCGTCGACGTCGCTTTCGCCCTTCCAGAGGTCAAAATCGATGCCCAGGGCGTGGAACTCGCGCTCCAGCGCCACGCGGCTGACCTTGACGAAATGCTTCCACAGCAGGCGATAGCCGAGGCGGCCGCCCTGCAGTTCGGCGGTCGCGCGGCGCGCGCGATCGCGGTACTCGACGTCGGTCTTGGCCTTGCCCGCGGCTTCCGGATACAGCCGGTCGAGCAGGGGCAGGTCGATGTGGTCGGCGAGGGCGCCCATCACCTGGGCTTCGTCCGCCGGGCTCAGCGGCGCCGACCCCGTCAGGCGCTCCATGAGCGTGCCGACGAATGGGTCTTCATCGCAGCTGGCGACGATGAGCAGGCCCATCTGGAAGCCCCAGTCGCCGAAATGCGCGTCGCCCAGAACCTCGTCGCCGCGGAAACGGTACAGGCGCTTGACGGACTCGCCGATGATCGAGGCGCGCAGGTGGCCCACATGCATGGGCTTGGCGACGTTGGGGCCGCCGTAGTCGACGATGATGCGGCGGGCTTCGGCGACTTCGCCGGCGCCGGTGCGTTCGTCGCCGGCGATCTCGCGGGCGCGATCGGACAGGGCGCGGGGGCTGACCCGCAGGTTGATGAAGCCGAGGCCGGCGATCTCTACCGACTGCAGCAGGGGATGACCCGACAGGGCCTCGACCACCGCGGCGGCGATCTCACGCGGCGGCTTGCCGGCGACCTTCGCGGCCGGCAGGGCGCCGTTGCACTGGAAGTCCGCAAGGTCGGGGCGATCGGACGCCGTCACCCGGCCGAGTTCAACAGGAAGTCCCTGGGCGGCGAAGGCGGCCGCGACCGCTTCACCGAGGGACCGCTTCAGGTCGCTCATGGGGTCGTGGTGGCTCCGGCGGTGGCTGCCGGGGCGGCGCCGGCGTTCACGCGGAAGCGCTTTCCGTCGCGATTGAACGCGGCCATCTGCGGGGTCACGTCGAAGCCGATCAGAACCTCGAAGTTGGCGCCGCTGGTGTCGGCGTCGGCGCGCGGGATGGTGATGTTGGCCACGGTGTCGCGGACGAACACGCGATCCTCACCTGCCCCGAAGGTCACCGGCAGATCGAAGTATTCCTTGGCGATGACCGCCTGGTTGCGCTGTGTGACGGCGACCCAGTAGCGATAATCCTTCGACTGGCCGACCGCGGCCGGGCCACGGCCCATCGAGAACAGCAGCTCGACGCGCACCTTGATCGGGTCGGCGTCCTTGTACTCGCACCCGGCGGACACGCCCTGGATCTCGCCGGTCCAGCCGACGGTCGTGGCGCTTTCCTTGCCGTCCTTGAACTCGATGAAGCGGCCGGCGTCGTAGAGCACCTTCACATAGGGGCAGGGGCCGGCGTTGCGCAGTTGCGGCAGCGGAGCGGCCGGCTGATTCCATTCCTGGTCGCGCTTCTTCTTGCGCGCCGAGTCTTCCTCCTGGCGCCGGTCGGCGTCAGGACCCGTGGGCCGCTGCTGCGCGAAGGCGGGGGCGGCGACGCTCAGCGAACCGGCGGCGAACAGGGCAAGAAGTCCGATATTCAGGGAGCGGCGCATGTCTCGTCCGGAAAACAACAAGGAACCGGCGCGGGCGGGCCGGCCGAAAGGCAGATGCAGTCTGATAAAGGCATATGCGTGACCTCGCAACGCGGGTTCACTTGCAACGCGACCAGTCTGGCGAGCGAAGCCCGCTCTGGCGGGAGTGTCGTCGAAAGCCTACCTTGTCGCCATGGATGACGCCGCCCCGATCAAGCCGCCCCTTAAGGTCCTGCTGGCCAGCCCGCGCGGCTTCTGCGCCGGGGTGGATCGCGCGATTCAGATCGTCGAACGGGCGATCGAGAAATACGGTGCGCCGGTCTACGTCCGGCACGAGATCGTCCACAACAGGCACGTCGTCGAGCGGCTCAGGGCGCTGGGCGCGGTGTTCGTCGAGGAGCTGGACCAGGCGCCGGATGACCGGCCCGTGGTGTTCTCCGCTCATGGCGTGCCCAAGACCGTGCCGGCCGAGGCGAAGGCGCGGCAGATGCTGTTCCTCGATGCGACCTGCCCGCTGGTGTCCAAGGTGCATGTGGAGGCGCAGCGCCACTACGACGCCGGACGGGAGATCGTGCTGATCGGCCATGCGGGACACCCGGAGGTGGTCGGCACCATGGGGCAACTGCCGGACGGGGTCGTACAGCTGATCGAGCACGCCGCCGATGCGGAAGTGTTCGAGCCGCTCGATCCCCTGAATGTCGCCTTCGTCACGCAGACCACCCTGTCGGTCGATGACACCGCCGAGATCGTCGGCATCCTGCAGCGCCGCTTCCCCGGGATCTCCGCGCCGCACAAGGACGACATCTGCTACGCCACGACCAACCGCCAGGAAGCCGTGAAGCAACTGGCGGCGAGCAGCGACCTGCTGCTGGTGGTCGGCTCGCGCAATTCATCCAATTCGGTCCGGCTGGTCGAGGTCGGGCTGCGCGGCGGGGCGGACAACGCCCGGCTGCTGGAAGACGCGTCAGGGCTGGACTGGGCCTGGCTGGAGGGTGTCGGCACGGTCGGCGTCACGGCCGGCGCTTCCGCGCCCGAGGTGCTGGTTCAGGGTCTGATCGACACGCTGGCCAGCCGGTACGACCTGACCGTCGAGCACGTTGCGCCGATGCAGGAGACCGTGACGTTCAAACTGCCGCGCGTGCTGACGAGTTAGCGCCCGGGGGTCGCCTCCCGGCTTGACGGCGCTTCCGCCGTCGCCCATCCCCACGGCATGGCCGTCTACACCGACATCTCCGACGAAGAGCTCGCCGCGCTGCTGGCGGATTTCGATATCGGTCAGGCCATCGCCTTCAAGGGCATCGCCGAGGGGGTGGAGAACTCCAACTTCCTGCTCGAGACCGACAAGGGCCGCTATATCCTGACGCTCTATGAGCGGCGGGTGCGGGCGGAGGATCTGCCCTACTTCCTGAACCTGCTGACCTGGCTGGCCGACCACGGCTTCCCCAGCGCCCGGCCGGTGGCGGATCGCAACGGCCAGACCCTCAAGACCGTACGCGGCCGGCCGGCGGCGATCGTCGACTTCCTGATCGGCATCTCGGCCCGCAGGCCGACCGCGGCTCACTGCCGTGAGGCCGGCGCCGGGCTGGCGCGGCTGCATCTGGCCGGACAGGGCTATCCCGGCCGGCGGGAGAACGACCTGGGCCAGGCCGCCTGGGGGCCGCTGTTCGCCGGCCTGTGGGACGCGGCCGAGCAGCTCAAGCCTGGCCTGGCGGAGACGATCCGCGCCGACCTCGACTACCTGGGTCGCGACTGGCCCCGTGACCTGCCGACGGGCGTGATCCACGCCGACTTCTTTCCCGACAACGTCTTCTTCCGCGATGGCCAGTTCGCCGCGGCGTTCGACTTCTACTTCGCCTGCGACGACGCCTATGCCTACGACCTGGCGGTGGCGCTGAACGCCTGGTGCTTCGAGGCTGACGGCTCGTTCAACCTGACCGCGGGACGCTCGATGCTGGCCGGCTACCAGGCCCACCGGCCGTTGACGGTGGAAGAGCGGGCGGCGCTGCCGATCCTCGCCCACGGCGCGGCCATGCGGTTCTTCCTCACCCGGCTGAACGACTGGGGCTCGACCCCGGCCGGCGCGCTGGTCCGGCCGAAGGATCCGATGGAATACGAGCGCAAGCTGGCGGTGCATCGCGCGGGACTGGCCCTGCTCGGCGACCACGCATGACGCCCAGCGTGCTGATCTACACCGACGGCGCCTGTCGCGGGAATCCGGGGCCGGGCGGCTGGGGCGCGATCCTGATCTCGAACGGACGCGAGAAGGAACTGTGCGGCGGCGAGCGCGCCACGACCAACAACCGCATGGAGCTGATGGCGGCCATCCAGGCGCTGGAGGCGCTGAACAAGCCCTGCAAGGTCGAACTGCACACCGACAGCCAGTACATGCGCAACGGCATCATGACCTGGATCCATGGCTGGAAGGCGCGGGGCTGGAAGACCGCCGACAAGAGCCCGGTCAAGAACGAGGATCTGTGGAAGCGCCTGGATGCGGCACGCGCCCGGCACGAGGTCGACTGGCGCTGGGTCAAGGGTCATGCCGGTCATGAACTGAACGAGCGGGCCGACGCTCTGGCCAACAAGGGCATGAAGGAAACGCTCGGCGAGCTTTGACGCTTGACTCGTTTATGATTGAACTATTCTATCTGGTTCAATCTTGAACAAAAGGCGCTCGCCATGCATCGTCGTGACTTCATCCGGGTCCTCGGGGGCGGAGCGATCTTCGCCGCCACGGGCTGCGCGCCGGCCGGCGCCGATCCACGCGCCGCCTGGGTCAATCCCGGCGCGGGTGAGACCGATCCGCGTCGGAAGGCGCTGTCCTGGGCGATCCTGGCGCCCAATCCACACAACATGCAGCCGTGGATCGTCGACCTGTCGGTTCCCGACACGATCACCCTCTTCATCGACAAGACCCGCCTGCTGCCGGTCACCGACCCGTTCAACCGCCAGATCACCCTCGGCTGCGGCGCGATGCTGGAACTGCTGACCATGGCGCTGACCGCTGCCGGCCAGGCGGCCGAAGTGGTCCTGTTCCCCGATGGCGAGCCCGGGCCGCGACTGGACGACCGTCCGGTGTTCCGGGTGCGGATCAGCCGGGCGTCGACGACCCCGGACCCGCTGTTCGCCCAGGTGCTGAAGCGCCGTACCGACCGCAGCGCCTATACGGACCGTGATGTCGATCCGTCGGCAGCCTCCAACCTGCTCGGCGGGATCCGGCCCGTGCCCGGGGCGGTCTGCAACGTCACGGTCACGGCCGACCGCATCGCGCGCCTCAAGGCGCTGGTCTATCAGGGCGCCGAGGTGGAGGCCCATACGCCGGCCGCGCACCACGAAAGCGTCGAGCGCACCTTCATCGGGACTCGCGACGTCGCCGAGCATCCCTGGGGCATTTCCCTCGACGCGCCCGTCATGACGGCGATGAACGCCGTCGGCCTGCTGACCAAGGCGAAGATGGTTCAGCCTGGAACGACTGCGTTCAAGGAGTCGCTGAAGTTCCTCAAGGACGGGGCCGACACCAGCCGGGCCTTCTTCTGGATCACCACCCAGACCAACACCCGCGCCGACCAGATCGCAGCGGGGCGCACCTACGTGCTGGCCAACCTCTCCGCCGCCAAGTTCGGCCTGGCCATGCATCCCTGGAGTCAGGGCCTGCAGGAGTACGCGACCCAGAAGCCCGTCTATGACGCCCTGCACAAGGAACTGGCCCCGACCGGCGGCCGCATCCAGATGCTCGCGCGGATCGGTTATCCGAAAGCGGCGATCCCGCCGGCCCCGCGCCGCGGCCTGGCCGCCCAGCTGAAGGGGGTCTGATGGCGACCGAACCCAAGGACCGGCCGGACGTGCGGGTGATGACCGAGATCGGCATCATCGCCCAGCTCTCGACCGCCCAGTTGGAGCGCAATCTGCCCGAGGGCATGAGCGCGGCGCAGTTCGGCGTCCTGACCCACTTCATGCGCCGCGGCGGGACCGAAAGCCCGGCCCAGTTGGCGAAGGCCTTTCAGGTCACGAAGGGGGCGATGACCAACACCCTGCAACGGCTGGAGGCCCAGGGGTTCGTGACGATCGTAGGGGATGAAACCGATGGTCGCCGCAAGCTGGTCACCCTGACGCAGGCCGGCGCCGAGGCCTTCAATACAGGCCTCGGCCTGATGCGGCCTCACCTGGAAGCGATGCGCGGCGCGTTCACCGAGGCCGAGTTCAAGGCGGCCCTGCCGTTCCTGCAGGCGCTGCGGATGTGGCTGGACGAGAACAGGTGATGCTCCCCATCGGGGGAGCTGTCGGCGAAGCCGACTGAGGGGGTCACCCCAAATCTGAGCGGACCCCCTCCGTCTCGCCTGACGGCGAGCCACCTCCCCCGATGGGGAGGATTCAGACCGCCTTCACCTTCAGGATCCCGCCGGCCGCCGAGATGACCTCGACCTTCTGCTCAAGCGTCGGGGCGGAGCCGTCCTCGGTGACGGCCGCCCATTCCTTGCCGTCGATGAACACCCGGCCCTGACCGTTCTCGAACGCCGCCACCACCATGCCGAGGTGGCCGACCAGCCGGGCGATGTTGTCGTTGATGTCGGGACCGTCGCCGGACAGGTTCTTGGGCAGATAGCGCCTCGCCAGCAGGGTCGAGACGATCGTCAGCACCGCGAACACCGCCAGCTCGACGGCGAAATTGCCGCCGAGCAGGAAGGTCAGCGCCGCGACCACCACGGCGCAGGCGGCCGGCCAGAGCAGCCAGCCCGTCGTCGTCGCCACTTCCGCCGCCAGCAGCACGGCGGCCAGCGCCATCCAGATCCAGAACGGATGGGCGAGATACAGCTCAGCCAACCAGGTCATGGCGGTAGGTCTCCTAGGCCTTGGTGCGCGGCGTCGCGGTCGCGCCGCCGCCGCCGGAGGGGCGGCCGCTGCCGTCGGCCAGGGATTTCACCAGCTCGCCGATGCCCGCGACCGTGCCGGTGATGCCGGAGAAGTCGGCCGGGACGATGATCATCTTCGAGTTGGGGCTGGTCGCCAGGCCGGCGAAGGCCTCGACGTACTTCTGCGCCACGAAGTAGTTGATCGCGTTGATGTCGCCGCGCGCGATGGCTTCCGACACGAAGGCGGTGGCCTTGGCTTCGGCCTCGGCTTCACGCTCGCGCGCCTCGGCGTCGCGGAAGGCGGCTTCGCGGCGGCCCTCGGCCTGCAGGATGGCGGACTGCTTGGCGCCCTCGGCGCGTGCGATCGCGGCCTGCTTCTCGCCGTCGGCCTCGGTGATGACCGCGCGGCGTTCTCGCTCGGCCTTCATCTGTCGGGCCATGGCGTTGGTGATGTCGGGCGGAGGGGTCAGGTCCTTGATCTCGATCCGCGTCGCCTTCACGCCCCAGGGGCTGGTCGCCTGGTCGATGGTGTGGAGCAGGCGGGTGTTGATCTGGTCGCGCTGGCTGAGCACCTCGTCCAGCTCCATCGAGCCGACCACGGTCCGCAGGTTGGTCATGCAGAGCTGGCTGATGGCGTAGGTCAGGTTGTCGACGCGATAGGCCGCGGCGGCGGCGTCCATCACCTGGATGAACACGATGCCGTCGACCTTCACCGAGACGTTGTCCTTGGTGATGACCTCCTGGGTGGGCACGTCCAGGACCTGCTCCATCATGTTCACCCGGCGGCCGATGGCCTCGAAGAAGGGCGTCAGGAAGTGCATCCCGGGGCTGAGCGTGCGGGTGTAGCGGCCGAACCGCTCCACCGTGAACTCACGGCCCTGCGGCACGATCTTGATCACGCTGACCGCCAGGATGACGGCCAGGACGATCAGGACGACGACGAAGATTCCGAAGGACATCTGTCCCCTCCAAAACTACCTGGAGGCGAATCTAGCGCGGCGCGGGGGTTCCCGCCACGGAATCCGGACCGGCGCTATCCGATTCTCCGGCGGCGGCGTCCGAGCCCATGTCGCGCACCACGCGGGTCACGGTGCTCAGCCGCGTCGCCAGAGCCTGTCCCTTGCGGGCCACGGCCTGCTCCGCCCGTTTGCTGGCCGGGCTGCAGGTGGGGAATTCAGTCTGGCGGGTGGCGAAGCCGGCGTTGAACTGCTGCTTCAGACGGCCGTCGAACGCCTCGTCCGAGGCCTCCGTGTCGGTCATCCGCACCATGCGGTCACGCCAGTACTGATCGTCGTCGCCCGAACAGACCTGGCGCAGGGCGTGGCTCTCGCCGATCGCATAGGCGAGGTCGAGCAGCGTCTGGCGCTCGGGCGGGGGCCGTTCCTGGGCTCCGGCCGGAAGCGCGAACGCGCTGAAGATGGCGATGGCGAAGACGCGCCTTTGCATGGCGCGATGTAACGGCATGGCGGCCCGGTTGTCACCGGGGCGCAAGCAGGGGGCGAGGGCCATGGGGTTCAGGCCTCCGCCGCGCGGGCCAGCACGCCGGTCCAGGCGGCTTCCATCTCGGCGGTCCAGGCCTCGCCGCCGGCGTCGCGGAAGGTCTCGTGGACGACGCCGAAGAAGGTGGCGAAGACATCGAACGGCACGCCGATCTGGTCGTGGTTGACGCGCTCGGCGCGGATCATGTTGGCCGGCCAGGCGGCGCCCTCGGCCATGTTGGTCAGGGTTTCCAGCACCATCTGCAGCATGTGACCCCGGGCCGCGCCCGCGTGGTCGTTGACGAACAGGTCGCGCATCTCCGGCTGCTGACGAAACAGCCGCTCATAAACCAGTGGCGTGGGGTCGCCGCAGCGGTCGGCGATCAGCTCCAGACTGGCGGCCAGCGCGACGCTCAGCTGATCCACCGCAGCGTCACGGGCTTTACGGGGTTCTCGAAGGGCCGGCCCTCGGCGCGGCTGGCGGCCCACTCGCGCTTCAGCTGCTGGTACCACTTGGCCTGGGTGTCGGCGTCGTCGATCCACAACAGCGACGGGTCGTACTTCAGGCCCATGTTCTGCAGGTTCACCATGTCGCCGTCCTGGTGGATGAACGCCCGCGCGAACGGCTTGATCAGCCAGCGGAGCATCATCGCCGGATGGTCCGACCAGATGAGCTGGGTCAGCCTTGTCTTCGTTTCGTTGACCGGCGTCAGACAGGTCAGGGCCAGCAGCTGGAAGCGGCCGACCTGGATGTGTTCCCAGCGGTAGCCGGGCAGGCGGAAGGTTATCTCCGTCTGCGGCTGCCCGCCCAGGATGGCGTAGATCCGGTTGGCCTTGCTCGTAGCGTGGCGGGTCATGACGAAGCCCTCCGGCGAGGGCTCGAACAGCTTGGCCTTGGGCTTCATCCGACGCGCGGAGCGCGCCCACCAGGCGGCGTGGACATAGGGCGCGTGCGTCGGATCCATCAGCCCGACGATGGCGTGGTCCATATGGGTGTCGAAATCCATGTGGTCGACGATCGCCGGTCGGCCCAGCGCGCCCGGGAAGACCGGCGGCGGGGCGTCGGGCTCGGCGTCTATCCCCAGCCCGGCGCGGGCGTCGCTCGCGAACCAGACGAACACCATCCCCTGGCTCTCGGCCGCCGGATAGCGCTTCACCCTGATGCGGGAGATATCCATCTCCTGCTCGTCGGGCAGGAACGGGATAGCCTTGCAGACCCCGTCCGTACCGAACCGCCAGCCGTGATAGGGGCACTCGACGCTCTCGCCGCCGCCCGCTTCGGGCACCAGCTTGCCGGCCGACAGGGGCGCGGCGCGGTGCGGACAGATGTCCCGGATCGCATAGACCGCACCGTCGCGGCGTCGGCCGAGCAGCACCGGCTCGCCCAGCAGTTCGAACCGCTGCAGTTTGCCCGGCTTCAGGTCCCCGGCTTCGCAGGCGTAGTACCAGCAGTCGCGCAACCAGCCCTCGCCGAACTTCATCGGAGCGGCGCGGGTCTTGCCGGCGGGTTTGGATGCGTCGTCGGGCATGGGTCTCTACATACCGGCAGTCACGGCGCGCGCGAAGGGCGTCCTTCGACACGCCCCGGACAGGGTCCGGGGCTGCTCAGAATGACGAGCCGTGATGACACCGCAATGATCTTCGTCATGGTGAGCAGCCTGCGAAGCCGGCGTGTCGAACCACGCAACCCCTACCCCGCCGATGTCGCGATCAGGCGGGTGAAGAAGTCCGTCATCCGGGTGAGGTTCTCCAGCGTCATATGCTCGTTGGTGCCGTGGATCATGCCGAACTCGTTGATCGAGGCGTGGATCGGCGAGAAGCGGTAGATGTCGCTCGAGACGCCGGTCATGTAGCGGCTGTCGGTGCCCGCCGTGACGAGGCCGGGCGCGACCGGGATGGTGCCCTTGTCGGAGGCCAGCACGGCCAGCAGGGTCCAGCCCTCCGACGTTGTCGACGACACCGGCGAGGGATCGGCGGCGATGCCGCCGGCCCAGGACAGCTGGACGTCCAGCCCCTTCGTCGCGGCCTTCGCCCGGTTCATCACGTCCGTCGCCGTCTGGCCGGGCGCGATGCGGTAGTTGATCCACGCCGTGGCGTCCTGCGGCAGGACGTTCTCCTTCGGGCTGCCCTTCAGCATCGTCGGGGCGATGGTCGTGTGCAGCGTCGCGGCGCTGGCCGGGCTCTTGGACAGGCTGTTCACCAGCACCGGGCCGAACAGCCAGCTGTTGGCGGCGGCGACCTTGACGATGCCGCCGGCGTAGGGGGCGATGGCGCGGATCATGTCGGCGCCGGGGCCCTCGAACTTCATCGGGAAGGGATGCGAGGTGATCGCCAGAACGGCCTTCGACAGGGTTTCGACGCCGGTCTCCTTCGGCGGCGCGGACGAATGGCCGCCCGTGGAGGGCGCGACGATCTTCAGCGTCGCATAGCCCTTCTCGCCGACGCCGATGACGGCCACGGGGCGACCGACCATCGGGAAGTCCTTGACCACCGCCATGCCCTCGTCGAGCACGAACAGCGCCTTTACGCCGCGCGCCTTGAGCAGCTCATTGGCCGCCCGGGCGCCCGAGCCGCCGGCCTCCTCGTCCTGGCCGCTGACGAAGATCACCGTCCGCTTCGGCTTGAAGCCCTTCGCCGCCATCGCTTCGGCGGCCTCGAACATCATCACCAGCGTGCCCTTGTCGTCGATCGCGCCGCGGCCCCAGACGGCGCCCTCGGCGATCTCGCCCGAGAAGGGGGCGTGCTTCCAGTCGCCCTCCGTCCCGGCCGTCACCGGCACGACGTCCTGGTGGGCCATCAGGATGATCGGCGCCAGGGCCGGGTTCGACCCCTGCCAGGTGTAGACCAGCGCCTTGTTGGGCAGGATCTCGCGGGTCATCGCCTTGTGTGCGGCGGGATAGGTGGTCGCCAGCCAGGCGTGCAGCCGGTCCCACTCGGCCCAGTCGTTGTCGGCCTTGTTCTGGTTGCTGACCGTGCGGATCTGGATCGCCTGGGACAGGTGGATCGCGGCCTGCGCCTGGTCGACCGGCGTGGCGTCCGCGACCTTTACGGCCGCCAGGTCGACCTGCGTCGCAGGCTTGAACGTCACGGTGCGATAGGTGACCACGGCGGCCAGCAAGGCCACGCCGCCGACAGTCGCCAGCGCGACCTTCTTCCAGGTTTTCATGCGATCCTCCCCGATCTTGTCGGGGGACCTTAGAAGACCAGGGCGGCGGCCGCCAACATTCCCCGGTTGCGCCGCCGAATTGACCTCTTTGCGCGGCCTGTCAGAAGCTTAACTTGCGCTTGAGGCGTTCCGGCGCTGCAACGGTGCGAGCGCCACTTCGAGGACCGCGCGATGATGCTCGACAGACGACGGCTGCTGGCGCTGGGCGCCGGTGCGACCCTGATGGGCGGGACGGCGCGGGCCGCCGGAAATCCGGCGCAGACGGACATGGACGCGCTGCTCGCCGCCACCGGCGTTCCCGCGCTGACCGGCGCGGTGGTGACCGCGACCGGGCTGGACGCCCTGGTCGCCGGCGGCGTCCGGCGGCAGGGTGTCGCCGGCGCCGTGACGACAAGCGACCTCTGGCACCTGGGCTCGAACACCAAGGCGATGACCGGCGCGCTCTACGGGCGGCTGGTCGATCAGGGGCAGGCGCGCTGGGGCCTGACCGTGCCGGAACTGTTCCCGGACCTGACCGTCGATGCGGCCTGGAAGACCGCCACCATCGACCAGCTGTTCGGCCATCGCGCCGGAATCGACGACCGGGCGGTGTTCGCCAGCGGCTGGCTGATGCGGGCGCACAGCGATGCGCGGCCGATGCGCGAGCAACGCATGGACCTGGCGAAGGCCGTCTTCGTGGTCCCGCCGTCGGCGCCGCCCGGGCCCATGCTCTATTCCAACGTCGGCTACATCCTGGCGGGCGCCGCGATCGAGCGGATTGTCGACGCCTCCTGGGAGGACGCCATCGCGGCGCGGCTGTTCAAGCCGCTCGGCATCACCGGCGCCGGCTTCGGCCCGCCGAAGGGCGCCCAGCCGTGGGGCCATCGGGCATCCCGTTCGGCGTCGGCCGAGGCGCCGGTCGTGCTGACGCCGGTCGATCCGGCAAGCCTGGGCTCCGACAATCCCGCGGCGCTCGGTCCGGCGGGCTGTGTCCACATGTCGATGACCGACTACGCCCGGTTCATCCGGCTGTTCCTGACGAAGGGCGGCGAGGTGCTGAAGCCGGAGACGGTCGAGCGGCTGGTCACCCCGGTTCCGGGCGAGGGGCGTGGCTACGCCATCGGCTGGGGCATCTCCCCGGAGCGGCCCTGGGCGCGCGGCGCGGTGCTGGCGCATGAGGGGTCCAACACGCTGTGGCATGTCGTGGCCATCGTCGCGCCGTCGCGCGGCGTCGGAATCATCACCGCCGCCAATGCGCCGCCAGGGGCCAACAAGGGCGCGCCGACGACGCTGGCGCGGCAGCTTCAGGAACGATTCGCGGCCGCGTGAGGCTGATCCGGGCTCCGGCCCGTGTGCTCTGGGGGGAGCCATGACAACCAAATCGGGGGCCTCGGTCTGGCAGACGCGGATCGCCATCGGCCTGTGCCTGCTGGCGGCGATGATCGAGGGCTTCGATATCGCCTCTATGGGCGTCGCGGCGCCGAAGATGATGCCGGCGCTCGGCCTGTCGAAGCCGGAGGCCGGCTGGGCCTTCAGCGCCAGCCTGCTCGGGCTGATGTTCGGCGCGGCCTTCGCCGGGACCCTGTCGGACCGTGTGGGCCGCAAACCGGTGCTGCTGGCGTCGGTGACGGTGTTCGGGCTGTTCTCGCTGGGTACGGCGATGGCGCACGGCTACGCGCCGCTGCTGACGGTGCGGTTCCTGACGGGGCTGGGGCTGGGCGGCGCCATGCCGATGCTGATCGCCATGGCCTCGGAGCTGGCCAGCCCGAAGCGCAAGACGTTCGTCGTCTCGAGCATCACCGCCGGACTGCCGATGGGCGGCGCCCTGGTCGGCCTGCTGGCGCGGACGGATCTGGCGGCGGCCGACTGGCGGCTGATCTTCCTCGTCGGCGGCGCTCTGCCGCTGATGCTGGTGATCGCCCTGTGGGTCTGGTTGCCGGAGACGGGGACACGGCCCGAGGCCCCCGCGCGGGGCGCGGGCGTCGCGGCGCTGTTCGGCAAGGGCCGGCTGGGGACCACGATGACCCTGTGGGTGTCCTATGCGGCCATCGCTCTGGTGCTTCACCTGTTCCTGAACTGGCTGCCCAGCCTGCTGGTGGCGCGCGGGGTGGAGGGCAAGGCGGCGGCGGGGATTTCGACCCTGTTCAACCTCGGCGGCGCGGCCGGTGGAGTGCTGGTCGGCGTCACCATCGACCGGCTGGGCGCCCGCTGGCCGCTGGCGGCGGCGGTGGCCGGGCTGGTGGCGGTGCTGTTCGCGCTCGCGGCCCCGGGCGCTGGAATGCCGGCGACGGCGGGCCTGGCGTTCGGCGCCGGCTTCCTGATCATGGCGACCCAGTTCGGCCTCTACGGCATCGGCCCGCAGTACTACGCCCTGTCGGTGCGTGGGACGGGCGTCGGCGCGGCCATCGCCGCAGGCCGGTTCGGCTCGGTGCTGGGGCCGGTGCTGGCCGGGCAGCTGCTCGGCGGCGGCGCGAGCGCGGGGCAGGTGGTGCTGTCGACCGTGCCGATCGTGCTGCTGGCGGGGGTCGCGGCGATGGCGCTGAAGGTGGTGGGGACTGCCGGAACAGAGGCTGCCCCTCAGGAGCCGCGTTGAGGCCGCCCCTCCAAACGCAAAGCGGCGGCTCCCTTGCGAGAGCCGCCGCCTGAATGCGATCGGACGTGGGAGCCTAGCAGCCCATTTCCGCCGAGATCTCCTGGACCTCTTCGAACGTCCGCAGGCCCGGACGCTGGGCGCAGACGAGGACGCCCATGTTGCCGGGCAGGTGCTGGTTATCGAGCATCTTCTCGTGCGCGGCGGGGATGTCTTCCCAGCGGAACACTTCGGACAGGCAGGGGTCGACCTGGCGGTTGATCACCAGCTGGTTGGCCGCCGCCGCCTGCATCAGGTTGGCGAAGTGGCTGCCCTGGACGCGCTTCTGGCGCATCCACAGGAAGCGGGCGTCCATGGTCAGGTTGTAGCCGCTGGTGCCGGCGCAGATGGCGACCATGCCGCCGCGCTTCACCAGGAACACCGAGACCGGGAAGGTGGACTCGCCGGGGTGTTCAAACACCATGTCGACGTCCTTGTTGCCGGTGATCTGCCAGATCGCCTTCCCGAACTTGCGGGTCTCCTTCATGTAGTCGGAGAAATCCGGGCCGTTGACGGTCGGCAGCTGGCCCCAGCAGTTGAACTCCTTGCGGTTCAGCACGGCCTTGGCGCCCTGGCTGAGCACGAAGTCGATCTTGTCGTCCGAGCTGACCACGCCGATGGCGTTGGCGCCGGCCACGGCGGCCAACTGCACGGCGAAGACGCCCAGACCGCCCGAGGCGCCCCAGACCAGCACGTTCTGGCCGGGCTTCAGCTCATGCGGCTTGTGGCCGAACAGCATGCGGTAGGCGGTGGCGAGGGTCAGGGTGTAGCAGGCGCTCTCTTCCCAGGTCAGGTGCCGGGGGCGCGGCAGCAGCTGGCGGGACTGCACCCGGGCGAACTGTGCGAAGCTGCCGTCCGGAGTCTCGTAGCCCCAGATCCGCTGGCTGGCCGAGAACATCGGGTCGCCGCCGTTGCACTCCTCGTCGTCGCCGTCGTCCTGGTTACAGTGGATGACGACCTCGTCGCCGACCTTCCAGCGCTTCACCTTGCTGCCGACCGCCCAGACGATGCCCGAGGCGTCGGATCCGGCGATATGGTAGGGGTGCTTGTGGCCGTCGAGCGGGCTGATCGGCTCGCCGAGTGCGGCCCACACGCCGTTGTAGTTCACGCCCGCGGCCATCACGAGCACGAGAACCTCGTCCTCGCCGATCTCCCAGGTGGGCACGACCTCGACCTGCATGGCCGTGGCCGGGCGCCCGTGGCGCTCCTTGCGCACAGTCCAGGCGTACATGTTTTTCGGCACGTGATACGGCGGCGGAATCTCGCCGATTTCGTAGAGGTCCTTCACGGGCGTCTTCTCGAGCGTGGCGGTGGTCATCTGGCGGTCCGTTTGGCGTTCTTTGGGGCGCGTTCTGTTGCGGTGCAGTAGCGCCGGGGCGTGGTCCGGCGTTTCGCGAAGCATCGGGCCGCCCGACGAAAACCGGCCCGTGATCCGTCTGTTTCCCCGGTTTCGACGCAAAGCTGTGCCCTGAGACACCGCCGTTCGCCGCCCGTAGGGGAAGGATCGTGTGACAACTGTTTGAAACTGGCAAGCGGATTCTTGTGCGGCGCAACATGGTCTCGGGGCTATCGGCGGTGCTAGGTCTGCGTGAGGGGAGGGCCACGCCGCCATGACCATCCATTTCAGCCGACCGTCGCCCCATGTGGCGCTCATCGAACTCGACCTGCCGCCGACCAATGCGCTCGGCGATGCAATGCGCCGGCTGATGGTCGCGGGCCTGGAGGCGATCGAGGCCGATCCGGACGTGCGCTGCATCGTGCTGACCGGCCGCGGCAGGCTGTTCTGCGCCGGCAACGACCTGCGCGAGCTGGCGAACCGGACGCCGGAGGATCTGTCGCCGATCAGCGACTTCAACGCCCTGATGGCGCGGATCGAGGCGCTGCGCATGCCGGTGATCGCGGCGGTGAACGGCGGGGCGCTGGGCGGCGGACTGGATCTGGCCCTGTCGTGCGACATCCGCATCGCGGCCGAGGGCGCGACCTTCACGGCCTCCGGCGTCAATGTCGGGCTGATGGCGTCGGTGGGCCGATTGCCGAGGCTCATCGGTGTCGGACCGGCCAAGGCCATGCTGCTCACGGGCCAGCCGGTGGACGCGGCGACGGCGTTTCGAGTCGGGCTGGTGACGGCGGTCTGGCCGGCGGCGGACCTGCTGGATGAAGCATTGAAGCTCGCCGGGCAGATCGCCGCCCGTGCGCCGCTGGCGGTCGAGGCCGCCAAACGATTCGCCGGGATGGCGGCGGCGGAGCAGGCGCTGGCGATGGATGGCGCTCTAGCGGACCTGGCGGCCAGCGAGGACCATCGGGAAGCGGTGGCCTCGTTCCTGGAGAAACGGGCGGCGGTGTTCAAGCGACGCTAGGCCAATCCAGCGCGTGGAGAGCGCACGATCCTTGCGCCGCTGACGTTCGCGTCAGCCATTCGCGCAAAAATGTTGCACCGCAGCAGGCGGATCGCCATGATCCGTCGCCATGACCGACAAGCCTTTCCAGCACGCCCCCGACGCTCCGTGGATCTTCCGCACCTATGCGGGCCACTCGACGGCGGAGAAGTCCAACGCCCTGTACCGGCGTAACCTGCTGGCCGGGCAGACCGGCCTGTCGGTGGCCTTCGATCTGCCGACGCAGACCGGCTACGACGCCGACCACATCCTGGCGCGGGGCGAGGTGGGCAAGGTCGGGGTGCCGATCGGCCATCTGGGCGACATGCGCACGCTGTTCGACGGCATCCCGCTCGACAAGATGAACACCTCGATGACGATAAACGCCCCGGCCGCCTGGCTGCTGGCGATGTACGTCGCCCTGGCCGACGAGCAGGGCGCGCCGCGGTCCGCGCTGCAGGGCACGACGCAGAATGATCTGATCAAGGAGTATCTCAGCCGGGGGACCTACATCTTCCCGCCCGAGCCGAGCCTGCGGCTGATCGGCGACATGATCGCCTGGTGCTACCGCGAGGTGCCCAAGTGGAACCCGATGAACGTCTGCAGCTATCACCTGCAGGAGGCCGGCGCGACGCCGGAACAGGAGCTGGCCTATGCGCTGGCGACCGCCATTTCCGTGCTCGATACGGTCAAGGCGGGCGGCCAGGTCCCGGACGAGGACTTCGAGATCGTCTGCTCGCGGATCAGCTTCTTCGTGAACGCCGGCGTCCGGTTCGTCACCGAGCTGTGCAAGATGCGCACGTTCACGGTGCTCTGGGATGAAATCCTCAAGGACCGCTACGGCGTCCAGGACGCCAAGGCCCGCCGCTTCCGCTACGGGGTGCAGGTCAACAGCCTCGGCCTGACCGAGCAGCAGCCGGAGAACAATCCCTACCGCATCCTGCTCGAAGCGCTCGCGGTGACGCTGAGCAAGGACGCCCGCTGCCGCGCGCTGCAGCTGCCGGCGTGGAACGAGGCCCTCGGCCTGCCCCGGCCCTGGGACCAGCAGTGGAGCCTGCGCATGCAGCAGGTGCTGGCCTATGAGACCGACCTGCTCGAGTACGAAGACCTGTTCGCCGGCAGTCATGTGGTTGAGGCCAAGGTCGCCGAGCTCAAGGCCGGCGCGCTGGCCGAGCTGGCGAAGATCGACGCCCTCGGCGGGGCCGCTTCGGCCATCGGCTACATGAAGGAAGAACTGGTCGGCTCCAACGCCGCCCGCGTGCGCGCGGTCGAGACCGGCGGCATGACGGTGGTCGGGGTCAACCGCTGGACCGACAGCGAGCCCTCGCCCCTCTCGGCCGGCGAATCGTCGATCGAGACCGTGGACCCGAAGCTGGAAGCCGGGGTCGTCGAGCGGCTCAAGGCCTGGCGCGCGGCGCGCGATCACGCCGCCGTCGAAGCGGCGCTGGCGGATCTGAAGGCCGCGGCGACGGATGGCCGGAATATCATGGAACCCTCGATTGTTGCCGCCAAGGTCGGTGTGACGACCGGCGAATGGGCCTTCGCCCTGCGCGAGGTGTTCGGCGAGTACCGGGGTCCAACGGGCGTCGCCGTCGTCGTGGCGACCGGCGAGGACGCCGAGGACATCGAGGCGGTGAAGCGGGATGTCGAGCGGGTCAGCCAGGTGCTTGGGCGCACGCTGACCTACCTGATCGGCAAGCCCGGCCTCGACGGCCATTCCAATGGCGCCGAACAGATCGCCACCCGCGCCCGCGCCGTCGGGATGGAGGTCCACTACGACGGCATCCGCTCGACGCCCGAGGAGATCGTCCGCCGGGCGAAGGCGACGAAGGCGCATGTCGTCGGGCTGTCGATCCTGTCGGGCTCACACCTCGACCTGGTCCAGGAGGTCGTGCGGCTGATGCGGGTCGAGGGCCTGTCGGACATCCCCGTCGTGGTGGGCGGCATCATCCCGCCGGATGACGCCCTGATCCTCAAGCAGATGGGTGTGCGGCGGGTCTACACGCCCAAGGACTTCAAGCTCACCCAGATCATGGCCGATGTCGTGAAGGTCGTCGAACAGGCCGCGCTGGCCGAGGCCTGAGAACGGCCGAACCTCAAATCGGGGAGTTTCGGGGGTGGCCAAGGCCATTCACGCGCTTTAGGGAGGCGCCCCGAAAGGAATTTACCATGTCTGACAGCGCGACCTTCAGGATAGACCCCACCGACGCCCCCGCCGCGTTCGGCCTGCTGAGCCTGTTTTCCGGTGTCGACGGCCTGGCCCGCGCGGCCGGCGTGGTGTTCGCGGGCTCGTTCCTGCTCGGTATGGCCGTCGTCCTGATCGCCGCCGCGTCCTGACATCACGCCGGGGCTGGTCTAGCCTCCCTGCATGTCGATCCTTGACCGCCTGCGCCGGCCGAACCACAGGCTGAGCCTTCTCGGCTGGATCGTGCTGCTGTCGCTTCTGGCGCTTGTCGTGGCCGGCGTCGTCTGGGCCAGCCGGACGCCGCGCGCGATCCCTGTACTGCTGGCGATGGCCCTGGTCGGCGCGGTCCTGCGCGTGGTGATGACGCGCCGCCCGCCGCCCTAGGCCGGCTTCATCCCGCCCAGCCGCCAGGCCGCCAGCCAGCCGGCGATCGATATCGGCAGGAAGGCGGCGAACAGCCAGACGCCGTTGGCGACCCCGACCGCCGGATCGATCCCGTCCCGGAAACCGAGCGCATTGGCGACAGCGCTGGAGGCGGCCGCGCCGAACGCGCCGCCGATCAGCTGGGCGGTCGGGACCGCCGATGATCCCAGCGGCTGCTCCCCTTCCGGCAGGCTGGCGACGATCCGCTTGGCGACAAAGGCCCAGCTGGCCCCGAAGCCCGAGCCCATCATCAGCATGGACAGGACGATCTCGAGGATCGACCCGCGCGGCGTCGCCCAGGCGGCCCAGGCCGTTCCGACCAGCACCAGCGTCGCGCCCAGCCGGATCATCAGGCCGTCGCGGTTCTGCACGCCCGCGACCAGCATCGCGACAACGGTCCAGCCGGCGGCGACGGCGGTGATCACATAGCCGGCGACCAGCGGCGAGGCGCCGTGCAGCACCTGCACGAAGGCGGGCCCGTAGACGGTGAAGGCGATGGTCGCGACTTCCAGGGCGAAGATCGCCACATAGCCGGCGCCCGCCGCGCGCGTCAGGTCGCCCGCCGACAGGGGCAGCAGCACCCCGCCCGCCCTGGCGTCGATCCGCAGCAGCAGCGCCAGACAGCCCAGACCGCCGACGCCCATGAGCGCCGCCGCCGGCGCCGAGCCGACCACCCCGGCGCCGGCGATGAGCACCACGCCCAGGGTCAGCACGGCCAGCTGCGCCACCGGCGTCCGGGAGGTCACCGGCGCCAGCGGCGCGGCCTTCCTGACCAGCACGAAGGTGGCGGCCACGAACACCAGCCCCTGAACGCCGAAGAACCAGAACGCCCCGCGCCAGGCGTCGATCTCGGCGAACACCCCGCCGATCAGGGGGCCGAGCAGGGTGGCGACGCCCCAGACCCCGGCGATCGCGCCATAGACCCGCACCCAGAGCCGCTCGGGGAACATCGCGTTGATGGCCACATAGCAGAGCGCAACGATCGCCCCCGCGCCGAGGCCCTGGATCAGGCGCCCGACAACGAAAACCAGAAAGTCCGGCGCCAGCGCGCTGGCCGCGCAGCCGACCGCGTAGGCCGCGCCGGCGAGGGCCGTCGCGGGGCGCAGGCCGATCATCAGCGACACCCGCCCCGAGGCCGCGCCCGCGATGATTGAAGCCAGCAGGAAGGCCGCCACCGACCAGCCGAAATACTGGAAGCCGCCGATCTCGCCGGCGATGGTCGGGGTCAGGGTGACGGTCACCAGCGCATCCGCCGCGTTCAGCCAGATGCCGAGGCACAGGAATGCGAACCGCGACGCCAGCGCCGGGGTCATCAGCTCGCGCCAGCCTGAGGGCTCAGAGGGGGGCGCAGGATCAGCCATCGCCGCGTAGATGGACCTTTCCCGACCATCCGCCAAGGCCGCTGGCGTCGATCGCGCGGACGGGCGAAACTGGAAAAAATGCAGCAAAAGGACTCCCCGCCATGGCCCTCGTCCCCTTCGCCGATATCGACAAGCTGCCGCCCAAGGCGAAGGACTACTGGGACAAGCTGGCGGCCAAGCTGAACATCTTCCGCATGTTGGCCAACGCCGACACGATGATGGAGCCGGCTCTGCGGTTCGGCGGCGCGATCCTGAGCAAACAGGACCTCGGCGCGGATCTGCGCGAACTGGTCATCCTGCTGGTCGCCGAACTCGAGGGCGGCGAGTACGAGTGGAACCAGCATGTGCCGATCGGTCTGCGCTGCGGCTGCACCCAGGCCCAGATCGACGCCCTGGCCGCCCGGCGGCTCGACGACGCCAGCTTCAACGCGAAGGAAAAGGCGCTTCTGGCCTTCGCCGCCGAGGTCATCGAGAAGGTCAAATCGAGCGAGGAAACGCTCGCTGAAGCGCAGAAGCACTTCAGCCCCAAGGAGATCGTCGAGATCATCCTGACCTGCGGCTTCTACATGACCATGGCCCGGCTTACCGAGACCACGCGCACCGACATCGACCCGCCGGCGGGAAGCGTCGTGGTGGACTCGCTGAAGCGGTGAGCGCCAAGGGACATGCCCTCCAGTGCGTGTCCCTCTCTCGATGACACCGGCCCTTTGGCCTTGATGGAATGATGCGATCCGGACGGTCGTCCTGGTCAAGGACGACCCTTTCGGGGTCGCCGCTCCGCGGCCGCGACGCGGTCCTTGAGCAGGCCGTCCGCCGGAGCAACACTTGCCTTCAAGACATCAGGCAGGTTTGCCTACGTCTTTGTACTCAACCTGGCCCGTTCGACAGGCGCCGATCCGTGCTATGGGGCGCCTCGCCATTTTCCTGACCCAGGCACCGGCGAACCTCTTTCACCATAGAGCCCATGGCCGCCTACCGCGTACCGCACCCCCGCAAGCCTCAGATCGAGAGGCACGCCCGACGCCAGACCCTGGCGGCGCGGGTGGTCGGCTTTGTGCTGCTCTGGGGTCTGGTCGGGTTGATGTCGCTGGTGGCGGACCGGGCCATTCCGCGCGAACACCTGCCGTGGAAGACGCTGAAGATGATCGATCCGGTCGGCGCTTCGACGAAGATCAAGGCCGCCCGCGCGGGCGATGATCCGGCGGCCTGTCGCGCGATCCTCGGACAGGGCGGCATCGAGTTCGCCGAGGTTCCGCAGACCGGCGGCGCGTGCGGCGTGCGTGACGCCGTCCGCCTGAAGTCCGGCCTCGCCCCGCTGTCGCCCGCCGACGCGCCGATGACCTGCAAGGAGGCGCTCGCCTTCGGCCTGTGGGAGCGGCAGGTGGTCCAGCCGGCGGCCTTTGATGAGCTTGGCCAGGCGGTGGTCGCCATCGACCACTACGGCAGCTACGCCTGCCGTCGGCAGTACGGAAAGGCCGAAGGCCCCATCAGCGAGCACGCCTCTGCCAACGCCATCGATGTCGCCGGATTCCGGCTGGCCGACGGCACGGTGATCTCGGTCGCGCGCGACTGGGCTGACACCGGCCCGAAGGGCCGTTTCCTGCGCCGGGTCCGCGACGGCGGCTGCCGGATCTTCCTGACGACGCTCAGCCCCGACTACAATGTCGAGCATCGCGACCACTTCCATCTGGACATGGGCGGCTGGCCGAAGTGCGGCTGAGGCGTTGCCTTCCCTAGGGGATGCCGCGAGACGCTCCCCCCGATTCAATTGTCGTGGGGAGAGAGATGGCCGACTTCAGCGCCTTCGCGGGACGACCGGTGCCTGACTGGTACGCCCGGCCGCAGCTCGGGATCTTCATCCACTGGGGCATGGCGGCGATCCCTGCCTTCGCCCCCGCCGGCCGCTCGATCAGCGACCTGTTCGTCAGCGACTACGACCGGGCCTTCGTCATGGGGCCTTACGCGGAGTGGTACGACAACGCCCTGCGCGACCCCGAGAGCCCGACTCACGCCTATCATCGTGAACGCTGGGGCGACGCCCCCTACGCGGCCTTCCGCGAGCCGTTCGAAGCCGCCGCCGAGGCGTTCGACGCGGACGCCTGGGCCGACCTGTTCAAGGCCGCCGGGGCTGAATACGTGGTGTTCGTGACCAAGCACCACGACGGCTTCTGTCTCTGGCCGACCGGGATCGACAATCCCAACCGGCCCGGCTGGCATTCGAAGCGCGATTTCGTCGGCGAACTGGGCGAGGCGGTCCGGGCCCGCGGCATGCGCTACGGCCTGTACTACTCCGGCGGCCTGGACTGGACGTTCCGGCCCAGCCTGATCCGCAACATGGGCGAGATGTTCGCCTGTGTTCCGACCGACGCGACCTACAGCGCCTACGCTCTGGCGCAGGCCCGGGAGCTGATCGACCGGTATCGCCCTTCGGTGCTGTGGAACGACATCGCCTGGCCGAACGTCGAGGACCTGCCCGGACTGTTCGCCCACTACTATGCAACCGTGCCCGACGGGGTGATCAACGATCGCTGGATGGCCTCGGCGCCGCTGTTCGAGAGCCTGCGGGATCCGGCCAACTGCGCGTCCTTCAACGCGATGGTGAAGGCGCGGATCGCCGAGGTCGGCGTGCATGGCGGCAGCACCTCGACGCCGCCGCACTGCGACTTCCGGACCGTCGAATACACCACCGGCGACCATATGGTCGGCAAGGGCAAGTGGGAGTCCACCCGGGGGCTGGGCCTGGCGTTCGGCTACAACGCCGCCGAGGCGACCGACGACTACATGACCGGCCCGCAACTGCTCGAGCTCTACCGTGAGGTCACGGGCGGTGGCGGCAATCTGCTGATCAACGTCGGTCCGCGGGCGGATGCGAGCATTCCCGACGTCCAGCGAGAT
Organism: Caulobacter sp. FW305-C-30-S16; assembly: GCF_058783025.1. NCBI lineage: Bacteria > Pseudomonadati > Pseudomonadota > Alphaproteobacteria > Caulobacterales > Caulobacteraceae > Caulobacter > Caulobacter sp. FW305-C-30-S16. Next base: position 15,802 of record NZ_JBYSYH010000001.1, on the reverse strand, counting down.
CCCCTGCTGGCGCTGGGGGACGCCCTCCGCGCTTGACGCTGGGTCGCCTTGCCGCCACGTTGCAGGCCAACTTCAAACAAGCGTTTAAGGGAGAGACGTCATGGCCGCTGAGGGCACGCTTTTCGATCTGACCGGCAAGGTCGCGGTCATCACCGGCAGCTCGCGCGGCATCGGCAAGGCGATCGCCGAGCGCATGGCCCAGCACGGCGCCAAGGTGACCATCTCGTCCCGCAAGGCCGGTCCCTGCGACGAGGTTGCCGCCGAGATCAACGCGACCTACGGCGAGGGCACGGCCATCGCCGTTCCGGCCAACATCTCCTCCAAGGAAGACCTGCAGCGGCTGGTCGACGAGACCCGCAAGGCCTTCGGCAAGGTCGACATCGTCGTCTGCAACGCTGCGTCCAACCCCTACTACGGCCCGATGGCCGGCATCGCCGACGACCAGTTCCGCAAGATCCTCGACAACAACATCGTCTCCAACCACTGGCTCATCAACATGGTCGTGCCGGAGATGATCGAGCGGAAGGAGGGCTCGGTGATCATCGTCTCCTCCATCGGCGGTCTGCGCGGTTCGCCGATCATCGGCGCCTACAACATATCCAAGGCGGCTGACTTCCAGCTGGCCCGTAACCTGGCCTATGAGTACGGCCCGCATGGCATCCGCGTGAACTGCATCGCGCCCGGCCTGATCAAGACCGACTTCGCCAAGGCCCTGTGGGACAACCCCGAGACCCTCAAGCGCTCGACCTCGACCGTGCCGCTGCGCCGCATCGGCGAGCCCGACGAGATCGCCGGCGCAGCGGTGTTCCTGGCCTCGGCGGCCGGGACCTTCATGACCGGCCAGGCCATCGTGGTCGACGGCGGCGCGACGATCTAGGGAAGTTGTTCCGCCTTCAGGGCGTATCAGCATCCGGAGACGGGTTGGCTTGTAACTTCATCGATATTTGTCTAATTAGATGAACATCGATGGAGTCCGCCCCCCCCCGTGCCCGAAGCCGACATCGCCACCCTGCTCGCCTTCTTCAAGGCGATGGCCAACGAGAGCAGGCTGCGGATCATCGGCCTCGTCGCCGAGCGTGAGCGCAGCGTTCAGGAACTGGCCGAACTGCTGGACCTGAAGGAGCCGACCGTTTCCCACCATCTGGCCGCCCTGAAGGCGCTCGATCTGCTGCATGTTCGGGTCGAGGGGGTGACGCACTGGCACCGCCTGCGGCCCGAGGGCCTGCACGACTTCAACCGCGCCCTGTTCGACCAGAAGGACCTGACCGCGCTGGCGAAGCCGGAACAGACCTGGGAGGAGAAGGTGATCGCCAACTTCCTCCTGCCCGACGGGACGCTGAAGACCCTGCCGGCCAGCCGCCGCAAGCGCTGGGTGCTGCTGAAATGGCAGATGTCCGGCTTCGAGGAGGGCCGCCGCTATCCCGAGAAGGAGGTCAACGCCATCCTCCAGCGCCGCCATCCCGACGCGGCGACCATGCGCCGCGAGATGATCGGCTGGAAGATGCTGGCCCGGGAAGACAACATCTACTGGCGCCTCCCGGAGGATCAATGGGAGGCGGCATGACTATGCGGGCAGGGCGGCCGCCTCGGCGAGGGTCATGACGTCTGCCTCGAGGAAGTTTGACGCTCGCAGCTTTCGGACGAAGCGGAGGTCCGACGTAACATATGGCAAGCCTTCCGTGGCGCTGAGAGCCAGGAAGAAGCAGTCATATGCAGGGTGATCGAAGGCGATAGCCAATGTCCCTGCCGTCGCCGCAAGTTCCGACATGTCCTGCAGAACGACGCCGGTGCGGGCGAGGCTTTGACAAGCAAGAACGGCTTCCTCCGCGGTCAGCTCACCACGGCGCGCCTTTTTCCAGAAAGCGTTCACGCACTCAGCGACCAGTAGATCCGGTGCTACGAGCTGGTGTCGGTCGCGGAGTCTGAGAGCATCCTCGGACTCGTCCTCGTCCACGAACCACTTGATCGCCACACTGGAGTCGACGACCAGCCGGCTCATCGATCTTCGCGGCCCTCACGGACGAGCACCTCGGACGGTGTGTGCCTGCGGCCTGCCGTGGCAGCCCGAAGGCGGGCTGACGCTTCCTCGAAGCTCAGTCCCCGGGCGTCGGTCAGCGCCTGCCTCAATATTTCCCGATGCTCCGCCTCAACCGAGCGACCATTCTCGGCAGCGCGAACCCTCAACCGGTCGACCAGGTCGTCGTCCAGATTCCGGACATGAAGGTTGGCCATGGCCACGTCTCACGCTTGAATTGCACATGTGATAGCAAATTCAATCCAGAAGCGCAATTCGCGCCGCCGCCAGCCGCTCCACCCCCCCGTCCAGCGTCTCGTCGCGCTTGGCGAAGCACAGGCGGATGATGTGGGTCGGGGCGGCCTGTTCGTAGAAGGCCGATACGGGGATCGCGGCGACCCCGTGGTCCTTCACCGCCCGCAGGCAGAAGGCGTGATCGGCCTCCGCCACCCCGGACGCTGCCAAGTCGACGTTGAGGAAATAGGTCCCTGCCGCCGGGAGCACCTTGAAGCCCTCCCGGGCCAGACCCGCCGTCAGCCGGTCCCGTGACGCCTGCAGCACGCCGGGCATCGCGGCAAACCAGTCAGCGCAGTTGTCCAGCCCCCAGGCCACGGCGGCCTGCAACGGCGGCGGGGTGGTGAAGGTCAGGAACTGGTGCGCCCCGGCCAGCCCCCTGGTCAGGGCCGGCGCCGCGCAGAGGAAGCCGACCTTCCAGCCGGTCAGGGCGAACATCTTGCCCGCCGAGCCGATCTTCACGGTCCGCTCGCGCATCCCGGGGAAGCTCATCAGGGAGCGGAACGCCCGTCCGTCGAAGGTGATCTGCTCCCAGACCTCGTCGCTGACCGCGATCGCGTCGTGGGCCACGCAGTACTGCGCCAGCAGGGCCAGTTCGTCGTCCGGGAAGATCACCGCCGCCGGATTCACCGGATTGTTCAGCACGACCATTCGCGTCTTCGGCGTGAAGACCGCGTCGAGCATCTCGCGCGTGATGCGCCAGTGCGGCGGCTCCAGCCGGGCCAGCACCGGGACGCCGCCGGCGCGACGGATCATGGGCGTGTAGGCGTCGTACAGCGGCTGGAACAGCACCACCTCGTCGCCCGGCGAGACCAGGCTGAGGAAAGCCGCCGCGAGGGCCTCGGTCGCGCCGGAGGTCACGGTGACCTCTGTCTGCCAGTCCAGGTCCAGGCCCTGGAACCGCGCATAGTGGTCGGCCGCCGCCCTGCGCAGTTCGGGCAGGCCGCGCATCGGCGGGTACTGGTTGTAGCCGTTCGCCACCTCTTCGGCCGCACGTCGCCGCACGGCTTCAGGCCCCGGCTCGTCGGGGAAGCCCTGGCCGAGATTGATCGCGCCGGTCTCCCGGGCGAGCCCGCTCATCACCTCGAAGATGGTCGTCGGCAGATCGGCGTAGACGGGATGAACCATTTTCTCTCCGCTCATCCCGGCGAAGGCCGGGACCCAGGTGTTTTACCTCGCAACGCCGCTCTGTCAGAAAAAAGCCTGGGTCCCGGCCTTCGCCGGGATGAGCGGATTCCCTATGCTGAGCGAATGCGCATCGTCGATTTTGATACCCGCCACGCCCTGGCCTGGAAGTCGCTCAACGAGGCCTGGATCTCGCGGCACTTCACCATCGAGCCGGCGGACGCCGAGGTGCTGGGCGATCCCGTGGGCAAGGTCATCGCGCCCGGCGGTCACATCTTCATCGCCGAGGACGACGACGGAGCGGCGATCGGCTGCGTCGGGCTCAAGGCCATGGCGGACGGCGGCTTCGAGGTCATCAAGATGACCGTCAGCGAGGCCGCGCGCGGCACGGGTCTCGGCCGCGATCTGATGCAGGCCTGTATCGAACGGGCCGCCGCCGTCGGCGCGCCCCGGCTCTACCTCGAGACCAACAGCGCGCTGGCGCCGGCGCTGGGCCTCTACCGCGCGATGGGCTTCGTCGACCTGCCCAGGCAGGACACGCCCTATGCGCGATGCGACGTCTGGATGGCCCTGACGCTCTAGCCGGCCATGCTTTGAAGCATCTCGCCCATCTTCCCGTGGACCATGTTGATCGCCTTCAGCGGGCGGACCATGACCTTGAAGTGGTCGATCTTGCCGGCGTCGTTCCAGTGGATGATGTCGACGCCGTTGACCTTGATGCCGTCGATCACGGTGACGAACTCGAGCACCGCGCCGTTGTCCGAGTACCACTCGTTCTCGTAGTGGAAGCTGTCGTTGTTGAGCACCGCCGCCGCGCCCAGCAGGTACTTCATGGTGATCGACCGGCCGGCCTGCGGCGTGTGGACCACGGGTGATTCAAAGACCACGTCTTCGGTCAGCAGGTCCTTCAGCGTCGCCGCGTCCAGCGTGTCCATGTAGGCGTGCCATTGCTTGATCGGGGCGGGCGTCATGGGGAACCTCCGTTTCGGGTGCGGTCGTTCTACCACACAGCGTCGCGAAGGCGCGAAACCGGGCTTGCCTCGCCGCCGATTCTTCGCTTTTAAGCGCCGGTGAAAAATCGCTGAAAGACGTTATGAGCCTGCTGAAGCAACCGACCTTCGCCGAGCGCCAACAGGCCGCGGCGGACGCCAAGAAGGCCATGCTGGCCAAGTTCAAGCCCAAGCCCGCCGTCGTTGATCCCAACTTCGTTCACCGCGAAGAGCGGCTGGCCGCCGAGCGCGAGGCGGCCCGCGCCGCGCGCGAACTGGCCAAGGAAGAGGCGCGCAAGGCGGCTGAAGCGAAGGCCGAGGCCAGGCGCCTGGCCGAAGCCGCCGCCGCCGAGGAGCGCCGGCTGGCCCTGCTCAACGACGCCGACGCGCAGCTGGCGCTCAAGCGTGACGAGCGCAAGGCCCGCAAGGCCGAAGCCAAGGCCGAGGCCCGCGCCAAGCGCGAAGCCAAGCGGATGGGCCGCTGACCGCCGCCGCCGACGCCATCCGGGCGCGGCGCAAACTGACCAACAGGCTGATCGCCGGCCACGACGCGGCGCGGCTCAGGCCGTTCCTGCATCCGTCGATCACCCTGATCGCCGGAGACGGCTCTGTGCTGTCGGGAGCGCCCGCGGTGCTGGAGGCGTTCGCGGCGCAGTTCGCCGATCCGGACTTCGTGACCTATGAGCGGACCACAGCCTCGGTCGAGCTGGACCAGGACGAGGCCCGGGCCGCCGAGGCCGGGCGCTGGGTCGCCACCTGGCGCGGGGCGCCGGCCCTGACCGGGACCTACCTCGCCGTCTGGCGCAAGGTCACCGGCCAGTGGGTCATCGAGTCGGAGCTGTATGTGACGCTCCAGCCCTGACCTAGGGCTTCCAGTCGTTGCCCTTGTTCTTGGGCTTGAACGGCTTCTTGGGGCCCTTGAACGACTTTTCTATGCCGGCCTTGAAGGGCTTGGCCTTGCCGCCCTTGAAGTCGCCGCCGGGCTTGAAGGCGCCGCGGGACGCCGGGGCGCCGTCGGCCGACTTGAAGCCGTCGGTGCGCGGGCCGCCCTCGAAGGGGCGCTTCTTCTTGAACCGCGGCTTGTCGGTCACCGCGCCGGCCGGAGTGTAGGGGACCGACTCGCGCGGACCCTTGCTGTCGCTGGCGCGCGGCTTCTTGTAGGCGGGGCGGTCGGAGGTCGCCTCGGGCCGGTAGGGCGCGGGGGCGGCGTCGCGCGGACGGTCATACTCGCGCTTGGGCCTGGCGGACGGCGCCGGGCGGTCCTCGCGGGCGACACGCGGCTTCACATAGGGCGAGGACTCACGGACGGGGGCGTCGGCGCGGGGCGCACGATCGGCGTAGGCCGGCTTGTCAGGGCGCGGCGCGCGTTCGGCATAGGCGGGCTTGTCCGGCCGCGGCGCACGCTCGGCGAACGCCGGCTTTTCGGGACGGTCCTTCCACTCCGGACGCGCGGGACGCTCGGCCCGCTCCGGACGATCGCCGCGCGGGGCGGAGTCGCGTTTCTTCGGACCGAAATCCTTCGAGGTCGGCATGGTCGAGGGCGTGACCTTGATGTCCTCGGCCGCCGTCGCCTTGATCGCCTCGGCGAAGCGCGGGCTCATCTCCTCGGAGATCTGGAACTTGGTTTCGTTGTCGAAGATGCGGATCTGGCCGATGTCCTTCTTGGTCACGTGACCGAGACGGCAGATCAGCGGCAGGATCCACTTGGGGTCGGCGTTCTTGCTGCGGCCGATCGACAGGCGGAACCAGGACGCGTCGGCGAACTCGCCGTGGTCGCGGGCGCCACGCTCGCCGCCGTCGTCGAACTCGCGGGGGGCGCGCTCGGGACGGCCGGCGTTGCGGTCGCCGGCGTCGTACAGATCTTCCGGCTCCGGCAGACGGGCGCGGTACATCCGCACCAGGGCGGTGGCGATCTCCTCGGCCGACTTCCCTTCCATCAGGGTGCGGGCGAGGGTCAGGTCCTCCTCCGACGGCGCCTCGGTCAGGGTCGGGTCGTTCAGCATCCGGACGGTGTCGCCGGCGCGGATCTCCTCGGCGCTGGGCGGACCGCTCCAGACGGCCTCGACGCCGGCGTTGCCGATCAGCATCTCCGCCTTGCGGCGACGGGTGTAGGGCACCAGCAGGACGGAGACGCCCTTCTTGCCGGCCCGGCCCGTACGGCCCGAGCGGTGCAGCAGGGCGGCCTTGTTCACCGGCAGGTCGGCGTGGATCACCAGGCCGAGGTCCGGCAGGTCGAGGCCGCGCGCGGCCACGTCGGTGGCGACGCAGACGCGGGCGCGGCGGTCGCGCAGGGACTGCAGGGCGTCGTTACGCTCCCGCTGACCCATCTCGCCCGACAGGCCGACGACCTCGAAGCCGCGCTCGCGCAGGCTGGAGTGCAGGTGACGCACCGCGTCGCGCGTGGCGCAGAACACCAGCGCCCCGCCGGCGTCGAAGTGGCGCAGAACGTTGACCACCGCATGCTCGATCTCGTTCGGCGCGATGCGGATGGCGCGATACTCGATGTCGCCGTGCGGCGCGTTGCGGGTGGTGGTGTCGATGCGCACCGCGTCGCGCTGGAAGGTCTTGGCCAAGGTCGCGATGTCCTTGGCGATGGTCGCCGAGAACAACAGGGTCCGGCGCTCGGCCGGCGTGGCCTCGAGGATGAACTCCAGGTCCTCGCGGAAGCCCAGGTCGAGCATCTCGTCGGCCTCGTCGAGCACGGCGACTTTCAGGGCCGACAGGTCGAGGTGGCCGCGCTCAAGGTGGTCGCGCAGGCGGCCGGGCGTGCCGACCACGATGTGGCAGCCGCGGTTCAGCGTGCGCTGCTCGCTGCGCGCGTCCATGCCGCCGACGCAGGACACCACCACCGCGCCGGTGCGGGCGTAGAGCCAGGTCAGCTCGCGGCTGACCTGCAGGGCCAGTTCGCGGGTCGGGGCGATGATCAGGGCCACCGGCGCGCCGTACTCGCCGAAGCGGTCGGCCTCGCCCAGCAGCGTCGGCGCCATGGCCATGCCGAAGGCGACGGTCTTGCCCGAGCCGGTCTGGGCCGACACCAGCAGGTCGCGCCCTTCGGCGTCGGCCTCCAGCACGGCCAGCTGGACGGGGGTCGGTTCCAGGTAGCCCTGGTCGACAAGGGCGCGGTCAATCGCCGCGTTCACGGAGGGGAAGGGCATTCGGGTCGTTCCTGACGGGGCGAAAACGCAGTGGGCGCCCGGTCGGCTCGCGTTGGCGAGGGCGTGTATCAGCGTTTCGGAAGATGTGAGGCGCGGCTCATACAGCCAAACCTGTGGAAAAGCCACCCCGGCGGGGGAATGCGGGCGTCCCACCTGTATCGCGGAGGCCACCACGTTTTTCGCCGTGGCGCCCGATGCGGGGGTTATCGCCGCCCGCAGCTCGGCCGCAGCCGCCGCCCGGCGGGGCGGGGGCCGGAGGCGATCCCTTGCGGAGCAGGGCTTGCGGGGCGCGGCGAGCGGTCTCATCCGTGTAGTTAACCCCGCCCGGGACACCGGGGATCAAATCGCGCGGCGGCGGCCGCAGATGTCTCGCGAGGGGCCGGAATGTCCCGGTTTGTCCCCGGAGTATGGGTATCGGGAGTCTAACGCTGAGAGCCCTTCCCCCTCGATGGGAAAAGGGTTGGGATGGGGGTGACGCTCTGTGCCGGAAGAGGCGCGGTCCAGGATGGCGGCCGCCACGAGGTCCGGAGGCAAATCGGCGCCGCCGGAGCACCCCCATCCCCGGCCCTTCCCCCATCGAGGGGGAAGGGAGAGGCCCTTCGATCTCATGCAGGCCAGCCTGCCGGACGAGCCGGGTTGGTCAAGGACGGGCCTCCGGCCCGCCGCCGCGCGGCCGCGCGAAGCGCGGTCCTTGAGCAACCCGGATCGCCCGGCGATCGTCTCGGCAAGAGATGAAGGGGGTGGCTTTTCACTTGGCGGCCGAGGGGCGATGGTCTGCACGTCGCTGCTCTTGCAACGAACTATGCGACAGGCGAACGGGCAGACCTTCTGGCAACAGGGAGCAAACAAAAGCTATGGCGAACCCTTATCTTGTCGATGGCGGTGAACCGACCCTGCACCCGTCCGTATTCTGCTTTCTTGATGCTCTCGGTTATTCTGAATTCTCGCGTGCAGTGCCGGATGCCGCTCTGGTCGCTCAGTTTCGGGATTATCACGCGGCCCTAACGCGGGGATCGCGAATCCTCAATGCACCCGATCGACAAGAATGGGTGAGACCTATGCGTGGCGTGAACGATGCGGCAGTGTCCGCCTTCACCGACAACATCTGTATAGGATTTCCGATCTATCTGCGCGAAGACGGCGAGATCGAGCTCGGCGAGATGTTGCGGAGGATCGGCGCCTACCAATTGGAAATGGCGATCAGTGGTTACTTCGTTCGTGGAGCTATCGCTATTGGCGACGTCTACATGGACGACCTAGCGGTCTTCGGCATCCCATTAATAGAAGCCCATGAGTGTGAAAGCCAACGAGCCGTGGATCCTCGAATTATAGTGGCTCCCAGCTGCCGACGGCTCGCGATCGAGCATCTTGGGTACTACGGTAACAACGAATACGCTCCTCTTAACTCCGACCTCAAATGCGGCTCTGATGGAGAGTGGTTCGTAGATTATCTTGAGGGCCTCATCCTTGAGCCCGAGTACGGCGTAGTCGGCGCGGCGGAGCTCACAAGGCATAAGGTCGCCATCGAGTCTAAACTAGAACAGTTCGCCGAAAGTCCTCGCATTCGCAGCAAATACGAGTGGGTAGCTGGCTACCACAACTGGTTCAGTAACAAGTATGCGGCTCTCTATGGCCAAACGCCGATCATTGCTGGCGTTGAGCCGCTAGTGGGGATTACTAGCATCGTCGAAGGCCTCCCTCGGGCCGGATGACTGCGGTGTATCTGACGAGAAGGTTCGTCAGACATTCCGAATATTGCCATTGGCGGCACCTCGTCGGTGCTGACGGGCCTCTTCCCTCCCGGCTCGCCCGGCGATCGTCTCGGCAAGAGATGAAAGGGGTGGCGGGGGCAGTCCCACAGCACAACGCGGCTCTAGCCTGCGAAGGCGAGCGTCCAGGCGCTAATTGCGCATGACGCGAGTTGGTGCTGTTTGTATTTGCCCTTCCGCCACCTATTTCTTCTTCTTGGGAGGCGCTGGCACATGCGGTGTGGTCGGCGGAGTATATGCCGTTAATACGGCCTCTATTCGGGACAGGAGTTGGGCGAATCCTGCCCAATCAATGCTGCCTGCATTTGGGGTGATAACCTTTTTTGCAAATGGGGCTTTCCCGATATGTTTGGTGCCGTCGAAGCCTTTTTTCTCGGTATGAAAGGTCTTCCCGTCGAGTTTCAAGGCCTTCGTCTTCGCGTCGAATAGATCCTCGATGCATGATAATCCGTTTGTTCCGAGTTCCGACGTCTTTACGACGTAGAGGTTGTCGGTGAGGTGGTAGAACGGGTCCTTTGTTGTGGTGGAGATGGTTACGCCGTACTTGCCAAGCACTGCCTTTGCAAAATCACCTGTCAGTCCGGAATCGTTGTCGATCACCAAGATCACGGGGAAGGCTTTCGGCTGGTGACCATACCGACTTAGTCGCCCCCGATATGATGACACAAAGGCGGTCAGGTGACCGATGCCACCTGTCATCTTGAGAATTTTGTGAGCGGTATTCTCATAACTGAAGAAGCTAACGGCATATCCGAACCCCTCTGGTTTTTTGCTGCCCAGTGCAGGGTGGAAGGCGGCCAGCCGTTGAATGGCGTTCCGGAGGTAGATCGAGTCCGTTGGGCCTTCCGTGACGATGATCGGACGGTCAGGAGCGACGAAATAGTCATAGAACCAAAAATCCTCGTGCAACTTGTGTCCGAACACTAAGTCTTTGCGGCTCAAGTTGGGGCGTTGTTTGCTCTCCTTTTTGACGTGGTAGATGTGGCTCATGATGCCGCGCAGAGGGGCTAGCGTCGTGGTGATCTCTGGCCCCTTCAGTTTGGCGGCCTCGGTCGTCATGGGGCGGTAGTAGGCCCCCTTCATGAAGGCGGCTTGGCACATTGAGCGCGCGCCACGCCAGTAGTCCTGGGAGATATTGACCTTCTCGTTCACCGTCAGGCCCGTTACCACTTGCCGGCTAGCGCGAAGTTGCATCCGGGTCTTTGTCGGATTGATCTCGAACCCTGCGCGCTCGATCTCACGAATTAGCGGCTGCGCCAGTTCCCAAGGTTCCGAAGGCGCGGCGCCGCCGGTCGCTAAGGCCTCGGGAAAATCACGTTTGTTTGTCGAGAATGTCAGGTCATCGGCATAGCGAGAGTAGGTGACTTGGTGACGCTTGGCGAAGCCAGCTAGGCGCGCGTCGAGAATATGGGCCACCATATCCGCAATGATGGGCGAGCAGGGACTTCCTTGAGGAAGCTTGCCATCAGCACAAGCAATTTGCGCGAAGACAGTCGCCACCGCCTCTTGGAGTTGGAAGTCTCTATCCTTCAGGAAAAATCCGCGAACCCGCCCGAAGTTGAACGTCGGAAAAAAGTCCGCGAGGTCGAGATTTAGAACATAGCGCCTATTTTTGTGTCGCGAGGCGTTCGTGATGATTGAATACGATTTTCGAAAGCCGTGCGACAGTGTGCGACGTGGAGTGCGCTCAAGAATTTCAGCTTGGCATTCGTATAGAATGTCTGAGAGTTGACGTTGGTACTCTCTAATTTTTCCCATGGGAGCTAGGATCGTACGAACTCCGCCGTCTTTCTTTGGAATATCAAACTGGTGATATTTCGCGGCCGTCGGCAGCTTGTAGAGCGTGTAAGCAAGCGTGCTTGGCGGGGTCTTGAGTATGGCGGCGGCGTCATGGAATGTTACAGCCAACTGCAGATTCATAAGTGTAGACAATGGCGTCCTCGAGAGTGCGGCCTACAGGCACTCCTATGCATAATCAGCGTCCATTCGCATGGTGCCCATAGCGTCATGAGGCTGGTGCCCTGACGTTGTTTCATATGCCGCGATAGCGCGACAACAAGTCTGCCTGTAGGCCGATCGCATTGCTAACAGACGCCCCATGCGTGTGTCCATTGGAGGTTTCGCGTCAGTGGCGTCGGCCTTGTGAGGCTCGCCTCGGCGCGCCGCCGCAAGACGGACTTTCTCGAAGTCGGCTAGGAGCCAAACGCCCGCCCCTAACGCAAAAAAGGCGGGCCGCCTTTCAGCGTCCCGCCGTCAATCGCCGGCCCCTTGGCCACTGCACCATCAGGGACAGACACCGCAGGCGCCTGCCCCGCTGAGCGCTACTCGTCCTTCACGCGCCGCTTCCGGAAGCTCGGGTTCAGGACCTTCTTCCGCAGACGGATGTTCTTCGGGGTGACTTCGACCAGCTCGTCTTCCTGGATGTAGGCGATGGCCTGTTCCAGGGTCGGACGACGGGGAGGCGTCAGTCGAATGGCTTCGTCCTTGCCGCTGGCGCGGACGTTGGTCAGCTGCTTGGCCTTCATCGGGTTGACGTCGAGGTCGTCCGTGCGGGCGTTCTCGCCGATGATCATGCCTTCATAGGTCTTCTCGCCGCCGCCGACGAACATCGTGCCGCGATCCTCGAGGTTCCACAGGGCGTAGGCCGCCGTTTCGCCGTCGGAGTTGGAGATCAGCACGCCCTTGCGCTGCTGGTCGATCGGACCCTTGTAGGGCTCGTAGTGGCTGAACACGCGGTTCAGCACGCCCGAGCCGCGGGTGTCGGTCAGGAACTCGCCCTGGTAGCCGATCAGCGAGCGCGAGGGGGCCAGCAGCTGGATGCGGGTCTTGCCGCCGCCAGAGGGGCCCATGTCCTTCAGCTCGGCCTTCCGGGCGCTGAGCTTCTCGATGACGATGCCGCTGAACTCGTCATCGACGTCGATCTGGATGTCTTCCATCGGCTCGAGGCGCTCGCCGGTCTCCGGGTCGGTCTGGAAGACCACGCGCGGACGGCTGATGGAGACCTCGAAGCCTTCGCGGCGCATGCTTTCGATCAGCACGCCCAGCTGCAGTTCGCCGCGGCCGGCGACTTCATAGGCGTCGCGCTCGGCGGTCTCGCTGACCTTGATGGCGACGTTGCTCTCGGCTTCCTTCAGCAGGCGGTCGCGGATCACGCGGCTCTGCACCTTGTCGCCTTCACGGCCGGCGAGGGGGCTGTCGTTGACCGAGACGGTCATGGAGATGGTCGGCGGATCGATCGGCTGGGCGGGCAGGGCCTCGGTCAGCTCCATCGCGCAGAGGGTGTCGGCCACGGTGGCCTTGCTCAGGCCGGCGATGGCGATGATGTCGCCCGCTTCGGCCGGCTCGTCGATCGGCTGGCGCTTCAGGCCGCGGAAGGCCAGCACCTTGGTGATGCGGCCGCGCTCGATTTCCTTGCCGTCGCGCGACAGGGCCTTGATCGACATGCCGGGGACGGCCTTGCCGGCCTCGATGCGGCCGGTCAGCAGGCGGCCCAGGAAGGGGTCGCTTTCGATCAGCACCGCGAGCATCTGGAACGGCTCTTCCTTGCGGACCTCGGCCTTGGGGCTCGGGACGTGCTTGACGATCAGGTCGAACAGCGGGCCCAGGTTGTCGTTGGGCTTGTCCATGTCCATCGTCGCCCAGCCCTGCTTGCCGCTGGCGTAGATGTGCGGGAAGTCGAGCTGCTCGTCCGTGGCGCCCATGATGGCGAACAGGTCGAAGGCGTCGTTCAGGACGCGGTCGGGATCGGCGTGCGGCCGGTCGACCTTGTTGAGGCAGACGATCGGTTTGAGGCCCATCTTCAGCGCCTTGCCGAGCACGAACTTGGTCTGGGGCATGACGCCCTCTTCGGCGTCCACCAGCAGGACGCAGCCGTCCACCATGCCGAGGATCCGCTCCACCTCGCCGCCGAAGTCGGCGTGGCCCGGGGTGTCGATGATGTTGATGCGGGTGTCGCCCGCCTCGCCGTGCCAGAGCACGCTGGTGCACTTGGCCAGGATGGTGATCCCGCGTTCGCGCTCCTGGTCGTTGGAGTCCATGGCGCGCTCGGTCTGCGCCTCGTTGGCTCGGAAGACGCCGGACTGGGCGAGCAGCTGGTCGACCAGGGTGGTCTTGCCATGGTCGACGTGGGCGATGATGGCGATATTTCGCAGGGACATGAGACGACTTTTTTGCGGAACGGACGGGCGGGAGCGAGAGGCGCGCGCTTGTACGCGAGCCTGCCGGGTTTAGCCACCCCGGGGGAGTGACGCGGAACGGGGCGCCGTCAAACGGCTGTTTCTATTCACCAAACAATGAATTGAGGCGCCGGGCGCTTGGATATTGTGCATCGCACAATGACGCCTGAATGACAAGAATGCCCCAAGGGAACAAGGATTTCTGAAAGCCTGCCGCAAAGAAACTCGGGTTCGGCGCACGTTTTGTCCTTGTCTTTTGTGCGCCGCACACTAATTTGGAGGTGTGAGGCGGCTCCGGCCCCTCTGCCCTTCCTGGGCGTTTCCTCCCTAATGAACTGCGGCGACTTCGGTCGCCGCTTTTTTTTGGCCTGCGCCCTGGAAGGCTCAGGCCGGGCGCAGCTTCGGCCAGCTGTCCGCCAGCACGGCTGTCAGCCGTCCCACATCGGCCGTCAGCTTCGCCAGGCCCGCAGTCGGCTCCAGGGTCTTCTCGTCCAGATACAGCGCGCGACTGATCTCGATCTGCAGGGCGTGGGTGCGGCTGGCTGGCCGGCCGTAGTGTTCGGTGGTGTAGCCGCCGGCGTAGGGGGCGTTGCGGGCGACGCGATAGCCCATGGCCTCGAGCTCCCGCTCTACCAGGTCGGTCAGCTTGCGGGTGCAGGCGGCCCCGAACCGGTCGCCCAGCACGATGTCGCAACCCTTGCCGTGGCGCGGCGTGACGGCTGTGCGGGCGGCCGCCTCGGGCATCGAATGCCAGTCGATCAGCACCGCCATGCCGTGCGCGCCCCGGGCCCGCGCGAGCAGGCGGTCGAGCGCGTCGTGATAGGGCAGGTGGGTGGACTCCACCCGCGCCTTCGCCTCGGCGAAGGTCAGCTTGCGGGCGTAGATCTCGCGACCCTCGGCGGCCAGGCGGGCGATCGCGCCGAGCCCGGCGGCGACCCGCGCCGTGCGCCCTTGGGCGAAGTCGGGCAGGGCGTCGCTGAACATCGCCGGGTCCAGTTCCCAGGGCTCGCGGTTCAGATCCATCCAGGCCCGGCCGAAGCGGGCGGTGATCACCGCGGCGCCGGCGGTCGCGGCCGGGGCGATCAACTCATCGACGAAGGCGTCTTCAGACCGGCGCAACGCCTCGGCGTCGACCGCGGCGGCCTCCAGCATGACAGCCGGATAGTGTCGGCCGGAGTGGGGCGAGGCGAACACCAGCGGCGTCGGCGGCGGATCGGCGGCCACGACCTGAAAGGCGGGCCTGTTCCCGGTCTCGTCGTCCGCCGCTGAAAAGACCGCCCGCGCATCCATCGTCTGCATGATCGGGGGACGCCCGCGCCGGGTCAAAGGCTTTCACCCGGGCGGACGGAGGATCACTTCCCGCCTCGCGCGAGGTTCATCGCCCCTTTACGCCTCACAGGTTACTGTCGCTTACTGTTTCCGCCGTCCAGAGGGGCCGTTTTCCGACCATGCCGCGCATTCTCCTGGCCGAAGACGACGATTCCCTGCGCAACTTCCTGACGCGGGCGCTCGAGCGCGCCGGTTACGACGTGACGGCCTGCGCCGATGGCGAGGAGGCCGCGGCCGTTCTCGACCAGGACTGGGACCTGCTGCTGACCGACATCGTCATGCCCGGCATGGACGGCATCGAGGTCGCCCGTCACGCCGCCGCCCGGCACCCCGGCCTGCGCATCATGTTCATCACCGGTTTCGCCGCCGTGGCCCTGACCGCCGGCGAGCGCGCCCCGGCCGGCGCCAAGGTGCTCAGCAAGCCCGTCCACCTGCGCGACATCGTCACCGAGGTCGAACGGATGATGGCGGCGGCCTAAGGCTTTTCACGAACGCGCGCTGACGGTTGCGCGCCGCGAAAAGCATCGCTATATCCCCGGCCTCCCCGGTAAGGACGCGTAGCTCAGCGGGAGAGCACCTCGTTGACATCGAGGGGGTCACTGGTTCAATCCCAGTCGTGTCCACCATTTTTCCGCAACCCCTTACGGGACAAGGAAAACGCCGGGTCAGAGGCCGATCTTGTGACACAACGGTGTGTCACACGCCCGCCTCCAGAGCGTCCCCAAACCGTTATCCCATAGGGCTTCCCGACGATCCCGGCTGTAGCACAGCCGTGCGTCACAACGGTCCCGAACCGTCTCAACGGCTCCTCCAACCGTCGAGGCGGTCCCGGCCACCTTCTTCCCGACCATCAGGACCACGATCCCGGCGGCAACCCTGTGGCCTGATCGTCCGGGGAAGGGTGTTCTATCTTCGGCTCAGGGTGCCGGGGGCGTTAGTCGAGAAGGTCGGG
>NZ_JBYSYH010000012.1:0-516 GCF_058783025.1 Caulobacter sp. FW305-C-30-S16 | reverse complement strand
CCTCCGCGCCGAGTTCCAGACCATCGCCCGGCTCGAGGCCGACTACCGTCGGGGCGGTCTGACCAACGCCGAACGCGCTGATCTGGACCGTCGCTTCGATGCCCTCAGCGCCCGCATCCAGTCTGACAGCCGCGACCAGGACGGCGGCTGGACCAACATCAACCAGCGCCAGGCCCAGCTTGACGCGCGCATCGACGCGGGCGTCCGTAACGGCTCGATCTCGAACCAGGAAGCGACCCGCCTCCGCGCCGAGTTCCAGACCATCGCCCGGCTCGAGGCCGACTACCGTCGGGGCGGTCTGACCAACGCCGAACGCGCCGACCTGGACCGTCGCTTCGATGCCCTCAGCGCCCGCATCCAGTCTGACAGCCGTGACCAGGACGGCGGCTGGACCAACATCAACCAGCGCCAGGCCCAGCTTGACGCGCGCATCGACGCAGGCGTCCGCAATGGCTCGATCTCGAACCAGGAAGCGACCCGCCTCCGCGCCGAGTTCCAGACCATCGCCCGGCTCGA
>NZ_JBYSYH010000011.1:0-845 GCF_058783025.1 Caulobacter sp. FW305-C-30-S16 | reverse complement strand
GTGGTCGATGACGCCGGCGATGTCGTGGACGAAACCGGCGGCGACGGCGTCGATCTGGTCATCAGCCGGGTCGGCTGGACGCTCGGCGACGGTGTCGAGAACCTGACCCTGGGCAACGGCGGGACGATCGGCGGCACAGGCAACGCGCTCGGCAACATCATCACCGGCAACAGCAGCGCCAACACGCTGAACGGCATGGCCGGCGGCGATGCGCTGAACGGCGGCGGCGGCAATGACATCCTCAACGGCGGCGACGACAACGACATCCTCGATGGCGGGACGCAGAACGACACCCTGAATGGCGGGGCCGGGACCGACATCCTGCTCGGCGGCGCCGGGCACGACACGCTCGACGGCGGCGCCGACGCTGACCGCATGACGGGCGGGGCGGGCAATGATCTCTACATCGTCGACGTGTTCGGTGACCTGGTGACCGAAGCGGTGGGTGAAGGAACCGACACGGTCCAGGCCTCGATCAGCCACCGGCTGGCGGCCAACGTCGAGCACCTGACTCTGACCGGGTCTGCCAACATCAACGGGACCGGCAACGCCCTCGCCAACGCCCTGACGGGCAACAGCGGGGCCAACTCCCTCAGCGGCGGCGACGGCGCGGACATCCTGAATGGCCTGGCCGGCAACGACAGCCTGCTGGGCGAGGCCGGCAACGACGCGCTGAACGGCGGCGCGGACAACGACAGCCTCGCCGGCGGCGCGGGCCAGGACCGTCTGACCGGCGGGACCGGCGCGGACGCCTTCGTGTTCACGGCGGCCGACATCCGCCGCAGCGGTCCCGGGTTCGGGCTGACGCCGGACAAGGACCAGATCCTCGACCTCAGCTTCGCCGC
>NZ_JBYSYH010000010.1:0-1270 GCF_058783025.1 Caulobacter sp. FW305-C-30-S16 | reverse complement strand
CATAGAAAAAGCCCCCCGGCGTTTCCACCGGGGGGCTCGATCTTGTGGTTCAGCGTGCGCTGAGGCCGGCGAGTAAAACCTACTCGACGATCTTGGCGACGACGCCGGCGCCGACGGTGCGGCCGCCTTCACGGATGGCGAAGCGCAGGCCCGCGTCCATGGCGATCGGGGTGATCAGCTCGACGTCCAGCTCGGCGTTGTCGCCCGGCATGATCATTTCCACGCCTTCGCGCAGCTTGATGATCCCGGTCACGTCCGTCGTGCGGAAGTAGAATTGCGGGCGGTAGTTGGTGAAGAACGGCGTGTGACGGCCACCCTCTTCCTTGGTCAGGATGTAGGCTTCCGCCGTGAACTTGGTGTGCGGCGTGATGCTGCCCGGCTTGCAGAGAACCTGGCCGCGCTCGACGTCTTCACGCTTGGTGCCGCGAAGCAGCACGCCCACGTTGTCGCCCGCCTGGCCCTGGTCCAGCAGCTTGCGGAACATTTCCACGCCCGTGCAGACCGTCTTCTGAACCGGACGGATGCCGACGATCTCGACTTCCTCACCGACCTTCACGATGCCCTTCTCGATACGACCGGTCACAACCGTGCCGCGGCCCGAGATCGAGAACACGTCTTCCACCGGCATCAGGAACGGCAGGTCCACCGGACGCTCCGGCTGCGGGATGTAGGCGTCGACCGTTTCCATCAGCGCCAGGATCGACTTCTCGCCGATCTCCGGGTTCACGCCGTCGGTCGCGGCCTTCGCCGAGCCCGAGGTGATCGGAATGTCGTCGCCCGGGAACTGGTAGGACGAAAGCAGCTCGCGCACTTCCATCTCGACCAGCTCGAGCAGCTCGGCGTCGTCCACCAGGTCCACCTTGTTCAGGTAAACCACCAGCGCCGGAACGCCGACCTGACGGGCCAGCAGGATGTGCTCGCGCGTCTGCGGCATCGGGCCGTCAGCGGCCGAAACCACCAGGATCGCGCCGTCCATCTGCGCCGCGCCCGTGATCATGTTCTTCACGTAGTCCGCGTGGCCGGGGCAGTCGACGTGCGCGTAGTGACGGTTCGCCGTCTCGTATTCCACGTGCGCCGTGTTGATCGTGATGCCGCGGGCCTTCTCTTCCGGCGCAGCGTCGATATCCGCATAGGCCATCGCCTTCGCGCCGCCGGCCTTCGCCAGCGTCATCGTGATCGCCGCCGTCAGCGTCGTCTTGCCGTGGTCAACGTGACCAATCGTGCCGATGTTGCAGTGCGGCTTGTTACGTTCGAACTTTTCCTTGGCCAT